>CAZIUC010000053.1:0-3191 GCA_964542455.1 uncultured Thiobacillus sp. | reverse complement strand
GAATCACTGTCCAGCTTCGCGTGGAATCAGTGTCCAGGTTGGTCTGGAATACGCAAACCCACCGAAGAAGAACGCCTATGGCCAATACCTGTTGACCATGCTCAACGAGCGGGTGTTCTGATGAAAGTCCAGCTCTGATTTGATTCACGACCGCCAGGTAGTCGCTATCGCACCAACCTGGCCTACGGGGGTGCGGTGTTTGAAGTTCCCCCCCTTTTGCAAAGGGGGGTAGGGGGGATTTTCGGACGTTTGAACTGGCACAACCCTTGGAGAAATCCCTGATACGGCCCCTACCCTTCGGTACCTCGGTCCCCCTTTGAAAAAGGGGGAAGCAACCCGGCCGTGCTTGATGGGTTCGCTGTGCGCTGTTGAGGTACCGAGCTTTTACGAATGCCAGGTAGTTGCTATCGCGCCGAGGTTTGGATCGAGGTTGCATGTAACAAGGACGAGGCCTAACATGACGTTCCATGTAACACTTTGTTTGCAAGGATAGCCATGAGAACAAGCATTTCTGAACGTGTTGGAAAGCACCGTGCCGGGTTGCGGGCTGCTGGGCTGCGGCCGGTGCAGATTTGGGTGCCTGACATTCGCCGCCCAGGGTTTGCTGAGGAATGCCATAGGCAATCCTTGCTGGTGGCCGCTGCGGACCGAAAGGATGCTGAGTTAATGACGTTCATGGATTCAGCCCTGGAGGACATCGAGGGCTGGAGGGAATGAAACGTGGCGAAATCGTTACAGTCGCCATCCAGGGAGACTTTGGGAAGCCGCGCCCAGCACTTGTTATCCAGTCTGATGTATTCAACGAGACCCATGCGACAGTAACGGTGTTACTGGTATCTAGCGAGATTGTCGGCGCACCGTTGTTTCGCATCACGATTGACCCAACTCCCGAAAATGGACTGGTAAAGATCAGCCAGATCCAGGTCGACAAGATCATGACTCTCCGAAGGGAGCGAATTGGGGCGGTCATCGGCCAATTGGATGAAGATGTTATGGTCGGCGTTAATCGCGCGCTGGCCGTCTGGATTGGAATCGCATGAATTCGGTCTACTGGCGGGCGCCTCGAAAAACCTCCCACCCCCTGCGACCGGTAAAATCACGCCAACCCGCCGAGACCTTCGAGACCGGTATCCGCAAGACGGTGAAGTGGTATCTCGATAACATGCGCTGGGTGGATAACGTGACAAGCGGGGCGTATCGGGAGTGGATCGGCAAGCAGTATGGCGCGAGTAGGAGCTAATCGTTAAATCGGTTTTTCCTCGTTATTCATAGAAGCGCTCACTTGCTTGCGCCACATTCTGATAGCACCTATGCTGTCACCATGATTCCAGTCGTGATTGACACCAATGTTTTTGTTGCCGGTCTCCGTTCTGGCGGTGGTGCTTCGCGCCAAGTGTTGCGCAAGGCATTGTTGGGTTATTTTGTACCGCTGTTTGGAAATGCGTTGTGGCTGGAATACCAGGATTTGTTGGGTCGTGATGTGTGGGGTGAGTTAACTACGCCTGATGAGCGGTTACAGGTTCTTGCCGCGATTACGAAAAGCGGGCGTTGGGTCAAGGTGTATTTCGGCTGGCGCCCAAATTTGCCTGACGAAGCGGATAACCATTTGATCGAACTTGCACTTGCGGGCGGGGCGGCGGCGATCGTTACGCATAACGTGCGTGATCTGCGTGGCGGTGAGTTGCTACTGGGCAAGTTGCGCGTGTTGACACCTGCGCAATCTTTGGAGGAGTTGCGATGAGTACTTTGACAATTCGTTTACCAGACGATACTGCCGAGCGCCTTAAATCAATGGCGCGCAGCCGGGGGCTGAGCACAAACAAGTTGGTTGAGGAGTTGAGTGCGCATGCGCTGGCCGCATGGGACACCGAAAACCATTTTCGTTCTTTGGCAGCGACGGGAGATGTGGCCAAGGCGTTGGCAATTCTTGATCGGCTTGATGCGGCGGATCGGTAGCTTGCTGGCATCCGCTACGGCGACGGCATGAACGTGCGTGACTGGCTCTACGTCTCCGACCACTGCGCCGCCATTCGCGCCGTCCTCGCCAAAGGCCGGGTAGGAGAGACCTACAACATCGGCGGCTGGAACGAGATGCCCAACCTCGACATCGTCCACAAAGTGTGTGGCCTGCTGGATGAATACCAGCCCAGCCCGGACGGTCCCGCCACCCGCCTTATCACCTACGTCAAAGACCGCCCCGGCCACGACCGCCGCTACGCCATCGACGCCAGCAAGATCCACCGCGAACTCGGCTGGAAACCGGCGGAAACCTTCGAGACCGGCATTCGCAAGACCGTGAAGTGGTAGCTCGACCACATGGGCTGGGTGGAGAACGTGGCGAGTGGGGCGTATCGGGAGTGGGTTAATAAGCAATATGCGGGTGAACGCTGATCGGCATGCGCATTGATCTGGATTGTTGCTGTTCAGGTGTCTGATCAATTGGCACACTATGCCAGTCATGCCTTGGGAGAGCGCTATGCCTACGCGTAATGTTGTACTCACCGGCCACCAGGCCAGCCTGGTCGAGCAGTTGGTCACCAGCGGCCGTTACCAGAACGCCAGTGAAGTCCTTCGCGAAGGGCTTCGTCTTGTCGAGCAGCGTGAAGCTGAAGATGCTTATCGCCTGGAGTCGCTGCGATCTGCTGTGAAGGGCGGAATCGATGATATTGATGCGGGTCGATTCAAGACCTTTGACTCTACGGAATCATTGAGAACCCATCTGAAGACCCTCTCCGCTAAAGCGATCGCAGAGGCATGAGTCGAGCCTGGTGTGTTTGACTGACGGAGCGGGCCGAACTGGATTTGCTCGACATCTCGAGATGGACTTCTGAGAATTTCGGCGCTCGTCAAGCTGAGCAATACGTTGAGACTATTTTGCTGGCCATTGAGGCCCTGACTGACGGTCCCGAAACGCTCGGCACAAAAGCCCGAGACGAGTTGGCCCCGGGCGTTCGCACCTTGCACATTG
This sequence comes from uncultured Thiobacillus sp., assembly GCA_964542455.1. GTDB lineage: Bacteria > Pseudomonadota > Gammaproteobacteria > Burkholderiales > Thiobacillaceae > PFJX01. The sequence goes on along the minus strand of CAZIUC010000053.1, from coordinate 223 downwards.
CTCGGCATGGTCGCAAGGCCCGTCACTTTGTGGTTTTTCGGGTGGCTGATGATCATGTGTTGGAAGTGCTGAGATTGCTGCACGAAAGCATGGATCTGGCGAGGCACATGCCAGCCGCCAATGACTTGCCACTCTGATGCATATGAGCCGGCCGGCGTTGTCGGCACTTTGTAGGTCAGGTTGCGGGGTTATCGCTACCTGACGATCCACCCTCTGATCAGGC
>CAZIUC010000052.1:0-3359 GCA_964542455.1 uncultured Thiobacillus sp. | reverse complement strand
CCGCGTTCACCAGACTGGCCACTTCCGTTTCCACCGCGACCTCGGCCGTGCGGTCCTGCCATTGGGTGACACGGCCGGTATAGGCGCCTTTCTCGTCGTATACAGGGCTGGCCGAAAGGCGCAGGGTATGGCCGGCGACTCGGGTTTCGAACTCCCGAGAACTATCGAAGCGGCCGGCATAGGCGGTACGGATGTGCTCTTCATCGAATACCTGAGAGACGGGCCCACCCAGCATGCCCGCCACATTGAAGCCGGGCAGGCGTTTTCCCAGTTCCGGTGCCATGCCGTTGAACAGCTTGCTGGCGGCCGGGTTCATGTAGAGCAAGACATGGTTTTCCTCCGACAGCGTCACCGGCAGGGTGATGCTGTCGAGGGCGATCTTGATGCGCAGGTTCTCGTTGTTCTCGCGCCGGGTCTCCTCCATATCAAACCCCAGCTTGGTCTGCATCGACTCCAGACCTTCCAGCACCTGGCCGATTTCGTCGTGGCGGTCGATCCGGATGTGATTCAGGTAATTGCCTTCCGCGATGGCATGGAAATGGCCGATGGTGCGTTGCAGTGGCTTGACGATGTCGCGTATCAGCAGCCAGGCAAACCAGAGCGCCACCAGGACGCCCAGGACCATTCCGGCCAGACCGATGTTGAGCAGGGTGTGAAAGCGCGCATCGTCCTGTTCGTAGCTACTCCTGGCGTTGTCCTGCAAGGCCTGGCGCAGGATGTCCATCTTGTCGCGTGCCTCGCTGTAAAGCGGATTGACCTGGGTGAGCAGTATCCGGGTGGCTTCGTTGTATTCGGCGGCCTTCAGAGCTTTTACCGCCGGCTGCAAACCTTCTTTTACGTAGCGGGTACGCGCATCGGCAAAGGTCGCGGCGGCGATACGGGTTTCTGCGGGAATTTCGATCTTGTCGAACTCTTCGATCAGCGCGCTGATCTTGTCGCGATTGGCAATAATGGTGTCGGCATGTTTGTCCACCGGATGGTCATGTTGCGTCGAGAAGGGGCTGTCTGGGGCGTGCTGCACCGCCAGCGCCACCTGGGTCTGGTTCTCGCTCATCAGGCGCACGATCTGGCCGACCAGACGAATCGGTTCCAGGTTGTTGTGATAAAGCCTGCCCATGTCGCCGCTGGTAATCGACAGGCCGCCGATGCCGATGGCGCTACCGACCAGGATCATGGCCACCACCATGCCCATGATGCCGGCCAGGCGCGCCTTGATGGAGAGCCGTTTGAGCCTGCTCATGGCGCCGGCCGGACGCAGCCGGGCGCGGCCATCGCGCACCGACTTGTACAAGGCTTCCGCCGCCGCCACCTGGTCGCGGCCGGGTTTGCGCCGCACCGAGAGATAACCGGTCGTCTGGCCGTTCTGGCGGAGCGGCGTGACATGCGCCTCGACCCAGTAATGGTCGCCGTTTTTACAGCGGTTTTTCACCAAGCCCACCCACGGCCGCCCGGCCTGGAGGTTGTCCCACAGGTTCTTGAATGCCTCGGCCGGCATGTCCGGGTGGCGCACGATGTTCTGCGGCGCTCCCAGGAGTTCGTCGCGAGAGAAGCCGCTGATGCTGACGAAGGTGTCGTTGACATGGGTGAGGACGCCCTGTGCATCGGTGGTGGAAACGATGGTTTCCCCTTCCCGCATTTCTCGTTCTATGCCGGTGACGGGCATGTTGACACGCATGATTCTTCCCTCTGGGCTAGCGGTTTCGGCCGCGATGACAGGGCTAATTACGGCAAGCGGTGGGAATACTTTAGGCAAACGGGGTAGCTGGTCCGTGTCTTTTTGCCTGTTCACTTAGTAGTCGGTCATCATGAATCGAATGGATGATTTGTAGGATGTGGTGAGCGCGGCGAACCGCATCAAGTATGGTGCGCGCGCATTGCATGGTGCGGTTGGGGCTTGTGTCCTCGCGTTTCAACATGACTGCCTACTAGGCGCGCACATGGACTTACGATGTAACGCGATTTGCCGAAACGGGGCTCACTCACCAGGAACCGGCGGCAATATGGCGTGGTCAATCAGGCGATTTCCCTCCCTGTGTTAGCCTCGCCGCATGACGATTCGACTCAATTTACGACAACTCCTCTGTGCACTGTGCTGTGCTTCGGTCCTGGTGGCGCATGGCGACGAAGTCCCGGATTTCTCCAACTGGCTTGCTCAATTCAGGCAGGAAGCCCTGGCGCAAGGCATCTCGCAGGCCACTCTGGATGCCGCCCTGGCGGACGTACAACTGCTGCCCGAGGTGATCGAACGTGACCAGCGCCAGCCGGAGTTCATCCAGACCTTCTGGACTTATCTGGACAAGCGCCTCAGTCCCTGGCGTATCGAGCGCGGCCAGGCTTTGCTGCTGGAACACCGGGCGCTACTGGATGAAGTCCAGGAGCGCTATGGCGTACCGGCCAGCGTCCTCGTCGCTTTCTGGGGGTTGGAAACCAACTACGGTGGTTATCTCGGTGATTTCCCCATTCCCGCCGCTCTCGCCACCCTGGCATTCGACCCACGTCGCGGCGCCTTCTTCCGCCGCGAGTTGCTGCAATCGCTGCGCATTATCGAGGCGGGCCATGTCGCCGCCGCCGATATGAAAGGCTCCTGGGCCGGGGCGATGGGGCAGGTGCAGTTCATGCCGTCGACCTATTTGCGTTACGCCGTGGATGGTGACGGCGATGGCCACAAGAATCTGTGGACCTCGCTACCGGATGCCTTTCATTCCGCCGCCAACTTTCTTCGGGAGCTCGGTTGGCAGCCGGGTGAATTGTGGGGGCGCGAGGTGCGCCTTCCGGCGAATTTCGACTGGGAATCCGCGCACCCCAAAGTGAAGAAGCCGGTCAGCACCTGGGCCAGCCTGGGCGTGACCCAGGCCGACGGCTCGCCCTTGCCAAAATCCGACATGGTCGGCGCCATCGTCTTGCCGCAGGGCCATGCCGGGCCGGCCTTTCTGGTCTACCGCAATTTCGAGGTGATCCTGGGCTGGAATCGCTCCCTCAGCTACGCCCTGGCGGTGGGCCTCCTGTCCGATCGCCTGCTCGGCCTGCCGGAGTTGCGTAACGGTCGTGATGTCGACAATCGCTCATTGAGTGTTGAACAGGTGATGGAAATGCAGCATCAACTGGCCGCGCGCGGGCTGGATGTTGGTGAGCCGGATGGCTTGCCGGGGCCGCGGACGCGTCTGGCCATCCGCGCCTGGCAGAAATCGGCTGGGGTGCCGGTGGATGGCTACGCTTCGGCGGGGTTGCTGGAGCAGTTGCAGGCGAAGCCGTAGCCATGTAGCGCCGGCTTCCAGCCGGCTGTTTGAAAAGATGCCGGCTGGAAGCCGGCGCTACCTCAGAACTCTTCCCATTCATCGTCAGCACCTGAACCGGCGGGT
>CAZIUC010000051.1:0-3836 GCA_964542455.1 uncultured Thiobacillus sp. | reverse complement strand
CGCTGCGCGCCAACCTGACCTACGCGGGGGGGGCTGGCGTTGCGGCCGTAGGCCAGGTTGCGGTTTCTTCGCTACCTGGCGATCCAACATCATGCTTGAGCGACACAATCGTCAGGTAGTCGCTGCGCGCCAACCTGACCTACGCCGGGGGGGCAAGCGTTGCGGCCGTAGGCCAGGTTGCGGCTTTATCGCTACCTGGCGATCCAACATCATGCTTGAGGGGGTCGATCGTCAGGTAGTCGCTGCGCGCCAACCTGACCTACGCGGGGGGGGCTGGCGTTGCGGCCGTAGGCCAGGTTGCGGCTTCATCGCTACCTGGCGATCCAACTTCATGCTTGAGCGGGTCGATCGTCAGGTAGTCGCTGCGCGCCAACCTGACCTACGCGAGGGGGTACATGCGTTGCGGCCGTAGGCCAGGTTGCGGCTTCATCGCTACCTGGCGATCCAAACCTCAAGCTTGAGCGACACGACCGTCAGGTAGTCGCTGCGCGCCAACCTGACCTACGCGGGGGGATAGCGGTTCACCGACATGCGCCAGATCGATCAGGTCGACAGATCGGCCCAGCGTTTCCGCCAGGTCGGCGATCAATACCGACTTGGCAGTCGATCCAAGCGGCGCCACGCTGGCGATCGCGAGGTCGATGTCGCTATCCGGCCTTGCCTTTACCGCCGCCAGGGAACCGAAAAGGATGGCCAGTTCGATGCGCGCGCGGGTGGCGGGACAGTATTTCGCGCAGCGATGCGGTGAGGGGCGTGGTGGTGGGCATTTTCGTGTGCACGGGTCGGTCAGCTTGCGGCATTTGCGATGGTCATGGGCGATTACATCGTCAGGAGGCCCAGGCCTTGGGCGCTTTGGCGGATTAGTTGCTCTGTTGCCAGCAGTTCGTGGCTGGCTTGCAGGGCATGCTTGAGTGCGTTGGCGAATTCTTCCGGATCACTCATGTATTCGTGTACGAGCCGGTTGCGTAGTTTTCGCCACTCCATCCAGTGGTCGGCGCTGTTTATCCATTCAAGTCGCTCTGCCTGGCTGAGTAACTCAATCGGCGCGGCTGGGCGCATCCCGGTCAGGAGGGCCATGCGAGGGAGAAATTTGTCGCCGATGGTGTCTTGTAATCGGCCGAAACGGGATGAAAACGCTTCCACTCTTTCAGCCAGGTCCGGGTTGTGATCAAGGGCTTTGACCCAGGTCGCGTCAATCTGCTCGGTGAGCAGACGACGGCGCGTCTGCTCAAGGTGCCGCGCTTCTTTGGCGACGATGTCAGCGGTTAGCTGGAAAGCCTCCAACTGTTCTGGTGGGTAGTGGAGGTTCATAGCGGCACACCCGTGCGCCTTGCGATTTGATGGATGGGTTGGCTGGTGGTCGCCTGATCCTTGAGCACGACATCAACCGGTAACCCGTGGAACCGGCGTTCCAAACGCGCCGCCAGACGGGCGGCGAGAATGACTCGGTCGTCCAGCACACGGTCTACTTCCACCAGGAGGTCGATGTCGCCCCCTTTGCGACGATCATCCGTGCGGGAGCCGAATAGCCAGACATGGGCATCCGAGCCGATGAGATCGGCGGTCAAGTCAAGAATGATGTGCTGTTGTTCGGCGGTCAGGCGCATGTCTGTTGGGTGAAGAAGTCCATGCCAACACGATAGATTTGGTTGATCGGTCCTGAATTCTGCTTGGCATGGTAGCAGTAGGTTATCCAGAGGTGTTTCTTGTTGATGGGGGCGATCGTCAGGTAATCGCTGCGCGCCAACCTGACCTACGCGGGGGGGGCAGGCGTTGCGGTCGTAGGCCAGGTTGCGGCTTTATCGCTACCTGGCGATCCAACTTCATGCTTGAGGGGGATGATCGTCAGGTAGTCGCTGCGCGCCAACCTGACCTACTGGTGTGTGCAATGTGCCGTGGGTCGAGTTGCCGGCTGGCGGGCCAGGCTCTAGGTTGTGGAGGTTCAGCGGGTTCGAGAAGCGAGCAATCAACCATTCATGCGGCAGCCAGCATAGAGGCCAGTTCCATCAGAGAAATGGCTTCGATGTCTTGAGCAATGGGGTAGCGTTCCTGTCCTGGATAAACCACAAATTTGCGCGTTGGAGTCAGGTCTTCGCAGGCGGCATAAAAGCCTCGCTCGACCTTGGGGGCGAGACTGCGCTTTATTTCCACAGCCCACAGGCTGCCATCTGGCCAAGTTAGTAGCAGGTCGATTTCTGCGCCGCCGCTGGTGCGATAGAAGTGGCCCTGTGCTTTTCCCATGGCGCTGACAAGCAGGTTTTCAATGACGAAACATTCCCAGCTTTGGCCTACGACCGGATGCGCCAGCAGGGCTTCCTTGTCGGAAATGGCGAGCAGCGCATGTACCAGGCCACTGTCGCGTACGTACACTTTAGGTGACTTGACCAGCCGCTTACCCAGATTGGCGTGCCAGGCCGGCAGCCGGCGCACGATGAGCAGATCGACCAGTAGATCGAGATAGGCGGCGGCGGTTTTGGCGTCTACGCCCAGGTTGCGGGCTAACTGAGCGGTATTGAGCAGGCCGCCCTGATGGTGGGACAGCATGCTCCAGAATCGACGCAGCGTTTCAGCGGCAATGCGCGGGCCAAACTGGGGGATGTCGCGTTCAAGGTAGGTGCGAATGAAATCTTGCCGCCATCGCAGGCTGCGCGTCGCGTCTTGGGCAAGCAGGCTATCGGGGAAGCCGCCTCGCACCCAAAGCTCGTCAACCGGTAGTTCAGGCGTCTCCAGCACGTTAAAGGGGGCGAGTTCAAGGTAGGCAATGCGCCCAGCCAGACTTTCGCCAGACTGCTTCAGTAGGTCTAGTGAGGCAGAGCCCAGCAGCAAATATTGGCTGGCTTTGCGACCTGCTCTGCGCGCTCGATCAATCAAGCCGCGCAAGACGGGGAAGAGCCCCGGCGCGCGGTGTACTTCATCAAGAATGACCAGCTTGTCCTGGTGGTCTGCCAGGTAAAGCTCGGGCTGCGCGAGCTTGGCGCGGTCCTGCTCGGATTCAAGATCAAGATATAGCGCGTTGAAGGCCTGCCCAACCTCCAGGGCCAGCGTGGTTTTGCCGACCTGGCGTGGGCCGAGCAGCGCCACCGCTGGGATATTAGCCAGGGCGTCTTGAAGTTGGGGGGTTAAGCTGCGCGTCAGCATGCGTGTAATACTGGAATTCTATTCCTGTAAATGCAAGGATAATTAACCAGTAACAGCAGGCTTTCACTTTCTTGAGGCACGAATATCAGGTAGTGCCGCGAGATCGACCTTGGCAAGGTAAGTCAGGCCATCCAGTGCTTCAGCAAAGGTCCGTAGTCATATCCATCGTTTTGCTTCCCTTTGCACGACTTCACCAAACCGATCGGTAAGCTGGCGTGTTGTGACGAAATCAACGTGAAAAGGAATGAATACAGGGGTGACGATCGTCAGGTAGTCGCTGCGCGCCAACCTGACCTACGCCGGGGGGGGCTGGCGTTGCGGCTGTAGGCCAGGTTGCGGCTTTTTCGCTACCTGGCGATCCAACATCATGCTTGAGGGGGTCTGTAGGCCAGGTTGCGGCTTCATCGCTACCTGGCGATCCAACTTCAGGCTTGAAGGGGTCGATCGTCAGGTAGGCGCTGCGCGCCAACCTGACCTACGCCGGGGGGACTGGCGTTGCGGCCGTAGGCCAGGTTGCGGCTTTATCGCTACCTGGCGATCCAATCTCAAGCTTGTGCGGCACGACCGTCAGGTAGTCGCTGCGCGCCAACCTGACCTACGCGGGGGGGCTGGCGTTGCGGCTGTAGGCCAGGTTGCGGCTTTTTCGCTACCTGGCGATCCAACTTCATGCTTGAGCGACACGATCGTCAGGTAGTCGC
>CAZIUC010000050.1:0-6922 GCA_964542455.1 uncultured Thiobacillus sp. | reverse complement strand
CCTCCAAACAAAACCCCCGCTACGCGGGGGTTTTGCGCTTGTGTTGGCTCAACGTGAATTCTGTGCCCTGTGGCGACTATTGCTCAGGGTCGTACATGCTGAGGCGAAACCTGCGGCCTGATTGCCCGTTTTTCCCAGACTCACATACCATCACGGCATTGTTTTTCTGGCGCCACTCGTGACTATCCATACTATCCCCGCCAATACCATCGCAAGGGCCGTGCATAGCTCGCCACCTCCTTTGGATGCGGGTGATCGGTTGCCTGTAATCGAGGTCCTGGCTGAAATTGCCAGCAGCATGAGTTCTGATGCCAATACTGATCAGATGTTGTCGCGTTTTCTGGAAATCATGGTGAGGATTTCTCGTGCGCGTGCCGGGGCTGTCCGCGTATTGACCGCGGATGGTGAGCACCTGCGCATGATCGGATCTATCGGGCTGAGTCAGGCTGTCCTGGACCGTGAGCGCTATGTGCCTCTCGAGTGCGGTATCTGTGGTCAAGCCACGCTTACCCAATCTACTCAATACGATAGTGTTCTTCAGGTGTGCCAGAAGCAGGTGCGCCATATATATACTTCTCTACAATGCAACACGGTTTATGCCGTACCGTTACGCCATAAGGGCAAGGTTCTGGGGGTTTACAACCTGTTCATGGACGAACCGCAGCCGTTATCTGAGGACATTCGCTATCTATTCAATTCCATCAGCGAACATCTCGGTATGGCGCTGGAAAATGCTCGGTTGACGCGCGAGAACATGCGTATTTCCCTGATGAACGAGCGAACGATGCTGGCGAATCAGATCCACGACTCACTGGCTCAGACGCTGGCCTATGCCAAGATGCGCCTGACCGTGCTCAACGAGGCCTTGTCCGATAACGATCAGGAACGCTCCAATCGCTACCTGGGCGATGTCGAAGAGGCTGTCGACATGGCGTACTCGGAGTTGCGTAATTTGATTACTCAATTCCGCGACCGCATCGACCCGCGCGGGCTGGTTCCGGCGCTGCAGGAAATGGTCGAAAGCTTCCGCAAGAAAGCCAATGCCGACGTCGATTTCCTCAATGTCGCGCAGGACGTCGTGTTGACGCCGGATGAGGAGATTCAGGTCTTCCATATCATTCAGGAATCGCTCTACAACATCTGCAAACATGCTCGCGCGCGCCATGTGGTGGTGACGCTGGACTTGCACGAGAACGAATATGTGGTGAACGTGGCCGACGATGGCGTGGGGTTGCGCGGTGGTGGCGCCTCCGATATCGGCAAGAGTTTCGGCTTGACCATCATGCGCGAACGGGCAGCCAAGCTAAATGGCAAGCTGACCATCGAAAGCCGTGCCGCCGGCGGCACCATCATCCGTCTGGCGTTTCCCGCGCATCCGGATGTCGAGGAACAGAAATGAGTCAGATGAGCATCGTCCTGGTGGACGACCACACCTTGTTCCGCAAGGGACTCGCGGAACTTCTTGAGCGAGAGGGCGCTGTCAGAGTGGCGGACATCACCGGAAACCCCGCCGACGTGGCCGGTTTGTTGCGCACACATCATCCCGATGTGCTTCTGCTCGACCTCAATATCGGCGGTATCGATGGCATCACGGTCATGCAGGAGTTGCGCGCCGAAGGCTTCAATCTGCCCGTTCTGATCCTGACCGTGAGCGAGGCGGAAGAAGATCTCGCGCGCGCCCTGCGTAGCGGCGCCAACGGCTACCTGCTGAAAAGCATGGAACCCGACGAGGTGATTGATGCGATAGACCGCGCCGGGCGCGGAGAGACTGTGGTCGCGCCCGGTATGACCACAAAACTGGTGCGCTTGCTCGATCACAAGAACAATGCCGTGCCCTCGCTGCTTGATACCCTGACCCAACGTGAGCATGAAATTCTCACCCATCTCGGGCGCGGCGAGAGCAACAAGGCGATCGCCCGTCAGCTCGATATCAGCTACGACACCGTGAAGTTGCATGTGCGCCATGTGTTGGCCAAGCTCAATCTGTCGTCGCGAGTGGAGGCGGCGGTATTCGCGGTGGAAAACCGGGTCATGCAGCCTGGTGGGGAAAAACGATAAGACAAATGCGATAAGGTAACTGTGCGAGTCCGGGGCGCTCCGGTATAGTCGCGCCTGCCATCGTTTCCGTGGGAGAGAGTCCGCCAGCCGGACCGCCGAAGGCGCAACTCACCCGCAATCGCTCAGGTAAATGGACCACGGAATATGGGCAACTCTGGAGAGCGTCGCTAGCTATCGTGTCTATGCGGCCACCGATGGGGCAAATCTCTCAGGTGCCAGGACAGAGGGGTGAAAGTCGGTTGTGATGTCGGCGTTTGCATACATGAATTGCAAGCGACGTCAGAATGCTTTCGGCTTTCTCTTTGGTTGTTTTTCTGGAGCCTGTTTTGCACACTGTCCCGAACGTATCGCGCATGCCGATCTGGATACGCCAGAATCTCGGCCGCGAGGCGGCATTTCCTCACACCGCGCGCGCGTTGCATGAGCGAAATCTCCATTCTGTTTGTGAAGAAGCACGCTGCCCCAATCGTGGTGAATGCTGGAGTCGGGGTACCGCGACATTCATGCTGCTGGGCGACATTTGCACTCGTGCCTGTGCCTTCTGCTCGGTCAAGACCGGCAGGCCAACCTGGATTGATGCCGGGGAGGCGCGGCGGGTGGCCGATGCGGTCGTGGCTATGGACCTCGGTTTCGTGGTGCTCACATCGGTCAATCGTGACGACCTGGCTGATGGTGGCGCCAGTGCCTTTGCCGAATCTTTGCGTGAATTGCGTATCCGCAGGCCGAACATGGGCGTGGAATTTCTCACACCCGATTTCCGCGAGGCGCACTCCGAAGCCGCCGATCTGTTCACTCGCACCCTCTCCGAATTGCCCAGTACTACCCGTCGGGACCTGATCTGGGGCCACAACATCGAAACCGTGCCGCGTCTTTATCGTGAGGCGCGCAAAGGGGCTAAATACGAGCGTTCGTTGCGTCTCCTGGGTATCGCTGCCCATCTGCCCAATATCGAGGCCAAGTCCGCCCTGATGCTGGGCCTGGGCGAGACCCAAGATGAAGTCATAGACGTACTGCGCGATCTGCGCGAAGTCGGTGTGCAACGTCTGTCACTAGGGCAATATCTGCGCCCGACCCTGGATAATCTGCCGGTAGCGCGTTATCTGCGCCCGGACGAATTCACTGAATACGAAACGATAGGTCGAGAGCTCGGTTTCACCTGGGTCAAGGCCGGGCCGCTGGTGCGCAGTTCCTATTACGCGGAAGAAATACAAGGAAGCCCTCATGCTGAAACAGACGCCGCTTAACGCCAAGCATCACGAAGCCAACGCCAAGCTGGTGGATTTCTCCGGCTGGGAAATGCCTATTCACTACGGTTCGCAACTCGAGGAGCACCACATCGTGCGGCGTGATGCCGGCATGTTCGATGTCTCCCATATGTTGCCGGTGGACATCAAGGGGGAGGGCACGCGGGCCTTCCTGCGCAAACTGGTCGCCAACAACATCGACAAGCTTCAGACCACCGGACGCGCCCTTTATACCTGCATGTTGCATGAGGGCGGTGGCGTGGTGGACGACCTCATCGTCTATTTCATGTCCGAATCCTGGTTCCGTCTGGTGGTCAATGCCGGCTGCGCCGACAAGGATCTGGCCTGGATGGATGAACAGCGCGAGAAGCTGGCGCCCAAGCTCAGTATTACCCCGCGCCGCGATCTGGCGATGATCGCCATTCAGGGGCCGAACGCCGCCAGCAAGCTGTGGACGGCGATGCCCGGCACGCGCGAACTCGCTGAAGCAATGAAACCCTTTCATGCCGTGGTGGTGGGTGAAATGTTCATCGCTCGTACCGGCTACACCGGCGAAGACGGTTTCGAGGTCATGGTGCCAAACAAGGCAGCGCCTTTCTTCTGGCAAGCCTTGCTCGAGGCCGGGGTAAAACCCTGTGGTCTGGGCTCGCGCGACACGCTGCGCCTGGAAGCGGGTATGAATCTCTATGGCCAGGACATGGACGAGGGCGTCACTCCCTTCGATTCCGGCCTCGCCTGGACTGTGGACATGAACGGCGAGCGCGATTTCATCGGCAAGGACGCGTTGCTGCGTTTGCCACGCACCCGGCAACTGGTTGGCCTGAAACTGCTAGATCGTGGCGTGCTCCGCGCGCACCAGTCGGTCTTTACCGCGCAAGGCGAAGGCGAGATCACCAGTGGCAGTTTTTCGCCCACGCTCAACGGTTCCATTGCCCTGGCTCGAGTGCCCGTCGGCATCAACGTCGGCGATACGGTTGAAGTAGATATACGCGGCAAACGCATGAAAGCGGCCGTGGTGAAATACCCCTTTGTGCGCAACGGTAAAGCGCTGGTTTGAACTCGATAAGTAACTAGGAAGAAAACATGTCTATTCCCGCTGATCTGAAATACACCAAATCCCACGAATGGGTGCGACTGGAAGCTGACGGCAGTGTCTCTGTGGGTATCTCCGACCATGCCCAGGAACTGCTGGGTGACATGGTCTTTCTGGAAAATCCCACCGTCGGCCGCAAGTTGGCCGCTGGCGAGGAGTGTGCCGTGGTCGAGTCGGTGAAAGCCGCCTCCGACGTCTATTCGCCCGTTGCCGGCGAGGTCGTCGCCGCCAATGGTGATCTGGAAGGCGCGCCGGAGACCATCAATCAGGATCCCTACTCCGCCTGGATGTTCAAACTTCAGCCCGCCAACATCGCCGACCTGGATGGCCTGATGGACGCGACCGCTTACGCCGCCCACGTTGAGTCGGAAGCCCATTGATCCAAGCCGTCAATTGGCAGTTTGCGGTCGGCAGATAACGCCGACGAAGCTGTCGACCGCAAACTGAATACCGCGAACCAAGATGCCCTTCATTCCCCACACCGAAGCCGATATTGCCGCCATGCTGGACAGCATCGGCGCGCCGTCGCTGGATGCCCTGTTCGACGAAATTCCCGCCGACCTGACCTGCGCCGGACTCAAAGGCATTCCCGCCGGCCTGTCCGAGATGGCCGTTACCCGCCTGATGCATGGTCGTGCCGCGCAGGATGGGTTCTACAGCAGCTTCATAGGCGCCGGCGCCTATGAGCACCATATCCCGGCCGCGGTGTGGCAAATCGTCACGCGTGGCGAGTTCTACTCCGCCTACACGCCCTATCAGGCCGAGGCCAGCCAGGGCACGCTGCAACTTCTGTACGAGTACCAGACGATGATGGCCAGCCTCACCGGCCTCGACGTCTCCAATGCCTCGCTCTACGACGGTGCTTCCGCGTTGGCCGAAGCCGTGCTGATGGCGGTGCGCGCCAACAAGGCCGGCGTGCGCCGGGTGTTCATGCCCGATACGGTGCACCCCCGCTATCGCGCCGTGGTCCAGGCCACGGTCAAGCATCAGGGCATCGAACTGGTCGGCGTGCCTTACGACCCGGCAACCGGCGTCACCGAACTGGCCGCGCTTGAAGCACTGGCCGGCAGCCCCGCCGCCGCGCTGGTGATTCCGCAACCCAACTTCTTCGGCGCCCTGGAGCCGGTGGACGCGCTCACCGACTGGGCGCATGCCCACGGCATGCTGACCATCGCCGTGACCAATCCGCTGTCGCTGGCTTTGCTGAAAGCACCGGGGCAATGGGGCGAGGGTGCGCAAGGCGCCGACATCTGCGTCGGCGACGGTCAGCCGCTGGGCGTGCCGCTCTCATCCGGCGGCCCCTATTTCGGCTTCATGACCGCGCGTCAGGCACTGGTGCGGCAAATGCCCGGCCGCATCGTCGGCCGCACCGTCGATCTCGATGGCAAGCCCGGTTTCGCCCTCACCCTGCAAGCGCGCGAGCAGCACATCCGCCGCTCCAAGGCGACATCCAATATCTGCACCAATCAGGGCCTGCTGGTCACCGCCGCCACCATTCACATGTCGTTGCTGGGGCCGGAGGGCTTGAAGCACGTGGCGTTGGCCTCGCACGCCAATACTCGCGCCCTGCTCGACACACTGGTGTCGCTGACCGGGGTCGAGCGCGTGTTCAGCGTGCCGTTTTTCCATGAGGCGGTGATCCGCGTGAACACTCCGGTGCCCGATATGCTGCGCGCCTTGCGTGCCCAGGGCATCCTGGGCGGTTATGACCTTGGCCGCGATTATCCGGAACTGAGCGGTTGCGTGCTGATTTGTGCCACCGAAACCAAGACCGAGGACGACCTGGAACAGTATCGGCAACAATTGGAACGTATCCTCAGTCGGCGCAATGGGCGTGAGCCCGGCGTGCCGCCTTGTGCATACAAGTAGACATACCCAACCAAAGGAGACTTGACATGGCAACAGTAACCCTGGGCGGCGAACCCATCAGCATCGGCGGCAACTTCCCGCGTCCCGGCGATTCCGCGCATTCCTTCATGCTGGTCGACAAGGACCTGAAAGACGTTTCCCTGTCCTCGTTCTGGGGCAAGCGCAAGATCCTCAACATCGTGCCCAGCCTGGATACCCCGGTCTGTCAGGCTTCCGCGCGCAAATTCAACGAAGCCGTCGGCGCTGTCCCCAACACCATCGTGCTGGTCATTTCCGCCGACCTGCCGTTTGCCCAGAACCGCTTCTGCGGCGCCGAGGGCCTGAAGCACGTCATCACGCTTTCCACCATGCGTGGCCGCGATTTCCACAAGGATTACGGCGTCATGATCATGGATCCTCCCCTGTCCGGTCTCACCGCTCGCGCCGTCGTGGTGCTGGATGAAAACGACAAGGTCGTTTTCTCGGAACTGGTCCCGGAAATCAAACAGGAACCCAATTACGAAGCCGCCCTCGCCGCCGCGCGCGGCGAACCCCTGTAATTTCGGATTGCGGATTTCGGATTTCGGATTTTTTCTTGCGCGGCTGAGCCGCGCCTGACCAGCCAAATCCGAAATCCGAAATCCGAAATCCGAAATCCGAAATCCGAAATCCGAAATCC
>CAZIUC010000049.1:0-7454 GCA_964542455.1 uncultured Thiobacillus sp. | reverse complement strand
CTCGCGCCGGATGCACGCATGAGCGGGGGAACCCACTCGATTTCACATAGAGCCATATTTTTCAGCTCCATGATCGGAGTCCGGCCAGCCCGAAGGCGGGTTGGTCGGCATGCGGGAAGATGGTTACAACTGCTTACACACCGACATGGCGTCGACACGCTAGTCAAACATTTCAGCTTTATCGTGAACCACATCCGGTGCCGAATAGTTCGCCGCCGGTCATACACAAAGGAGCAATACCTTGAAAATCGCAACCACTCTGAAAACCCTGGCCCTGCTCGGCTTGACCAGCTTGACGCTGAGCGCCACTTCCAGTCAGGCCGATAACGGCTATGGCAATTACGGCGGCGCGCCGACTTTCAATCCCTGGGCCGGTGGCGCACAGAATTTCAATCCTTGGCTTGCCAGTCCGGCTTTTCAGCAGGCACGTATCGTCGCCAACATGAAGCAACGCCAGGCGGAACTGGATCAACGCCAGGACGCCCAGATGCAGCGCATCCTGAACGGCATGGATAACGGCAAGCTGACCTCGCGCGAGGCCGCCGGCCTGCTCCGCGAGCATCTGGCTATCGCCAACCTGGAGCGTGACTACATGTCCGACGGACGCCTGGGGCCGAACGAACTGGTCAATCTGGAACAGCGTCTGGCTGAAGCGGACCGACACATCAGATTTGAACAGAACGACCGGGAGAGAGCCGGCCCAGTTGGCCATCCTGGTGATATGGGTCGTCCCGGCGACATGGGCCGTCCTGGCGAGTACGGTCGCCGCTAAGGGCAACTCGATCGGTGACCGAAGCCCGCTTCTGGTCACCGTCAGCTGATTATTTCAACCTGGCGATGGCAGTTGAACGCGCCGAGCCGCCGCGGACTGGAACGACACCCTGTGTTCTGGCCTTGGAACGACAACTCATGCCGCGCCGGGTCTATGCGCTGCTTAGCGACATCCGGCGCGGCCCGTCAGGGGGCATTGGCAAGCCGGAAGTCCTGAAGTTTCGCGGCGTATCGACGCAGCGCGCCATATCATCTATACGGTCATCGACCAATTTGGCGTCCACCGCGAATCATCCACCGTGGCTTCCCCCGCTCCCTTCGACCCCAAACCGCTCCTCGCGTCCCTGCCCAATCTGCCCGGCGTCTATCGCATGCTGGGCGATGGCGGCGCGGTGTTGTATGTGGGCAAGGCGCGCGATCTGAAGAAGCGGGTTTCCAGCTACTTCCAGAAGTCCGATCTCAGCCCGCGCATCGCCCACATGGTGGCGCGCATCCGCGAGGTGCAGACCACGGTGACGCGCACCGAGGCGGAAGCCTTGTTACTGGAGAACAACCTGATCAAGGGCCTGGCGCCCAAATACAACATCCTGTTTCGCGACGACAAGTCGTATCCCTACCTGCTGCTATCCGGCCATGCCTATCCGCGCCTGGCTTTTTTTCGCGGCACGCCGGACAAGAAACATCGCGCCTTCGGCCCTTTTCCCAACTCGCTGGCGGTGCGCGAGAGCATCCAGATATTGCAGAAGGTGTTTCGCCTGCGCACCTGCGAGGACACGGTGTTCGCCAACCGCTCGCGTCCCTGTCTGTTGCATCAGATCAAACGCTGTAGCGCGCCCTGCGTCGGCGCGGTGAGCGACGCCGACTACGCGCGCGACGCGGCGGATGCCGCGCTGTTTCTCAGTGGCAAGGACAACGAGGTGCTGGAACAACTCTCACAGCGCATGGCCGCCGCCGCCGCCGCGATGCGCTACGAGCAGGCCGCCGTGTTTCGCGACCAGATTCAGGCGCTCTCCGCTGTGCGCGCGCGCCAGTTCGTGGAAAGCCGTTCGACCCGGGACGCCGACATCGTCGCCGGGGTGATGCGCGGCGGCGTCGCCTGCGTCTATCTGACCATGGTGCGCGGTGGCCGCAGCCTGGGCGGGCGCGCCTTCTTTCCCATCCAGGCCGCCGATGCCGACTTGTCCATGCTGCTGGAGGCCTTCGTCAGCCAGCATTACGAGGGCCGGCCGGTGCCGCCGACCTTGATACTCAATGCCGAGGTGGAGGGCCTCGCCGACTGGTTGAGCGATCAGGCCGGGCATCGCATCGCCATCGTCGCGCAGCCGCGCGAGGAACGCCGCGTCTGGCTGGAAATGGCGCTGAAGAACGCGGAACTGGCGCTGGCGACGCGCGAGGGCCTGCGGGAAAACCAGTCCGCGCGCCTGGCCGCGCTGAACGAGGCGCTGTCCGAGGAGGGCATCCAGCGCATCGAATGTTTCGACGTCAGCCACACCATGGGCGAGGCCACCGTGGTGTCCTGTGTGGTTTTCGACCAGGGCGCGATGCAGGCCTCGGAGTATCGCCGCTACAATGTCAGCGGTATTACACCGGGCGACGATTACGCCGCCATGCGTGACGCGCTGTCCCGGCGCTACGGGAAGTTGGCGAAAGGCGAAGGCAAATTGCCCGATCTGTTGTTGATCGATGGCGGCAAGGGGCAGTTGCATATGGCGGTGGATGTGTTGACGGAACTGGGCCTGGGCAGCCTGCCCATGTTGGGCGTGGCGAAAGGCGTGGAGCGCAAGCCAGGTATGGAACAGTTGTTTTTCCCCGATGAGGTGGAGCCGTTGCGGTTGCCGCCGGATCATCCCGGCCTGCACCTGATCCAGCAGGTGCGCGACGAGGCGCACCGCTTCGCCATCACCGGCCACCGCGCCAAACGTGGCAAGACGCGCACCCAGTCGAGTCTGGAAGACATCGCCGGTGTCGGCGCCAGGCGGCGCCAGAAATTGCTGCAAACCTTTGGTGGCCTGCGTGGCGTGGTGGATGCCGGAGTGGAAGAACTGGCCCGGGTCGAAGGCATCAGCCGCGATCTGGCGGAAACGATTTACCGCGAACTGCACTGAAATAGGCTCAGATGCCCTTCAACCTGCCGAACACCCTCACCTGGCTGCGCATCCTCCTGATCCCGCTGTTCGTCGCGGTGTTCTACCTGCCTGATGGCTGGGTGCCGAAACACGCGATCAACCTCACCGCCACCCTGATCTTCGCCTTCGCCGCCCTGACCGACTGGCTGGACGGTTGGCTGGCGCGGCGCCTCAACCAGATGTCGGCCTTCGGCGCCTTCCTCGATCCGGTGGCCGACAAGCTGATGGTCGCCGCCGCCCTCATCGTCCTGGTCGATCTCGACCGCGCCAGCGTCGATGTGGCGCTCATCATCATCGGCCGCGAAATCGCCATCAGCGCCCTGCGCGAGTGGATGGCCAAGGTCGGCCGTTCCGGCAACGTCGCGGTATCTTTCATCGGCAAGCTGAAAACCACCGCGCAGATGCTCGCCATCCTGCTCCTGCTCTACTACGATCCCATCGGCGCCTGGCAAAACACGGTCATCATCGGCCGCTGGCTGCTCTATCTGGCCGCCCTGCTCACCCTCTGGTCCATGTTCCATTACCTGCGCATGGCCTGGAAAGCGCTCAAAAACGAGGCTGCGTGAGTCGATTAAATCAGCGTTTGGCGGGACAGGCAGGCCGGAGAGGCACGGGAATAATATAAGTAAAAACAGCCTGTTACAGTTTTTTATGGGCCCATCGTGGGGCTTGCGCGGTATTTCATGGTCGGCCTTATTGCTACAGTTTTGTTACATTCAAACGATGTAAACAAGCGAAAGCAGGCTGTCTTATGGAACTCGAGAAGCTGTTGATACTGGAACAGGCCACCGCCAAGGGCCGTCGCGAGATGTTTCGGCTGGGCACCGCCCTGCTGTTTCTGGTCGGGATCATCCTCTACATCACCATGCGCGGCGGCGAGGTCAGCGTTTCCCTGGTGGTCGCGGCCATGATCGGCGGCTACATGGCGCTCAACATTGGCGCCAACGATGTGGCGAACAACGTTGGCCCGGCGGTAGGTTCCAAGGCACTCACCATGACCGGCGCCATCTTCATCGCCGCCATTTTCGAGGCGGCCGGCGCGCTCATCGCGGGTGGCGATGTGGTGGGTACCATCAAGAGCGGGATCATCAATCCCGCCACCCTCGCCGACAAGGAAGTCTTTATCTGGTTGATGACCGCGGCCCTGCTCGCCGGCGCGCTCTGGCTCAACATCGCCACGGCTTCCGGCGCGCCGGTTTCCACCACCCATTCCATCGTCGGTGGGGTGCTCGGCGCCGGCATCGCCGCTGGTGGTTGGAGCATCGCCGACTGGGGCCAGATGGGGCAGATCGTCGCCAGTTGGGTTATTTCGCCGGTGCTGGGCGGCGTGATCTCAGCCAGCTTTCTCTACCTGATCAAACGCACCATCACCTACAAGCCCGACATGCTGCTGGCGGCCAGGAATATGGTTCCCCTCCTGCTGGCGCTGATGGCCTGGGCGTTTACCACCTACCTGGTGATGAAGGGCCTGAAGCATATCTGGAAGGTGGGCTTCGGCTCCGCCGCGTTGATCGGACTGGGATTCGCCCTGGTCACCTATGTCATTACCCGGCCCAGGGTGGCGGCCGCCTCCACGCGCCTGGAGAACAGCAAGCAGGGGGTCAACAATCTGTTCACCATGCCGCTGATCTTTTCCGCGGCCCTGCTCAGTTTCGCGCACGGTGCCAACGATGTGGCCAACGCGGTGGGGCCGCTGGCGGCGATCAACGAAGCGGTCATGCACGGCGCGGTGGCAAGCAAGGCGAGCATTCCCATCTGGGTGATGCTGGTGGGCGCCCTTGGCATTGCCATCGGCCTGGCCCTGTATGGCCCCAAACTGATCAAGACGGTGGGGTCGGGCATTACCGAACTGGATCAGATGCGCGCCTTCTGCATCGCCATGGCCGCATCCATCACCGTCATTGTCGCTTCCCAACTGGGGTTGCCGGTCAGTTCCACCCACATCGCCGTGGGCGCGATATTCGGTGTGGGTTTCCTGCGCGAGTACATCAAGGCGAATTACGGACGCATGATCGAAACCATCGAAGAACACCACTTGGGTGATGACCGCGAAATCGTGGAGGCCTACCTGGAGAAGTTTCACCGCGCCGACTTCGAGGAAAAAGGCGCGATGCTCGCGCGATTGCGCGAAAGCAAGCAGGCGGTAGTGGATAGCCACCTGTCCAAGAAAGAACGCAAAGGCCTGAAAAACATCTACCGCCAGGAACTGGTCAAGCGTTCCGCCCTGATGCGCATCGTCGCCGCATGGCTGATCACGGTGCCCGTCTCCGCGCTCATGGCCGCCATTCTGTTTTTTACCATCCGCGGCATGATGCTTCCCTGAGCGTGCTGACCGTGCTCCGACGCATCCTGCTACCCAGCATGTTCCTGGTTCTCGCCTGGGGTTTCTGGGTCAGCCCGGACTTCAAGGAGATATCCGCCGGCGTGGCCATCTTCCTGTTCGGCATGCTCTCGCTGGAAGAAGGCTTCAAGGCCTTCACCGGCGGCGTGCTGGAGAAACTGCTGCGGGTATCCACCGACCGTCTCTGGAAAAGCCTGGCATTCGGTATCGTTAGCACCACGGTGATGCAATCCAGTTCTCTGGTGTCGGTCATCACCATCTCCTTCCTCAGCGCTGGGTTGATCGGGTTGAGCCAGGGCATCGGCATCATCTTCGGCGCCAACCTGGGCACCACCACCGGCGCCTGGTTGGTGGCCGGCTTCGGCCTCAAGGTGAATATCGCCGCCTATGCCATGCCGATGCTGGTGTTCGGCGTGATTCTCCTGTTCCAGTCCTCCAAGATGCTGAAGGGCATCGGCTATGTGCTGGGCGGCCTGGGTTTCCTGTTTCTCGGCATCCATTACATGAAAGAGGGGTTCGAGTCGTTCAAGGCGGCCATCGACCTCTCCCGATTCGCCGTTCCGGGGTTGCTCGGACTGCTGCTCTACACCTTCATCGGCACCTTCGCCACGGTGGTGATGCAGTCCAGCCACGCCACCCTGGTGCTGATCATCACCGCCCTGGCGGCGGGGCAGATCACCTACGAAAACGCGCTGGCCCTGGCCATCGGCGCCAATGTCGGCACCACCATCACCGCCATCCTGGGTGCCATCAGCGCCAATATGGAAGGGCGGCGCCTGGCGGCGGCGCACTTTTTGTTCAACGTGGTGACCGGCTTGATCGCCATCGTGTTCATCCAGCAGTTCGTGTGGGTGGTGGATGTGGCGAGCCACTGGATGGGGATCGCGGCGACGGATTACACGCTCAAACTGGCGGTCTTCCATACCCTGTTCAATCTGGTCGGCATCGCGGTCATGCTGCCCTTCATCCAGCAACTGGTCATTCTTCTGCAATACCTGCTCAAGGAACAGCCGCGCGCGGTGTCCATGCCGCGCTTCATCAACAATGCGGTCATCGATTACCCGGACGCGGCTTTGAAAGCCTTGCGCCAGGAAGTACAGCACCTCTTTTCCAACGCCTTCGAGATCATCGCCCTGGTACTCAACGTGGCACCGGCCCAGCTACGCAAGGACACCGATCCGGAGGTCCTGGCGCAGCCCCCCGCCGTCATCAGGGCAATCGACATCGATGACTATTACGACCGGCGCATCAAATCGCTCTACAGCGCCATCATCGATTTCATCGCCCGCGCCCAGGTCGGTACCGATACCAAGTTCCAGGGCGATGACCTCTATGCCTTGCGCGACGCCAGCCGGGATATCGTGGAGGCGGTCAAGGCCATCAAGCACCTGCAAAAGAACCTGCTGCGCTATCTCGGCTCCCCCAATCCCCATGTCCAGGCGGAATACAACGCCCTCCGGTTGCGCCTGGCATTGCTTCTGAAGGATCTCCACGCCCTCGCCGAAGATCCGGATAGCGAGGCTTTGTTGGCGCTGGATGGCTTGCGAGCCGACCTGCTCGCGGACGATGCATCGGCCAGCAGCAATCTGGAACGCCTGATCCGAGGCGGCGACATCTCCCCGGAAATGGCTACCTCCCTGATGAACGACAGCAGCTATGCTTACGATGCCACCGACAGTTTGATCCGCATGGCCAAGGTGCTGTTCTCGTCGAGAGAGTCGATCATGCGGGAAGTTCAGGAAAGTCTGGTCCTCGAGGAGCAGGCCTTTCATCAGTAGCCCATTAGCCGAGGCTTAGCCGTGAAAAAGACCAGTCTGCTGGACAAACTGTACCGCTTCTTCGACAAGAAACGCAGACGCCAGGAAGCGAAGTTCAAGCAACTCAAGGTGTTGCTGAAAAGCCTTAAAAAACAGGAAGTCAAATTACGGGAAAAAATGGAGAAGTCGAAAGACTCCACCCGCAAGGAACACTTCGAGCGCCAGTTACAGGCCCTGCATGAACAGCGCAAGAAGGGTATCGCTCTGCGCCGGGAACTGAGCAAGAACATCAAACAACCGAAGGCGGAGCAAACGACCTGACGAAGTATGGCCTGGCTGTCAGCCCGCTCTTGTTCAAATTCTCGCGCTACCTGAACGAATGCGGCTTGACAGAATAAAGTTCGTATTTATAATGCGCGCTCACTTCGATGCGGGAATAGCTCAGTTGGTAGAGCGCAA
>CAZIUC010000048.1:0-7697 GCA_964542455.1 uncultured Thiobacillus sp. | reverse complement strand
GCATTCTCTTCAGGCAGAGCGGTTTGGAAAGTACGCCCGGTGGTTACCGGTTACGCCCGCCCGGTGGATCTGCAATCCGGGCACCTTCCCCAAAAGCTATTTTCTGTGCGGCTCCGTTTCACGGCGCTGAGGACCGGGCTTGTCCAACAAACGGTTCAGATCGTGGCTCGCTGCGCTCGCACGATCTAACCTTATTCGTTAGCGAAGAAATCGGCTACCGGGCCGAAAGGCGTTCCGAAGAAATACCGTAGCTTGCGCCGTGAGCACGATTGGAGTGCGGGGCATAAATAGTGCGCACGGCGAACGCTACGGAATAAATGGGTTGCGATGCGTTTATTGAGACACATGGCAAACAAAAAATCATATATATTTACCCGCAAAAAAACGTTGACTGTCGCCTATTGCGTCGAAGTCAATTGCCACTGGAAACGGCATAGAACCCCCGCAGAGCCATCAAGCAAAGCTTGCTGGCGGAGCGTCCCACTCGAAGCGTTTGTTATACCTCATCTCCAGCGACATCTTCTTTCGAATACCAGAGGATTATCTATGAGTCGACCGCTTGCCACGGGCACCCCACCACTTTGTGGCAACAATAGAGCTATTTTTTCCATCGGCGCTTCTTTGAGAATGTATTTGGAGCTTGGTTCGAGTATGACATCCATGGAATAACACCTAAGGCGCTGCGGTATGAGCGGTAATCCATACGGGACGTTACTCAACCAAAGAACGTGCTTCCCAGGAGATATAATGAACGAATAAGTGCGGAACTGGCTCTGAAACTCCACGCTCGAAAGTTGGTTGCCGTCGAGCCCCACCAAGAGTAAAGGGTGCGTTAGATCAACATCGATGATTGGGCTGTTGACAGGATTCTCAGTGCCAGTTCCATTCAATGAAATAACTTTATGTGACAGAGGTGCGCAGCTACTCAGTGCAATAGACACTAGCAAAAGCAGGAGCACTCGAGAAAGGCTTTGGCGAGGAAGGAATGCAACTGAGTTTTGCATAGTGAAACTACCGCAGTAATTTTGTGAAATGCTTACGGCAGGGGCCAGGCTCGGATTGTTCCCACTTTCAGTAAAACCGATCGAGACTGGCCGCCCATGTATTTTTTGAAAATCCAGTCAGCCCATCGGGTTATGGCATGAATTTAAATGACACGACATTAGCTTCTCCCAAGGAAGTTGGTGCTTCTTGTAATTATTTTATTTCATGCGATGCCCGCGACTATGGCGCCGCGTCGGCTCCTGGTCAATCGGCTTGCGCCATTCCCCGCTGTCGTCGCTACTCCCCCCGATCTACGCCAGCGGCAAGGTAATCGTCACCTCCAGCCCGCCCTCCGGCCGGTTGCGCGCGCGCACCTGGCCGCCGTGGGAAGCGACCGCGCGGCGGGCGATGGCCAGGCCGAGGCCGTAGCCGGTCGTATTGGTGTCGGCGCGGTAGAAGGGTTCGAAGATGGCTTCCAGGTCGCTTTCCGGTACCCCGGAGCCGCGATCCGACACCACCACTTCGAATACGCCGGCCGTGGCGTTTTTGCTCGCCTCTACTTCCACCGTGCTGCCCGGCGCGGTGTATTTCGCGGCGTTGCGGATCACATTCTCGACGGCGCGGTAGAGCGGTTCGCCGCGCACCGTGGCGATGACTTCGCCGTCGCCGGTGAAATGCACGCCGCGTCCATTCGCTTCGGCTTCGAAACCGGCGTCATCGGCGATGCTGGCGACCATTTCCATGAGGTCGATGGCCTCTGTGGGGGCGCGCGGTGTGCCGGCTTCGAGGCGGGACAGGGTCAGCACTTCTCCGACAAGTTCGTCGAGGCGGATGGATTCGCGCTCGATGCGTTCGAGTGTCTGGTCGAGCTTGGCCGGGTTCTGCCGCGCCAGGCCGATGGCCGCGTGCAGCCGCGCGAGGGGTGAGCGCAATTCGTGGGAGACATCGTGCAGCAGGCGTTGCTGGGCGGTGATGTGTGTCTGCAATTGCCGCGCCATGCGGTCGAAATCCCGTCCCAGATCGGCCAGCTCGTCGCTGCGCCCGCCCATCGAGGCCTGCACGCGTGTATCCAGCCGTCCTTCTGTGACGGCGCGGAAGGCGCCGCGCAGGTTGCGGATCGGTTTCGCCACATACCAGGCGAGCGCTGCGCTGAAGGCGAGGCTGGCGAGCAGGCCCATCGTGATGGGCAGGATCGGGGAGGGTGGTTCGTGGCGCGGCGGGCGGACGTGCCCATCCTGCGAGGGCTTGCCGCGCGCTACCAGCGTGTAGGCCTGCCCGTCGGGTGCCACGACCTGACGCATGGCGGATTGGAAATCGCGGCGCGACGCTTGCGAAGACAGCGCCGCGCGCAAATCTTCGGGCAGCGCGCGGTCAATGAGGTCGCGCCCGCTGGTGTCGAGGACGAACAGTTGCGTGCCGCCGGGGGGCGCGACCCACTCGCGGAGCAGCTCGCGCGTCATTTGCGGGCCACCCCGGCGCAATACGACTTCAGCCGCATCGAGCAGTACCGCCGAGCGCGAGCCGCCGGGCGTGGACGGCGCGGCTTCGTTGCTCGCCTGGCGGTGCAGCCAGACCGCCGTGCCGACGCCGATGCCGGCGAGCAACAAGGCGAGCCAGAAGGCGAAGAAGAATTTCCAGAACAGGCGGCCCATGTTCACCCCTTCACGAACTGGTAGCCCTGGCCGCGCACGGTCTGAATCCAGGAGTCGCCATTCGGCCGCGCGCCGAGCTTGTGGCGGATGCTGCTGACGTGCACGTCGATGCTGCGGTCGAAGCGCGCCAGCGGCCGCCGCAGCGCCAATTCCGAGAGATCGTGCTTGCTCACCACGCGGCCGGCCTGGCGGGCGAGGACTTCGAGCAGGCTGTATTCGGTGCTGGTGAGTTCGAGCGCTTGTTCATGCCATTGCGCCATGCGCCGTTCCGGCCACATGGTGAGCGGGCCCACCACGATCGGGCCTTGCGCCATGCCGGGCGCCACCTCCTCCACCCGGCGCAGGATGGCGCGCAGCCGCGCCACCAGTTCGCGCGGGGAACAGGGTTTGGGCACGTAGTCGTCCGCCCCGAGTTCGAGGCCGATGATGCGATCGATGTCGTCCCCCTTCGCGGTCAGCATCAATACCGGCATGCGGCTGCCGGCGCGGATCTGGCGCAGCGCTTCCACCCCATTGAGGCGCGGCATCATCACGTCGAGCACCGCGATGGCATAGCGGCCAGTGAGCGCCTCGCGCACGCCGCACTCGCCGTCATGCGCCACGTCCACCTCGAAGCCTTCCTGTTCGAGGTATTCACGCAGCATCGCGGCCAGTTCCACATCGTCATCGACCAGCAAGACACGGGTCATGGTTCAGTCCTTTCAACTTCATCTGGCGCCGATGATAAGTTTCCCGCGCGCGGGCTCGCGGTTCTTTACCCGCGTTTACCTGGCTGAGCCTGCATGGTTGGCTTACCGCCCGCCGCGCAGGGGTACGGCTCACTTCCCTTTCCCAAGGCGCTTTTCCCGTTAAGGAATGATGTGGTTGGTGCGGTGGTTCCCCCCTTTTTCAAAGGGGGGTTAGGGGGGATTTCTGAGACGGCCGCACAGGCAAACGTCGCCAAATCTGATGAAGCCCCTACCCTTCGGTACCCCTCATTCCCCCTTTTGGAAAGGGGGGAGCAGGTGCGCGGCAAGACTGCGGCTTCCACCAAGTGACGCGGTCAACGCCCCCTGCCGGAAATACTTGCACACGCTTCTTTACCCGCGTTTACACCCGCTTAACCTCGCTTTACCCCCTGTTCCCGGACACTGCATCCCACAGACGAGGCCCTTGCGCCGCGACTGCTTCAACCCAACCGAACAGGGCGCTCAGACGATGGCGGAAATGGGGCAGATTCGCGCGCGCCAGCTTCACGAGATGATGCAGATCCTCACCCCCGATCAGCGCAAACAGGTCGCCGAGAAGCGCGAGCGGATGATGAAGCACCGGGATAAGCGCCATGAGGGTCGCCAGGGCTGATCGCGGCACTTTTTGAAGCGCCGGCATCCCTGCCGGCGTTACTCATTGCATGAGCACCTTCACGCACCAGGCGTCGCCGGCGCGGCGGCTACAATCTCGCCAGCCTCCTACTTTGCATCCCCATCATGATCGCCCTCTGGATATTGATCCTCCTCATCGTTCTGTCCGGTTTCTTTGCCCTGGCCGAGATGGCGCTGGCTTCGGCGCACCGGGCGCGACTGGCGCAACTGGCGGAGGAGGGCGACACGGGCGCCAAAAGCGCTCTGGCGATCAAGGAACATCCCAGCCGCCTGCTGGCCGCCACCCAGACCGGCATCACCGCCGCCGCGCTGCTGATGGGCATCTTTGGCGAATCGGCCATGTCTTCCTCTCTGGAAAGCCTGGTGCGTGACGGCGTGCCCGTTCTGGCCGCGTGGGCCAACGGGATTGCCTTTGTAGTCACCATCCTCATCGTCACCGCCGTTTCCATCGTGCTGGGTGAGATCGTGCCCAAGCGCATCGCCATCGGCCAGCCGGAGAAGGTGGCGGCGTTGTGCGCGCCCGCCATGACTTTGTTCATCCGCGTGCTGTCGCCCGCGATCCGTTTCCTCTCCTGGTCCGCCGACCGCATTCTGGCGCTGCTGCCGGTCCGTTCCGCCCCGGCCGTGACCAGCTTCGAGGACATCCTCGCCTTCGTCGATGAGGGCGAACGCTCGGGCGCCCTCAATCCCGAGGAAAGCCACATGATGGGCAATGTGCTGCGCCTGGAAGACCGCCGCATGGCGGCGATCATGACGCCGGTGGGGGATGTGGTGTGGCTGAATCTGCTGGCGCCGCGCGAGGAAAATCTGCGCATGCTGCGCGAAGAGCCGCATTCCCAGTTGCCGGTGTGCAATGGCGACATGCAGCAGGTGGTGGGGATCGCGGAAAGCCACGACATACTCCAGGCCGCCATCGCCGGCGAGATCGATTTCGCCAAGCTGCCGCTGGAGCCGCCGCTGTTCGTGCCGAGCAGCCTGACCTTGATCGACCTGTTGCGCGCCCTGCGCCAGCACAAGGCGACCTTTGCCCTGGTGGTGAGCGAGTTCGGCGTCAGCGAGGGCATCGTCACCCTGTCCGACGTGATGCAGTCCCTGGTGGGCGACATGATGCCGCTGGCGGACGACCCGGAAGAGTCGCTGGCGGTGCGCCGCCAGGATGGTTCCTGGCTGCTCGACGGCCTGCTCGCCCTCGACGAGATGAAGGACAAACTGGACATTCGCCATCTGCCGCAGGAACAACTCGGCAACTTCCATACCGTCGGCGGCTTCGTGCTCGCGTCGCTGGGCCACATCCCGCGCAAGGCGGAACGCTTCACCTGGGACGAGTGGATATTCGAAGTGGTGGATGTGGACCGCAACCGGGTGGATCAGGTGCTGGCCAGCCGGGTCGTGCCGGAGGCCCACCTGTAGCGCAGGCGTCCCGCCTGCGCTACAGGCCTACTTCCAGGAAAGCGGAATCTGTTTGCGTCGCGCGGTCTTCCCTTCGCCGCCCTTCACAACACGATCTGCGCCCCCAGTTCCACCACACGGTTGGGCGGCAGGCCGAAGTAGGCGGCGGGGCTGCCGGCGTTGCGCGCCTGGGCGATGAACAGTTTTTCCCGCCACAAGGCCATCTCTGAACCTTTCTTGGGAATCAGGGTTTCCCGGCCGAGGAAGAAAGTGGTGTCGCCGAAATCGCAGGGCAGGCCCTTGCCGGCGCAGGTGAGCAGGGTCTTGGTGAGGTCGGGGCGGTCCATGAAGCCGAATTCCACCCGCACCCGATAGAAACGCTCGCCGAAAGGTTCGACGCGCACCCGTTTGCTCATCGGCACGAAGGGTTTGTCGAGGAAGGCCAGGCTCAGGATCACCACGCGTTGATGCAGGCATTTGTAGTGCTTGAGGCTATGCAACAAGGCATGCGGCACCTGTTCCGGGTGCGGCGTGAGAAACACCGCCGTGCCCGGCACCGTCGGGACATCGGCATGCGCCATGCTCTCCGCGAAGGCGTCCAGCGACATGGCGTCGCGATCGCGGCGCGCGGTCAGCAATTCGCGGCCGCGTTTCCAGGTGGTCATGAACACGAACAGCAGCACCGCGAAGGCGAGCGGAAACCAGCCGCCATCGGCAACCTTGGTCAGGTTGGCGGTGAAAAAGGCCAGATCCACGGCGAGAAAGGCGATCAGCACCAGACCCGCCTTGAATGGCCCCCAACCCCAGATGCGGCGCGCCACCACGTAGACCAGCAGGGTGGTGATGATCATGGTGCCGGTGACGGCGATGCCGTAGGCCGCGGCCAGGTTGGTGGAGGAACGAAAACTCAGCACCAGCGCCGCCACCGCGAGGAACAGCGCCCAGTTCACCCCCGGCAGGTAGATCTGCCCGCGCTCCCGGCTGGAGGTGTGTTGCACCAGCATGCGCGGCGCATAGCCCAACTGGATGGCCTGGTGGGTGATGGAGAAGGCGCCGGTAATCACCGCCTGCGACGCGATCATCGTGGCGGCGGTGGCCAGCGCCACCAGCGGCAACAGCGCCCAGGATGGCGCCAGGTGATAGAAGGGATGCGCGATGGCGGAGGGGTCGGCGAGCAGCAACGCGCCCTGGCCGAAGTAGTTGAGCGTCAGCGCCGGCAGCACCAGGCCCAGCCAGGCCAGGCGCACCGGCTGGCGGCCGAAGTGGCCCATGTCGGCATACAGGGTTTCCGCTCCGGTCACCGCCAGCACCACCGCGCCCAGGGAAAGAAAGGCGAGTCGCGGCTGCCCCAGGAAAAAGCCCACGGCATGAGTCGGCAGCAGCGCGCCCAGCACCATCGGCGTTTTCAGAATGTTGACGACGCCGAGCACGGCGAGCGTGAGAAACCACAGCCCGGTGATCGGCCCGAACCAGGCGCCGACCCGGCCGGTGCCCTGCTTCTGGATGGCGAACAGGCCGAGCAGCACGGCCAGCGTGATCGGCACCACCCAGGGTTTGAAGACCGGCGTGACCACATCCAGCCCTTCCACGGCGGAAAGCACGGATATGGCCGGCGTGATGACCCCGTCGCCGTAGAACAGCGCGGCCCCGAACAGGCCCAACAGAACCAGCCCATGCGCGCGCCGGGAATCACCGCCGGCCCGCTGCACCAGCGCCATCAGGGCCATGATGCCGCCCTCGCCGTGGTTGTCCGCGCGCATGATGAAGGCGGCGTATTTGAGCGAGACGATAAGGATCAGCGACCAGAAAACCAGGGAAAGCACGCCCAGCACGTTGTCCGGCGTGATGGGCACCGGGTGATGCACCCCGGCGAACACTTCCTTCATGGTGTAGAGCGGGCTGGTGCCGATGTCGCCGTACACCACGCCCAGCGCGGCGACGGCCAGGGTGGCCAGGCGTTTCGAGTCGGGAGAGGGCGTCATGCTCGGGTTTCTTTCAATCCAGGTCGATCGCTACCCAGGCCGCGCCAGGTCGGAACAAGTTGACTATGCGTTTGGGAATACGGAGTCACATGAGGGGGCGGGATGCGAGAGCGTCGTCAGCATGGCACTTTCTTTGTGAAATAGGCTTAAGCAGGCACTGACCGTGTTCTATGGCGCGGGGACAGGTCGTGCCGGAGTGGGCTGAGCCGAGATGAGGCACGCCAAGTGGGCTAGCGCACTGACGAGAACATAAGCATCTGACAAAGTATATTTTTGGCTCTTGGTGAAATACAGTGGGTAAAGCTGTTGCCAGCCTCGCCGGAAGCGGG
>CAZIUC010000047.1:0-9253 GCA_964542455.1 uncultured Thiobacillus sp. | reverse complement strand
TTCGCACCCGCTGGAAAACAAACGCCTTTGCACGGCGCACTCCGACAGGCTGCTATCAGCCCGCGGCAATGCGATTGCGTCCGGCGTCCTTGGCCCGATAGAGATTCTGATCGGCCTGTTCGATCAGGGTGTCGACGCGGCTATCCGGGGTGGCGGCGGCGATACCGGCGCTGAAAGTCACCCTGAATGGCGCCTCCTTGCCTCCGTGAAGAATGGCCGAGAAGTCCTCGCGGATGGTGTCCAGCATGTGCAAGGCATCTTGCTCGTCGCAATCATTGAAGATCACCGCGAATTCCTCGCCGCCATAACGAGCCACCACGTCGCTACGGCGTATCCGCCGCCGCAGCAGGTTGGCCAGGGTCTTGAGCACCCGGTCGCCGGCGAGATGGCCATGCTCGTCGTTGACCGCTTTGAAGTGGTCGATATCGAGCAGGGCCAGCGCCACCGCCGAGCCGTTGCGCTGGCTGCGCGCCAGTTCCGCCGCCAGGCGCTCCTTGAAGCGGGCGTGGGTGAGCAGGCCGGTCAGGCTGTCCTGGGACATCAGGGCGCGTAGTTCCCGCGCCCGCTGTGCTCGGATGGTCACCGCGGTGACCAGATTCCGGTCTTCTATCGGTTTGCCGAGGAAGTCGTCGCCGCCCAGGCTCATGGCTTGGAGTTGCTGCTCCAGCGCTTGTTCGGTGGATAGAAAAACGATGGGCAGGCTGAGGTAGCGATCATCCTGGCGAATCAGACGGGCCAGTTCCATTCCGCTGCACTCCGGCATGTACAGATCGGTTAGCAGTAGCTCGGGGTCGTGACTGGACAGCCATTCCAGCACTTTTCTTGGCTCGGTCAGAGCGGTTGCCCGCATGCCGGCCCGGCGCAGCACCAGCGCGTAGTGTTCGCCCAGCGCGGCATCGTCGTCGACAATCAGAATGCGGAAAGGGGCGTCCGCCTCGCGGCGTGTCAGGTGTTCCAGACGATCCAGTAGAAACAACGGGTCGATGGGTTTGTGATAGTAGGCATCGGCCCCGGCGCGGATCGCCGCCAGGCGGGCATCGAAATCGTCGCGCGCGGTCACGAACACCACCGGCACGTCACCCAGGTCCATATGCGATCGCATTTCGCGTAACAGGTTGGTGCCGGCCAGATCGCCTTCCGGCAGCACGACGTCCAGCACCATGGCATCCGGACGCCGCTCCGCCACGGCCGCTTCCACGCCTTCCGTGCTCGGGAACACGCGCACGCTATAGCCGAAACGCCCCAGTTGCAGGCGGAAGTCCTCGGCCAGGGCCAGGTCATCCTCCACCAGGTAGATGAGACGTGACTCCATCGGGCTGAGATGCGGGGAGGTGGCAACACCCGGCGCGAGTTGGGGACCGTTGGCGACTGCTTCAGCCAATTTCGCCATCTGTGCTTTCGCCGCTTCCCAGGCCGGCATATCGGGGCGATCGGGTTCCCGTAGCCAAGATATCAGCCGCTTTTCCAGGCCGCGGGCGGTTTTGCTCATATCGGCATAGCCGAAAGTGGTGCCGGCACCGGCCAAGCGGTGGATCTGGAGATGCAGCTTGCGCAGCACTTCAGGCGACCAGGGGCCGTTTCCCAAGGACTGCCAGAGCGCGTCGATTTCGCTCAGGCGCTTGGGCAATTCGGTCGCGTACTCGGCGCGCAGAGCGGCAAGTTCAGCTTGATAGTTTTCTTCGGTGATGGTCATGGCAAAGAGGCCTGGAAAAACAAGGAAAGGCCGAACGTCAGGTTCCGGCCAGGATGTCGGCGACGAGTTGCTCAAAGTCCTCGCCTACCGGTTTGCTGATGTAATGGTTGCAGCCGGCCGCGATGGCCTTCTGGCTGTCCTGGCTCATGGCCGAGGCGGTAACCGCGGCGATCTTGCCCTTGTAACCCTGCTCACGCAGCAGTCGCACCGCTTCGTGACCGTCCATCTCCGGCATGTGCATGTCCATCAGCACCAGGTCGTAGGCGCCGGCCAGGACTTTTTCCATGCCGACGCGGCCGTTTTCCGCCGTCTCGATGACATGGCCCCCCATGCGCAGGCGCAGGCTGAGCATACGGCTGATCATTGCATCGTCTTCAACCAACAGAATGCTTGCCATGGCTTGTTACTCCTCGGGGTGGGGTAGGGTGAAGGTGAATACGCTGCCCGCGCCGGGGCGGCTGTCTACCTTGATGGTGCCGCCGTGCAGCTCCACCAGGGATTTGGTAATGGCCAGGCCGAGGCCGGTGCCGCCGGCCTTGCGCGTGCTGGAGCTGTCCACCTGGCGGAACTTGTCGAAGATTTCCGGCAGGTCCACCTCCGGGATGCCGATGCCGGTATCCGCCACGCTGATCTCGGCCTGGCCATCCAGCGCCTGGGCTTTGACCGTGATATTGCCGCCCTCGGTGAACTTGATGGCGTTGCCCACCAGATTGATCAGGATCTGGCGCAGGCGCAGCGGGTCGGCGCGCACGGGTAGCGTTCCCGTTTCATTGACCAGGCTGATGCCGCGTTCCTGAGCCTTGAGGCGCAGGCGGTCCAGTACCTCGTTGACCACCGTGCCCAGCGCGAAGGTTTCCGGCCGCAGATCCAGTTTGCCCGCCTCGATCTTGGACAGGTCGAGCAGGTCGTTGATCAGATGCAGCAGGTGGTCGCCCGAGGCCTGGATGTCCTGGGCCATGGCGACGATCATCTCCGCCGGCGGCATCTTTTCCGCGTGTTTCAGCAGGGGCAGATAGCCGAGGATGACGGTCAACGGGGTGCGCAATTCGTGGCTCATCATGTTGACGAACTCGGATTTCATGCGGTTGGCGCGCTCCGCCTGTTCCTTGGAATCCAGCAGCGATTGTTCCGCCTGCTTGCGCAGGGTGATGTCGACGATCATGCCGACGAACAGCACCTCACCGCCCACCCGGCTCTCTCCCACCGCCAGATCCATGGGAAACAGGCTGCCATCCTTGCGCCGCGCCACCACTTCCCGGCCGATGCCGATGATGTGCGGGTCGCCACTCGCCAGGTAGCGGCTCAGATAGCCGTCATGCGCGGAATGGTAGGGCTCCGGCATGAGCATGTTGACGTTGCGCCCGATCACTTCATCGGCCAGGTAACCGAAATCACGCTCGGCCGCCGGGTTAAAGCTGCGCACCGTGCCGTGTGCGTCCATGGTGATGATGGGATTGACCGCCGTATCCACCACGGCCCGATTGCGCGATTCGCTGGCCGCCAGTTCGCGGGTACGATCCTGGACCTGGCGTCGAATGATCTGCTGCCGGTTGAGCATATGTGCCAGATAGGCCGCCAACACGGCGCTGATGACCAGACCGGCCAGTAGCACGGACCAGGAAACGGATTCCTGCTGATTGGCGAGATAGGCCCGGGTCGGACGCGCGGAAAAAATCCAGTAGCGCCCCGCTACTTTCAGGCCGCGGCGATATTCCAGGTCGGCCGGGCCTTTGTTCCATTCTTCCGGCAAGTGGGCGAACAACAGTTCGTCGCGTTCCAGCGTCGCCACCTCGCGGATACGCAGGGAGACATCGTCCATGCCGAGATGGGACTTCACCATGGCGTCCTGGAAAATATCGTTCAGGTAATACACCCCCAGGGTGAAACCCTGAATCATGGCCCGGCGTTGCGCCACGTCTGTCGCTGGCCCGCTGTATAGGGGCGCGGCTACCAGTATGCTGGGCTTGCGCGTGGCATCCTGCACCAGGAAGAGAGGCGCGCTGGCCACCAGTTTTCCGCTGTCACGGGCTTGGTCCAGGGTAGCCCGACGCAACGGGTCGGAAGCCAGATCAAACCCCAGGGCCGCCTTGTTCTCCTCCATCGGGGTCAGGTAATAGATGGGGAAATATTCATCGCGCGTGCCCGCGGTGACCAACTTGCCTTGGGCATCGCGCTCGGTTATCCGGAAATCAGGCAGGTTGTCGGCGCGAACCTCGGCCTCGAAAGCGGCGCGTTCCGCGTATCGCACCCCGCGCGCCCACTCCAGCGCATGGATACTGGCCAGTTGGCGCAGCATCGGCCTGGCATAAAGTCTGAATTGATCGCGTGAGATGCCCGGGTCCGCCTGCAGGAAACGTTGCAGATCACGCGAGGCCTCCATATTGACCTCGATCTCCCGCTCGAAAGAGGCGGCGTGCAGTCCCGCCAGATTCTGAAATTCGCTGCGCAGGTTGCGTTGCTGAAGGTGGTCGGCGAAACGCATGGCGGCGAAGCTGATGGCCGCGCCCACAAGAAAAACCGCAACGGCGATGAGACTGTTGCGGGCAAGCAGCGCGTGCGGAGCGCGGATTCCGGGTTTCTTCATCAGGTCCTGTGGGTCATGGCGTCAGGTGTAGCGGCAAGTCCTCGGCGGCCACGGGTCGGCCTGGATGGTAACCCTGAAACAGCGTGCACCCCATCTCCAGCAATGACAGGCGTTGCGACTCGGTTTCCACTCCTTCGGCGACCACCTCGAAGCCCAGGTGGCCGGCAATGGAGAGCACGGCGCGGATGATGGCCGCATCCCTGGAATCCAGCGTCAATTCCCGCACGAAGGATTGATCGATCTTCAAGCGATCCAGCGGCAACTGCTTCAGGTAAGCCAGGGAGGAGTAACCGGTGCCGAAATCGTCTATGGCGAAGCGCACGCCACGACGGCGCAGGACCTGCATCTTGTCCACGGCCTCGGCCAGATTGTCGATCAATACGCTTTCGGTCAGTTCCAGTTCGAGCAAGCGCGGGTCGGCACCGGTCTCTGCCAGTATCCGCTCCACCCGCGCCACAAAATCTGCCTGGTGGAACTGGCGCGCGCTGACATTGACCGCCACGCAGCCCAGGTTCACCCCCGCCTGCCGCCAGGCCACGATCTGGCGGCAGGTCTGGGTGAGCACCCAATGGCCGATAGCCAGGATCAGACCTGTTTCTTCCGCTATGGGGATGAACTCGGCGGGTGAAATCATGCCGCGTTTTCCATGGTCCCAGCGTAGCAAGGCTTCCACGCCGCGTAGGCGTCCCAGGCTATCGATCTGGGGCTGGTAGTGCAGCTTCAGTTCGTCCGCGTTCAGGGCATGGCGCAGGTCGTTCTGCAGTTGCAACCGCGATTCGGCCGCCGCCTGCATGTCCGGCGCATAGAAGCGGGTGGTGTCGCGCCCGGCCTGTTTGGCGCGGTACATGGCGACCTCGGCGTGTTGCAACACCGCTTCCGGATCGTCTCCATTGTGGGGAAACAGGGTGATGCCCATGCTGGGAGTGACATGCAACTGGCGTCCACCCAGATAGATCGGCTCGATGATGCCGTCGCGCAGTTTGTCCGCCACCCGGCGCGCTTCGTAACTGGCCAGGGTTTTATCGTTGCCCAGATCCGGCAGCACCACGAGAAACTCATCACCGCCGTGCCGCACCACCGTGTCCCCGGCGCGCACCCGCTGCGTCAGGCGCTCGGCGATCTGGCTGAGCAAGGCGTCACCGCTGGCGTGGCCGAGTGCGTCGTTGAAGGTCTTGAAGTTGTCCAGATCGATGAACAACACCGCGCCAAAGGCCTTGCGCCGGCGTGCCATGGCCATTTCCTGCTGTAGCCGTTCCAGTAGCAGATGGCGATTGGGCAGTCCGGTCAGAGGGTCGTGCCGGGCATGATAGGCCACCTCGGCACGGGCTTGGCGCATGGACAGGCCGATGCTCAACACATCGGTGACGCGGTTGAGAAAGGCCACCTCCTGGGGCGACTGGGCATGCCCCTCGGGCAGGTAGAGCGTGAGCATGCCCAGCAACTGGTGGTCTGCCAGAATGGGCAGGGCATAGTGGGCGTGGGGAGTGAGACCCTGGTAGCGAATCTCATGGCGGGCATCGATACAAGCGGTGAACTGGGCACTGCGCGCCAGTGCCACCTTGCCGCAGATGCAGTGACCCAACGGCACACGCGCGCAAGCGTTCACCTGAGAGGGTTCCAGGTTATGGGAGGCGACCATGCGCAGCACATCCTCCCCCGCATCCGCTTCGTTGATGAAGATCACGCCCTTGGGTAGCAGCTCCAGCCATGGCGCCGACGTCAGCATGGCATCCAGGCTGCGTTGCAGGAACACCGTGCTGTCGAACGGTTGCATGGCCAGACGCAGCAATTCGCCGATGGCGTGTTCCTCCGCGGCGGCGCGCTGGGTTCTGGCGCGTTCATTGTGGATTTCCGAGAGATCCAGCGTGGTGCCGACGTAATGGGTTAGGTTGCCGCTCTCGTCTCGCACCGCGGTAATGCTCAGCCAGACCAAGCCGGGGCCGCCTTCCTTGCGCCGTTTCCATAGCTCGCCTTCCCAGTAGCCTTGCTGCCGCAAAACACTGCCAATCTTGCGATAACTGGCGAAATCCGGATGCCGAACCATGAGGCGGCGCGCGTTGCGGCCAACTACTTCAAAATCGGAGAAACCGGTCAGTTTGCTGAATGCACGGTTGACCCGCAGAACCTGACCCGCGGAGTTGGTAATGACGATGCACTCATTGGTTTCGAAAGCGGAGGCCGCCAGACGCAGGGTGTCCAGATTGGTACGGAAGCGGCGGCAGATAAAGTTGAGGGTATCAGCCATTTCGGACAGTTCGCGAACGCCGCCTGTCTGTATCTCGCCCGTGACTTCACCCCTGGCCAGTCGGCCAACTGCTTGCAACAGATACTCGGCCGGCCGTGTCACGGTGAAATGCAGCACCAGAGCAAGCAGCGCGGCCATTCCCAATGCGGCCAGCCAGAGCGGCAAACCGCTGACGACCGCTTGTGCCATCAGCATCCCGGCAAAGGCCAGAAACACCACCAGCGGCTGCCAGATGCTCAGGGGGAGAAGGCGTAGGCGGCTCATGATCCACCTCGTGGCGTCAACGAGCCGCGCGTCGGATCGTTGCTGGGTAACCGACTATGGAAATGTGTCATGGCGCTTTCTGCCCCTGGGTTCTGGTGGTTGTTCCACCTAAGTGCAAGGCCTATGCCAGGAGCCGGCGTATTTCCGTACCAGATCTAATAATTCTTTTATTTACAATATATTGGCGATGTTTCTTGTGGTGTTTTGTCACGGTTTCATGTTTGTGCTGGCTTCCAACCCCGCGCGATGGCTCCTGGCTTCATGCGTTTTGCAGAAAGACTGCAAAATGCAGCACAATCACTCGGAGTAAACGAGTCGGGAGAGAAAGATGAACACACGCCCTCTGGTGCTGCTGGTGGAAGACGATGTGCTGCTGGCGCGGGCCTACATGGCGTTTCTATCCCGGCTGCCTTGCCCTTGCGAACCAGTCCATGTCGCCAGCGCGGGCGAAGCGCTGACTTTCATCGCTGGACGGAAACCGGATCTGCTGTTGCTGGACCTGCTGCTGCCGGACATGCACGGGATCGAGTTGATGCGTGTCCTGAACGAACGCGGCCTGGCTTGCCCCACCATCGTGGTCACGGTGGAGAACACGGCTGAAGTGGCGGTCAACGCCATGCAGGCCGGGGCGCTGGATTACCTGCTCAAGCCGCTCAGCCCGGAACGCCTGGTCACCACGGTGCGCAACACACTGGAAGGACTTGATCTCAAGGCCCGCCTGCACGACTACGAGGCGGTGTTGCCTGACGCGGGCTACGAAGGTTTCATCGGCACCTCCCCGGTCATGCGGGTGGTCTACCGTCTCATCGGCAATGCCGCCGCTTCCGACGCCAGCGTGTTCATCACAGGCGAAAGCGGCACCGGCAAGGACGTCTGCGCGGAAGCCATCCACAACCGCGGCCGCCGCGCCGGCAAACCGCTCATCGCCATCAATTGCGCAGCCATCCCGCGTGAATTGATGGAGAGCGAGCTGTTCGGCCACCTGCGTGGCGCTTTCACCGGCGCGGACCGCAATCGTGACGGCGCCATCACCCTGGCCAACGGCGGCACCCTGTTTTTCGACGAAATCTGCGAGCTCAACCTGGACCTGCAAGCCAAACTGCTGCGCTTCGTCGAGAGCCGCGCTTACAAGCCGGTTGGCGGCAGCCAGGAACTGGCCTCGGATGTCCGCATCATCTGCGCCACCAATCGCGACCCTCTGGAAGAAGTTCATGCCGGCCGCTTCCGGGAAGACCTGTATTACCGCCTCTACGTGGTGCCCATCACATTGCCGCCACTGCGCGACCGCCACGAAGACATCCTGTTGCTGGCGCGGCACTTTCTTGAACTTTTTGCCCAGGAAGAGGGCAAGGACTTCGACGGCTTCAGTGCCCGCGCCGAAGCGGAATTGCTTACCTACCCCTGGCCGGGCAATGTGCGCCAGTTGCAGAACGTGATCCGCCGTATCGTCGTCATGCAGGAAGGTGGCACGGCAGATACGCTCATGCTGCCGGCCGCGACGGCGGTCCAGGCCCATCAAGCCTTGGCTGACGGCGGCTCCCACCAAGCGCGGATTCGCCCGCTATGGGAGCAGGAACGGATCATCATCGAACGCGCCATCGCCTTGTGCGGCGGCAATGTCATCGAAGCCGCGTCTCGCCTCGGCATCAGCGATTCCACGATCTACCGGAAGCGGGCCAAGTGGCGGACGACGCAGCCTGAATCGGCGGTTGCGCGGTAAGTGGCTGCGTGATTGCTCAACAACCCGTGGCGAGCCAGTCGTAGGCCAGGTTGCGGCGATAGCCGCTACCTGGCGGTCGTTCTATCGATCTGGAAATTTGATTCGACAAGGCCGCAACCTGGCCTACACACGCCCAGTCTGGCCGAAGCCGGACGGTTACATCCTAGGTGTGCTGTAGCAGAGGTTGTTGGTGTCGAAAGCCAGGCTCATTTGTTCCGCGCTGGGCAGGACGATGTATTTCACGCCTATGGTGTCCATGCCATTTTTCCAGAACATGGCGAACACGGCCTTTTCACCGTTGCTGACGATGTGGGTGTTCGAGTACACACGCGACGGCTGACCATATTGGTTGTTGTAGTTGTTGGTGGTGATGATCAATGCCTTGAGCGACGGCCGCACATCCTGTTCGAAGCCGACCAGCTTGCCTTTGCAGAAACGGAACTGATAACGCCGGGCGATGGCGGGGTCGTTGTCGTAGGCCAGAATCACGTCGTCGGATGTTTCTTCCACGCGGTCGAAATTCCAGTTGGCGATGAGTAGTGTCTTGACCTCGTTCTGCGCCATGCCGCTCTTGAATTCGGCAACCTCGAACGCCTGGGCGCTGGACCCGGCCAGGCACATGGACAGAAGGGTCAGGGGAGAGAGCTTCATGGTGGATTTCACTTACAGGTCGATGGCCGCCATGATAGCCGGCCTAGCAGCCTGTCGGAGTGCGCCGTGCAAAGGCGTTTGTTTTCCAGCGGGTGC
>CAZIUC010000046.1:0-10184 GCA_964542455.1 uncultured Thiobacillus sp. | reverse complement strand
TACCACCCCGCCACCACTTCGTTTCAGCAGCGAGAGGCCGGCATTCTACAGACTTAAACCTGATGGTCAACTGTTATTTTCAAGGAGCCTTTCAGCACTCAAACCCAACACTGCACATCTTGAAACTGGTTGCGGGGACAGGATTTGAACCTGTGACCTTCGGGTTATGAGCCCGACGAGCTGCCAGACTGCTCCACCCCGCGTTAGGAGTCCGCTACTATAGAGGCCGGACCAGACGATGTCAACGTTATTTGCCACTTGCATGAGGACGAGTTCCGACTTGGCGCCCTTCAATCATCCACTTAACGGAATAAACGTGATTTTTCCCTTCTCTATCGCGCGTTTACCTCGAATCGAATTCGGCGCTGGAAGTATCGCAAGCCTTCCCGACTTTGCTGCGCGCCATGGCTCTCGCCTGCTGATCGTTACCGGCTCACGCTCATTCGTGGAAGGCGATGCCTGGGTTAGGCTGTCACGCACTCTGACGCAACGCAAGTTCACTTGGCAACTGATTCATGTCACGGGCGAGCCGTCACCAGCATTGATCGATGACACCGTCAGGAACTTTCAAGATGGCCAGTTCGATTGTGTCCTTGGTATCGGCGGTGGTAGCGCGCTGGATGCGGCCAAGGCCATTGCTGGCCTGTTACGGCCTGGCAACTCTGTGCTTGAACACCTCGAAGGGGTCGGACCTGAGTTGCCCTATATGGGACCTGCCACCCCGTTCATCGCGGTGCCCACCACGGCTGGAACCGGCTCCGAGGCAACCAAGAATGCGGTCTTAACTGCTCAAGGAATCGATGGTTTCAAGAAGTCATTTCGCGACGACAAGCTGGTTGCGGAATATGCCGTCATTGACCCCGACCTTCTGGCGACCTGCCCGCCCGAGGTCCTGGCAGCCAATGGCATGGATGCATTTACGCAGCTACTTGAATCCTATGTCTCCATCAGAGCCAACCCGGTTACCGATGCCCTGGCGCTATCAGGCATGGCGGCGGTGCGCGATGCGCTGTTGCCTTGGCATGAGGGTAGTGGAGACCAGGCAGCGCATCGCGCCAATATGGCCTACGCCGCCTTGCTCTCCGGTCTCACTCTGGCTCAGGTCGGCTTGGGTTCGGTACATGGCCTGGCCTCGCCGCTTGGTGCGTTTTTCCCCATCCCACATGGAGTCGTGTGTGGGACTCTGCTAGCGGAGGCCACGCGAGTCAATCTGAGGGCATTGCGCGGACGAGCATCACCGCATCCGGCGCTGACCCGGTACGCGGATGTAGGCCGCCTGATGACCGGGAACGGCCTGCCGGACACGGAAGCACATACGGCGCTCGTCGAGTTACTGGAGGACTGGACGCGGCGTTTGGGCCTACCTCGTCTTGGGACTTTTGGTGTGGTGGAAACGGATGTGGCGCGTATCGTCGCCAACAGCCGCGGATCGAGCATGAAGACCAACCCAATCGTTCTTACTGATGAGGAAATTGCCGGCCTGGTGCGGGCGCGTCTTTAGTCTTCCTCGCCGCCCACCACCCGCCTCACCACATCAGCGGGGAATCCGCGCCCCAGGAGAAACCGTTG
The DNA here is from genome assembly GCA_964542455.1 of uncultured Thiobacillus sp. Taxonomy (GTDB): domain Bacteria; phylum Pseudomonadota; class Gammaproteobacteria; order Burkholderiales; family Thiobacillaceae; genus PFJX01. Next base: position 8,615 of record CAZIUC010000046.1, on the reverse strand, counting down.
TTGTTTCGCTCGCTCCCTGGCATCGACGGGAGGATCACCGAACCTCTTCCGCCAGATTTCGCGCGCAGCGGCCAGATCGGCGTCACGAGCCTGGCCGACAATCTCGGTTACGATCGCTTCCGGCACACCCTTTTCCCGTAATTCCGACTTAAGCCGCACACTACCGTGGCGACCGGCGCGACAGTACGCCAGAGCCTCGGCGTAACGCGAATTGGAGAGCAGGTTTTCCTGCTCCAGTTGATCGAGCAAGGCGTCGATTGCATCCGCCGCCTCGTGTGGCGCCAGCTTGCGGGCCAGCTTCTGGGCCAACTCGGCGCGGCTATGTTCCCGCCGCGCCAGGTAATTCATGGCCCGTTCGCGCAAAGTCACGCCGCGCTGGCCACCGCTGCCGGCTTCACACCGAGTTGTTCGCGAATCTTGGCCTCGATTTCCAGGGCGATTTCCGGATGCGAGCGCAGGTACTCGCGTGCATTGTCCTTGCCCTGGCCGATTTTCTCGCCCTGATAGGCATACCAGGCACCAGATTTGTCGACGAACTTCTGAGCAACGCCCATCTCTAGAACCTCGCCTTCGCGCGAGACACCTTCGCCATAGAGGATATCGAAAATGGCCTCCTTGAATGGGGGCGAGACCTTGTTTTTGACCACTTTCACCCGGGTTTCCGAACCCACCACTTCATCACCCCTCTTGATCGCGCCGATGCGCCTAATATCGAGGCGCACCGAGGCGTAGAACTTGAGCGCATTACCGCCTGTGGTGGTTTCCGGGCTGCCGAACATCACGCCGATCTTCATGCGAATCTGGTTGATGAAGATGACCAGGGTATTGGTGCGCTTGATATTCGCGGTGAGCTTACGCAGTGCCTGACTCATCAAGCGTGCCTGCAAGCCCATATGGGAATCGCCCATTTCGCCCTCGATCTCGGCCTTGGGTGTCAACGCGGCGACAGAATCGACGACGACCACATCCACGGCACCAGAGCGCACCAACATATCTGCAATTTCCAGGGCCTGTTCGCCGGTGTCTGGCTGGGAAATGAGCAGTTCCGAAACATTGACACCGAGCTTCTGCGCGTATTGCGGGTCAAGCGCATGTTCCGCGTCGATAAAAGCCGCCGTGCCGCCTATCTTCTGCATCTGGGCGATCACCGACAGAGTCAACGTGGTCTTGCCGCTGGACTCCGGACCGTAGATTTCCACCACCCGACCGCGCGGTAGGCCACCGATACCGAGCGCCACATCCAGACCCAGGGAGCCGGTGGAAACGGCCTGTATGTCGTCAGCGATGCTGCCATCGCCCATACGCATGATGGAGCCTTTGCCGAACTGTTTTTCAATCTGCGCGAGTGCGGCGGTGAGCGCCTTGCTGCGGTTTTCATCCATGTTTGTTTCCTCCTGATTGATCCGGGCGATTATGTCATGAGGGCCAGCATCTTCCTGAGCGCGAGTTGTACCGATTGCGCGCGGACCTGCTGACGGTCTCCGGAAAACTGTCGCCGTGCCGAGACCACGTGGGTGCCGACACGCGCCCACGCAAAACACACCGTGCCGACGGGTTTATCAGGGGTTCCGCCACTCGGCCCGGCGATGCCGGTGATGGAGAAAGCAGCCTGTGCCCGGCTGCGCGCCAGGGCGCCTTGAACCATTTCGGTGGCTGTTTCCTCGCTCACCGCACCGAAAGCTTCCAGGGTTTCTGCTCGCACACCCAGCATCTCCATCTTGGCTTCGTTGCTATAAGTGACGAAGCCGCGCTCGAACCACACGGAACTGCCTGCGACGGCAGTCGCAGCCTGCGCCGCCCAGCCGCCGGTGCATGACTCCGCCGTCGCCAGCAGCCAGCCTCGCTGGAGCAGCACGGCTCCCAATTCGCTGGCTAGCGTTTCCAAGTCGACCTCGGTTACATCCATCTTGCCACCGCCAACAGCACCAGAATCACGTAAACCGCCGCCAACACATCGTCCAGCATCACGCCGAAACCGCCCGGCACACGCGCATCCAGCCAGCCGATGGGATAAGGCTTCCAGATATCGAACAAACGGAACAGCGCGAAGGCCAGCGCATAGCCCCACCAAGTGGGCGGCGCGAACGGCAACACCATGAGGAAGGCGGCCACCTCGTCCCATACCAGACCGCCGTGATCGTGCACACCCAGCGCACGGCCGGTCACTTCACAGGCCCAGACCCCGACCACCAAAAACAAACCGACCCAGGCCCAGTAAAGTGGTGAGTCTGCCAGCAACCAGAACAGGGGAAAGCCAACCAGGGTGCCGATCGTGCCGGGCGCCTTGGGAGAAAGGCCGGCGCCAAAACCGAGAGCGAGGAAGTGGGCTGGGTGGGCGAGAAGGAAAGTGAATGTCGGCGTGGTTTCCTCCTCCTCGTTCCCTCCCCCCCCGGGGGAGGGAAGAAAATCATTTGAAGTGGTCAAAACCGGTGTCCTCCAAACGCATTACCGAACCATCAGCCGACAACATACGCAATCCGGGCTCAGCCGTGATGTGGCCAATGCGAGTCACATGCACCCCGGACGCCGCCGCGGCGGCCAGCACCACATGCGCGCGCTCCATTGCGGCGGTGAAGCAGAGTTCGTAATCATCGCCACCAGCCAGCAGGCAGCGTTGCATCAATGTATGGGAAAGACGCCTAGCCACGCTGGGATGCGCGGGCAGATTCGTGTACTCAATTGCGGCGCCAACCTCTGAACATTCCAGAATGTGGCCCAGATCCGCCAACAGACCATCGGAAATATCGATGGCGGCATGCGCCACGCCAAGCAGGGCGCGCCCCAGGGCGATGCGCGGTTCCGGGGCATGCAGGCGGGCCAGGCAGGACTCGATTTCGTCCGCGTCAGCCAAATTGGCTTCGCCCAACAGGGTGCGCAGACCCAGTGCCGCTCCGCCGAGGTCGCCGGAAACCCAGATGTCGTCGCCGACGCGCGCGCCTGAACGACGCAAAGCCTTGCCCGTCGGCACTTCGCCGAGAATGGTCACGTTCAGGTTGAGCGGGCCGCGAGTTGTATCACCGCCCACCAGACTCACATCGAAACGCGCCGCCATGTCGAACAAGCCCCGGCTGAACACTTCCAACCAGCCCGCCTCGGCCGCCGGCAAGGCCAATGAAAGCGTGGCCCAGCGCGGGGTGGCGCCCATCGCCGCAAGATCGGACAGATTCACCGCGAGGGTCTTATGGCCCAGCAGATAAGGGTCCACATCGGGAAAGAAGTGCTGGCCAGAAACCAGCATATCCGTGGATACCGCCAGCTCCATGCCCGGCGAAACCGCCAGCAGTGCGGCGTCGTCACCCACACCAAGCACCGCGTTGGGCGTGGGGCGGGTAAAGAAACGGGCGATCAAGTCGAATTCGGAGAGCATGACAGGTAGCGCAGGCGCTACAGTTTTTACCTTCCCGCGGCGTCCAACTCCACCGCCCGCGCCACGCGTGCCAGCTTATCCAGCACACCGTTGACGAACTTGTGGCCATCAGTGCCGCCGTATGACTTGGCCAGGTTCACCGATTCATTGATGCACACCTTGTAGGGCACGTTGAGGCTATGGCTGAGCTCATAGGCACCGATCAACAGGGCGGCGTGTTCCACCGGGGAAAGCTCGCTCACCGGGCGGTCGAGATGCGGCTCCAGGGCCGTATCCAGTGCCGACATCTGTTTCAGCACCCCTTCCAGCAATTCCCGGAAGAAACCTGTATTGGCTTCGGCGTATTCCCTGGACTCCTCGGCAAAGCCGACCAGGCCGGGAAAATCGGTGCCCGCGGACAGGCGTTCGTAGAGTGCGCGCAGCACCAGTTCACGGGAAACCTGGCGGCTGCCACGACCGGTTCCGGCGGCTCTTGAAGGTTTATCTGCGCTCATTACAGCGCCTGGAGCAGGCGCACCATCTCGATGGCGACACGACCGGCTTCTGATCCCTTCTCCGACATGCGCGCGGTGGCTTGATGTTCGGTATCGGTGGTGAGAATGGCGTTGGCGATGGGCACGCCGGTATCCAGACCCACTCGCATGATGCCGGAAGCGGATTCGTTGGAGACCACTTCAAAATGATATGTGTCTCCACGCACCACTGAGCCCAGGGCGATCAATGCATCGTACTTGCCGGTTTCCGCCATCTTCTTCAGCGTCAACGGGATTTCCAGCGCGCCGGACACGCTGGCGATACGGATGTCTTCCTGTGCCACGCCATGTTTGACCAGCGATGCCTTGCAGGCGGACAGCAGGCCTTCGCAGATGTCGATGTTGAAGCGGCTCATGACGATGCCGATCTTCAGGCCCTTGCCGTCTTCGTTCGGTTCGAATTCAAAAATCTGTGCGTAACGGCCCATTTCAGTTTCCTTCCTGTTCCAGATAGCCCGTCACTTCCAGGCCGAAGCCATCCATGGCCGGCATCTTGCGGGGGGTGGCGAGAAGTTTCATTTTGCCGACACCGAGATCGCGCAGGATTTGCGCGCCGGTGCCGTAATTGCGCAGATCAAATTTCTTCGCCGGCGCGGCGCTGGTCGTGGGCAGCGCGCGGCTGGCGAGATCGTCAGCGGATTCCGGACGATGCAGCAGCACGAGCACGCCCGCCTTATCGTTCGCGGCGGCAGCGGCGATGATCTTGAGCGCGGCGGGTACCGAATAGGCATGGCCGGCCGCGTTCATATCGAGCGCGTCGATCAGCGACACTGGCTCATGCACCCGCACCAGGGCTTCGCTATCGGCGCGGATGTCTCCCTTGGACAAAGCCAGGTGAGTCGCGCGGCTGACCTTGTCGCGATAAACCGTCAGGAGGAATTCGCCGTAGGGTGTGGCCATCGTGCGCGAGCCTTCACGCTCCACCAGGCTTTCGTTGGCGGCACGGTAGTGGATCAGGTCGGCGATGGCGCCGATCTTGAGGCCATGTTCCTGGCTGAATTCCAGCAGGTCCGGCAGGCGCGCCATGGTGCCGTCTTCTTTCAGGATTTCGCAGATCACCGAAGCCGGCACCAGACCCGCCATGCCGACCAGGTCGCAACCCGCTTCCGTGTGCCCGGCACGCACCAGCACGCCGCCCGGCTGCGCGCGCAGCGGAAAGATATGACCGGGCTGGACGATATCGGTGGGCTGTGCATTTTTGGCCACCGCCGCCTGGATGGTGGCGGCGCGGTCGGCGGCGGAAATGCCGGTAGTCACGCCCTCCGCCGCTTCGATGGAAACGGTGAAGGCGGTGCCGTGTGGCGTCTGGTTGTCACTCACCATTTGCTTCAGGCCCAACTGGCGGCAACGCGCGTCGGTCAAGGTCAGACAAACCAGACCGCGCGCATGGCGAACCATGAAGTTGATCGCTTCCGGGGTGACGTGCTCGGCGGCCATCACCAGATCGCCCTCATTCTCGCGGTCCTCCTCGTCGACCAGGATGACCATACGGCCGGCTTTCAGCTCGGCGACGATTACTTCGATGGGGGCGAGGCTCATTTAATCTTTATCCTGTTCGTGTACGTAATTCATCAGGCGGTCGGCGTAGCGGGCCAGCATGTCGGCTTCCAGGTTCACCTTGCCGCCGACCCGCAAACTCTTGAGCATGGTCTGCTCCAGAGTATGAGGGATGAGGTTGATGGAAATATCAGCGCCCCGCACCTGGTTCACCGTGAGCGAAACCCCGTTCACCGCAACTGAGCCCTTGGGCGCCAGGTAGCGCGCCATCGTGCTCGGGGCCCGGATATCCAGACGCCAGCTACTTTCCGCGCCCGCCGCTACCTGCGCGAAGCGCAGCACCGTGCCGACACCATCGACATGCCCCGAGACCAGATGACCACCGAGGCGGTCGGATAGGCGCATGGCCATTTCCAGATTGATCTTGTCGCCCGGCGTGAAACCGATGGTGCAGGAGAAGGTTTCGGCGGAAACATCTACGCTGAAGCTGCCGGCGGTCTTCTCCACCACGGTGAGGCAAACGCCATTGCAGGCGATGGAATCGCCCAGTTGCGCCTCTGAGAGATCGAGTCCGTCCGCCGCCACAGTGACACGCGCGTCTCCCCCACTGGTTTCGACAAGATTTGAAATGTGGCCGACCGCCTGGATGATTCCGGTGAACATGATGGGATTTGTTCCGATGATGGGCGTGAATTATGTAATAGCCACGCGCCCAAGCCGCAAGGAAAGCGGCCATTTTATGGTTTTGCGTCCCGCATTGGAAATCCAGTGTGGCTCCAGGCTGACGCGTAGCGCCGGCAAGGGATCCTGATTCCGTTCGGCGCGATAGGTTTTCACGGCGGACCAGGTTGCGAAATAGCCCATAAGCTGATCCAGGCTCCATTCCGCCCGCATCGTAAAATTCGGCGCCGATAGTTCTTCGAAGGGAAACGGCAGGTCACGGTAACCGCGTTCCACCCAACGCCGTTCCGGTGGCCAGTATGACCCGAGGGTCTTCATATAGAAGGACTCGATCAGAGAATCGCACTCTGGATCAACGCCGAGGCGTTCGTAACACCACAACGCCAACAGCCCGCCGGGATGCAAGACCCGCCTCGCTTCGCCATAGAAGAGCGGGAGATTGAACCAGTGCGCGGCTTGCGCCACCGTAATCAGATCGACACTCGCTGGCGCCAGCCTGGATGCTTCCGCCGGAGCCACCCGATAGTTCACGCCGACGTGACGCACCGCGCATTCAATTTGTTGTGCGCTCGCATCGGTACCCACCACCGCCCGGAAATATGTCGCCAGTCCGCGCGCCGCCTGGCCGTTGCCTGTGGCGCAGTCCCAAACCAGTTCATGCCGACGAAGCTGCCCGGCAAGAAATGCGAACAACTCACGCGGATAATCGGGGCGGTATTCGGCATAAGCAGGGGCATTGGCGGAAAAGTGGTCTTTGAACTGGGTCATGAAGCGGTCATGCGTTGCAAGAGATAACAAGAGTAACGCGGCGAATCCACGCGCGGACAGCCGATGGTGTGGCGCAAATCACCGGCGGGCGAGGAGAGTTCTGGCAAAGTAACGTCATTTCGACTTTGCTCGATTTGCGCCATGCCACACCTTGATTCGCCCCGCCCGCCCCGCTCTCTCGAAGGCCCCCTGTCACGCCGCGATTTTCTCTGGCTCATGGGAGTCGCCAGTTCCGCCGTTCTTCTGCCGCTCTCCGGTTGTGCGATCGATCCCGTCACCGGCAAGAAAACACTGGTTGGCATGTCCGAAGACCAGGAAAAAAGCCTCGACAAGAGTCAGTCTCCCAACCAGTTTTCCTCCGACCTTGGCGCGGTCCAGGATGTTGGCCTCAATCGCTACGTGCAAGATGTCGGCGCCAATCTGTGGAGCAAATCACATCGTCCGCGAATGCCCTACTCGGCGCGTGTGCTCAACGCCAATTACGTCAATGCCTACACTTTCCCCGGCGGCAGCATGGGAGTCACGCGCGGCATCATGCTTGAAATGCAAAGCGAGGATGAACTCGCCGCCCTGATGGGGCACGAGACTGGTCATGTGAATGCGCGCCATTCGGCGGAACGCGCCGGCAGGGAGTTACTCGCCGATGTGGCGCTCACCGTGGCCAGCGTGGCAATCGCCAGTTCGGAAAACAGTCAGCAATACTTACCCCTGCTACAACCCCTGAGCCAGATCGGCGCCTCCGCTCTGCTCGCCAAATACAGCCGCGACAACGAACGCGAGGCCGACAGCCTGGGCCTGGACTACATGGTGGCCGGCGGCTACAACCCGGACGGCATGGCCGGCCTGATGAACATGTTGCGCAGCGAATCGCGGCAAAAACCCAGCCTGCTGGAAACCATGTTCGCCTCGCATCCGATGAGCGAGGAGCGCTACCAGACCGCGTGTCACACTGCCGAGCAGAAATATGCCAGCCAACGTGGCCGCCCGGCGCAGCGTGAACGTTACATGGACAGCACCGCCGGTCTGCGTCGCATCCGGCCCACCGTGGAGTCCTGCCAGAAGGGTGAGGCGCTGATGGCAAAGCAGCGGTTGCCGCAATCGGAAGAGCAGTTCGTCCTGGCCCTGCGCCACACCCCCAACGATTACGCTGCCAACGTGCTGATGGCCAAGTCCCTGATGGCGCAGAAGAAAAATCGGGAAGCCGACAGCTACCTGGCCACCGCCAAATCGATCTATCCCGGCGAAGCCCAGGCTGTGCATCTGTCAGGCCTTACCAAGCTGGCCTTGCGCCAGCCAGAGGCCGCTCTGGACGAATTCGTGGCCTACGACAAACTGCTGCCAGGCAACCCCAGCACCCTGTTCTTCGTGGGCGCGGCCCACGAAAACATGGGCCAACGGCGTGAAGCGGCCAACTACTACTACCGCTATTTACAGAGCGGCGCACGGGGGGGCGAAGCGCGGTTCGCCGTGGCCAGGCTCAAAGACTGGAAGGTGATCAAATAAATCGCGCGGTCGGGCTTGCTCCCGACCTAACGAGATCGCCACAGTTCGTTCAGAACTGATAAGTAGCCTAGCAGGCTGTCGGATTTTGGAATCGTCGGCTGCAAATCGATCGCGACGGCCCATTTTTCGCCGGCTTCTTGCCCCATAGTTCGACTATGAGGCGGCGAATCCGGCAAAAACCGGCCTCGCCGGAGTCGCTTTTCGCTATCGGCGACCAAAGGTAGAGTCGAGAAGTGGCGCGGTAACGGTAGGCCTAGCTTGTCTGT
>CAZIUC010000045.1:0-12451 GCA_964542455.1 uncultured Thiobacillus sp. | reverse complement strand
GCCGGGCGGGATTCGCACCCGCTGGAAAACAAACGCCTTTGCACGGCGCACTCCGGCAGGCTGCTAGGCAGCCTATTCAACCGCAATAACGATATGCCAGGTTGACAGGGCAGGTACCAAGCGCAAAAAAGTCGGGCGGCTCGCGCCGCCCGACTGGCTCCCATCCTTGCCGGGACGGGTCTTACTTGAACTTGTTGATGTAGCTGATACCCACGAAATTGACCGTTTGCTTGGGATTCAGCGACAGGGTAGTGCCATCCGAGTAGGTAAACGGGGTTCCATTGGTCGGGTTCACCCAGGTCCATTCATCCAGCTTGTTCTGCTGGTACACGTAGTCGACTTTCATGAACGAAGTTTTGTCCAGCGCATACTTGCCGGAAAGCGTCAGGGCAATCTGGCGCGAGACGATGTCAGGCATGCCACCGAGGGTTTGCTGGTAGTTGTAGAAAGCCAGGTTGTTGCCGGTCGGCGCCGTCGCATCCACGCTCTGCTTGTAGCGGTTCCTGTCGTTGGCATAGCTGAAACCTGCGCTAACTTCGATCTTGCCGGTCGGCTTGCCCTTGAGGCCAAGACCAAAAGCATCATTGGTATCCTTCAGGTCGACGACGTAGCCGCTGCTATGCGCCACCCATACGTCCTGAACGCCATGCGACATATAGCCGGTGAGCTTCCACATATCGTTCACGACATAGCTCATGTCGATGCCGTAGAAACTCATCTTGTTGTTCTGCAAGCCACGGTTCGCGACGCTACCCGGGTCTATGTAGGTATCCATGCCGGTATCCGCCATGAAAGTGAGTTGCAGCTTGTCCATCGGAGTCCAGTCGGCCGAGGCACGCCATTTGTAGCGATCGCGGTCGACCATGGTCGCCGGGAAACCGCCAGTCGTAGCGGTATAGGCCGTGTAGCCCGTTGCGACCCCGGAGTCAGCGACCGGCGCCACACCCGTGGTCGCGCCCGCGCATCCCGCCACGGTACAGGGACGCAACCAGGTGGAGCCATGGCGGTTGCTGGTTTCGAAGGACAACGCGCCCGTGACGGTCTCGGACATCGACTTGCGAAGCTCCGCGCGCACGCCGGTTTCGTCGTTTTTCTGGCGGATGGCCGTCAAGCCGGCGATCGCATCCGTGCTGACGAATGAGCCACGATCCTGGGATTCATAGTTGGCCCCCAACGTTGCGCGATAGCCCTGCGGCAACAGGTAACTGGCTTCCAGCTTGCCGACGATTTTCTTGTCGGAGATGTGGCCATTGGTGAACGTCGACGTGTTCTCCGTGTTGTAAAGGGCGATGGGTGTTTTATCGTCCTTGTTGTCGTACTGCAGGTTTGCCTTCAACGTGAGTTTGGGCATGGGGCGGGCGGTAAGGCCGGCCTGCAGGAAGGTGGTATTCAGTTCGCCATCCAGACTGCCCACACCCGCGGGCGCACTTGAGCCGGCGGTGAAGTCCTGGTTCTGTGTGGCATGAGTGTAGGCCGCCTTGTAGTTGCCTTTTATCGTCGGGCTGAAGCTGTAGTTGCCCATCAGGAATACTTCATGAGCCTGATTGTCCGGCGGCAGATACATGGGCAGGCCGAGCGAAGTCCGCAAACCGGCATCCAGGACTGTGGAAGCCCCCAGTGGGTTATTCAGGCTAGCGGGTACGCCGGGAGTGAGCGTGCTGTTGCTGTTGTTGAAGAACGACCCACTATAGCCAGCGGACAAGGCATATTTTTCGGCCGTGAGATTGAGCTTCATCTCGATCTGGCGCGTCGTTGAATTGATCGGCTCCGGCAGCATCAGCAGCGCCCACTGTGTGGTACTGGCGGTACAAGCCCCAGCCGCCACCCAGGTCGCGCTACAGGCAAAGCCCCTGCCCCATATGCGAGCGCCTTCCTTGTCATCCTGTTTGTACACACCCTCGAACTGGAGGCCGTGGGAGATTTCCTTTTCCAGGGTCAAGGTCATGTCCTTGCGCTGGATTTTCAGGTTCGTATCCACGCCGGCCCCAGGCGTAATAAGCGTGACGGTGGGCGTGGTCGAACCCGCGCCTACCAGACCGGTATTGATGGTGCGCGGATCGTGGCGGGTCAGTTCGCTGTAGTCGAAGCCGACCTTCAGATCACCCTGTTTTTCATAGGTGAAGCTGAGGTCGCGATCATCCAGGCCCAGGTTGTTGCCACTGGCCTTGATCCAGGTTCCGGTGTCGTTGTCGCGCTTCACATAATCGATATCCAGCAGCAGATTCGTGGCGTGATCGCGTTGGCCGTTGTAGATCCCGTACAGCGAGCGATCCTTGCTATCCCCGCTGGCATGGCCGACACCCACGCTCACCGTGCCCGAATCGGGACTGATGAGCTTGGCGACTTCTTCGTCGGCCGCGTTTGCCGTGGGAATGAAGGACACCAGAACAGCCAGGGTGATCGCGCTGTAGGCGAAGTCGATGTGTTGTGCAGTCTTTCTCATGATCTTTTCTCCTGTCCTTAGCGGAACATGAACTGCGGGGGCGGGCCTGCCTTGACAGTGCTCGGGTTGTTGCCGCCATGCACCTGGGTGTGGCAGTTCATGCACTCACGTCCCTGGAAGTAGTTGATGCCGGATTTGCCGCTCGAGGTCGCGCTCAGCAAGGCGGTAAAGCCGTTGGTGGTGGTCTGCTGACCTTGTCCAGCCATCTGGATGACCTGGGGGCCATGCGGGGTATGGCACTGGCTGCACAGGAAGGGCGGGCGCACCTTGAGCAGCGCTTCAGCCGTGGTGCCATGCGGGTTGTGGCAGTTGCCGCAGTTTTCGCTGACCGGCTCGTGGTTGTGCACGAACGGGCCGCGCTTCTCCATGTGGCACTGGTAGCAGGTGTCGTTCACCGTGTCTTTGACAAGCTGCTTGGGACCGGCGGAACCGTGCGTGTTATGGCAATCGGAACAGGCCATCTTGCCTTCCGGAACCGGATGGTGCGAAGGCTTGCTCATCTCGGCGCGCTTGTCCTTGTGGCAGGTGTAGCACACCTCAGGTTGCGTACGCTTGTCGCGCACCTTGTCATGCTGGGCATGAACCTGGTGGCAGGAAGAACAGGCCACATCACGCGAGGCGTGCGTACTGGCATCCCAATGGATGCGCTTGCCGCCCTTGTGACAGACAAGGCAGGCCTCGCTTTGCTCGGTTGCCGAAGTGAGGGAGTGCTTGCCGAACATCCGGTCCGGTGCTGCTCGTTTTGTGCCGCCTTCTGCTTTCTTCATATGCGCCGCGCTCTCCCCGTGGCAACTGGTGCAAGTCGGGGTGCGGCCATCGGCGGCCGTGCCGTGTTTGGTCTTGCCGATCGACAGGACGCGCGGGCCGTTATCGTTGGTTTCATCGTGGCAGGCGGTGCACTTGGCGTCGCCGCGCAGGACGGTGTCGGCCTTGCCGAGTTGCAGGGAAGCGAGCATTTCACCCGCGTTCGCGGACAGCCCGCCAGCAAGGCCGGCCATCAGCGCCAGGCCCGGCAACCAGCGCGTGATTGCGCGCAAGGTGTTGGCGGCGGCTGCCCATCGTCTTTTTTTCATCATTACTGTCTCCTTCGGTGAATCTTGGTTCGCGTCCCGGCGGGATGCGTGAATACGTTTCAAACCTTGTCAAATTCATTCAGGGGCTTTCGTCCCAAAATTACTTATTGGTAAGGATGTGGTACGAACACCCCGGCCGTAGTGATGCGTTTGCATCAATCGCCGGCCGGAATTGATGGCTGCCTGGTTTTTCGGGAACTTTTCAGTGATTTGCCGAGCTTGGGCTCGGCATAGGCGCGGGCGCGCGGCGTTCAGAACGCCGGCGGCTTCACCGCGTTACTCAGTCAAGTTGATGACGGTGGGCGTAAGCCGCGGCTTCAACGCGGGAATGCACGTCGAGCTTTGCCATCAGGCGCTGGATGTGGTTGCGCACCGTGGTGGAGCTCAGATGCAGTTGTGCGGAGATGATTTCGGTCTTGATTCCTTGCGCGATCAGGCGCAGCACTTCCCGCTCGCGGCTGGTCAGCAGGCAGGCGCCGTGCGGCACTTGATGCTGGCGGCGCGCGGGTTCCACCGCTTCCATCTGTGCGCCGCATGCTTCCTGTCGCAGTCCGGCCATCTGGTTGTCGCGTCCGTGACGCATGATATGGACGATGGACCATTCACCCTGGCTGGATGAGGGAACCAGTAGGGTGCTGACCTTGAGCTGGACCTTCTGCCCGTCGCTATGGGTGATGCGCATGGGCAACGCGGAGGGAGGCGGCCCGCCTCTGGTCAAGGCGCTGACCGGACAGTCGCTTTTGCACAGCGGTTTGCCTTTCAGGTCTTGCCCTTTCATCACTTCATGGCAACGACGCCCCAGCGCGCGGGTGGCGGGTATGCCGGTGATGTTCTCGCAGGCCTGGTTCCAGAACGTGACGGTCTGGCGGGCATCCAGCGTGAAAACGCCGTCCACCGAGCGCGACATCAAATCCGAAAATGAAGGCAATAGCTTGCTCCGGTCCTGGTAAGGACTGTTGTGACTTGCAGGTTTGCACAAACGCCCACCGGGACTGCCCGGTGGGCGGGTCGTTCAGCGATCAGACGAAGGCATCCGCCATCACGTTGCGCAGCCAGCCATCGGCGTACTCGGCTTCGAGCTTGCGATAGATCGCCGGCACCGGTGACTTGTCCGGCATGGTGATGGGAGAGATGCCGCTGCCTTCCTTGATGTACTTGAAGGTGCCGTTCTCCACCCGGTACTGGTGCGCAACGGAGAAGCCGTAGTCATCACCCACGATGCTGTAGCAGGTGTTGGCGTAGTAGGGCTGCGGTGTCGGCAGGCCGTTGACCTTGGCGACGATGGCGGCGGCCGCCACTTTGGCCTGGGTCATGGCGATGTGCGCCGATTTGGGCATGTCGAAGTTGGCGTTGGGGTTGCCGTAGATCGCCATCTCGCCGGCCACACAGGAGTCGCCAATGGTGTAGATGTTTTCGTCCTCGGCCGAGGCCATGGTCATCGGCACCACCTTGCACCAGCCCTTTTCCTTGGCCAGGTCGCTATCGACCGCGATCTTGCCGGCCTTGTGCGCGGGGATGATGTTGAGCACGTCGGCCTTCAGGTCGACGAAGTCGGAATGCACCGTCTTGGTCGCCGCATCCAGTTTGTTGATCGCGCCGCCCTCGGAGGCCTTGACCCATTCGATCATGCCGTTGGTGCCGATGCCTTCCTTCTCGAAGCCGTACATGGCTTTCCAGGCTTGCTGGAACAGGCCCTTCTTGGAGTGGGAGTCGTTGGCGTCGAGGATGATGACCTTGCACTTCTTCTTGCCGCTGTGCATGAAGTAGTTGGCGGCCAGGGAGGCGCGCTCGTAGGGGCCGGGGGGGCAACGGAAGGGGCCCTTGGGCACGACGATGACGAACTTGCCGCCGTCGGGAATCGCCATCAATTGCTTCTTCAGGATCAGGGTCTGCTCGCCGGCCTTCCAGGCGTGGGGGATTTCCGTGATCAGGGATTCGGAATAGCCCTCGATGTTGTCGTAGTGGAACTCGACACCGGGCGACATGACCAGGGCGTCATATTCGAGTTTCTTGCCGCTCTTGGTGGTGACCACCTTCTTGGCGCGGTCGACACCGGTCACATAGTCCTGCAGCACATTGACGCCGCGCTTCTTCAGGCCGTCATAGCCGATCTGGAGGGTCTTGATGTCACGGTGGCCGGAGATCACTTCGTTGGACAGCGGGCAGGAGGTGTAGACCGGGTTCGGCTCGATGAGGGTCACATCGATGCCGCTATCCCGCAGCTTGATGTACTTGGCGGCGGTGGCGCCGCCATAGCCGCCACCGATGACGACCACGCGGGCCTTGCTCTTGGCCTGGGCGATGGAAGGGAAGGCCAGGGCGGATACGGTAGAAGCGGCGACGATGACTTTGACGAATTCACGACGGTTGATTTGGCTCATGCTGTTCCCCTTACTTGCTCTGCGCGCCGTAGTACTTGGCGGCCACACCAACATCACCCTCTTCCATCTTGCGGGCGTTCTTGATCATCTTCTTGTGGGTCATCTTGAAGCCCTCGTCGCGATACTTGGCCAGCTCCAGTTCCAGATACTTGGCCCACTGCCCATTGAGACGCGGCGTCTCCTCATCGTCCGGCTTGCCACCGGTGGCACCGTGGCAGGTTTCGCAACGATCGGTGACTTCCTTGCCTTTGGCGATCAGGTCGGCGGTGGCCGGCTGAACCTGGGGCGTCCAGGGCAGCTTGGAGAAATACTTGGCCAGCGCCGCGATCTCCGCGTCGGTGTAACCCGAGATCAAACGGGTCATGTTGGCGGATGAGCGCGCGCCGGTTTTCCATTCCATCAGGATGGTCTTCAGATAGGTCTCCGACAGCCCCGCGATGGAGGGCATGGAGTGGCCGACGCTGACGCCGCCGGTGCCGTGGCAGTTATTGCAGGTTTCGGCCAGACCCTCGATCGGGTCGGCGGCCAGCGCCGGGAGCGTGCTCAGCCCCAGGCAAGCCAGCAGGGCCAGGATGGACTTTCTGCGCATGGTGTCTCCTCCATTGTCGCGATTGAAGTCAAAGCGCCTGATCCATCAGGCGCTGTTGTTGGTACAAATGAACAGCGGCGCGGAGATTCCGGCCTATCGGCCCCGCTGTCGCGGGAACCGCACATCGAGCTTGATGCCTGTCAATTCTTGCCGCCGACCTCCATCGGACAGCCCGCTTTTGCCAGGCCATGCATCCGATTCCAGTCATCGACGCGAACCTGACTGCCGCTGAGATGGATGAAACCCTGCTGGGCCATGAAGGCGAGCATGCGGGAGAAGGTTTCCTGGCTGAGGCCCAGTTTGGCGGCGATGTCGCGCTTGAGCGCGGGCAGGCGAAATTCCTGCACGGTATCCATGCCGGGCGGCCGCAGATGAACCAGGTAATGCGCCACCCGTTGCAGGCTGGAGGGCTGGGCGCAGATTTCGATGTCGCGCAGCGTGTGCAGCATGCGCTGTGAAATCAGGCTCAAGGTCCGCTCGGTCAAGGCCGGGCTCTGGCGCAGTTCCCGACGGTAAACCAGCTTGTCGATCGCGATCAGATGGCTGTCCTTACCGGCCACGGCATCATAGGGACAGGGCTCATCCTGTATCAGACAGGGTTCGCCAAAACTGCCGCCCCGCTCGACCAGGGAGACGACCCGTTCCGTGCCATTGGAAAGCGGAATGAAGAGACGCATCTGGCCGCTGACCACGATATGCAGGGCTTCGAGCCGATCGCCCTTTGTGGCGAGTTTCTCTTTCCGGGACAGGGAAAACTGCTTTGCGCCGACCGCCAGACGCCCCAGTTGTTCCTTTTCCCAGCCTTCGAAATAGCTCAGACGAGCCATCGTGTCCTGAATCTGGGTGGAGGGAATGGACGTGAAGTTCATGGTTGCTCGACAAGAGTCCGGTGAAATCACTTACGCACAAACCATGCCGGCAGCCATATTTTCTTAATAAACCGATAAGTACATGATTTATTGGTGAATTCCAGACAACTCCGTGAGCGCCATGGGCGATGTCACAGCATGGTCATGTCACCATTTCCGGAATGTTTGTTTCGTATATTTGATTAAAATCAATAAATTCAGCCACTTACCATCGCCATGAGGAAGACGTCTAGTTACCGTTCGGTGACGCGACATGAGCCATCTGGGTATAGCCGTTACAATCTGGTAACACTGGATACCGAGGACACTTAGAGTGAGTGCAATTCGACTAGGGCAACACCTGCTGGCGCTTCTGGGATTGGCGCTGCTCCTGTGCGGCAATCCGGCCTGGGCCATGCAACCCCTGCGTATCGGCCTGACCCCCACCTTCCTCAACGAACGCCATGCGCTGATAGCGGACTGGCGCGCCTATCTGGAAAGCAAGCTGGGGCGACCGGTGATCTTCACCCTCAAGGACAGCTACGAGGAGACCATGGAGCTGCTGCACCAGCGGCAGATCCAGGTGGCCTGGCTGTGCGACTGCCCGCATGTCACCGCGAACCCCGAGTTTCGTCTGCTGGCGACGCCCTTGTTCCAGGGACGCCCGTACTACCGTTCCTACGTGATCGTGCCCGAGCATGACAAGAGCACACGCGGACTTCTCGACCTCAAGGACAAGGTTTTCGCCTACAGCGACCCCTATTCCAATGCCGGCTTCATGAACCCGCGCTACGAACTGAAGAAACGGGGTATCGACCCGGACACCTTCTTCCGCCGCACCTTTTTCACCCACTCCCACCGCAAAGCCATTGAAGCCGTCGCCGTCGGGGTGGCCGACGCCGCTTCCGTGAGCAGTTATATCTGGGAGACGCTCGATCGCCAGGGACCCGCGCTCACCGGCAAAACCCGGATTGCCGCGCGCTCCGTTGAGTACGGCTTCCCGCCCCTCGTGGCCTACCATACCCTGCCATCCAGGGAATTCGATGCGCTGCAACAGGCGTTGCTCACGATGGCCGCCGACCCGCTCGGGGTGGCTGTGCTGAAACGAATGAATCTCGATGGCTTCACGCGACCGCAACCCGAGATCTACCGTCCCGTCGGTGAAATGATTCGTTTCATGGAAAGGAAGTGACATGGGCCTGTTCGATCTCAGCCTGCGCCATAAGCTGCCGCTCTGGGGTGGCCTCCTGATCGTCGTCACGGCGATAGCGATCACCGGCACCAACCTGATACAGGTCAGAGAGAGCATCAAGAAGAACATGCTGGTCCGCTCCGAGATACTCGGGCGCTCGCTGGTCAGGACGCTGTATTCCGCGATTTCCCAGGACGACGTCTGGCGCGCCTATGAAATCATCGACTTCCCGATCAGCGCCGAGGCCAGGCATCCGAGTTTTCAACTGGAAGACATGATCGTGCTGGATGCCGGGAATCGGGTGTTCATTTCCACGCAACCCAAGCGTTACCCCTTGCAGAGCGACCTGGCCAGCCTGGGGCCGGAGTTCAGTTCGCTGAAAGCGCGCCTGGAGCGAAACGACGGCCGCATGCTGGTGCAGGAATCCGGACGCATCCTGCTGGCCATCCCCCTGGTCGCCGAAGGCATGAACCTGGGCACGCTGGTGTTGCTGCATCCCGGCGACTACTACCAGACCAGCTTCGATCGGGTGCTCAAGCGCAACGCCTGGACCACCCTGGTCGTACTGCTGATCCTCCTGCCGCTCACCTGGATGTGGGGGCGCCGCATGGCCTCACCACTACTCCAGTTGACCGAGCGCATGGCGGAGCTCGGCCGGCGCCTGCCGGCGCCGCTGCCCGAGCGCGTCTATCCCCACGGCGACGAGTTGGGCCGTCTGTTCCAGGTCTACGACCAGATGCGCCAGGAACTCAGCGACAAGGAAGCCCTGGAGCGGCAGATCGTCAAATCCGACCGCCTCGCCGCGCTCGGGCGCCTGACCGCCAGCATGGCGCACGAAATCAACAATCCGCTGGGCGGGTTGTTGACTGCGGTGGATACCCTGAAGCGGCATAGCCGGCTCGACCCGATCCAGGCCAAGGTATTGCCCTTGCTGGAACGTGGACTCGCCCAGATTCAGGACATCGTCGCCGCGCTGTTGGTGGAGGCCAAGGCCAAGAGCCGCATCCTGACCCGTCAGGATGCGGACGACGTGCATACCCTGCTCGCCCAGGAAGCGAAAAAACGGGGGGTGGAATGGGAATGGCACAACGACCTGGCGGATTCGCTGGAACTGCCCGCCACCCTGGTGCGCCAGGTGCTGATCAACCTGCTGTTGAACGCGGTACAGGCCGCCGGCGAAACGGGCAACGCGGTGGGCAACGAGGTGGGCCACAAACAGGGCCACGTCCGGGCGAGCATCGAACAAAGCGGTGCGGGCCTGCGCATCGAGGTGGGTAACAACGGCAGCGTCATCACGCCGGAACTGATGGAGCACCTGTTTGAACCTTTCATCGGGCTCAATGAGGAAGGCCAGGGTCTGGGGCTCTGGATTACCTACCAGATCGTTCAGCAACTACATGGCCACATCGAGGTGGACAGCCGAGACGGCTGGACCCGCTTCGTGGTCATGCTGCCCGCGGGGGCTCCCGAATGAGCGTCAAGCGAATCTGCCTGATCGAGGACGACGAAATCATGGGCGGCGCACTGGCGCTGCGCTTCGAGCTGGAAGGCCTGGATTGCGACTGGCACCAGACCGGCAGGGCGGCTCTTGCCGCCTTGCGCAAACAGGCTTATGGCGCGGTGGTCAGCGACATCGCCCTCCCCGACATGTCCGGCGAGGCGCTCTATCTGGAACTGCTGGAGAGCGCCGCCGCCGTGCCTCCCTTCATTTTCATGACCGGCCACGGCGCGGTGGACCGGGCCGTGCGTCTGCTCAAGCGCGGCGCGGTGGACTACCTGCTCAAGCCTTTCGAGCCGGACCTGTTGCTGGGCAAGCTGAAAGAACTCGTATCCCGCCTGGTGCCCGGCCAGACGGATGGCGACACTCTGGGCATCTCGCCCGCCATGCGCGCGCTGGAAGAACTCCTGCCACGCCTGGCACAGAGCCAGGCCTCGGTGCTGATCACCGGCGAATCCGGCGTCGGCAAGGAGCGGGTCGCCCAGAAATTGCATACGTTACAAGGCGCGACCCGCCCCTTCGTGGCCGCCAACTGCGGCGCCTTCACGGAATCGTTGTTGGAAGCGGAATTGTTCGGCCACGAAAAAGGCGCGTTCACCGGCGCGCTCCGGTCCAAACGCGGCCTGTTTGAACAGGCCGAGGGCGGCACCCTGTTCCTCGACGAAATCGGCGACATGCCCCCGTCCATGCAGATCAAGGTGCTGCGCGCGATCCAGGAGCGCCAGATCACCCGCATCGGCGGCGAAAGTCCCATCGCCGTCGATTTTCGTCTGGTCGCCGCCACCCACCAGGATCTCAAGGCGCGGGTGGAACAGGGCCTGTTCCGCGAAGATCTCTATTACCGCGTCAACGTCATCCAGATTCGCGTGCCCCCGCTGCACGAACGCAGGGAGGACATCCTCTGGCTCGCCACCCGCTTCCTCGACCAGGCCGCGCAACGCGGCGATGAACGGCGCCTGGTCCTGGCCCCGGCGGCGGAGCGAGCCCTCCTCGACCACCCCTGGCCCGGCAACGTGCGCGAACTGAAACACCTGCTGGAACGCGCCCAGGTTCTCGCCACCGGCCCGCTGCTCACGCCGGAACTGCTGTTCGGCGACACCTCCCCCGCCAACGCCACCGCCCCGCGCGACACCCTGGGCGACTACCTTGCCGGCCACGAGCGGGAATACATCCTGCGCGCGCTGGCATCCCAGGGCTGGCAAATCCAGGAAACCGCCAACCTCCTCGGCATCAGCCGCAAAAACCTGTGGGAGAAGATGAAGCGGCTGGATATCAGGCGGAACGAAGACAGGGAATAGCGCTTTGTTTCCGGGATAATCCCGCCCTTTTTGGGAGGCCCGTTCATGTGGTTCAAGAATCTTGTCGTCTACCGTCTGCCCACCGGGTTGAAGCTGGATACCGCAGCGCTGGAAGAGAAGCTGGCGACCCTGACCATGCAGCCGTGCGGCAATATGGACCGGGAAACACGCGGCTGGGTGTCGCCGCGCGGTGATGATCGCTTGCTGCATGTGCTCAATCAGCAGGTGCTGATCACCCTGGGCATGGAGGCGAAGTTGTTGCCGTCTTCCGTGGTGAACCAGTTCGCCGAGGAGAAGGCGGCCGAGATCGAGGAGCAGCAGGGCTTCAAGGTCGGCAAGAAGCAGATGCGGGAATTGAAGGATCAGGTGACCGATGAATTGCTGCCGCGCGCCTTCGTGCGCCGCCACCAGACCTGGGCCTGGATCGACCCGGTGAACGGCTGGCTGGTGGTGGACGCGGCGGCGCCGGCCAAGGCCGAGGTGTTGCTGGAAGCGCTGTCGAAGTCGGTGGACGACCTGGCGGTGAAGAGCCTGCACACCGAGCGTTCACCCAGCGCGGCGATGACCGAGTGGTTGCTGAGCGGTGAAGCGCCGACCGGCTTCAGCATCGACCGCGATCTGGAACTACGCGCCTCCGACGAGGGCAAGGCCACCGTGCGTTACGTGCGGCACGACCTGGAAGGCGAGGAGATCGCCGCCCACATCGGCGCGGGCAAGCAGGCAACCAAGCTCGCCATGACCTGGAACGACCGCATTTCCTTCGTCCTGGGCGAACAGATGGAAGTGAAGCGCCTGGCTTTCCTCGACATCCTCAAGGAACAGAGCGAACAGGGCGAATCCGCCGACGAACAGTTCGACCTGGATTTCGCGTTGATGAGCGGGGAACTGGCGAAGCTGCTGGCCGACCTGGTGGCGGCGCTGGGCGGGGAAAAGGCGGCGGCGATTTGAGCGGGCATCACCCCCGTAGGTCAGGTTGGCGCGCAGCGACTACCTGACGATCGTGTCGCTCAAGCTTGAGGTGGGCCGTCAGGTAGCGATGAAACCGCAACCTGACCTACGAGCCCGCGCCTGCAGCACTGAGCGGGCATCACCCCCGTAGGTCAGGTTGGCGCGCAGCGACTACCTGACG
>CAZIUC010000044.1:0-15551 GCA_964542455.1 uncultured Thiobacillus sp. | reverse complement strand
CAATCGTCCCAACGTTCACGTGCGGCTTCGTACGCGCAAATTTTTCCTTGGCCATTTTTCTTAACCTCTATCACTTCTTACTGTTGATCACCGCTTCCGCGACTGACTTGGGCGCGTCGGCATAGTGCTTGAATTCCATCGTGTAGGTGGCGCGTCCCTGCGACATCGAGCGCACATCGGTCGAGTAGCCGAACATTTCCGCCAGTGGCACCTCGGCCTTGATCGACTTGCCAACCGCAAGATCGTCCATACCCTGAATGATGCCGCGGCGACGATTCAGGTCGCCCATGACATCGCCCATGTAGTCTTCCGGAGTCTCGACCTCAACCGCCATCATCGGCTCCAGCAGTACTGGGCTGGCCTTCCGCATACCTTCCTTGAAGCCCAGAATCGCGGCCATCTTGAACGCCTGCTCGGAAGAGTCGACCTCATGGTAGGAACCATCAAACAGAGTGACTTTCACGTCGACTACCGGGAAACCGGCCATGACTCCGTTGTTCAACGCCTCCCTCAGACCCTTCTCGACAGCGGGGATGTATTCGCGCGGCACCGTGCCACCCTTGATGGCATCAACGAATTCAAAGCCCTTGCCCGCCTCATTCGGTTCCATTTTGAGCCAGACATGGCCGTACTGGCCTTTACCACCGGATTGCTTGACGAACTTGCCTTCCTGCTCAACCGTTTTGCGGATGGCTTCACGATAGGCTACCTGAGGCGCGCCCACGTTGGCCTCGACGCTGAATTCGCGGCGCATACGATCAACCAGGATTTCCAGGTGCAGTTCACCCATACCGGAGATGATGGTTTGGCCGGTTTCTTCGTCGGTACGCACCCGGAAGGAGGGATCTTCCTGGGCCAGACGATTCAAGGCCAGGCCCATTTTTTCCTGGTCGGCCTTGGTCTTGGGTTCCACAGCAACGTGAATCACGGGCTCGGGGAAAATCATTCGCTCAAGAATAACGGGCTTATCCAACGCGCAAATAGTGTCACCCGTGGTCGCATCTTTAAGACCGACTGCGGCGGCGATATCGCCAGCGTGCACTTCCTTGATCTCTTCGCGATTGTTGGCGTGCATCTGCAGGATACGCCCCAGCCGATCCTTCTTGCCCTTGACCGAGTTGTAAATCGTGTCACCCGCGCTCACCACGCCGGAATAGACCCGGAAGAAGGTCAGCTGACCGACGAACGGGTCCGTCATGATCTTGAAAGCCAGGGCGGCAAACGGCTCGGTATCACTGGCAGCACGTTCGGTAGGAGTGCCATTTTCGGTTTCGCACTTGACCGGGGGGATATCGATCGGCGACGGCATATAGTCGATCACCGCGTCCAGCATGGCCTGCACGCCCTTGTTCTTGAAGGCGGAGCCGCACAGCATGGGGACGATTTCGCTGGCGATGGTACGGGTGCGCAAAGCCAACTTGATTTCAGCCTCGGAGAGATCACCCTCTTCCAAGTACTTGTTCATCATTTCCTCGTTGACTTCGGCGGCGACTTCAACCAGCTTTTCACGCCACTCACCACAGACATCGACGAGGTCTTCAGGGATGTCGCGATACTCGAACTTCATCCCCTGCGAGGCTTCGTCCCAGTAGATGGCCTTCATCTTGACCAGATCGACCACACCCTCGAACTTGTCTTCGGCGCCGATCGGCACCTGAATCAGCACAGGGTTGGCTTTCAGGCGGGTCTTCATCTGCTCGTAGACGCGGAAGAAATTGGCGCCCGAACGGTCCATCTTGTTGACGAAGGCCAGGCGCGGCACGCCGTACTTGTTGGCCTGACGCCACACCGTCTCGGACTGAGGCTGCACACCGCCCACCGCGCAGTACACCATACAGGCACCATCCAGAACACGCATGGAACGCTCCACCTCGATGGTGAAGTCCACGTGGCCGGGCGTGTCGATGATATTGACGCGATGCTCGGGCAACGACAGATCCATACCCTTCCAGAAACAGGTCGTCGCGGCTGAGGTAATGGTGATGCCGCGCTCTTGCTCCTGCTCCATCCAGTCCATGGTCGCCGCGCCGTCGTGCACCTCGCCAATCTTGTGATTGACGCCGGTATAGAACAGGACGCGCTCGGTCGTGGTGGTTTTGCCGGCGTCAATGTGCGCCGAGATGCCGATATTGCGATAGCGTTCGATAGGGGTCTTGCGTGCCACAGTGCTGTTTCCTTATCAGAAGCGGAAGTGCGAGAAAGCCTTGTTGGCTTCGGCCATGCGGTGAATTTCTTCACGCTTCTTCATGGCGCCACCACGGCCCTCAGCGGCATCGAGCAATTCGCCCGCCAGACGCTGGCCCATGGATTTTTCACCACGCTTGCGCGCCGCATCCTTGAGCCAGCGCATGGCCAGCGCATTGCGGCGCGAAGGACGCACCTCGACCGGCACCTGGTAGTTGGCGCCACCGACGCGACGCGACTTGACCTCGACCACAGGACGCACATTGGACATGGCCTGACCAAAGACCTCGACCGGATCCTTGCCGCTCTTCTTGCCGATCTGTTCGAAGGCACCGTATACGATGCGCTCGGCCACGGCTTTCTTGCCGCTATTCATGATCACGTTCATGAACTTGGCCACTTCCTGGCTACCGAACTTCGGGTCCGGCAGGATGACTCGTTTGGGAACCTCACGACGACGGGGCATGCTTTAACTCCTTGTCTCTTACTTGCCGGTCTTGGCGCGCTTGGCGCCGTATTTCGAGCGGCTCTGCTTGCGGTCCTTGACACCGGCGGTATCCAGGCTGCCGCGCACGATGTGGTAACGCACACCCGGCAAATCCTTGACCCGGCCACCACGCACTAGCACCACCGAGTGCTCTTGCAGGTTGTGGCCCTCGCCGCCGATGTAGCCAATGACTTCAAAGCCATTGGACAGGCGCACCTTGGCAACCTTCCGCAGCGCGGAGTTAGGCTTTTTCGGCGTGGTGGTATAGACACGAGTACACACGCCGCGTTTTTGCGGGCAGGCCTCCATGGCAGGTACCTTGCTTTTCTCTATCGGAGCCTGACGCGGCTTCCGTACTAATTGGTTGATGGTCGGCATCTAACGCGTTCCCAGCTAAATCTTGAAACCTGAACAAATCAGCCCAACTCTCCGTGACTTGCGACACGAGGTGGGCTGGCCGAAAAAAGACTGCGCATAGTAAGGATGATCGCGGACCCTGTCAAGCCCGCAATCCACCCTGTTTCAGGCGTCGTCTCCGTCGCCTTGCAGCACCACCACGACTTCCTCACCTTGTTGTACTGGCTGGAAATCGATGGTGTGCGCCTGCCCCTTGCGCGAACGGTGGTAGGCAAGGCCGGTACCGGCCGGGATGAGACGGCCGACGATGACGTTTTCCTTGAGGCCACGCAGATCGTCCTTCTTGGCCATGATGGCGGCTTCGGTAAGGACGCGCGTGGTCTCCTGGAAGGAGGCCGCGGAAATGAAGGAATCGGTCGACAGCGAGGCTTTGGTGATACCCAGCAGGATGTTGTCGTGCACGGCCGGCGACTTGCCTTCGGCCATGACGCGATCATTTTCCTGCAGGAACTCAGAGCGTTCGACCTGTTCGCCCATGATGAAGGTGGTATCACCCGGCTCCGCCACGTTGATCCGGCGCAGCATCTGGCGCACCACCACCTCGATGTGCTTGTCGTTGATCTTCACGCCCTGCAGGCGATACACGTCCTGCACTTCATCGATGATGTAGCGCGCCAACGCTTCGATACCCTGCAGACGCAGGATGTCGTGCGGATCCGAGGGACCATCGACGATGGTCTCGCCTTTCTGGACAATCTGGCCATCGTGCACGGTGACGTGCTTGTCCTTGGAGATCAGGTACTCGTGCGGGACGCCATCCATGTCGGTCAGCACCAGGCGCTGCTTGCCCTTGGTGTCCTTGCCGAAGGAGACGGTGCCGGTGATTTCCGCCAGCACGCCGGCATCCTTGGGTGAGCGCGCCTCGAACAGCTCGGCGACGCGCGGCAGACCGCCGGTAATGTCGCGAGTCTTCGAGGTTTCCTGCGGGATACGCGCCAGCACGTCGCCCACATTCACGTCCTGGCCGTCTTTCACGGTAATCAGCGAGCCCACCTGGAAGGTGATGTTCACGCTGATGTCGGTCCCCGCCACCTTCACGTCCTGGCCATCGGCGCCGATCAGGCGCACCTGCGGGCGGACACCCTTGGTTTGCGCGGCACCGCGACGCTTGCCGTCGATGACGATGAGCGTGGACAGACCAGTCACGTCGTCAAACTGCTTGGCGACGGTAACGCCGTCTTCCACGTTCTCGAACTTAACGTGGCCGGCATACTCGGTAATGATGGGACGGGTATGTGGATCCCAGTTGGCCAGCGCGGTGCCTGCCTTGACGTTCTGGCCGTCGGCCACCGCCAGGGTGGCGCCGTAAGGTACCTTGTGGCGCTCGCGCTCGCGCTGGCTGTCGTCAACAATCAGGATTTCACCGTTGCGGGATATCGCCACCTGTTCACCCTTGGGGTTGGTAACGTAGCGCAGGGTGGGCAGGAAGCGGATGCTACCGGCCGACTTGCCTTCGAGTTGCGATGCGGAAGCGGCACGCGAGGCGGCGCCACCGATGTGGAAGGTCCGCATGGTCAGCTGGGTACCCGGCTCGCCAATCGACTGGGCGGCGATCACCCCGACGGCTTCGCCGGAATTGATCAGGTTGCCGCGACCAAGGTCACGTCCATAACACTTGGCGCACAAACCCCAGCGAGTGTCGCAGGTGAGCGGCGTACGCACTTTCACCTCATCGATACCCAGCTCGTCAATCAGATCAACCATGTCTTCATCGAGCAGGGTGCCGGCGTCGAGTACGGTCTCGCCGGTATCCGGATGAATCACATCGCTGGCGACCACACGGCCTAGGATACGATCGCGCAGCGGTTCCACCACGTCACCGCCTTCCACCAGGGCCTTCATGACCATGCCGTTGCGGGTACCGCAATCGAGCTCGGTGATAACCAGATCCTGAGTCACGTCAACCAGTCGACGGGTCAGGTAGCCGGAGTTCGCGGTCTTCAGCGCCGTGTCGGCCAAACCTTTGCGGGCGCCGTGGGTCGAGATGAAGTACTGCAGCACGTTGAGGCCTTCACGGAAGTTCGCCGTGATGGGTGTTTCGATGATGGAGCCGTCCGGCTTTGCCATCAGGCCACGCATACCGGCCAACTGGCGGATCTGCGCGGCGGAACCACGGGCACCGGAGTCGGCCATCATATAGATGGAGTTGAACGATTCCTGGCGTACCTGTTTGCCATCGCGGTCGATCGTGGTTTCGTGGGAAAGCTGCTCCATCATGGCCTTGGCCACCTTGTCGCCGGCCTGGCCCCAGATGTCCACCACCTTGTTGTAGCGCTCGCCCTGCGTCACCAGACCGGAGGTGTACTGGGATTCGATTTCCTTCACCTCGTTTTCGGCGGCGGTGAGGATTGCCTGCTTCTGCGGCGGCATCAGCATGTCCTGCATGCAGATCGAGATACCGCCCTTCGCCGCCATCGAGAAGCCGGTGTACATCAGCTTGTCGGCGAACACCACGGTGTCCTTGAGACCGCACTTGCGGAAGGAAGCGTTGATCAGCTTGGAAATCTCCTTTTTCTTCAGCGCCTTGTCGACGTGCGCGAAGTCCAGGCCGGGAGGCAGGATTTCCGAAAGGAAGGCACGACCGACCACAGTCTGTACGCGCTTGACGGTTTCCACCACCTGGCCGGCTGCGTCGTAGTTACGCTCACGCAGACGCACGGTGACACGCGCGTTGATGTCGACCAGTCCGGATTGCCAGGCACCACGCAGTTCGTCGGTGTCGGCGAACATCATGCCTTCGCCTTTCGCGTTGATCCGCTCGCGGCTCATGTAATACAGGCCAAGCACGATATCCTGCGACGGCACGATGATCGGATCGCCGTTGGCGGGGGAAAGAACGTTGTTGGAAGCCAGCATCAGGGTGCGCGCTTCCATCTGGGCTTCCAGGGAAAGCGGCACGTGCACGGCCATCTGGTCGCCGTCGAAGTCGGCGTTGAAGGCGGTACAGACCAACGGGTGCAACTGGATGGCCTTGCCCTCGATCAGCACCGGCTCGAACGCCTGGATACCGAGACGGTGCAGGGTCGGCGCCCGGTTCAACATGACCGGGTGTTCGCGGATGACGTCTTCCAGAATGTCCCAGACCACCGGCTCTTCATCTTCCACCATGCGCTTGGCGGCCTTGATGGTGGTCGCCAGACCCATGACTTCGAGGCGGTGGAAGATGAACGGCTTGAACAGTTCCAGCGCCATCAGCTTGGGCAGGCCGCACTGATGCAGCTTGAGGGTCGGGCCCACGACGATGACGGAACGGCCGGAATAGTCGACGCGTTTGCCCAGCAGGTTCTGCCGGAAGCGGCCGCCCTTGCCCTTGATCATGTCGGCCAGCGACTTCAACGGGCGCTTGTTGGCGCCGGTCATGGCCTTGCCGCGACGACCATTGTCGAGCAGGGAGTCGACCGACTCCTGCAACATGCGTTTTTCGTTGCGCACGATGATGTCGGGCGCTTTCAGTTCGAGCAAACGCTTGAGGCGGTTGTTACGGTTGATTACGCGGCGATACAGGTCGTTCAGGTCGGAGGTGGCGAAACGGCCACCGTCCAACGGTACCAGCGGACGCAGTTCCGGCGGCAGCACGGGCAGCACGGAAAGAATCATCCAGTCCGGCTGGATCTTTGATTTGTGGAAGGCGTCCAGCACCTTGAGACGCTTGGCCAGTTTCTTGATCTTGGTATCGGAGCTGGTCTTCTCCATGTCGCCACGCAGCTTCTCGACTTCGGAAACCAGGTCGATACCCTTCAAGAGGTCACGCACGCCTTCGGCGCCCATGCCGGCCTTGAATTCGTCGCCATACTCTTCCAGCTTCGCCAGATAGTCGTCCTCGGTCAGCAACTGGCCTTTGTTCAGCGGGGTCATGCCGGGATCGGTCACCACATAGGCTTCGAAGTACAACACCCGTTCGATATCGCGCAGGGTCATGTCCAGCACCATGCCAAGACGGCTGGGCAAGGACTTGAGGAACCAGATATGGGCGACCGGGCTGGCCAGTTCGATGTGGCCCATGCGCTCACGGCGCACCTTGGCCTGCGTGACTTCGACGCCACACTTTTCACAGATCACGCCACGGTGCTTGAGGCGCTTGTACTTGCCGCACAGGCACTCATAGTCCTTGATCGGGCCGAAGATCTTGGCGCAGAACAAACCGTCGCGTTCCGGTTTGAAGGTCCGGTAGTTGATGGTCTCCGGCTTCTTCACCTCGCCGAATGACCAAGAGCGGATTTTGTCAGGAGAAGCGAGACCGATCTTGATCGAGTCGAATTCTTCTTCCTGAGTGACCTGTTTGAAGAGATCTAGTAGTGCTTTCATGTGTGTCTCCGTGAGAACGGTAGGATGCGGTTACCGAAGGGTAGAGGCCTCATCAGAGGTACGAACCGCATCACGCGGCTCGTCCGTTGTAGATGCGGTTCGCTGCGCTCGTCACCTCCCGCTCAATACCGTTCCAGGTCGATGTCGATAGCCAGCGACCGAATTTCCTTCACCAGCACGTTGAAAGACTCCGGCATGCCGGCATCGATCCTGTGCTCGCCCTTGACGATGTTCTCGTACACCTTGGTCCGGCCGGTAACGTCGTCCGACTTGACCGTGAGCATTTCCTGCAAGGTGTAGGCGGCGCCGTAAGCTTCCAGTGCCCACACTTCCATCTCGCCGAAACGCTGACCACCGAACTGCGCCTTGCCGCCCAGCGGCTGCTGAGTCACCAGGGAATAGGGGCCGGTGGAGCGAGCGTGCATCTTGTCGTCGACCAGATGGTGCAGCTTCAGCACATGCATGATGCCCACGGTGACGGTACGGTCGAAGGCATCGCCGGAACGACCGTCGTAGAGCTGCACCTGGGTCTTGGCCGGGGTGAAACCGAGCTTCTCGGTACGCGGATCAGCTTCGCTGTAGGCCAGATCGAGCATGGACTGGATGTCTTCCTCGGAAGCGCCATCGAACACGGGGGTGGCGAATGGCACACCCTTGGTCAGGTTGCCGGCCATTTCCAGGATTTCCTTGTCGGATAGCCCCTTGATGTCCTCCGCCTTACCGGAGACGTTGTAGACCTTGTCGAGGAACTTGCGCACCTCGCCAGCCTTGGACTGCGCCGCGAGCATTTCCTCGATACGCAGACCAAGGCCACGCGAGGCCCAGCCCAGGTGCACTTCGAGAATCTGACCAACGTTCATCCGTGAGGGCACGCCGAGCGGGTTCAGCACGATGTCGACCGGAGTGCCATCCGCCATGAACGGCATGTCTTCCACCGGCACGATCTTGGAGATCACACCCTTGTTACCGTGGCGGCCAGCCATCTTGTCGCCGGGTTGCAGTCGACGCTTCACAGCCAGATAGACCTTGACCATCTTGATCACGCCGGGGGCAAGTTCATCGCCCTGGGTGAGCTTGCGCTTCTTGGTTTCCAGCATCTGGGCAAACTCGACACGCTGCTTGTCGAGGCCGTCCTTGATACCCTCCATCTGGCGCGACACTTCTTCATCGCTGGCGCGAATGTCGAACCAGTCGTGCGGGCTCATACCGTCCAGATAGGCGGCGCCGATTTCCGCGCCCTTGGCCAGCTTCATCGGGCCACCCTTGGCGCTCTTGCCGATCAGCAGGCGGCGCATCCGGGCGAACGCGTCCTCCTCGACGATGCGCATCTGGTCGGTCAAGTCTTTCTGATACTTGCGCAGCATCTCATCGATGATCTGATTGGCGCGGGGATCACGCTCGATGCCTTCGCGGGTGAACACCTGCACGTCGATGACCGTGCCACTCATGCCGGTGGGCACGCGCAGCGAAGTGTCTTTCACGTCGGAGGCCTTCTCGCCGAAGATGGCGCGCAGCAGTTTTTCTTCCGGAGTAAGTTGGGTTTCACCCTTGGGCGTGACTTTGCCGACCAGGACATCACCAGCGGTCACCTCGGCGCCCACGTAAATGATGCCGGCCTCATCAAGCCGGCCCAACTGGAGCTGCGAGAGACTGGAAATATCGCGCGTGATTTCCTCGGCGCCGAGCTTGGTATCACGCGCCACCACATTGAGTTCCTCGATGTGGACGGAGGTGTAACGGTCTTCCGCGACCACGCGCTCGGAGATAAGGATGGAGTCCTCGAAGTTGTAGCCGTTCCACGGCATGAAGGCGACCAGCATGTTCTGCCCCAACGCCAGCTCACCCTTGTCGGTGGAGGCGCCGTCAGCCACCACGTCGCCGCGCACGATCTTGTCGCCGGGACGCACCAGCGGACGCTGGTTGATGTTGGTGTTCTGGTTGGAACGCTGATACTTGGTCAGGGTGTAGATATCCACGCCCACTTCGCCGGCGGCGGTTTCCTCGTCGTTGACGCGGACCACCACACGGCTGGCATCGACGTAATCGACCATGCCGCCACGACGCGCGGTCACCACGGTGCCCGAGTCGATTGCCGCGGTTCGTTCGATGCCGGTCCCGACCAGAGGCTTGTCGGGACGCAGGCAAGGCACGGCCTGGCGCTGCATGTTAGAGCCCATCAGCGCGCGGTTCGCGTCGTCGTGTTCCAGGAATGGAATCAGCGAGGCGGCCACGGAGACGATCTGCGATGGCGCGATGTCCATGTATTGAATACGGTCCGGAGTCGCCAGGGTGAATTCGTTGCGGCTCCGGCAGGACACCAGGTCACCACTGAAATGGCCCTTGTTATCGAGTTCCGCGTTGGCCTGGGCGATGACGTACTGGCTTTCTTCGATGGCGGAAAGGTATTCGATCTGATCACTGACCTTGTGGTCCACGACCTTGCGATATGGCGTCTCGATGAAGCCGTATTCGTTGGTGCGCGCGTACAGCGCCAAAGAGTTGATCAGGCCGATGTTCGGGCCTTCCGGCGTCTCGATCGGGCAGACACGACCGTAGTGGGTCGGATGCACGTCGCGCACCTCGAAGCCGGCGCGCTCGCGCGTCAGGCCGCCGGGGCCCAGAGCGGAAATACGCCGCTTGTGGGTAATCTCGGACAACGGGTTGGTCTGGTCCATGAACTGCGAGAGTTGGCTGGAGCCGAAAAATTCCTTGATCGCCGCGGAGATAGGCTTGGCATTGATCAGGTCATGCGGCATCAGGTTGTCGCTTTCAGCCTGGTTCAGACGCTCCTTGACCGCGCGTTCAACGCGGACCAGGCCGGCACGGAACTGGTTTTCCGCCAGTTCGCCGACGGAACGCACACGGCGGTTGCCGAGGTGATCAATGTCGTCGATCTCGCCGCGTCCATTACGCAATTCCACCAGAATCTTGATGACTTCGACGATGTCCTTGGACGACATCGTGAAGCGCTCCTCGACGCGGGCATTGAGTACCTTGGGATCGAGGCCGGCAGTTTTCAGATGTTTGTTGAGTTCGGTGAGACGGGCTTCGGCCTCCTCGCGCGTCGCGATATCGTCCAGGTTGGCCTTGGACAGGCTAGCTTCCGGGCAAATCAGGAAGTAACCGCGCAGGGCGGCGGCCAGTTTGTTTTCGCGGTGATGCGTCGGGAACCTGATCTGCCAGGCGGATTTTCCGGGCGCGCCGATGCGGCGGTTGAACTTCATCCGACCGACCTTCGACATATCGTAGGTGTCGTCGCTGAAGCAGAGGCGGTTGAACAGAGTTTCCACCGCATCCTCGGTCGGCGGCTCGCCGGGGCGCATCATGCGATAGATGGCGACGCGGGCGGTCCATTGATCCACCGTTTCGTCGGCGCGCAGGGTCTGCGAAATGAAGGCGCCGTGGTCGAGTTCGTTGGTGAATAAAGTCTGGAAGTGGGTCAGCTTGGCTTCCGACAGCGTAGTCATCAGCTCTTCTGTGATCTCATCGTTGGCGCGCGCGAGCAATTCGCCGGTTTCCGAGTCGATCAGGTTTTTTGCCAGCACGCGGCCCAGGATGAACTCGTTGTCCACCAGCACCTTCTTGATGCCGGCTTCCTCGAGTTGTTTGATGTGGCGCGCGGTGACGCGCTTGTCCTTGGCGATGATGACGGTGCCATCCTTGGCCAGAATGTCGAACTTGGCGGTCTCACCTTTGAGTCGCTCAGGTACCAACGCCAATTCCAGGCCCTTCTTGGTGACGTGGAAGGACTCCGTGGCGAAGAACATCTCGAGGATCTGCTCGCTGTTGTAACCCAGCGCCTTCAGCAGAATGGTGACCGGCATCTTGCGGCGGCGGTCAACACGGAAGTACACGAAGTCCTTGGCATCGAACTCGAAGTCCAGCCAGGAACCGCGGTAGGGAATGATCCGCGCGGAGAACAGCAACTTGCCGGACGAATGGGTCTTGCCGCGGTCGTGCTCGAAGAACACGCCGGGGGAACGGTGCAATTGCGAGACGATGACGCGCTCGGTGCCATTGATGACAAAGGAACCGTTGGGGGTCATGAGCGGCATTTCGCCCATGTAGACCTCCTGTTCCTTTACTTCCTTGATCTTCTCTTTGGTACTTTCGCGGTCCAGAATCACCAGGCGCACACGTGCACGGACACTGGCCGCATAGGTCAGGCCACGCTGCTGGCACTCTACGATGTCGAACACCGGGGTGCCAAGGTTGTAGCTGACATACTCCAGGCGGGCATGGCCGGAATGGGCAACGATAGGAAAAATCGAAGTGAAGGCCGCTTCCAGACCGAGGTTCTGGCGTGCCTCCGTCGGCACGCCTTCCTGTATGAAGGCACGGAAGGACTCGATCTGTGTGGTCAACAGATAAGGCACCGCCTGCACGCTCACGCGTTTTGCGAAGCTTTTGCGCAGGCGCTTTTTCTCGGCGAATGTATAGCTCATTTGGACTCCGTCTCCAGGGGACAGGGATCAGGTATCAGAAATCGAAACCTTGGGACTCAATTTCTGGCAGCTGATTCCTGAAACGGCAAAAGGCTGGCGACAAATGCCGCCAGCCTGCTTTCGGGATAAACCCGAAACAACACTGAATTACTTGATTTCGGCGGATGCGCCCGCTTCGGTCAATTGCTTCAGGATGTCGTCGGCCTCGGCCTTGGCGATACCTTCCTTGACAGCCTTGGGAGCGCCGTCCACCAGATCCTTGGCTTCCTTCAGGCCGAGGCCGGTGATAGCGCGCACGACCTTGATGACGTTGACCTTCTGAGCACCGGCGGCGGTCAGGATCACGTCGAACTCGGTCTTCTCTTCCACAACGGCGGCCGCGGCACCGCCGCCACCACCACCACCACCGCCGAACGAGGCGGCGGAGACGCCGAACTTCTCTTCGAACGCCTTCACCAGGTCGTTCAGTTCCATCACCGTCATGGCGCCTACGGCTTCCAGGATGTCTTCTTTGCTAATTGCCATGGTTCAAACTCCTAAATCGATAGTCTTTACAGAATGTGGTCGTGGCGCGTTGCCGGTCAGGCGACTGCGCCAGCTTCTTCGCGCTGTTTGGCGAGTGCGGCCATGACGGCGGCAAAACCGGACACCGGCGCCTGCATGACGCCCAACAGCTTGCCGAGCAACTCTTCGCGGCTGGGGATGCTGGCCAGTGCCTGCACGCCGGAAGCGTCGAGCACCTTGCCGGCGTAACAACCCGCCTTGAGAATCAGCTTGTCATTGGTCTTGGCGAAATCGTTCAGCACTTTCGCGGCCGCGACAGGATCGGCGGAGATGCTGTAGATCAGCGGCCCGACCATATGCTCGGAAAGTTCGGCGAACGGCGTATCCGCCACGGCGCGACGTACCAGGGTATTTTTCAGCACACGCAGGTAAACGCCGGATTCCCGGGCTTTCTTGCGCAACTGGGTCAGGTTCACCACCTGAACACCACGGTATTCGGCCACGACGATGGTTTCGGCGCTGGCGACTTGCGCCGACACCTCAGCCACAACGACCTTTTTGTCATCAAGATTAAGACTCATAAGGTCTCTTCTCCTTTCAAGTCCACACGCGGCGGAAAGTCCGCCGCACCCACGGCGACCTGAGCAGGAGTCAAGCCGCTGTTAAGCGGCCACTTGTCCTGTTCGGGAACACCATCTGCGCAGGTTGCGAGGCAAACCTCGCGATTAAGCTCCCGGGTGTAAGCACCACCCGTCGGCACCTGCGGTCTTTGACGATCCGCCGTCCTTCCTCTCGGAAGGACGGCGGCCCAAAGTTTCATACCCACCGCGAACCACGCGGCGGATTATTCGATATCTTGTTACGCGGCCAAGCTGGCCTGATCGACGCGTACGCCTATCCCCATGGTGCTGGAGACCGACACCTTCTTCATGTACACGCCCTTGCTCGCGGCTGGCTTGGCCTTGTTCAGCGCTTCCAGCAACGCCGCGAGATTCTCGCGCAACGCTTCAGGCTCAAACGAGGCGCGGCCGATGGTGGCATGGATGATGCCGGCCTTGTCGGTGCGGTACTGGACCTGACCGGCTTTGGCGTTCTTCACCGCCTCGGCGACGTTAGGGGTCACGGTGCCGACCTTGGGGTTGGGCATCAGGCCACGCGGGCCGAGGATCTGGCCCAACTGGCCGACCACACGCATCGCGTCGGGTGTGGCGATCACCACGTCGAAGTCCATCTTGCCAGCCTTGATCTCGGCGGCGAGATCATCGAAACCGACGATGTCGGCACCGGCGGCCTTGGCCAGATCAACGTTGGCGCCTTGCGCAAAAACCGCCACACGGACGGTCTTGCCGATGCCACGCGGCATCACCACGGAACCGCGCACCACCTGGTCGGATTTACGCGGATCGACACCCAGGTTGACGGCGGCATCGATGGATTCGTCGAACTTGGCGGTGGCGGCTTCCTTGACCAGCGCCAGCGCTTCATCGACGGGATAATTCTTGGTGCGTTCGATCTTGGCCTTCAGGCCCTTGACTCGCTTGGAAACCATGTCACACACCCTCCACGTTGAGACCGATGCTGCGCGCGCTGCCGGCAATGGTACGCACGGCGGCGTCCATGTCGGCGGCGGTCAGGTCAGGCATCTTGGTCGTGGCGATTTGTTCGAGCTGGGCGCGGGTAATCACACCCACCTTGTCGCTGTGCGGCTTGGCGCTGCCCTTGGTAATGCCCACGGCCTTCTTGATCAGAATGGTCGCCGGAGGCGTCTTCATGATGAAGGTGAAGGACTTGTCCGCGTAGGCGGTGATCACCACGGGAATCGGCAGGCCCGGCTCCATACCCTGGGTCTGGGCATTGAAGGACTTGCAGAATTCCATGATGTTCAAACCGCGCTGACCCAAAGCGGGGCCGATGGGCGGCGAGGGGTTGGCTTTGCCCGCTGGCACTTGCAGCTTGACGTAGCCGACGATTTTCTTGGCCATTTACTAACTCCAGAAAGTGAGTGTTATCGCACCCTGATAACGACAGGGCGCTCCTCTTGCCGGGCCGCCCCGGCGCAGATCACGAAGGCTTTAGACCTTCTCGATCTGGGCAAAATCCAGTTCCACCGGCGTGGCACGACCGAAGATGGTAACCGCGACACGCAGTTTGCTCTTCTCGTAATTGACCTCTTCCACCATGCCGTTGAAATCATTGAATGGCCCATCCACCACACGTACCACCTCACCGATTTCGAAGGTGATCTTGTGCTTGGGCTTTTCCACACCATCCTGCATCTGCTGCAGAATAGATTGCACTTCCTTCTCGCTGATCGGCGCCGGCTTGTTGGCCGTGCCGCCGACGAAGCCGGTCACCTTGGCGGTACTTTTCACCAAGTGCCAGGAATCATCGTCCATTTCCATCTGCACCAGCACATAGCCTGGAAAGAACTTGCGCTCGGTGGTCATCTTCTTGCCACCCTTCATTTCGACGACTTCTTCCACCGGCACCAGAATCTCGCCAAATTTGTCCTGCATGCCGGCGCGCTCTATCCGCTCCTTAAGCGCACGCATCACACTCTTTTCGAAACCAGAATAGGCATGGACCACATACCAATGCATCGCCATTATTCGCCCCTGCCCATGAGAAGTTTGACCACGTACATGAGAACGCCGTCAACCATCCACAGGAATAGCGCCATGACGATCACGAATGCCACCACCACGCCGGTCATCTGCAGGGTTTCCTTGCGCGTCGGCCATACAACCTTGCGCGCTTCGGTGACCGACTCCTGGCTGAATGCAAAAAAACGCTGCCCGACCGTGGTGTACCAGGCCACGCCCAGCGCCGCGCCCATGCCACCTAGAACCGATAGAACGCGCACCACAGTGGGGCTGTCCGCAAAAAAATAAAAACCGGCAATGCCAGCCGCTATCAGCAGGCCCGCAGCCAGTAGTTTGATGTTGTCAGCCATGAGATGGGTGTAACTCCGACCGGCGCATGTGTAAGGCTCACATCCGTCGGACAGTTTTATGTTGTGGCAGGCCAGGAGGGTGTCGAACCCCCAACCTTCGGTTTTGGAGACCGACGCTCTGCCAATTGAGCTACTGGCCTGTACTTACCGACAAGAAAGGACGGAGCTTGCGCAACCGCCCTCCCCCACCGGGTCTTGCTTTTACTCGATGACTTTCGCGACCACGCCGGCGCCGACTGTACGGCCGCCCTCGCGG
>CAZIUC010000043.1:9812-17697 GCA_964542455.1 uncultured Thiobacillus sp. | reverse complement strand
AAGGGTAGGGGCTTCATCAGAAATTTCTCCAGGGGTTGCGCGAGTGCGAGCGTCGTCAAATCCCCCCTAATCCCCCTTTTGGAAAGGGGGGATACATGCCGCTCATGCCGCCGCTATGCGCGCGCGCAGAAAGTTTTCGTATTCCGTCGCCGGCAACGGTCGGCTGTAGAAATAGCCTTGCGCCTGGTCGCAGCCTTCGCGCTTGAGGAATTCACGCTGGGCATCGCTTTCCACGCCCTCGGCGATGACGCTGAAACCGAGGTTGTGGCCCAGGGAGATGACCGCGCGCGTGATGGCGGCATCGTCGCGGTCGTCGGGCAGGTCGCGCACGAAGCTCTGGTCGATCTTGAGTTTGTTCACGCGCAGGTACTTCAGGTAGGAAAGCGAGGAATAGCCGGTACCGAAGTCGTCGATGGCGACCTTCACGCCCAGTTCGGACAGCTTTTCCACCACGGCCATGGCCTGTTCCGCGTTGCGCAGCAAAAAGCTTTCGGTGATTTCCAGTTCCAGACGCTCGGCCGGCCAGCCGGTTTCTTCCAGTACGGTTTGCACGATGGCGAAGAAGTCGCCGCGTTCGATCTGCGGGCCGGCCACGTTGACGGAAACGGAGCCCGCGCCCAGTCCGCGTGCCTCCCATTCGACCGCATGGCGGCAGGACTGGCGCAGCACCCATTCGCCCAGCGGCAGAATCAGGCCGGTCTCCTCGGCGATGGGGATGAAGTCGTTGGGCGGCACCAGTCCCCGTTCCGGGGAGCGCCAGCGCACCAGGGCCTCGGCGCCGACCAGATTGCCTGAAAGAAGATCGAATTGCGGCTGGAACCAGACTTCCAGTTCATCGTTATCCAGGGCGCGGCGCAGTCCCTGTTCGATGACCAGGCGCTGCTGCGCGGCGCGCGTCATGTCGGCATGGTGGAAACGGCTGGTATTGCGGCCGGCCTGCTTGCTGGCATACATGGCCATATCCGCGGCTTGCAGCAGACTGGTGGTGTCGCCGCCGTCATCGGGGAAAATGGCGATGCCGATGCTGGCGGTGACCAGCGCGCTATGGCCGTCCAGTTCCACCGGCTCGGCCACCGCTCGGATGATTTTTTCCGCGATCAGGCCAGGGTTGCCGATCGCCTCGGCGATCACCGCGAACTCATCGCCCCCCATGCGCGCCACCATGTCATCGCGTCGCAGAAGTCGTTGCAGGCGCCCGGCGATGGTCTGCAACAACAAGTCGCCGGCCGGATGGCCGAGACTATCGTTGACGGTCTTGAATCCATCCAGATCCAGCACCATGACCGCAAGCCGTTCCTTGTGCCGCGCGGCGTGGTAGAGGGCATGGTTGAGTTGGGCATGCATGAGGGTGCGATTGGGCAAACCGGTGAGCGGGTCGTAATGCGCCAGGCGCTCCAGTTCCGCCTCGGAACGTTTGATGTGGCTGATATCGGAAAACACACCGACATAGCTTTGCACCGCGCCGGTGGTATCGCGCACGGCGCTGACGGTAAGCCACTCTGGAAATATCTCGCCATTCTTGCGGCGATTCCAGAGTTCGCCCTGCCAGTGTCCGGTGGCGTTCACTTCCGCCCACAGCGCCTGATAGAACACCTCATCGTGGCGACCGGATTGCAGGAAACGCGGGTTTTGCCCGAGCGCCTCGGCTTCCGAATAACCGGTCACCTCGGTGAAAGCCGGGTTGACCGAAAGAATGCGGCCGTTGAGGTCGGTGAGCAGCACCCCTTCGGCGGTGCTCTCGAACATGGCGACCACCTGGCGCACATAAGCCTCATGGGCGCGGCGGCTGGAAAGATCGCTGACCAGGGCGAAGGCGCCCGCTTTCACCCCGGTTTCGTCGGCGATCGGCGAGGCGCTGAACTGGCAGGGTACGGAGGTGCCATCCAGCCGGGTCAGTTCGACTTCGTAGATGGACTGTTCGCCACGTTCGCGGTTAGCGCTTTGAACCACCAGAATCGCGCGATTGGCGGCATCGACGAAGTCATGGATGGAATGGCCGACAAAGTCCTCCGGCAGGCCTCCGAGCAACTGTGCGAAAGCGGGGTTGACCTGCGTCACCACATCGTCGAGACCCGTCATCAGAAAGCCCTCCTGGGTGGTGTCCAGAATGCGGCGGATGCGCTGCTCGCTGATTTGCAGGCGGGTTGCCAGATCGCGCTGCCGCCAGGCCATGGCCGCGACCAGCACCAGGCCGATCAGCAGCGCCGTGAGGATGCCGATCCAGATCGCCAGGAAACTTGCGGAAAGCCCGGAATCGGCAATGTCCGGACGACCGTCGCTGATGAAATAAGCGGCCGCCATCGCCGTGTAATGCATGCCGGAGACAGCGCCGCCCATCACCAGGGCGCTCAACAGGGCCAGCCAGCGCGGTGGCACACGGCCATACAGACCGAAACGGATCCACAGCGCCAGGTAGGCCAGCAACACGGCCACCACCAGGGAGAAGGCGAACAACGTCGGGTCGTAACGCACCAGGCCATCCAGGCGGTAGGCCGCCATGCCGGTGTAATGCATGGTGCCGATACCCATGCCCAACAGCACACTGCCGACCAGCAGGGCGCGAGGGGAAACACTGCGGCGGCTGATCACACCTAGCGCCACCGCGCTGGCCAGGATGCTGGGCAGGATGGAAATCAGGGTGATGCCGGGGTCATAGCTGACGCGGCAGGGCAGGCTGAAGGCGAGCATGCCGATGAAGTGCATGGCCCAGGTGCCGCCGCCCATCGCCAGGGCGCCGATGCCGGTCCACCATGCCGCTTGCGCGCGCGACGGGCTGGAGGCGATGCGTGTGGCTACATCGAGCGCGGCATAGGCGGCAAACGACGCGATCAGGAT
Organism: uncultured Thiobacillus sp.; assembly: GCA_964542455.1. Taxonomy (GTDB): domain Bacteria; phylum Pseudomonadota; class Gammaproteobacteria; order Burkholderiales; family Thiobacillaceae; genus PFJX01. The sequence continues at coordinate 14,862 of CAZIUC010000043.1, read as the reverse complement.
CGACAGCAGCACCAGCCAGGGATCGTAGATGCCGGTGTAAAGCAGGCTGGTATCCGGTGGGCTGCTGACGAATTGCAGATAGGACGTGAGTTGCACGGGCATGGATGCGTCTGCGGCGGCGGTTGGGGTCGCCATGTTAACGCGGTGCGTTCGCGTTACCGCAAGGGCAACATGACAATGACTTTGAGGCCTCCGCCGGGGGCGTCATCCAGAATGATCTTGCCGCCATGCAGGTCCACCACTTGCTTGACGATGGCCAGGCCGAGGCCGCTGCCGGGAATTTCGGCACCGGCCAGACGTTGAAAACGCTCGAACACCCGCTCGCGTTCGGCGGCGGGGATGCCGGGGCCATTGTCGCTGACGCTGAGCCGCGCCATGCCGTCCTGTTCACGCAATTCCACATCGACGCGGCCGCCATTGGGGGTGTAGCGCACCGCGTTGTCGAGCAGATTGCCCAGCATCATGCGCAGGCTCTCGGCCTGACCGGTGATGCCGAGGGCGGCGCACTCACCAACGCCGAGGTCGATATCGCGTGATTCGGCCAGCGTCGAGAAATCCGCCACGCTTTGCTTCGCCAGGGCATCCAGCGCCAGTGGAGAGAATACCGCCTGGCGCGCGGCCGGTTCCAGGCGCGCCATGCCCAGCAACTGATCGACCAGATGCGCGGCACGGTCCACCCCGCTGCTCAACTGCGTCAGGGCGGCCTCGCGTTCCGCCTCGTTGCCCGCGCGGCGCGCGATCTGGGCTTGCAGTTTGACGGCGGTGAGCGGCGTGCGTAGTTCATGCGCGGCATCGGCGATGAAGCGACGTTGTGAAACCAGCGCCTGATCCAGGCTCACCAGCAAATCGTTCAGGGTCTCCACCAGCGGCGCGACTTCATCCGGCAGGCTGCGGCTGTCCAGGGCGTGCAGGCTCTGCACGCCGCGCCGGCCGATCTCGCCGCGAACCTGCTCCAGCGGCGCCAGCGCGCGCGTCACCGCCGCGCGTATCAACAGCCCCAGCACCACCACCAGCACCACCAGGGGAATGAGCAGCCAAGGCGCGATGGAGGCGAAACGGCGCGCCCGGCTGGCGGCGGTGGTCGCCACCTGTATGGTCAGTCCACCCTCCTTGAGAGAAAAAACACGCCATTCCGCGTTTTCCCATTTAAGAATGTGCAGGCCCGGCTCCTGGCGTGGCGGTCCGACATCATCGAGAGAGGAGAAGAACAGGCTGCCGTCCGCCGCCCAGATCTGGCTGACGAACTGGCCCCGGTCGTTGCGTACCTCCTCGTCGTTGTCGTATTGCACCCCGTGGCGCACCACGGAGTAGGCGATCTGTTCCAGGCCATAGTCACGGATGCGGTTGAATGCGTCCCAGGCCAGCAGGTAGGTGATGAGGCTGACCAGGAGGCCGGTCAGCAGCAGCGCGCTGATCTGCCAGAGCAGGAGGCGGCCGCGTATCGAACTCATGTGGGTGACTCGGGGGCCGGTTCCACCAGCTTGTAGCCGACACCGCGCACATTGCGTACCCAGGCGGTGCCCAGCTTGCGACGCAGGTTATGGAGGTGAACTTCGATGGTATTGCTGGCGATTTCCTCGTCCCAGCCGTAGAGGCGATCTTCCAGTTGTTCGCGCGAGAACACCGTGCCCGGCTTCTCCATCAGCGCCGCCAGAAGGGAGAATTCGCGCTGTGACAGTGGCAACAGCTTGCCGTCCAGCGTGGCTTCGCGGCTGAGCGGGTTCACGCACAGCGCGCCCAAGCGCATTTCCGGCTGCTTGCGCCCCAGGTGGCGGCGTTGCACGGCATGGACCCGGGCGACGAGTTCATCCAGGTCGAAGGGTTTGGTGAGGTAGTCGTCGGCGCCCAGATTGAGGCCGGAAATACGATCCGCCACGGTGTCGCGCGCGGTGACGACCAGCACCGGAAGGTCGAGGTTGCCGCGGCGCAGTTCCTTGAGCAGCGCCACGCCATCGATCAGCGGCAGGCCGAGGTCGAGCAGCAACAGACCATAGCCGCCGCCATCAAGCGCCGCGCGCGCCGCGCGGCCATCGCGCACCCAGTCCACGACAAAACCCGCGAGCTTGAGCCCGCGCACCATGCTCGCGCCGATCATGGGGTCGTCTTCGGCCAAAAGGAGTTTCATGGAGACATTATCCCGGTCGTATTGGGAAAAGCTGAACGAAAAAAAGCGGGGCAAGCCCCGCTTTTTTGTCCAGCCTGAAGCGCCGATTACTTGGCGGCGTCAGCTTTCTTGTCTTTCTTGGCGTGCTTGACGGCTTTGGCGGGCTTGGCTTCAGCGGCCTTCATGTCGGCGGCGGGAGCGGCTTTGGCTTCGGCGGCGGGAGCGGCCTTCATGTCGGCGGCGGGAGCAGCCTTCATTTCGGTTTTGGCTTCCGCTTTGTGGGCGGGCTTGGCGGCATCAGCGGCTTGGGCAGCGCCGAAAGCGAAAACGGAGGCGGCGGCGATCAGGGCGGTCAGGGTCTTGTTCATGGAAAATCTCCTAGGTGGGTTGGTTGCGCCAGGCAGCAGCGCTTGGCTGGTGCGCATTCTCCAGAGCGAGACTTAACGAACACTTAAGGAAGTGGGGTTATTGGAATATTTCGACCTGGAAATGGAAACCCCCCGGACAAGCCGGGGGGCGGTGCCCATCACCGAAGCAATGGGCGGGGGGAGGACCGGGCCGACGTGGGTGGCTTGTCGGGTTGCGGTATCCTAGCCGCGCCAACTTACACTTGCCTTACACCGTGCGCATTCTCATCGTCGAAGACGATCCTCTCCTGCAAGACAGCCTTACCCGCGCCATGCGCGCGGCGGGTTATGCCAGCGACCAGGCCGGGGACGGCGAGATGGCCCTGAGTCTGTTGCGTGGCGGTGGCTTCGACCTGGTCATTCTCGACCTTGGCCTGCCGAAGATGGATGGTTTGCAGGTGCTGCGCGAGATGCGCGGGGCGGGTTGCCTCGCGGCGGTGCTGATACTGACCGCGCGCGAGGGCGTCGAAGACCGGGTGAAAGGGCTTGATCTGGGCGCCGACGACTACCTCACCAAGCCGTTCTCGGTGGAGGAGCTGGAGGCGCGGGCGCGCGCGCTGTTGCGCCGCGGCCAGGGTGGCACGCCGCTGCTGAGCTGCGGCACCCTGGCCTACGACTCGGTGGGCCGCCGCGCCACGCTGGACAATGAGCCGCTGGAGTTGTCGCTGCGGGAGTTGTCGGTGCTGGAAACCCTGCTGTTCCGCCAGGGCAAGGTGGTGAGCAAGGAACAGCTCATCGAAAGCCTGTGCGGCTACAGCGAGGAAGTCAGCGGCAACGCCATCGAGGTCTACGTGCACCGCCTGCGCAAGAAGCTGGAACCGGCCGGCGTCAGTATCCGCACCATGCGTGGCCTGGGTTATCTATTGGGCGAGCAGTAGTTTTCCGGCATGGAAGAGGACGACATCCCCTCGTTGCGCCACCGTCTGGTGAACTGGCTATTCACACCGCTATACCTCTGGTTGCTGTTTTCCACGGTCACCGGTTACCTGGCGGCGGTGAACCTGGCCAATCGGCCCTACGATCTGGTTTTGCAGGAACGCGCCAGGCTGCTCGCCAGCCGTTACAACCTGGTGCAGGGAATCACGGAATTCGAGCTGGCCAAGTTGTTTCCCGAGGCGGAAGACGAATTCCTGTTTGCCCTGTACGACAGTCAGGGACATCGCCTCGCCAGCAGCGGCCGCCTGCCGGCTCCGCGCCCCGCCGACTTCCGCGCCACGGCGGTGGTGTTGCGCAATGCGCAGTTCGCGGATCGCAAATTGCGCCTGCTCACCTTGCGCACGCCCGGTCCCGATGGCGACCTCCTGTTGGTGCAGGCGGCCGAGCCGGTGCGGGCGCGTCTGGAACTCGGACGCAGCATCCTGGGCAATATCGTGATTCCCCAATTCATCTTCATCCTGATTGCCGGTGTGGCGGTCTGGATCGGCCTGAAAAAAGGCCTCAAACCGCTGGAACGGCTGCGCCGGCAGGTGGCCAACCGCCCACGCGACGACCTTCGCCCGCTCGACGAAACCCTGGCGCCAAACGAAGTACGCCCGCTGATCCGTGAAGTGAACGCGTTGATCGAACGCCTGAAATTCCTGATGGAAGGGCAACGCCGCTTCGTCGCCGACGCGGCGCATCAGTTGCGCACCCCGTTTGCCGGCTTGCGCGCGCAAGCCGAACTGGCGCGCCGCGAGGAGGCCTCGGCACCGGTGAAGGAAGCCCTGGAGCGTATCTGCGTCGGCGCGCAGCGCTGTAGCCGCCTGGTCACGCAACTGTTGACCCTGGCGCGCAACGAGCCGGAAGCGCGCCTGCAATCACCTACGCAGTTGCTTGATCTCGCCCGCATCGCCCAGGAAGCCGCCAGTCATTGGGCGCCGGAAGCCCTGAGCCGCGACATTGACCTCGGCTTCGAGGAAGACGGCAGGCAATTGCCGTTGAAAGGCGACGAGGCCGGCCTGCGCGATCTGATCGACAACCTGATCGACAACGCCATCCATTACACCCCGGCCGGCGGCCACGTCACTGTGCGCGTGGGCTATGGCCACGGCGCCTGGCTCAAGGTGGAAGACGATGGCCCCGGCATTCCGCCGGAACACCGCGGCCAGGTATTCGAGCGCTTCCACCGCATCCCCGGCAGCGGCCAACCCGGCAGCGGCCTCGGCCTGGCCATCGTGCGTGAAGTGGTGGCGCGGCATGGCGCCGAAATAGAGTTGAGCGACGCCAGCGGCGGCAAGGGCGCCCTGTTCACGGTGCGCTTCCCGCATCACGGCAGCGGGTGGTAGGAATCTCCCCCCTTTGAAAAAGGGGGAAGCCTCCCGCCGGCGCAACCCGTTCCCCCCCTTTCCCAAAGGGGGGCTAGGGGGGATTTATCCAAGCGTCGCATGACCGCGACCGTTGCCAAATCCCCCTCGATCCCCCTTTGAAAAAGGGGGAAGCCCCCCGCCGGCGCAACCCGTCTCCCCTCTCCAAAAGAGGGATGCCGCTCCCTCGGCACAACCCGTTCCCCCCTTTCCCAAAGGGGGGCTAGGGGGGATTTATCCAAGCGTCGCATGACCGC
>CAZIUC010000043.1:0-9712 GCA_964542455.1 uncultured Thiobacillus sp. | reverse complement strand
GACCGTTGCCAAATCCCCCTCGATCCCCCTTTGAAAAAGGGGGAAGACGCCCCGTCAGCGCCGCCCGCCCAGTATCGAGCCCAGCACGCCGCGAATGATGGAGCGGCCGACCTGGCTGCCGATGGCGCGCGCCGCGCTCTTCGCCAGGGTCTCGCCGAGCCCCTGGCGGCGGCTGCCGCCACCGCCGAACAGATCGCCCAACATGCCGCCGATGCCGCCGCCCGAACTTTCCGGGACTGGGGCTTCAGCGCGCGCGCGAGTCGGCGCCGGGGTGGCCGCGGCCGCCTGGGCGGCGCGGCCCTTGAGCAACTCGTAGGCCGATTCACGATCCACCGCTGTTTCGTAAACGCCAGCCACCAGAGAGGTTTCCATCAACCGTTTGCGGGTGGCGCCGTCGATCGGGCCGATCTGGCCGCCGGGCGGCACGATGAGGGCGCGCTCCACCACGCCGGGGCGGCCCTTTTCATCGAGACAGGAAACCAGCGCCTCGCCCACGCCCAACTCGGTGATGACGCTGGCCTCGTCCAGTTCGGGGTTGTCGCGCATGGTTTCGGCGGCGGCTTTCACCGCTTTCTGGTCGCGTGGCGAGAAAGCGCGCAGGGCGTGTTGTACCCGGTTGCCGAGTTGCCCCAGCACCTTGTCCGGCACGTCGGTGGGGTTCTGGGTGACGAAATACACACCCACGCCCTTGGAGCGGATCAGGCGCACCACCTGTTCGATCTTGTCCACCAGCGCGGCGGGCGCGTCGTTGAACAACAGGTGTGCCTCGTCGAAGAAAAACACCAGCTTGGGCTTGTCCAGGTCGCCGGCTTCCGGCAGGTTTTCATAGAGTTCCGAGAGCAGCCACAGGAGCAGGGTGGCGTACATCTTGGGCGCCTGCATCAGCTTGTCGGCGGCGAGAATGTTGATGACGCCCTTGCCCCGTTCAGCCTGCATCAGGTCTTCGACGTTCAGCATCGGCTCGCCGAACAGCATGTCGCCACCCTGGCTCTCCAGGGCGAGCAGGCCGCGCTGAATGGCGCCGACGCTGGCGGCGGAAATGTTGCCGTATTCGCTGGTGAAGGTTTTCGCGTTCTCGCCGACGAATTGCAGCATCGCGCGCAGGTCTTTCAGGTCCAACAGCAACAGGCCATCGTCGTCCGCCACCTTGAATACCAGTTGCAGCACACCGGCCTGGGTATCGTTCAATTCCAGCATGCGCGCAAGCAGCAGCGGCCCCATGTCGGAAATCGTGGCGCGGATCGGGTGGCCCATCTCACCGTTCACGTCCCAGAAGGTGACCGGATGCGCCTGGTACTGGAAATCGCTCAGCCCCAGCTTCGCCACCCGTTCTTCCACCTTGCTGTTGCCGCCACCGGCCTGGGAAATTCCGGAGAGATCACCCTTCACATCGGACATGAAGCAGGGCACGCCGATGTTGGAAAACGCTTCCGCCAGGGTTTGCAGCGTCACCGTCTTGCCGGTGCCGGTGGCGCCGGTGATGAGGCCGTGGCGGTTGGCCATCCCCGGCAGCAGGAAAATCTCGGTGTGGTCGTTCTGGGCGATCAGCAAAGGGGCGGTCATGGCGCGCTCGCGGGAAAAAATGGACGTCGGATTATCCCGGATTCCGCGAGTGCCCTCACCTAAGGGGGCGTGCGGCTCATGTAGCGCCGGCTTCCAGCCGGCTCGTTCGCCTGATCAGAAGTACGAAGCCGGCTGGAAGCCGGCGCTACAACTCGCGGCTGTGACCTACAGTTGAAGTGTCAGGAGAGAAACCGTGACGCCATCACCGGAAATGCAAGTCCTGCTGGATGAAATCCGCGCCGAGGTGCGTGAAACACGGCAATACACCGGTCGCGCGGAACTTTCGCCGCGCGTACTGAAGGCGTTCGCCCAAGTACCGCGCCACGACTTCCTGCCCGATGTGCTGCGGCCCGCCGCTTATGCCAACCGCCCGCTGCCCATCGGCCATGAACAGACCATTTCGCAGCCCTATATCGTTGCCTTGATGACCGATCTGCTCGACCCCAAGCCGGACCACATCATCCTGGAAATAGGCACCGGTTCCGGCTACCAGGCGGCGGTGCTGACGAAGCTGGTCAAGCAGGTCTACTCGCTGGAAATCGTCCCCGCGCTGGCCGAGACGGCGGGTGAACGTTTGCGCCGCCTCGGCTACGGCAACGTCGAAGTTCGCCAGGGTGACGGCCATGCCGGCTGGCCGGAACACGCGCCTTTTGACGCCATCATCGTTACCGCCGCCGCGGCCGATATTCCAGCGGCGCTGATCGAGCAACTCAAACCCGGCGGCCGCCTGCTCATCCCCGTCGGCAACCGCTACAGCGGGCAGGAATTGCTGCTGATTGAAAAAGACTGGCACGGTCGGGTGAGCCGGAACAGCGTCCTCCCGGTTATATTCGTACCGTTGACCGGAGCCGCGCCAACAAAACGGCCGCCATGATTCAAACATGGGGAGGCAACAACCCCGGCCTGGGAGAACGGGCCGGATTCATCAATTTTGGAGCATTGACCATGCGTATCCCACTCGAAGTCACCTTCCGCCACATGGAACCCTCGGCCGCCGCCGAAGCACGCATCGCGGAAAAAGTTGCCAAGCTGGAACAGATCTACAGCGACCTCACCCGTTGCCACGTCACCATCGAAGCCCCGCACGAGCATCACCGCAAGGGCAAGCTGTTTCACGTCAACATCGACCTGACCCTGCCCGGCGCCGAATTGCTGGTTACACGCGGCCATAATCATCAGAGCCATGCGCATGAAGATGTCTACGTCGCCATCCGCGATGCTTTCGATGCCGCCAAACGGCGCCTGGATGACTACGCGCGGCAGCAGCGCGGCGATGTCAAACACCACACACTCCCGGAAGTGCTGCTGGATACACCGGTGGATGAGGTCGTGCCGGAATGAGCGGCATGCCACGCATCCTGATCTTCGCCGGCAGCACGCGGCGCGAGTCGTTCAATCGGCGCCTCGCCCGCGTGGCGGCGGAGCAAGTCGCCGCGGCCGGTGCCCAGGCCACCCTACTGGAACTCGCTGATTTCCCCCTCCCGATTTACAACGGCGACCTTGAGGCCGATTCCGGCCTGCCTGATAACGCGTTGAAGTTGAAGGAAATCTTTATCGCCCACGAGGCCTTCGTCGTGGTCTCTCCGGAATACAACAGCTCCATCCCGCCGTTGCTGAAAAACACCATAGACTGGGTCTCGCGTCCGTTGCCCGAGCAAACCGGCTATGTGCCCTTCAGTGGCAAGCCCACCGCGCTACTCAGTGCTTCGCCGGGATTCCTCGGCGGCATGCGTGGTCTGCGCCACCTGCGCGAAGTGCTCACCGAGTTGCAGATGATCGTGCTGCCGAAACAGGTGTCTCTCCCGGCCGCCAACAAAGCCTTCGACAGCGAGGGTCAATTGACCGACTCCGCCACCACCCGCCGCTTGGCTGATCTGGTGGGGGAATTGCTGGCGATGTCGGGACGGCTGGCGGGTGGTGAGTCCCCCCCTTTGAAAAAGGGGGGCTAGGGGGGATTTTCGGACGTTCGCGCAAGTGCCGCCGATGGAGAAATCCCCCCCAGCCCCCCTTTGGGAAAGGGGGGAGTCCGCGCACTTACCCCTAATCACCCCCGCATCAACGCGATCAAATCATCGGTCGACGGCAAGGCCGTGGTTTCCTCGCCGGAGAGCACGCCCTCGGCCAGGGCGCGTTTGTCGTGGTGCAGGTCGACGATGCGCTCTTCGATCGTGCCCTTGCCGACCAGGCGGTACACCGTCACCGGGCGCAACTGGCCCATGCGGTGGGCGCGGCCCATGGCCTGATCTTCGGCGGCGGGGTTCCACCAGGGGTCGGTGATGACCACGTAATCGGCGGCGGTGAGGTTGAGGCCGAAGCCGCCGGCTTTCAGGCTGATCAGGAACAGATCGCCCTCGCCGGCCTGGAAGGCGGCGACGCGGCGGGTGCGTTCGGCGGCCGGGGTGGCGCCGTCGAGGTATTGATAGGCGATGCCGGCGGCGTCCAGCGGCGCCCGCAACAGGGTGAGGAAATCGACGAACTGGCTGAACACCAGCGCCTTGTGACCGTTGTCGGCGAGTTCGGCGGCCAGCTCCGCGAAGGCCAACACCTTGGCGCCGGGCAGCTTGATTGCCGGGGTGGTCAGGCGCGGGTCGCAGGCGGCGCGGCGCAGCCTCGTGAGTTGGGCGAGGATGTTCATGCGCGCCTCACCGGGCGCGCCGCTGGCCAGTGCCTGCCCGGCCTCTTCCAGCGCCTGCCGGCGCAGCGCCTCGTAATGCGCGGCTTCGGCCGCTTCGGGCTCGATCAACAGCGCCAGTTCGGTGCGCGGTGGCAATTCCTGCAAGACCTCCGATTTCGTCCGGCGCAGCACGAAGGGAGCGATCAGGCGGCGCAACAAGTGTTGCGCCTCGCGCGAGCGGTTGCGTTCGATCGGGCCGGCGAAACGTTCGTTGAAACGCGCCAGGGTGCCGAGTAAACCGGGGTTGGAAAAACGCATGATCGACCAGAGTTCCGCCAGGCGGTTTTCCACCGGGGTGCCGGACAGCGCCAGACGAAAATCGGCATCCAGCTCGAACACCGCTTGCGAGCGTTTGGCGCTGGCGTTCTTGATCGCCTGCGCCTCGTCCACGATCAGGGTGTGCCAGACGCGCCCGGCGAAACGTTCCTTTGCCTGCAGCACCAGGGTGTAGGAGACGATCACCACGTCCATCGCCCCGGCTTCGCTGACCAGGGTTTCGCGGTCGCCTTCGCCGTAGATTTGCGCGTTCAAGCTGGGCGCGAAGCGGCGGGTTTCCGCCAACCAGTTGCCGCATACCGAGGTGGGAGCGATGACCAGCGCCGCGCCCTTGCCGCCGCGCGCCAGCATCACCGCCAACGCTTGCAGGGTCTTGCCCAGGCCCATGTCGTCGGCCAGGCAACCGCCGAGGCCGGCACTGGCCAGACGCATGGCCCATTGATAACCGTCTTCCTGATACGGGCGCAGTTCCGCTTGCAGGCTCTTCGGCAGCTTCGGCGTTTCCTTCTGGGCGGCGCGCAGGCGCTCGATGGCGGCGCGAAATTCGCTGTCGCTTTTCACTTCCATGCCATCGAGGGCATCGTCCAGCCAGGACGCGGCGATCTGCGGGATACGGGCGCCATGCTTGTCCATCTCGACCACGGCGGCGAGGTCGGCGAGGCGATCCTTGAGGCTTTGCGTGAGCGCCGCATAGACACCGTCGCCCATGGGGATGAAGCGGCTCTTCTGGCGGGCGGCGTCGAGCAGCGCGGTAAAGGCCAGCACCAGGCCGTCGTCCAGGGTGGCCTGGCCGCCGACGCGGAACCAGTCGCGTTCGCCGGTCACGTTCAAACCCAGTTGCGCGGCGTCGACCCGCAGCACCCGCACCGGCTTGCCCTTGGGCCATTCCACCGCCGCCACGGCGGGCAAGGTGGGCAGGATTTCCACCATCGCCAGTGCCTGTTCCGGGTCGCTCACCAGCCATTCGCAAGCGCCATCCGGCGCGTCGAGGAAGGGCAGGGCGTCGAGCACGGCGTTCAGGTGCTTGCGTTCCGCGTCGAGGTCCCGTTTCGTGCCCACCGTCTCGGCGCCGATGGCGGCCATGACGCGGTTGCGTCCACTCGCGGGCGGCAGGCGCGGGCCCTCATTGCCACCTTCTCCGCCCAGCGGCGTGACCACCAGGCGCAGCAATAAATCTTCGCCGGAGGGTGACAGTTCCGCGCGCAAACGACTTTCCGGCTCGATTTCGCGCGCCGCCTGGGCGCTGTCGGCATGCACCTGGAAATGCCGCGCCAGGACTTCCAGCGATTGCTTCAATTCTTCCTTGGCTTGCGCCGGCACGGCGAAGCGGCCGGACACCAGTTGCGCCGCGCGGCGCTGCGCGGCGGAGAGGCGAATCACCTGGAAACGCTGCGGCGATTCCTGCACCACGCTGATCAAGCGCAGGGCTTCCGCTTCGCGGCGCTCGTCGGCATCGGCGTAATAGACATATTCGCCACCCGTCTCCGGGTGCGGCGCGGGGGTGACGCGCATGCGGTAGTGCTCGCCCTCGCGCACCACTTCCAGCGTCGGCGTGCCTTCCACCAGTTCGACCAGACGATCCGGCGCTTCCGCCAGCACCACGGCGGGGTGGCCGATCAGGGCGACGATGGCGGCGGCGCGGTCGAGGTTGAAACGTTTCGCGTAGGCGCGATCCTGTTTGAGCGCGCGCGCCACCTTGGCGTCCCAGGGCGGCAGGCGTTCGTTGCCGGCGAGCTTGCCGAGCGAAAGCGGCTTCGCCTTGCCCCAGCCGCGCAAGCCGCGTTTCTGCTCCAGCGGCGTGATGTCGAGCAGGGCATTGTCCTTGCCTAGCGACAGCGCCCAGAGGATGCGCGCGGATTCCGCCTCGGCCGCGCTCCCCGCGCCTTCCCCGGCCAGGGCTTGCAGCGCGGCGAGCACCTCGCGCCATTGTTCGCCACGGCCTCCGACGAAAAACCCGGCCGGTGGCTCGTTGCCGCGCAGCACTTCCAGCGCCGCTTCCACCTGGCCCGCCAGCCAGTCGAGCTTGCAGCGCAACAGGTGGTTGCGCGTCGCCATGGCGACATCCTCAACGATCTTGCCACGCTTGTCGTTCATCCCCAGCGCCTCCGGCCCCAGCCAGGCCGCCAGCAATAAACGCCAGAGGTCGAGCCAGTCCGGATTGGGTTTGTAGTTGCTGATCCCGGAGAGCAAGGCATCGACTTCGAGCGGCGCGTCGCCCAATCGCACCGAGATGGCATGCGCCCACACGCCCCAGGCGTCATAGGGGCTGGGTTCGCGCTTGCCGGCCTCGCCGATACAAAACTTGCGCGCCAGTTCCAGTTGTTTCGGCGTCTGCTGCGCGATCAAAGCCAGCGGGTAGCGCCAGATCAGAGCTTCGGGAAAGATGCGTTTGCGCGCGCCGATCTCGACCTGGCGCACCTTGAGCGCGGCTTCAAAGGCCTGTTGCGCCTCCGGGTAGCGGCCCTGTTGGCTAAGGAGAGCGGCACGCAGCGCCTGGGCGCTACCGTTATTCAAGCCCTCCAGCGCGAGTTGCGCGCGCGCGGTGTCGCCGCGCGACAGGAACAGATCGGCCAGCGCCAGGCGCAGCGACACCGGCAGGGCGGCGGCGTCGGCATCTAAAAGCGCCACCGCCAGGTCGCAAGGCAGGGCCATGTCCAGGCGCCAGAACGCGACCATCAGCGTCACCGCGCGGAACAGCAGATCCCAGCGCGTCTCCGGCGCGATGCGCTCGAAGGTGGCGGCGTCGAAGCTCTCGAAGATCGCCTCGTTGATCAGGACATCCCAGTCACGCGCGCTGTGCTGGATGGCCTGGACGAGGCTCTTGAATTCAGCCGCCGGCATGCCGCCCAACAGCGCCAAGCGCAGCAGCGCCACCGTGCCGGCATGGCTCACCGGCCAGTAGTAACTACGCCTGTCGCCCTGATAGCCCACGAACGGGAACAGCGCCGCGCGCAGCTCATCCGCGGCATAGGTATCGAGCAGATGGCGATACAACGGAACCCGCAGCTTGTCATGCAGACGCACATAGCCGTTGGCCATATCGAGCAGCAGAGCGTGTCCGCGCAACTCCTGGAAAGCGGTTTTCACGTCCTCCGCCGTGAAGGCGCGGCCATCGGCCCGCTTCAGCCCGAGCGGGCGCAGCAGGTTGTAGGCATCGGTGCGCGAGCGCCAGGTCCACAGCAAGGCCAGCGCCAGGGCGATGTTGAAGGTATTGGGGGAGAGGGAGACGGTGGGGGAGGACATGGTGAAAGATGAGTTTCTGAAATAGGGCGAGTCTTGCACGCAATCACGCCATGCGTTTAATAAGGCTGTTTTCGCGTTAACTGGTGATATGCGCGAAAGCCGATGGGGTTGTGACTTCCCCCTTTTTCAAAGGGGGATTGAGGGGGATTTCTCCAAGCGTTGTGCTTGTGCAAGCGTTCGAAAATCCCCCCTAACCCCCCTTTGAAAAAGGGAGGAACCTTGCAGGCCCGCATCTCCAGTTAACGAGAAAAGCGCCCTTAATAACAGGTGGTTACCAGAGTGTGGTGATCTTGGACTGCATGAGGGCGGGGTCCACTTCAGCGGGACGACCTCGATTCACACCGCCTCGGCCCGCAAACCAGCATGGGCGGCCGCTTCGCACTGTCGCTTGTCGGCGGATATAAAAATATCGGCCTTCAGCGCCACGGCGCCGCCGATGTGTATGGCGTCCATGCCGCGCGGCACATTGGTTTCGAGGCTCGCTATCGCCCGCCCCAAGACCGCAGGGGTCAGATCGCAAACAGCGGCGTCTTCGATATCGGCCAGAAACAAGGATTTCAGTTGCCGATATTGCGTGTCGCTAATCCTGGCTTCCCCGCGCAAGCGGCAAAAAGCCGAAATAATCTCGGGCAGCGCGATGCCGGACAGGCCGATCTCCGTTGCCTGGTCGCGCCATTCCAGCACGGCGTCGGTCCCGGCTTCGCTGATGTAGCGTTTGACGAAGGCGGAAGTATCAAAAAAACGCGCATCAGACGGCAGTCATCACAAACCCGTTTCGCGCTCTTCGAGAATCATGCGACTGACCGCAACGCCATCCAGCACCAAGGGCTGCGCCTTGCGCCGTTTCCAGGAAGGCAGATCGGCCATGACCGGAACGATGTCGGCGATGGGTTTGCCATTGCGCGGTAAACGCACGGACTTCCCCGACTCGGCCGCGTCGAAATACAGCTTGGATGGGCGTCACCCTGAATGGAAGCGGACAGAAAATGTGGTCGTCCCTTATTACCCTACGGCGCCAGTTCTATAGGATGGGTGAGGAGATCTCTGTAGCGCACCTGTGCTACATTGTCTCGACACCTCAGGAGACCAACATGTCTACCACCACCATTCGACTGCCGGACGAGCTGAAGTTTCGCGTTGCCAGCGCGGCGCAACGTGCCGGTGTCTCGTCGCATAACTTCATCCTGCAAGCCATCGCCGAGAAAACCGATCAGGAAGAGCGGCGCGCCGAATTCGACGAATTGGCGGAAAACCGCTACGCGCAAATCCTGGCGACCGGCCAGGCCATCCCCTGGGAGGAAATGCGCCGCTACCTGCTGGAACGACTCTCTGGCCAGGAAGCCACGCGGCCCCAGGCCAGGAAGCGCTGAGCGTGTCGCGCATCGAACTGGCGCCGGAAGTCGGGGAAGACCTCGACCGAATCATTGACCACCTGACAAGTCACGAGGCAGCCGACATGACCGCCCGCATCCGGGAAATCATCCAGGCTATCGACGTCCTGCAAGACAGCCCGCTGATCGGCAGTCCCGTGGGCGAGGGCAAACGAGAATTGGTCATCGGTCGCCGCTCCCATGGCTATGTCGCCCTTTACCGCCATGTGCCCGAGGTCGACACGGTTTTTGTCCTGGCGCTGAAAAGCCAGCGGGAGGCGGGGTATGCGTGAATGGCTGCCGAAGCGGCGGGAGGCGGGATGCCTGATCGTGGGCGGACGGCGAGACATGCAAGCACTGCTGGCTCGCAGACTGTTAGGGTAACAAGGGTAAATTCGTGTCTGACCTCTGCCTGGTGTCGCGACGACGGCGGCCGATAGCGAGGGGAGATAGGGAGCCGGATCGTCATATTGGAAACGGGCAGAAAAACGCCGGCTGGAAGCCGGCGTTTGAGAAAGGAGGGGGGATAAACGTGGTCTGTGTGCGCCAGTACAAACTGGCGAGAGGTAGTCGGTGCGAGTCCGAC
>CAZIUC010000042.1:0-19489 GCA_964542455.1 uncultured Thiobacillus sp. | reverse complement strand
AGTTCTATTACCCGGAAGACATCGCCCTGTTCGAGCGCGAATTCGTGGAAGCCGAACAGGCCGCCTATCGGGAAACCGCTATCGAGGACGACGACATCTGCTACGGCATGCACAAGGGCCGCAAGGCGCTATACGAGCAGGGCATCAGCCAGGAAGGCCCCTACCAGTCGCCGATGGAGGACGGCATGGTGCACTTCCACGAATGGCTGCGGCGCATGATCGAGCCGCATCTGTAGCGCCGGCATCCTTGCCGGCGTCTCAAGGGCCAACTGGACGCCGGCGCTACAAAACCGTCTGACGAAGCCTCGTCAACATGCCGAGACGCCAACGGTACTGATTAACCATTCAAGAAAAGCCCCATATCGCCGTTAATCCAGCTACGGTGCTTGTATATCGGCCGTACTATGTAAATGGATATAACCCGAGATGGCGACACTCTTCTGGATTCAGACCGGAGCCTGCGGTGGCGACTCGCTCGCCATCCTGAGCGCCGAGGCGCCCAGCCTGGAAGGGTTGCTGGCGGAGCATGGGGTGGAACTGCTCTGGCACCCCTCGCTGTCGCACCAGTCCACGCGCTTTTACGACCGACTCATCGAACGGATACTCGCCGGCGAACAGGCGCTGGACATCCTCTGCGTCGAGGGCAGCATCGTCACCGCGCCGCGCGGCACCGGCTTGTATGACAGCTATCACGGCCGCGCCAAGATGGATCTGGTGCGTGACCTGGCGCAACACGCCGGCGCGGTGGTGGCGATGGGTACCTGTGCCGCATTCGGCGGCGTCCACGCGGCGCCGCCCAACCCCAGCGACTGTATCGGCCTGCAATTCGACAAGGCCGCGCCGGGTGGGCTGTTCCCGCCGGACTGGCGTTCGCGCCGCGACCTGCCGGTGATCAATGTGGCCGGTTGCCCGGCGCATCCCCACGCCATGACCCAGACCCTGGCCTGGCTCGCCGGCGGCCTGCCGCCGCGCCTGGATGCCCTGAACCGGCCGGCGGCGCATTTCAGCACCGTGGTGCATCAGGGCTGCACGCGCAACGAGTACCACGAGTACGACGTCGAAGAGACCGAACTGGGCGGCCGCGCCTGCCTGTTCTTCAATCTGGGCTGCCAGGGGCCGATGACCCAGGCGGTATGCAACAGCGACCTGTGGAACGGCGTCAGCAGCAAGACCCGCGCCGGGGTGCCCTGTTTCGGCTGCACGTCGCCCACCTTCCCGCGCGACGAAGACCTGTTCCGCACCGAGAAGGTCGGCGAAGTGCCCCTGCGCCTGCCGCTGGGTGTCGAACGGTCGCGCTACATGGCCTACAAGAATCTGGCCCACGCCGCGGCGCCGCCACGGGTGAAAGACAAGAAGATGGAGTCCTGATGGCACGCGTCGAACTCAGCATCGATCTCAACCGGGTGGAAGGCGACCTGGAAATCGGTGTCACTCTGGAAGATGGTGTGGTGGTGGATGCCCGCACCATCGGCACCCTCTATCGCGGCTTCGAGCAGATTCTGGTGGGCCGCGCGCCGCGCGACGCGATGGTGATCACCCCGCGCGTGTGCGGCATCTGCGGTACCGCGCATCTATACGCGGCGGTACTGGCCCTGGAACACGCCTGGAACCTGCCGGTGCCGGCCAACGCCACGCGCATCCGCAACCTTTGCCTGATGGCCGAGGGCATCCAGAACGACCTGCGCCAGACTTTCCTGTTCTTCGCGCCGGATTTCTGCAATCCGCGCTATCAGAATCACCCCCTGTTTGCCGACCTGATGGCCGCGTTCGAGCCATTCAAGGGCGGCCTGCACCGCGAGACCCTGCGGGTAACGCGGCAGGTGGTGGAGATCGTCGCGCATTTCGGCGGCCAGTGGCCGCATTCCTCCTACATGCTGCCGGGTGGTGTGGTGACGCCGCCGGATGAGCGCCGGGTGCTGGCCTGCCGCTCGGTGTTGGACGAAGTACGCGCCTGGTACGAGCGGCGCATCCTCGGCGCGCCGCTGGACGAATGGCTGGCCCTGGACAGCGCCGAGGCCCTGTTCGCCTGGCTGGATGCGCCGGAACGCGCCGCCAGTGCGTTGGGCCTGATGACCCGCTTCGCCCGCTCGCTGGATATGCACCGCCTCGGCGCCGGCACCCCGCACATGATCAGCTTCGGTTCCTGGCGCGACCCGCGACAGCCGGGTGCGAACCTGCTGCCGGCCGGTTTCTACGACGGTGACAGCGGGGAAATTCAGCCGCTGGATCAGGCGCTGGTCAACGAACATGTGCGCCATTCCTGGTTCCGCCCTTATGCCGGTGGCCGCCACCCCTGGGAGGGCGAAACCGTGCCCGATTTCCAGCCCGGCGGCGACCGCTACACCTGGGCCAAGGCGCCGCGCTACGGCGACCGGGTGGTGCAGACCGGACCCCTGGCGGAATTGCTGATCGCCGGCGACCCGCTCATCACCAGCCTGCACGCGGCCGAGGGCGGTAACGCCTGGCTGCGCCAGTTCGCCCGCGTGCGCCGCGCCGGGGTGGAGTTGCTGCGGGCGCGTCAGATGCTGGATGAATTGGCCGCGAACCTGGATGCTCCTCACTATCTGGCGCCGCCGCCAGGAAGCGAGCGCGACGGCCAGGGTTACGGCCTGGTCATGGCCGCGCGCGGCGCCCTCGGGCATTGGGTGAAGATCAAGGATGGCGTGGTGGAGAAATATCAGATCGTCACCCCCACTGCCTGGAACGCCTCGCCACGCGACAGTTCCGGCGAGATGGGGCACTGGGAACGCAGCCTGCTCGGCGTCAAGGTGAGCGACCCGGACGACCCGGTGGAAATCGGCCATTTGATCCGCTCCCACGACCCCTGCCTGGTCTGCACCGTGCACATGCTGGGCAGCGGCAGGAAACTGCGCTTCGCGCCGTGATGGCAGTTCATGAATGCCAGGACTGATGCCTCCCGACCTTTTGGCGGTTCATGTAGCGCCGGCATCCCTGCCGGCTCTTCCGGGCAAGCCAAGGACGCCGGCAGGGATGCCGGCGCTACATCTCCTGCGTGTTCAGGCAAGGACTCCAGATTCATGCGCCACCTGATCGGCTTCGGCAACGACCTGCACGGCGACGACGGTTTCGGCATCGCCGTCTGCCAGCGCATGGCGGAACGGCCTTTGCCTGACGATGTGCGGGTATTCGCGGCGGGCACGCGCGGACTCGACGCGCTGGCTCTGTTCGAGGGCTGCGACGAAGCCATCGTTGTGGATGCCGGCGAACCGGCAGGGCAGCCCGGCCGTCTCGGCTTCCCCGCGCCGGAAACGCTCGCGGAGGATTCCAGCCTGCCCGGACATGGCGCCGGCGTCGGATATTTGCTGCGCGCGCTGGCGGCGTTGGGACAGCAACCGCGCCTGCGCATCGTCACCGCCGAGGCCGCCGCGCTCATGCCGTTCCACCTCGGACTCTCGCCGGAAGTGGAGCGGGCGGTGGAAGAAACCATGGCGCTGTTGCACGACTGGCTGGGAGTGGAAAGTGTCTGACGAGCTGCAACGCCTGCGTATTGAGGTCGAGGCCCTGCGCCTGGCCAATACCGCGCTGGAAACGCAGATGCTGGCCGGCGCCGAGCAGAGCGACGCCATGCTGCGCGAGGTGGAGGTTCAACGTAACGCCCTGCGCAGCGCGCACCAGGTGCAACGCACCCTGAGCGGCTTCGTGCAACGGGTCATGGACACGGCCGGCAGTCTGGTCATCGTGCTCGGGCCGGATGGCCGGGTGCGCCTGGCCAACCGCCGCTGCGAGGAAGCTTTGGGCGAAGCGGCGCGCGACCTTGAAGGCCGGGTGCTGGACGAGTTGTTGCCGGTTGATGAGCGCATGGTCCTGGCGAACAGTCTGCCGCCGCTACCCTGGGAAGTGGTCTCGCCGCTGTTCGAGACCGTGCGGCGCCAGGGCAATTATTCCGCCGAACACCGCATGGCCGGCTGCAACGGCCATTACCGGCATTACCTGTTCGACGCCGCCATGTTGCACGACACCCAGGGCAAGGAAGAGGGCGCGGTGGTCAACGCCACCGACATCACCCTGCTGAAACAGCAGGAATCCCGCCTGCGCCGTAGCGAGTCCCAGCTCAAGGAAGCGCAGCGGCTTGCCCTCATGGGCAGTTGGGAACTGGACCTCGGCAGCAATGTTCTGTCCTGGTCCGACGAGGTATTTCGCATCTTCGAGATCGACCCCACGCGTTTCGGCGCTTCCTATGAAACCTTCCTGGCGGCCATCCACCCGGATGACCGGGCGCGGGTGAACCAGGCTTATACGGAATCCCTGCGCACGCTCCAGGAATACGACCTCGTGCACCGTCTGTTGTTCGCCGATGGACGGGTGAAATGGGTGCACGAGCGTTGTGCCACGCATTACGGCGATGACGGCAGCCCTTTGCGTTCCGTCGGCACGGTGCAGGATGTCACCGCGCAGCGCGAGGCCGACGAACGTCTACGACTGGCCGCCACCGTGTTCGACAGCAGTCTCAACGGCATTCTCATCACCTCGCCGGAGGGCATCATTCTCCGGGTCAACAATGCATTCAGCGAGATCACCGGCTATACGGCGGAAGAGGCGGTGGGGCAGACTCCAAGCCTGCTCAAGTCGGAACAACATGACTCGGCGTTCTACCAGAAGATGTGGGCGTCCCTGATGGACAGCGGCAGTTGGCAAGGCGAAATCTGGGATCGCCACCGCGACGGCCGAGTGATTCCGATGTGGCAGAGCATCACGGCGGTGCGCGACGCGCAGGGCGATGTCAGCCGCTACATCGGCATCTTCTTCGACATCACCGAGCAGAAACGGGCCGCCGAGCACATCGAACGGCTTGCGCATTACGACGCCCTCACCGATCTGCCCAACCGATTGTTGTTCAACGAACGCATCACCCATGCCCTGGAACGGGCACGCCGCGAGCATGCCCAGGTCGCTGTGCTGTTTCTCGATCTGGATCATTTCAAGCACGTCAACGACAGTCTCGGCCATCCGGTGGGTGATGCCTTGCTGCAGGCCGTGGCACAGCGCCTGAAACAGCAGTTGCGCGAGGAAGACACCGTGGCGCGTCTGGGCGGCGATGAATTCGTCGTCATCCTGGAACAAGTGGCCTCGTCGGCCGATGCCGAATGGGTGGCGCGCAAGCTGCTGGAAGCCTTCGCCGAACCCTTCCCGGTGCGTGGCCATGACCTCTCGCTGGGGCTTTCCATCGGCATCAGCATCTACCCGGAAGACGGCGAGGACGTCACCAATCTGGTCAAGAACGCGGACATTGCCCTGTATCGTGCCAAGGAACATGGGCGCGGCAATTTCCAGTTCTTCGAGGCCCACCTCACCCAGGTCGCCGCCGAACGTCTCTACATTGAAGGCGAGTTGCGCCAGGCCATCCGGCGCGACGAACTGACGGCCTACTATCAACCGCAGCACAACCTGAGCGACGGCCGTCTGGTCGGCGCGGAAGCGCTGCTGCGCTGGCGCCACCCCGAACTCGGCCTGGTGTCGCCGGATCGCTTCATTCCCATCGCCGAAGATTCCGGTCTCATCGTTTTCATCGGCGAATGGATACTCGCCACCGCCTGCCGCCAGGCCAAAGCCTGGATGGACGCCGGGCATCCGCTGGAACGTATCGCGGTCAATCTCTCGGGGGTACAGATCCAGCGTGGCGACATCGTCGCCACCGTCAGCCGCATACTGGTTGAAACCGGCCTGCCGCCCGAGTTGCTGGAACTGGAGATCACCGAGACCTACATCATGCGGCAGGCCGAGCGCGACATTCGCGTCCTGGAAGATCTGCGCGCCCTCGGGGTGACGTTGGCCATCGACGACTTCGGCACCGGCCAGTCTTCTCTCGGCTATCTCAAGCGCCTGCCGGTGGACAAACTGAAGATCGATCGCTCCTTCGTCATGGATATCCCCCAGGACGCCGACGACGCCGCCATCACCCGCGCCATCGTCGCCCTCGGCCATAGCCTGCGTTTGAAAGTGCTGGCGGAAGGCGTGGAAACCCCGGAACAGGAAACTTTCCTCAAGGAACTCGGCTGCGACGGCGTGCAGGGTTACTACTACAGCAAGCCGGTGGATGTGGCGGCATTCGAGGCATATCGGGGCTGATCGGGGCGCACCCTGGTTCGTAGGTCAGGTTGCGGCCTTATCGCTACCTGACTGCTTGAGCTGCCAATGAAAACGGGCCCGTTGCGGGCCCGTCGTTAATCCGGCGCGGAGGTGGCGGCGAAGCGGCGTACTTGCTACAGCCCCACCAATTGCGCGTGCATGCCGCGATCATGGAATTGGTGCATGAAGGTCGAGGAGCGGGTGACGGCCGAGTCGTAGGCCACCAGCAACAGGTGCGGGTGTTTCGGGTTGTGGCCCACCGACACGACACCCCGATCTCCGCGCATCGCGTCTTCCAGGGCGTTCAACGTGAATTCATCCATGCTTTCGTTTACATGGACCATGACGTTGGTGATTTCATCTTGCATGACAGTCTCCTTGTTGTCTGAATGGCCACCGGCGGTAGCCGGAGCCTGGAGGTCCAAATATAGAAGCCCAAAGTTATTTGTCGACTAATACGCTCGGGTAAATGGGAAAGGGTGTTTGCCTGCGGGGTGGTGCACCGCCACAATGGCGCGCATGTCTTCCGCGTCCCCCTTCTCCGCCATCCTGCACGCCCCTTTTGGCGCGCTGGGCGCGCGGGTATCCGCCGATCATCTTGTCGCCCTGGCGTTTCTGGCGCCGGGGACGGTGCTGTCGGCGCCGACCTCGCCCTTGCTCGAACGTGTGGCGCAACAACTTGCCGCCTACTACGTCGATCCCCGTCACCGCTTCGATCTCCCCATCGAAGCGCGCGGCAGCGAGTTCCGTCGCCGCGTCTGGCAAGCCCTGCTCGACATCCCTTCCGGCCACACCACCACCTACGGCGAACTCGCCCGCCGCCTCGGCTCCAGCGCCCGCGCCGTCGGCCAGGCGCTGGGCGACAACCCGTTGCCCATCGTCATCCCCTGTCACCGGGTATTGGCGGCACACGGCCTGGGGGGCTTCAACCACAACGGCGGCGGCTTCTCTCTCGACGTGAAACGTTGGTTGCTGAGGCACGAAGGCGTTTTGTGAGCGCAGTAATCGGCGCGCAGCCGAAAATCGCGCCGAAGAAACGCGGCCGATGCATCGCGTGTAGCGCCGGCTTCCAGCCGGCGTCTTTTCAGCAGGTGTCGGTATTAAAAAAGACGCCGGCTGGAAGCCGGCGCTACATGGTGCGCGCTACGCACCATGTGGAATCAGCAGGTTGCGTGGTGTTTCTTGAGAGCGGCGTGCGGTGAACCCATCGCCCTTCGACACCGAACTCGACCGCTTCTGCGACGCCCTCTGGCTGGAAGACGGCCTCGCTCCCCTCTCGCTGGAAAGCTACCGGCGCGACCTCATGCAGTTGTTCACCTGGCTGGCAAAACAAGGCATCGCCCCGGAGCAGGCCGGCGCCCACCAGATCCAGGCCTTCCTCGCCCACCGCAGCCTCGACCAGAAAGTCGTCGCCCGCAGCCTCGCCCGCCAACTCACCACCATCAAGCGCTACCACCGCTGGCTGCTGCGCGAAGGGCGTCGCGGCGACGACCCCACCCTCACCGTCGACCCGCCGCGCCTGCCCAAACCGTTGCCGAAAAGCCTCAGCGAGTCCGACGTAGAAGCCCTGCTCGCCGCTCCCGACGTGGATACGCCGCTCGGCCTGCGCGACCGCGCCATGCTGGAAACCCTCTACGCCGCCGGCCTGCGTGTCTCCGAACTGGTCAACCTGCCCAGCGCCGCCGTCAGCCTCAGTGACGGCGTCGCTCGCATCTTCGGCAAGGGCGGCAAGGAACGCCTGGTCCCGCTCGGTGAAGAAGCGCAGGACTGGATCAAACGCTACGTTCAGGAAGCCCGCCCCCTCATCCTCAAAGGCCAGCGCAGCGAAGCCCTGTTCGTCACCGAACGCGGCGGCGCCATGACCCGGCAGATGTTCTGGTACCTCATCAAACGCCACGCCAGAAGCGCCGGCATCGGCAAAACGCTCTCCCCCCACACCCTCCGCCACGCCTTTGCCACCCACCTCATCAACCACGGCGCCGACCTGCGCACCGTGCAGGAACTCCTCGGCCACGCAGACATCAGCACCACCCAGATCTACACCTACGTCGCCCGCGAACGCCTGAAAACCCTGCACGGAAAACACCACCCGAGAGGGTAGGGCGTGCTCTTTATGCCCTGGGATGAGGGCGGCGAATGTGGGTGCAATACTTGCCCGGTGTGTTGGTAGACGTACAATGAAAGCTGTTCTTGTACGTCACGCAACCAATATGCAAACGCAAACCAAGCTAACGCTACGCCTCGATTCCGCGCTGATCGAACAGGCGAAGGCCTATGGCAAGACGCGGGGAAAATCCCTCTCGCAACTTGTTTCGGACTACTTCGTGGCTCTGGAACGGGAAGGCGGGCCAGCAGTTTTGCCCCCCCTCGTGGCCTCGCTGAAAGGCGCTGCCCGTGGTGTGGAGATGGACGAAGACGACTACCGTCAACACCTGGCCAGAAAACACCTGGGCTGAGTGACCGGGTGAGGTAGGTCATAGGGACGAAATCAGAGTTGAATTGACATTGCTTTGAGCTAGGGAGAGAACCAAAAACAGTGCCCTGGGCCTCGCTTGAAGCGAGCTTGGAAGAGAAATCTTCCGATTGGGAATCCTCCTATTTCCCAGGGCACCCGATTTCGAGTGATCCTATGCGTGTACTCATTGATCTGAATGTCATCCTCGACGTCCTTCAGGACCGCTCGCCGCATGTGGATATGTCCGCCAGAGTATTGGCCTTGGTAGAAACGGGGCGGGTGGAGGGCTGTATCTGTGCCGTTTCTTTCGCCACGCTCGATTACATCCTTGCCAAGGTGGTCGATATGCCAACCCGAAGGCGGCATTTGCAGGTCGTGCACCGACTGCTGACAGTTGCCGCGGTTGACGCCCAGGTTATCGACTCGGCCATCAATCTGGGATGGGGTGATTTTGAAGACGCCATCGTCCACGAAAGTGCCCGCTTGGCGGGAGCCTCCGCCATCGTGACCCGCAATCTCAACGATTACGGTTCCGCCACCCTTCGCGTTTACAGCCCTTCGGAATTTTGCGCGGCGTTAGCCCCGTAGTTGGTGCCCTCGAAGGCAGGCAAGAAAAATAACAACAGGCTCACCTGGTGAGCCATTACCGGTGAAATACTCCTTTCGCCAGGGTTACCCCCGCGCCGCATCGGAGTAATCTGCGCCGCAAAGAACGAGCAATCAGCCGAAAACACGGGAGGCGATATGCCTGAAGACACACCTGAAACATCTGACAGCCCGCGTCTGACCTGACCTGGCGCGGGACGGTTGCGGCCTGGCAAAGGCCATCGCAGGAAGAAAAACGCTGTATCTCCTTGAACTCATGAGTAATCACCACCCCCAACCTGATCGAGAAGGAGCAAGAGAAATGACAAAGCTACTTACCTTGGAAGAGCTTCAACAAGCCGTCGCCGGCCATGCCGCCGCGTTCCGCTGTGTCACCGAATACCAGCCCGTCGGCGGGCTGGGCGACAAGGTATTTCCGCCAACCTACGAGGGCGGCAAGTACGCGACGGAAAAGCGCGTTGTCGAAGGAGGAGAAGTGGTGGATTGCGTGCTGCTGGATTCGGTGCAGTCGCAGGCGAACCGCATGGAACTGGCTTTGCTAGAGGCGTGGCGGACAAAAGACGACGACGGAAAGCGACGAATCGAACTTCCTGTTGTCACCGTGCGTTTCGATGACGAACGACTGAAGAAGAAATTCACGGTCACCAGCCTGGAGGCACCGCATCGGGTGGCCGATGCCATCCTGCGCGACAGTCTGCTCGAAGAAGAGATAGCCGGTGAGAGGAAGGCTGTAATTTTCCGTAAATCGGCCAAGGGCAAGATGCTGGATACCACCGATGTGAAGAACGCCACCAGCCTGTTCGGCCTCAACCCGACCGCGCTGGTGTTCGGTTTGTGGGACTCCACCGGGCCGCGCGGCGGCCTGGGTGCCAAGTTTCAGCGGGCACTGGTTTCCGAGATGACCGGGTACCAAGCGCAGGACGGTGTGAAGACCAGCAGCCGGATCGACCCGGCACAGATTTCGTCGCACGTAACTATCTATTTCGCGGACAACGATGTCGGGTACACGACTGATAAAGACAGCACCCTCGTAAGAAGAGACGCCAAGGGCAATCCAATACTGTTTGATCGCGGTCGCGGTGATGGCAAGGCAGGCAACCCATCAAAAGCCAATCACAGCAATATTCCCCCAATAATTGCCGATGGTGGTTTCACCCTTTCCCACGCCAAACAAACCACCGTCCTCTCCCTCTCCACCCTGCGCCGCCTGCGCTTTCCCCTGAACGGTGGCCCGGATTTCGACCCGGCTGCGGACAAGGCCGCCCACACGGTGTTGGCCGCGTTGGGCTTGCTGGGCGCCGTGCTGGCGCGGGAGGAAGGCGCTGATCTGCGTTCCCGTTGCCAGTTGTTCCCGACTCAGACCTTCGTCTGGGAGTTGCTGGATAACCCCGGCGAGGCGGAGCACAAGACTTTCTCGCTTACCGGCGACGAGGCGGTCGCCTTGTTCAACGCAGCAGTGGCCGAAGCCAGGAAGGCAGGACTGCCCTGGGAAGGTGAAATTCTGCTCAAGCCCTCCGAAGACCTGATTCAACTCGTCGCCAAGAGCCAGGACCTGGCCACGCATCAGGCCGAAGGGAGCGAGTGATGTTCAGCCTCGGCATTCGCTACCTGATGGGGTGGTCGATGGCGGCGGCGGATGGGGCGAAGAAGGAGCGGGCTGAATGGCCGCCACATCCGGATCGGGTGTTCATGGCCCTGGCCGCCGCCTGGTTCGAGACAGGGCAGGATGCTGCGGAAGGCGAGGCGTTGCGTTGGCTGGAATGCCTGCCGTCGCCCAAGTTGTCGGCAGCCGGATACGCGCAACGGCAGGTTGTCACTCATTACGTTCCGGTGAACGACCAGGGGCTTTCGACCGCGAAAACCATTCAGAGCTTGGCCGCCAACGCCAATGCGACCCTGGGCGGATTGAAGGATGCCGGCTTGAGCCAGTTGCCCGAGTTTCGCTCCCGCCAGCCCCGCGCTTTCCCCGTCGCCATTCCCCACGACCCCGACGTGCATCTGATCTGGGATGAGGCCATCCCGGAACGCCACCGAGAACCTTTGGCCGCCTTGTGCCGCAACGTAGGCGCTATCGGCCATTCCGCCTCGTTGGTGCTGATGTGGCTGGAACACTCCCCGCCCGCCGCCAACTTGATGCCGGTTTCCGGGGTGGCGGCAAATCGGATGCGGGTTTTCGGCCCTGGCCGGTTGGCGTATCTGGAAGCCCGCTACAACCGGGACAAAGTCATCGCCCACGCCGATCTGGAAGAACAAGCGAAGAACGCTAACGGGAAGGACAAAAAGATGCTCAAGGAACGGATCAACACCGAATTTCCGTCGGGAAGGCCGGCCAGCCTGCGGCCCGAACCCGGTCTCTGGCAGGGCTACGCGACACCCGCCCAAGCGCTTGCGCCGGAACCGCTTGGTGGCGTGTTCGACCCCCACCTGGTTGTGCTTTCCCTTTCCGGCAAACGTTTGCCATTGCCCGCCGCGCTCAAACTCACCGAAGCCCTGCGCGGGGCGTTAATGAAAGCCTGTCCGCAGCCCATCCCGGAGTGGGTTTCCGGCCATGACGCGGAAGGCCGCGCCAGCAGTCAAGTGCATGTCGCCTTGCTGCCTCTGCCGTACGTGGGTGGTGACCATGCCGACGGTCGAATCATGGGCGTTGCCCTGGCCTTGCCGCGTGATCACGACCCTGCGGAGGCCGCACGGGTGCTGGAGCCCTGGTTACGCGACGATGACGGCCAGCCGCGCCGGCTCAAGCTGTTCGACGGCCAATGGCTGGAGTGCGGAGCGGAACTGGAAACACGGGAACGACCGCCCCACAGCCTGCGCCTGGACACTTGGGTCGGCGCGGCGCTGCGCTGGGCCAGCGTCACGCCGGTAGTGCTGGACCGGCATTTCGACGGCCCGGACAAATGGGAGCAGGCCGCCGAATCGGTGAAAACCGCTTGTGAGCGGGCGGGCCTGCCGCGTCCGATAGAAGTATTGCTGCATCCGGTGTCGCTGATCGAGGGCGTGCCCAAGAGCAACGAATTCCCCTGGATCAAACGCAAGAAGGATGGCGGGCGCATGCACCACACCCATGCCGTGATCGTTTTCGGCGAAGCAGTGCAAGGGCCGGTACTGGTCGGCGCCGGGCGCTTCCGCGGCTACGGCCTTTGCCGCCCGTTGCTCCAGGGAGGAGACGGCCATGTGTGAACTCGATGCCGACGGGTTTGTGGTGTTTTTTGAAGCGCTTTGGGGCAAGCCACCTTTTGCCTGGCAGCGGGCCTTGGCTG
Organism: uncultured Thiobacillus sp.; assembly: GCA_964542455.1. Classification (GTDB taxonomy): domain Bacteria; phylum Pseudomonadota; class Gammaproteobacteria; order Burkholderiales; family Thiobacillaceae; genus PFJX01. The sequence continues at coordinate 7,081 of CAZIUC010000042.1, read as the reverse complement.
AACGGGTCTGTGGCCGTTCATCAAGCGGAGGAGCTGGTTCGACTTGTAGCGCCGGCGTCTCGCCGGCTCGTTGTTCTGATCCGTTGAACGAAGCTGGCGAGACGCCGGCGCTACTGTCCTGGCCCCAGGCCATCGCTCTGCCCACGGCGTCGGGCAAGACGGCCTGCATGGACATCGCCGTCTATGCCCTGGCGGCGCAGGCTGGGCGCTTGGATGCGGGGCTGCCCTTCAGCGCGCCTCGGCGCATCTTCTTCGTGGTGGATCGGCGGGTGATCGTGGACGAGGCTTTCGACCGCGCCTGCGCCTTGGCGGCCAAATTGCGCGACGCCCACGACGGCATCGTCAGGGAAGTCGCCGACCGTCTGCGCCGGCTTTCCGGCGGAAACATCCCGCTGGCTGCTTACCAATTGCGCGGTGGCATGGTTCGTTCCGAAGCCTGGGCCAAGTCGCCCACACAACCCATGATCGTCGCCAGCACCGTCGATCAACTCGGCTCGCGCCTGCTGTTCCGTGCTTATGGTCCCGGTACTGGAATGCGACCCGTCCATGCCGGTTTGGCTGGCAATGACAGCCTGATCCTGCTCGACGAAGCCCATTACGCCTTGCCCTTCCTGGAAACCCTGCAAGCCGTGAAGCGCTACCGAGGTTGGGCCGAAGTCCCGCTGCCGTCACCCTTCCAGGTCACGGTGATGAGCGCCACGCCGCCAAAGGTCGGCGATGTTTTTCGGGACGACTCGGACGAAGGCTGCAACTCGGACCACCCACTCGGTCGACGCCAACTGGCGGCCAAACCGGCCGTGCTGGTCGTCGCCGACAAGGCCAAGGGCAAGAAGCCGGAAGTGGTCAGGGAAGAACTGGCCAAGGTGCTGGTGGAGCAGGCACAGAAGCTTGTGGCGCAATGGAATTCAGCCGCTTCCAAGGCGAACCAGCCGGACTTGTTCGCGGCCGACAACCTTGCCATGCCGGCGGTCGTCGTGTTCTGCAACCGGGTGGATACCGCGCGCCGCGCTCATGACGCGCTCGCCAATAGTGGTGCCGCTGTCACGTTGCTTACCGGGCGAATGCGCCCCATCGACAAGGACGACACCCTCTCTGGCGCACTGGCCGAATTCTCGGCGGAGCACGCTTCCTCCCGCCAACTCGATCAACCGCGCTTCATTGTCACGACCCAGACCCTGGAAGTCGGCGCCAATCTCGATTTCGACCTGTTGGTGACGGAGTGCGCCAGCCTGGATGCCCTGCGCCAGCGTTTTGGACGTCTCAACCGCATGGGGCGCGATATTCAAGCGCATGCGGCTATCGTGGCGCGCGCCGATCAAACCGCGAATAGCGAGGACGATCCCGTCTATGGCGCCGCCCTGGCGAACACCTGGAAATGGCTCAAGCAACAGGCTGGAAACAAGGACGTTATCGACTTCGGCATCGCCGCCATCGAACGTCGTTTGCCTGTGGGCGAGGAGTTGGCCGCGCTCAACGCGCCATCCGCCCAAGCCCCGGTCATGCTGCCGGCGCATGTCGATGCGCTGGCGCAAACCGCGCCCGAACCCTGGCCTTCGCCCGATGTCGCCTTGTTCCTGCATGGGCCGAAAAGCGGGCCGGCCGATGTGCAAGTTTGCTGGCGGGCCGACCTGACCGGGGAGGAGAGCGCCTGGGAGGCAGCCGTTAGCCTGTGCCCGCCCGCCTCACCGGAATGTCTGTCGGTGCCCTTTGTCCAGATGCGCCGCTGGCTGGAGGGGGAGGTGGCCGATGCCGGCGCCGACGTGGAAGGCGAGGCCAGCCAAGATGAACCCGCCGCGCACAAACAGACGCAAGCGGGCCGCCTGGCGGTGCGTTGGCGTGGCCGAGACAAGGTGAATACTCTGCACGGTGCCGCCGAACTGCTGCCCGGCGACGTGCTGGCGATTCCCGCCAGCCAGCAGGGTTGGGCGGAACTCGCCACGCTGGGCCGTGACCCGGTTCCAGACTGGGGCGACCGCGCCCAGACCAGGATGCGCGGCAAGGCCCTGCTACGCCTGCATCCCGAGGTGCTGAAACAGTGGCCGGAGAGTGAAGCGCGCAACCGCCTTCACGTCCTGGCCGAAGCCGGCCCGGGGCGGTTGGAAGATGATCCGGATGCCCTGGCGGAAGAATTGAGATCGGCCCTGAAAGATTGGTCCGTCAGTCTGGATGACCCGCGCTGGGGCTGGCTGAAAGAAATAGCTTCCCGTTTGGTCAAGGACAAGAAACTTGCCAGGAACATCACCGCCCACGCCACCGGCGGCCTCGTCCTGATCGGCAGCCTCCGCCTACCGTCGCATGACCAGGGCGGCGCCCGATTCAGCGACGAAGACGACGTGGCTTCCTCGGGCTGTTTCCGTTCTTTGTTGCTGGAGCCAATGGAAGACGGCAAATGCCATCTGGAGGGGGTGGCCGACTACGCGGCGAGGCACGCCCGCTTGTGCGGCCTGCCCACCGAATTGGTCGAAATCCTCGCGGCGGCGGGGCGCGGCCACGACCTGGGCAAGGCCGATCCCCGCTTCCAGGCCTGGCTGAAAGGCGGTAACCCCTGGGCGCGCGGCCCTTTACTAGCGAAATCAGACGGCATGAAACAAAGCCGGGAGGAAAGCCGAAAGGCGAGGAAACAGGCCGGTTATCCTGAAGCTGGCCGCCATGAACTGCTTTCCGTGCGCCTGCTGGAATCCGTTCCCAATGCATTGCCGAAGGACGATGCGCTACGCGATCTGCTCCTGCATCTGGTCGAAAGCCATCACGGCTACTGCCGGCCATTCGCACCGGTGGTGGAGGATGGCGCGCCGGTTAAAGTCAGCGTGGACTTTTCCGGCAACACCTATGTCGCCTCCAGTGCCACCGGCCTGGAACGCCTCGACGCCGGCCCGGCGGAACGCTATTGGCGCCTTACCCGCCGCTACGGCTGGTGGGGCTTGGTCTGGCTGGAATCCATATTGCGGTTGGCGGATCACCGGCGAAGTGAATGGGAAGAAAACCAGAAAAAGGAAGATGGCCTATGAGCGAACCTCTCTTGTTCACGGGATTGGATGGCGCCAACCCATTGGCCTTCCTGGCCTTGCTGGGCGTTGGCCTGACGAGTCAGCGTTTCTCCCCTGGCACCCGTATCTCCTGGATACAGGCAGACGGTTCATGGCACCCTCGATTACACGGTTTTCAAGGGAATACCGATGACTACCTGAACAGCCTGCACGGCACCTTGGCGGCAACCTCGTCCATTCCCTTCAAAATCGACAAGAAGTTGCCATACGCACGCGATGCATTGCGTGTGGCGATGAAGCAAAGCCTACTTGGGGCCGATCAGGAAAACCGCCGTGCTTCCGATCTGTTGGCCGGATTCGGCAGTGATGCACACGCCAACGAGAAGTGTGCGTTTCTCGATACGGCATTCCGTATGGTGCGTAGCGGTGATTCCGCAGGCCAAGGCTTATCAGCGTATGCCATTGCTATCAGGCGTGGATTGACGCTTGAGCACCTTCGCGCCGCCTTGTTCTTAGGATGGCGTTATGAAGATGAAGGATTCAGCCTGCGCTGGGACCCGTTGGAAGACCAGCGATATGCCTTGCGGTGGCATGACCCAAGTTCCCAATCCAATAAAAAACAAAGCCTGAGAACCGTGCTTGGGGCGAATGCTCTTGCTCTGGAAGCGCTGGCGATATTGCCCGTGCAACCTCAGGCACATGGCATAGCCACTACGGGATTCGCCCGCCTGGAACGGCGTCGTGATTTCTTTACCTGGCCCATTTGGGACGCACAAATTTCAATAGATGCCATCCGATCAGTGTTGTCTCTTTCTGAGTTGGCGGAAATAGTGCCGAATCGTGATGCTTTGCGCGCAAGGGGCATTGTCGATGTCTACCGTAGTGAAAGGATTGCGCCTAACCAGTATTACAAAAACTTCACCCCTGCCAACCCTGCTTAATTCCCATGACCCTCCCCAAACACGCCCCCGGCGTCAGCGCTTCAACCCCCGTCTCCGGTGGGAAGTGGCGGGCGTTGCCGGTGACGACGGGGCAACCGGCAAACAGGGCGAGTGCGCTGAACGGCGCGTCGTCGGGATCGGGCAGATTGGGCAGGGGGTGGGCGCCGGGCTCCAGCAGAAGCGCCAATTCATCGAATGTATTCAGCATGTCGGCGACCAGCGCGGGTGGGAAGCCGAACCGTGGGCGGGAAAGGACTTCGCGGTATTCGTCCCGGATGGCTCGACTGAGGAGGGGTTCCAGTTTGCCTTGCTGGATGGCCGCGATGACCCGAGCCGGTGTGCCGGCTGGATTGAGCACCGCTGAAACCAGCACGTTGGTATCAATGACTACCTGCAAGGCGCTCACGGCGTTCTTTCCTCGCAAGCGCGATTTCGGCGTCGATTTCTTCCATGCTCAACGTGTCCAGCCCTTGTTCCCTTGCGCGGCGGTGCATTTCGTCCAGCACATTCTGAAGGCGGGCGGCACGAATGGCGCGCAATGTCTGGTCGAGTTGGTCCGGGCTGGTATGCACCACGATGGCGAACGGCTTGCCGTTGCGGGTGATGACCATCTCCTCGCCAGCTTCGACCTTCTCCCAGACCTTGCCGGATTCGGCTCTGAGTTCGCGGACAGTGACAAAATCCATGACGTGCTCCGGTACATTATTGTGTACACAATCTTAGCCAGATTATTGCGGGTGGAAGCGTTAATGATGCGCCAGTTCCCAGTATTTTCTCTTTCCCAAGGGGCGGAAGACGCTGAGTGTGCAGAATTACCCCACGCCAAAATCTATCGCGCCCTACGCCGCTAACCCCATGCCCGAGCAACGCGAACTTCCCCTGTCCTTCCCCGAGCTGGCGCCGGATGCCCCGCTCATCCCGGTGCGCATGGTCAATGAGTTCGTCTACTGCCCGCGCCTGGCCTACCTGATGTGGGTGCAGGCGGAATGGGCGGATTCCGCCGATACGGTGGAGGGCCGCGCCAGGCACAAGCGAGTGGATGCCAGGGCCGATGCGTTACCGGAGGCGCCGGCCGAGGACGAGCACATTCATGCCCGCTCCGTCTCACTCAGTTCCGCCATGTTGGGCATCACCGCCAAGCTGGATCTGGTGGAGGGGGAGGGCACCTACGTCACGCCGGTGGACTACAAGCGCGGCAAGCGCCCGCATGTGGATAAGGGCGCGTATGACCCGGAACGGGTGCAACTCTGCGCCCAGGGGCTGCTGCTGCGGGAACACGGTTACGAATGCGATTCCGGCATGCTTTATTTCGTCGAATCGCGCGAGCGGGTGCGCGTGTTGTTCGACGAAATCCTCATCGACCAGACCCTCGCCGCCATCCACGGCCTGCGCGGCGTCGCCAACATCGGCCGGCCCACCGATGCCGGCGCCGAAACCGCTACCGGGCACATCCCGCCGCCGCTGGAAGACAGTCCGAAATGCCCACGCTGCTCGCTGGCCGGCATCTGCCTTCCGGATGAGGTGCGCTTCCTCAACGAGGCGCCGATCGCCCCGCGCCCCTTGTTTGCGCGGGAACAACGCAGCAGCCCGCTCTATGTGCAATCGCCGCGTGCCTGGCTGCGCAAGGACGAGGAACGCATCGTCATCGAAGTGGAAAAAGCCAAGGCTGGCGAAGCGCGCCTCAACGATGTCTCGCAACTCGTCCTGTTCGGCAGCAGCGGCTTGTCCACGCCGCTGTTGCACGAACTGATGAAGCGCGAAATCCCGGTTTCCTTCCACACCTACGGCGGCTGGTTTGTCGGCCATGTGGTCGGTCTCGGCCACCGCAACGCGGAAACGCGCATGCACCAATACCGCCAGAGTTTCGACCCGCATGCCTGCCTGGCGCTGGCACGCGGCTGGGTCGCCGCCAAGATCGCCAACAGCCGGACTCTGCTGCGGCGTAACTGGCGTGGCGCGGCGGAGGAAGAAGAAGCTGAACCGTTCGAACAATTCGGCGAGCCAGGCGGTGAGGGCGCTTTTCCCACTCTCCCGCAGGCGGGAGAGGGAGTTGAAGAACCTGTAACCGTTGACAAGCGTGTCGCCGCCGACCATGCCCCCGAAGACCTCCTGCGTGACCTCAAGGAAGACGCCCACTATGCTCGGCGCGCCGGCTCCCTGGAAGAACTGCTTGGCGTAGAAGGTATCGCCGCTCGCCGCTATTTCCAGAACTTCACTCACCTGCTGCGCCATGACGACGACCCCAGCCTCAGCTTCGACTTCATGGGCCGCAATCGCCGCCCGCCGAAAGATCCGGTTAACGCCATGCTCTCCTTCGCCTACGCCATGCTCACCCGCGAATGGCATACCGCCCTCTCCGCGGTCGGCCTTGACGCCTATCGTGGCTACTACCACCAACCCCGCTTTGGCCGCCCCGCGCTCGCGCTCGACATGATGGAACCCTTCCGGCCCCTGGTCGCGGATTCAGTCGTCATCACCGCCATCAACAACGGCGAAGTGCGCGGCACCGACTTCATCCGCGCCGCCGGGAGCTGCGCCTTGTCTGACAGCGGCCGAAAACGCTTCATCGCCGCCTTCGAGCGGCGCATGGGCCACGAAGTCACCCACCCGTTGTTCGGCTATCAGTTGAGCTATCGACGCTTGTTTGAAGTGCAAGCTCGCCTGCTCATCCGCCATTTGTCCGGCGAAATACCCGACTACCCCAATTTCGTCACGAGGTAGATATGGAACACCTCTATGTCATCAGCTACGACATCGCCGACGACAAACGCTGGCGCCGCGTTTTCCGCATCATGAAAGGCCATGGCGAATGGCTCCAGTACTCCGTGTTCCAATGCCGTCTGGACCGACAGCGTTATGTGCAAATCCAGGTCGAACTGAACGAAGCGATTCATCACCGCGAAGACCACGTGCTTATCCTCGACCTGGGACCGGTCGACAGCGTCAGCCCCCACGTCACCAGCCTGGGAAAAAGCTTTGAACCCATGAAGCGTGAGGCAATGATCTATTAGCCGAAGCACCGCGAGCACTGCATAGACAAAAATTCTCCCGGCCCCGCTCGCAACATGAATTGCTCTTTAAAAACATGTGGATATGCCTGCGTATTCCAGACCAACCTGGACACTGATTCCACGCGAAGCTGGACAGTGATTC
>CAZIUC010000041.1:0-19551 GCA_964542455.1 uncultured Thiobacillus sp. | reverse complement strand
CTTGCAGTTCATGCAGCAGCTCTTCGGCGGAACGGGGGGGCGCCGGGGGCGGGGCGTCGACGAGTCGCGCCTCGGCGCTGACTCGGAGAGAGGGCGGTGTCGATGGTTTTGTACTCATCGCGGCGGCCAATCAGTCATCGCGAAACGTCCTGTGCGCACAAAAGCTGGTTCCCACCTTAAAGTCCGGCGCCGTGACTGCGTATTGCCGCCTGTGTCGCTTCGACCAGGGCGATTTGCCCCTCCGCGCCTTCCAGGCCGAGGCGTCCGAGAATCTCCGGTGCGATGGCCAGACAATTCCCCACCTGACCCGCGCCACCAATCACCCAGGCCGCATGGACCAGATCGGTGAGTGCCTCGGCGGGGTCGTCCGGTGGCCGCGGATACCGGCGGATGGCGGATTGGATGGTCGCGGGAAAACGCCATTGGCCGGCGATCTCCGCGGCCAGTTCACAGTGGTCATAGCCGAAGATCTGCCGCTCTTTCGCCAACCGTATCTCCACTCCCTCACAGGGCTCGCTGACCAAGGTTTGCCAATGGGTTGGGGCAAAGTGCCCAAGCAGCAGCGACCCCAGGTTGTGCAACAGTCCGGCGGTAAAGGCTTGGCCCACCTCCAGTTTGAGTGATCGCGCCAGGGAGCCTGCCGCCGCCCCGGCAGCCAGGCTGCACGCCGTGGCCTCGGCATCGGAGAATGCGCCGATCAGGCCGGAGGACAGCACGAGGCCACGCATATTGCTGAAGCCGAGAATAAGCACCGCTTCCTGCAGGGATCCGACCTGTCTGGGCAGGCCATAAAAGGGAGAGTTGGCGAGGCGCAACACGCGCGCGGCCAGAACCGGGTCCTGGCCGACCATGCCGCTCAGTTCGCCGGCATCGAACTCGTCGTCACTCAGGCGCGGCAATATCGCCTGGACGGCGGGAGAGAGCCCTGACAACCGGGTTAGGCCTTCACGAATTTCAACTTTGCTTGGAGTAGTCATGACAATTCATTCACTGAAACATGATGGATAACCAGCGCGGTACCGATGGCCGAGGCGGCGCCCCCAAGGGGATAACGCCAGAACTCCACCTGGCGTCCATCCGCCAGGCGGCCGCGGCCTTTGCCAGCTTCATCCAGTTCGGCGTCGAGGAAGTTCGCCGGCAAAGTTTCGCCGGCCAATTCTCCGAGCTGGGCGGGCGCGCCGCCCAATAAGTGTTCGCTGGCCCGGTTGGCCATGACGAGATATCCATCCGTGTCGATGCCGAACACCGCCATGGGCAGATGTGCCAGAACTTCCTGGGAGGCGCGCAGGACATGCAGATTGCGCAGGGCCTCCCGGGTCTTGTCCGCCACCCGTTGCTCCAACTCCTGATTCCAGCGCGTCAGCGCCGTATTGGCTTCGCGCAGGGCGGCATTGAGCCGGGTGTTCTCGCGCGTCACGCGATGCAGTTGAAAGGCCTCGTGCACGGTCTCGCGCAACGTGGCGTCATCCCAGGGCTTGGTCAGGAATTTGTAGATGGCGCCCTGGTTCACCGAATCCGTCACGCTGGACAATTCCGTGTAGCCGCTGAGCATGATCCGCACGGTATCCGGCCAGCGTTCCCGCGCGGTGCTGAGAAACCGAACGCCATTCATGTCCGGCATGCGCTGGTCGGAAATAATGACGCCCACTTCGTGCTCGGCCAATAGCGCCAGTGCCTCGCCGCCGGTTTCCGCGCGCAACAGACGGTAACCCTCGCGGCGAAACAATCGTCCCAGGGCGGCGAGGATGTTGGCTTCGTCGTCGACGATCAGGAGGGTATCGGCTGGCTGTGGGGTGTCGTCTTGATCAGACATTGTTGTTTTTCCAGTAATGCCATGAAGTCCTCGGCCGGAAGCGGCCGGCCATAGAGATAGCCCTGGGCGAAATCGCAGTTCAATCCGCGCAGGAATTCCATCTGCACCTCCTGCTCCACGCCCTCGGCCACCACTTTCAGTCCGAGGCTGTGCGCCAGGGCGATGACGGCGGTGGCGATGGCCGCGCTATCGCGATTGCTTTCGATGTCGCAGACAAAGGAACGGTCGATCTTCAGGGCATGCAGGGGAAACCGTTTGAGGTAAGCCAGACTGGAATAGCCGGTGCCGAAGTCGTCCACCGCCAGGCTGAATCCCAGCTTGCTGAGTTCAGCCAGCAAGACCGCCGCTTCTTCCGGGTTATGCATCAGGCTGCCCTCGGTGATTTCCAGCTCGATACATTCCGATGGCAGTCCGTAATCGCGCACGGCGGAGGCAATCATCTCGACGATGTCGGGTTGGCGAAACTGGCGTGGCGACAGGTTGACCGCGACTCTTGGCTCGGGCAAGCCCGCCTCGCGCCAGCCGCGCAACTGGGCACAGACGCTACGCAGCACCCATTCGCCGATGGGAACGATGAGGCCGGTTTCTTCCGCCAGGGGAATGAAATCGTTGGGAGATACCAGTCCATGCACGGGGTGGCGCCAGCGCAGCAGGGCCTCGGCCGCGACGATACGGCCGGTCTCGGCTTCCACTTGCGGCTGGTAGTACACCACCAATTCCTCGCCCTGGATGGCTTTGCGCAAATCGTTCTCCAGGCGCAGCCGGCCCACCGCGTCGGCGTTCATTTCCTGCGTATAGAAACGGAAGCCGTTGCGTCCCGCGTCCTTGGCTCGGTACATGGCGGTATCGGCGTTTTTCAGCAGGGACATCACATCCTTGCCGTCGCGCGGGTACAAGCTGATGCCGATGCTGGCGGTAACCGAGAGTTCATGACTATCCACCCTCACCGGCTGGGTGATGGCGGCAAGCAGATTGGGAATGATCTGGGTGATGTCGGATTCCCGTGAGATATCGGTCAGGATGACCACGAACTCATCGCCCCCCACTCGCGCCACCGTGTCGACCATGCGCACCGCGCCGCGCAGTCGCTGCGCCAGGGTAACGATCAGGGCATCCCCCATGGCGTGACCCAGACTGTCATTGATGTTCTTGAAGCGGTCGATGTCGATGAACAGCACGGCCATCCCCCGCCGCATGCGGTCCGCGTAGCCGATGGCCTGGCCGATACGGTCCTGCAACAGGCTGCGGTTGGGCAGGCCGGTGAGGGCATCATGGGTGGCCATGTGCAGCAGATTCTTCTCGGCGCGTTTCTGCTCGGTGATGTCGTTCTGCACGCCGACGAAATGGGTGATCGTGCCATCCTCGGCGCGCACCGGCGCGATCAGCAATTCGTTCCAGAATGGGCGGCCGTCTTTGCGAAAATTGCGCACCACCACCTTGGCCTCGCGCGAATCCCGCACCGCCTCGCTCAAGGCATGAGTGCCGGCCTGGTCGCGCTCCTCGCCGTGCAGGAAACGGCAGTTTCGGCCCAGCGCCTCAGCCGCGCTATAGCCGGTAATGCGTTCGAAGGCCGGGTTGACATAGACGATGGGGTTGTCGGCCTGGCGGCAATCGGTGATGACGATGCCGTTGCCGCTGGCTTCCAGGGCGCGTTGCGCCAGACGCAGGGATTCCTCGGTCTGCTTACGCGCGGAAATATCTTCGATCACCGCGATGAAATACTTGGGCTGGCCGGCTTGCGTGCGAACCAGCGACACCGTGACGCCGGCCCAGGCCGTGCCGCCATCCTGGCGTAGATAGCGCTTTTCCATGGTGTAGCTATCTATCTCTCCGTCCAGTATCTGGCGCATGGAGTCCAGTTCCTTGGACAGATCATCCGAATGCGTGATGCTCTGGAAATCGAGGCGGAGCAATTCTTCCCGGCTGTAGCCGACGATCGCGGAAAGTTTTTCGTTGACCCGCAACCAACGACCGTCAGTTGCCAGATGAGCGATCCCCACCGCGGCCTGTTGGAAGGTGGCGCGGAAGCGTTCTTCGCTGTCCTTCAGTTCAGCCTCGGCTTGTTTGCGCTGGCTGATGTCACGCGCCACCGCCACCAGCATCGGCCGGCCTTCGGAAATAAAGCCGCGCAAAGCCACTTCCACCGGGAAAGTGGAACCATCCTTACGCTGGTGCAGGGTTTCAATGCGTCCCGCATGCGTCGGGCCGGCAAGAATCTGATCGAACTGCCGCACCAGATCCGCCTCTTCCAACAACGGTTTGATGTCCTGGGGCGCCATTTCCAGCAGTTCCGCGCGGGAATAGCCCATCTGCTTACAGGCCGTTTCGTTGATATCGACAAAGCACATGCGGGCGCGGTCGATCAGATAGATGGCGTCCTCCGAGGCATCCAGAGCGGCGCGAAAACGAGCCAGACGCTCATTCACCCACACACTCTCGGTCTCGTCCTGCAACTGGATGATCAGGGCTGGCGCTTCATCGATCAGGGTGGCGGACAAGGTCAGGGCCAGAATGCGCCCGTCCAGTTCCGGCAGAGGTCCGATCACCAGCGAGCGAGTGCCCTGTTGTTTGTCCAAGACCTCGCGCGCCAGGGCGAGCAGGGCGGGACTGGCCACCAGGCTACTCAGATCGTGGCCCTGGACCGGCGCCATTTCCCGCAGTCCCAGCATCTCGCGGCCGGCCTGATTGATGGTGCGCAGACACAATCCCGCATCCAGTACCAGCAGGCCGCTGGGCATGGTGCAGATGACCCGGTCGGCGTAATCCTTCATTTCCTGCAGTACCCGGCGCTCGGCCTGGAAGTAGCTGTCCAGGGCCAGGCCCATGTCGAACAACACGATCTTCAGGAGGGAGTCGTAACTGGCGAGAAAGCGGCGGATGTCGCCATCACACTGTTCCCAGACCAGAGGCATCAACCCGGACAGGTATTTGCGGTAGGCGCCGATGTACCACTTCGGCTCCAGACCGATCTGGTTGTGCACCTGTCCCACGCGCAGGCGGTTGGCAACATAGGCATCGCCATAATCACCCGCGGTCAGGCCGCTGAAATACGCGGACTGGGCGCCATGCAAACTGTCCATCGCCTGTTGGTCCGGAATCAGACGGCGCATCGGCTCGAAGCTCAGGAGGTGGCTGTAAAACACCTCGCTGAACGCCATGCCCATTGGTCCGATGAGCTCGTGCAGATGGCGCAGGCGATCGCTGTCCAGCTCGGAAAATTCCAGAAATGCCTTGCGCTCGGCAATCTCCCGCGCGTCGAAAGACGGGGGCGCCATCGCCTCGCCCGGAGGCGGAGATGACGGCTTCATATGCCGCATCCAACGCGCGAAAAATACAAAACCCGGAAACCCATTAGCTCTCCTGCATCGCAGTAATAAGAGCCAACAGGGTCCGGGTTGGCGGTAAGGCCATGATGCTAGGCAAACATACCGTGATTTACAAGCGCGGATTTTACGGTCAAGCTCTTCGCGCGACGGATATCATCGATTTGTTAAATATGGCGATTTTAGAGAGTCCGCTCACGACATAACCTGACATGAGACGCAATGAAACTGGCAACCGCGACACCCGCACGCATTCTGATCGTCGAGGATGACGCTGACGCCGCACACTTGCTGGAGAGCGTGTTGCAAACCGCCGGATACCAGGTCATCGGCAGCGCCGGCAACGGCCGTGAGGCCATCCAGCTCGCCGAGTCGGCGCGGCCCGATCTGGTGATCATGGACATCGTGCTGCCCGGCGATCTGGATGGCATCGAGACCGCCGCCATTCTGGCGGAACGCCAGGACATCCCGGCGCTGTATCTGACGGCATACTCCGACGACGAACTGTATGAGCGCGCCCGCGCCACGTCGCCTCTGGCCTATCTGAGCAAACCGTACAACGAGCGCGAACTGCAACGCGCCATCGATCTGGCGCTGGACCGGCATACCCTGCTACGTCGCCTCAAGGCCAGCGAGGCCCATCTGGCCGAGGCCCAGGCGGTGGCTCACATCGGCAGTTGGCATTGGCATATGTTGGAAGATCGCGTCGAAATCTCGGACGAATTGTTGCATTTGCTGGGCCTGGCGCCTGGCACATTCGAGCCGCGTTTCGACACCTTTCTACATATGGTCTGCGCGGCGGACCGGCCGGTCATGCTCGCGGCGATGGAAACCCTGCTGCGTGGCGAGGAAGCCGGTGAGATCGATGTGCGCCTGGCGTGCGCCGACGCTCCCGAGCGTGTCCTGCGTCTGCTCGGCCACGCCCACTTCGATAGCGCGGGGCGCGTCTATGAGATGGTCGGCACCGCTCGCGACATCACCGCCGAATGGTTGGCCCGAAGCGAAGCCGATGCCTATCGTGGGCAACTGGAAGCAAGGGTGGCGGAACGCACCGCCGAGCTACGCGCCAGCAACGTTCAACTCCAGGCCGAAATCGAGAACCGGCTGCGCATGGAGGAGGCGCTGTGGCGCAACGAGCAACGTTATCGCGGCCTGGTCGACAACCTGCCAGAACCTATCCTGGTCATGCAGGATGACCAGGTGGTGTTCGCCAACCCCGCCTTGGCGCGATTACTGGGCCTGCCAGTAAACACCGCCCTGCTGGGCATGCCCTTGACCGAGCTGGTGCATCCGGATTTCCATCAGGCCTGCGAGTTGAGCAAGAACGCCACACTCTCCGGCAAGGCTGCCATCACGCCCACTGTCTTGAAGCTGCGCCGCGCGGGTGGCGGCGGCGTGGAGGTGGAAACACTGACTTTCGCCTTCGACTATGAGGACCGCCCCGCCGTCCTGGCGGTGATGCGCGACCTCACCGCTCGCCGCGCCATGGAACAGACGACGGAGCGCTTCCGCTTGGCGCTGGACAGTTCGCCGGACGCCGTATGTCTGATCGACCCCGAGCCGATGCGTTTCATCGACGTGAACGCCACCGCCTGCGCCAGGCTGGGCTATAGCCGGGAAGAATTACTGCGACTGGGTCCGCAGGACCTCTTGCCCCTGTTCAACAAAACCATGCTGCGTGAGCAGTGCGCCGCTGCCCGCGCCGGCAAACCTGGGGCCGAGCTCGTCCAGACCCTGCATCAATGCAAGGATGGCGGCACATTCCCGGTGGAAATCCGCATACGCCCCTTTGAATCAGGTGGACAGTCCCTGATCGTGGCGGTGGCGAGCGACATCAGCGAGCGGATTCGTGCCGAGACCGAGTTGCGCGAGACCAACGCGCGCTTTCAGCAACTGGCGGAGACTATCGACGAAGCGTTCTGGATCCGCGATCTGGTCGAGAACCGCTTTCTTTATGTCAGTCCGGCTTACGAAAAGCTCTTTGGCAAGAGTGTGGACAGTCTTTACCAGCATCCGCGCTCATTTTTCTCCAGCATTCACCCGGATGACCGCGACCGGGTCGCCGCCGCTCACGATAGTCAGCGCACCCATCCGAATGGCCTGGATCTCGAATACCGTGTCGTCGTGGAAGGCCGGGTTCGCTGGCTATGGGTGCGCACCTTCCCGATTCGCGATGCCGACGGCAAGGTCTACCGCACGGTCGGCGTGGCCAAGGAGGTCACCGAGCGACGCGAAGCCGAGGAACAGTATCGGGCCATCATCCAGGCCTCCATGGACGGTTTCTGGATAACTGATACCCAAGGTCGCCTATGCGATTGCAACGATGCCGCCTGCCGCATTTCCGGCTATGGGCGCGAGGAATTGCTCGGCTTGTCGGTCCTTGATCTGGAGGCCAGCGAAACCCCGGAACAAACCGCCGAACACATCCGCCGGATGATCAAAAACGGGGCTGACCGCTTCGAAACAAGGCATCGGCGCAAGAATGGGCAGGTGATCGACATCGACGCCAGCGTCTATTTCCGCGCCACCCCGGAGGGTGGACATTTTTATTCCTTTCTGCGCGATATCACCGAACGCAAGCAGGCTGAACGCGCCCTGATCGAGAGCGAGGCGCGTTTTTCCAAGGTGTTCAACCGATCCCCCATCGGCATCGCCATCACCCGAATGAGCGATGGGCACATCGTCGACTTCAATCCGGCCGTACGGCAAATCCTGGGGTACGAACGCGACGAACTATTGGGCCACACCACGCTGGAACTGGGCCTCTGGGCACATCCCGAGCAACGCGACGAGGCGTTGCAATGGCTGCGCCAAGATGGGCATGTGCATAACCTGGAATTGCGCATGCGGCACAAATGCGGGGAGATCAGCGATGGACTGCTCTCCATGGAACACCTCGACCTGAATGGCGTGCCCCATTTGCTCAGCTTGGTGCTGGACATCAGCGAACGCAAGCGCGACGAGGAGCGCTTGCGCAACAGTGAGATGCGCTTCCGCCTATTGTTCGAACACTCCCCGATCGGCATCGCCATGACCGACATGAATGGCCATTTTCTTCAGGTCAACCAGGCCTTCTGCGACATGCTGGGCTATAGCACAGTGGAACTGCTCCGGAAAACCTTCATGGAGATCACCCATCCCGATGACGTGGCCGCCAACCTGGATCTCTTCCGCCGGGCTCAGGAACACGCAATCCCAGGCTATCAGATGATCAAGCGCTATCTGCACCGGGATGGCCACGTGCTCTGGGTCAACCTGACCAGCAGCCTGATCCGCGATCACGCCGACAAGCCGCTGTATTCCCTCGGCATGATCGAGAACATCACCGAACGCATCAACGCCGAACAGCAACGCCTCACCCACGAGGCCAAACAGCGCGACGCACTGGTGCGGGAGGTGCACCACCGTATCAAGAACAACCTGCAAGGTGTCGTCGGCCTGCTGCGCCAGGATATCGCCACTCACCCCGACACCCAGACGCCCATCGAGGCAGCCATCGCCCAGATCAACACCATTGCGGTGGTACACGGTTTGCAAGGCCGCCTGCCACAGAACGAACTGCGTCTTCGCGAACTGCTGAAGGAAGTGAGCGGCGCGGTGGCGGCCCTGGCCATGGTGGCCCATCCCCCGCTGATCGAAGATACGTTGTCCGGCGATGTCTGGCTGGACAGCAATGCGGCGGTCAGCATCGCCCTGATCCTGAATGAGCTGATCCACAACGCCTTGAAACACGGGCAGCACCGCGATGGCGTGGGGGTGGCAATCACCTTGAACGGAGACAGCCGGCAAGCGGCGATCCGCATCGTCAACCCGGGCGGGCCCTTGCCGGCGGGGTTCGATCTGGCCAGCGGCCAGGGCTGCGGCACCGGTCTTGACCTAATCCGAACCCTGTTGCCGCGGCGTGGCGCCACCTTGACAATCCGCGATGGCGGCGGCCACATCGAGACCGAACTCCTGCTCGGCCCGCCATTGACGACTGAACCTGTGCTTCAGGCATAACCCTTGGACCACACGAGAGCTTCCATGACCCAAGCCCATATCCTGCTGGTGGAAGACGATCTGCTGATCCTGCGGACCATGGCGCGCGGCCTGCGCGCGGCCGGCTATCGCATCAGTGAGGCGGACAGCGCGGAAGATGCCATGCGGATTTGTACCGAGATCCGCCCCGATCTGGCCGTCCTGGATATTCGCATGCGCGGCATGTCCGGCCTGGAACTGGGCCGCTGGCTGGCCGACCACGACATTTCCTTCATGTTCCTCTCCGCCTACGACGACGAAACTTTCGTGCGCGAGGCGCGGCAGGCCGGCGCGCTCGGCTATCTGGTCAAACCCCTGGATGTGCCACGCATCATCCCGTCTCTGGAAACCGCCCTGGCTCGAGCGCGAGATATGGCGGGGCTGCGGGAAAGCGAGGAAAAACTCGTGGCGGCACTGCAAAACAGCCGCGAGATCAGCACCGCCATCGGCCTGACCATGGAACGGAATGGCTTGAGCGCGGAACAGGCCTTCGACATGCTGAGGGGACAGGCCCGCGGCCAGCGAAGAAAGGTGCTTGAGGTGGCTCGGGAAATACTCGCGGGCAAGGATGCAACGTAGAAACGCGGGATACCTGAAGGTCAGGCTCGCCAAGTACCTGATCTGACCACTGGTAGTCAGTCATCATGAATCGAATGGATGGTTTGTGGACGTGGTGAGCAATAGCGAACCGCATCGCTCACGGTTGAGTGGATTGATGCGGTTCGTACCTCACCACATCCTACGAAACCAGCTTGAAACGCTTGCGGCTGGGTAGCCGCCAGGTCTCGAAATCGCGGCGGTCGAGCGTCCATATCTGGGTGTAACCGGAGGAAAGCGCGGCGACCACCAGCGAGGCATCTGCCAGATCCATCGGCTGATCGGCGTAGCGCTCGATCCAGTCCACCGCGCGCACCAGTTCATCGCGGCCAAGTGGAAACACCTCCAGCCCTCCGTTGTCGATCCAGCGATACAGCGGCAGCGTGGCCTCGACCGAGGGCGCCAGGTGGGAGAACTCGGTCAGCACCGCCCAAGTGGTGAGCAGGCGGCCGCGATAGTTCTTCAGGAAAGTCTTGCTGGTTTCATGAAACTTGTCGCGCTTGTCGGACAGCGCCACCAGCGGCCCGGTATCGACCAATATGGTGGTCATGCGCGGCCGTGTTTGGCGGCAATCGCGACGCGCGCCCGTTCCTTGTAGCCACCTGGAACCGACTCAGTCCCATCGACACATCCGATAAAACCCGCCGCTTCGGCGCGCTCGTAGGGCGTGGCCTCGGAGTCGGCCAGTCTGAAACGCTGCTCCAGCAATTCGATGATGACCTCCGACTTGCTGCGCTGGGTTTCCACGCAATAAGCCGCCAGCGCCTGTTCGACACGATTGGGTAAACGAACGCTGGTGGTCATGAACGGCTCCTTGATTGTGGATTTGTATTAACGGTAATACATAGCCAAAACAATGGCAAGCTCAGGCTTTCTCGCGTCGAATCGCCGCGCCCAGGGCGGTGAGCTTGGCTTCGATGTGGTCGTAGCCGCGATCCAGGTGGTAGATGCGCTCGATGTGGGTCTCCCCTTCCGCGACCAGGCCGGCGATGACCAGGCTGGCGGAGGCGCGCAGGTCGGTGGCCATGACGGTGGCGCCCTGCAACTTTTCCACCCCTTTCATCACCGCCGTGTTGCCGTCGATCTGGATGTCCGCGCCGAGACGCTGGAGTTCGACGGCGTGCATGAAACGGTTCTCGAAGATGGTCTCGCGGATGATCGCGGTGCCATCGGCCACGGCGTTGATGGCCATGAACTGCGCCTGCATGTCGGTGGGAAATGCCGGATAGGGCGCGGTACGAAGCGACACGCCTTTCAGGCGGGCCGGGGCGATGATATGGATGGATTCACGGCCGGGGGTCTTTTCGCCGACGATCTCGCAACCGGCATCCATCAGCTTGTCGACCACGGCATCCAGGTAGCCCGTGGAGGTGCCGGTGAGGCGCACTTCGCCGCCCGTGGCCGCCGCCGCGCACAGGAAAGTGCCGGTCTCGATACGGTCCGGCATGATGCGGTGGGTAGCGCCATGCAGGCGCTCGACCCCGCGAACGCGGATGACGTCGGTGCCGGCGCCGCTGATCTGGGCGCCCATGCTGACCAGGCATTGCGCCAGATCGACCACTTCCGGTTCGCGCGCGGCGTTTTCGATGATGGTTTCGCCATCGGCCAGGCAGGCGGCCATCATCAGGTTCTCCGTGCCGGTCACGGTGACCATGTCGGTGAACAGGTGCGCGCCTTTCAATTTGCCGTTGCCGGCTGTGGTTTTGGCCACCACGTAGCCGTGTTCGACGCCGACTTCCGCGCCCATCGCCAGCAAGCCCTTGATGTGCTGATCCACCGGCCGCGCGCCGATGGCGCAGCCGCCGGGTAGCGACACCCTGGCCTCGCTACAGCGCGCCAGCAGCGGCCCGAGAACCAGAATCGAGGCGCGCATGGTCTTCACCAGTTCGTAGGGGGCCAGCGGGTTGTTCAGCCCGGAAGCGTCCAGGGTGACGCGATTCCCCTCGCGTTCGATCTTGACGCCCATCTGGGCGAGCAGCTTCAGCATGGTGCCGATGTCGTTCAGCCCCGGCACATTGGTCAGGGTGAGCGGCTCGGTGGAAAGCAGGCTGGCGCAAAGAATGGGGAGCGCGGCGTTTTTCGCGCCGGAGATGGCCACCTCGCCGGAGAGGCGAGCGCCGCCGGTGATGACGAGCTTATCCATTACGAGCTTTCCACTCTTCCGGGGTGAAGGTCTGCATCGAGAGTGCGTGGATTTGTGAATGCATGCGATCGCCCAGCACCTTGAACACCTGTTGATGGCGCGCGACCGGCAGCTTGCCGGCGAATGCCGAACTGACGATGACGGCCTCGAAATGCTGGCCATCGCCAGCCACCTTGATCGATTCACACTCCAGGCCGGCTTGTATCCATTCCTGAATGTTTTCTGGGGTAACCATTTGAATATCCTTAAAATTTAGTGGCGAAGTTTATAGCCGGACTTCAGCATCGCCAAAGTCAGGAATGACAGCAGCAAGACGAAAGGCGTGACCACGGCGAGTCCCAGCCAGGGGTCGACATCGCCCTGGCCGAAGAAGCCGTAGCGAAAACCGTCGATCATGTAGAAAACCGGATTGAGGTGGGAGATACCCTGCCAGAACGGCGACAGGGAATGGATGGAAAAGAACACGCCGGACAGGAAGGTGAGCGGCATGATGATGAAGTTCTGCACGGCGGCGAGGTTGTCGAACTGGTTCGCCCAGATCCCCGCCAGGATGCCCATGCAGGCGAACACGGTTCCCGAGGCCAGCGCGAAAGCCAATATCCACAGTGGATGGCGCATTTCGATGTGCGCGAAGAACAGGCCGACCAGCAATACGCCCAACCCCACAGTGAAACCGCGCACCAGCGCCGCGATCAGATAGGCAAGAAAAAACTCCAGGTAGGACAGCGGCGGCAGCAGGACAAAAACGATGTTGCCGGTGATTTTCGACTGGATCAGCGACGAGGAGCTGTTCGCGAAAGCATTCTGCAGGATCGACATCATGATCAGGCCGGGCATCAAGAACGCGGTGTAGTGCACGCCGGGGTAGACCTGAACGTGGTCTTCCAGCACATGCGAGAAGATCAGCAAATACAACAGGGAAGTGAGCACCGGCGCCCCCACGGTCTGCACCAGCACCTTCCAGAAGCGCAGGATTTCCTTGTAGAGCAAAGTGCGGAAGCCGCTCATGGCGTACCCCCATGCATGATCTTCAAGAACACTTCTTCCAGATCGGCCTCGCCCAGGCTCATGTTGCGGATGGCGATACCCGCCGCGCGCAGGTTGGCGAGGATGGCTTCGAGATCGCCGTAGTCGGGTAGGTCAAGGATGAAGCGCTGCCCATCCCGCCCCTTCAGGCGGGATTGCAGGAAAGCGGGCAGTTCAGGGGGATCCAGTTCCAACAGCAAGCGCCGCTCGGCCCCCGCGCGCAGCAGGTTCTCGGTACGATCCAGCGCGACGATACGGCCCTCCTTGAGCATGGCCACCCGCTCGCACAGACTCTCGGCTTCTTCCAGGTAGTGGGTGGTGAGGACGATGGTATGGCCCTCGCGGTTGAGGCGGCGGATGAAGGCCCAGAGCGATTGCCGCAACTCCACATCGACACCGGCGGTGGGCTCGTCGAGGACGATCACCGGCGGTTTGTGCACCAGCGCCTGCGCCACCAGCACTCGCCGTTTCATGCCGCCGGAGAGGCGGCGCGTGTAGTCATCCGCCTTGTCGGCCAGTCCCAGATTGGCCAGCAACTCGTCGATCCAGTCGTCGTTGCGGCGCAGCCCGAAGTACCCGGATTGCAGACGCAAGGTTTCACGCACGGTAAAGAAAGGGTCGTATACCAGTTCCTGCGGCACCACGCCGAGCGCGCGGCGCGCCTGACGATAATCGCGGGTCACGTCGAAGCCCATGATTTCCACCGATCCGGCACTGGCGCGGGTCAGGCCGGCGAGGATGCTGATCAGGGTAGTCTTGCCCGCGCCATTGGGACCCAGCAGGGCGAAGAATTCGCCAGGTTCGATGTCGAGGTCGATGCCACGCAGGGCATGCACACGCGGAAAGCGCTTTTCCACGCCGCGCAGGCGGACGGCGGTCGTCATCGAATCAGGGGTTAAACCTGGAAGCGGCAGTTGAACGCGCCCGATGGTGCGTTCGCGCGAGAATCTGGCGCGAAGCGACGACGTAGCGGGCCGAAGCCCGCCAGGAGGAGCGGCAAAGCCAGGCACCCGCGTGAACGCGCCAGCGGGTGCGTGGCGGACTCACCCGAATGGTAGGGGTTATCGAACGCACGAACGCTGCTATCCATGAGGCTTCCCGAGGGCAAACGAGCGGTCAACCGCCGTTTCCAGGTTAAATCTGCTCGTCGACGCCATACAACTTGGCGAGGCTGGCAAGGCTATCCGGAATGTTGCGGAACTCGATGGCGCTACCGGCCGCTTCGGCGCGGCGGCGCAAGGACAACATCAGACTGAGGGCGGAAGAATCGAGGTGGCCGACACCCGCCATATCGAATGCCGTCACCCCCTGTTTCAGGGCGGCCTCCCCCTCGGCAAGCCACTGGCTGGCGTTGACCAGGGTCAGGTCGCCATCGAGCACGGCCACGTCGGTATCCACGCGCATCATGAGATTCTCAGGGCCGATTGTTGCGGCGTTCGAGCGCGGCGATGAGGCCATCAACACCACCCCTGCGCACTTCGGAATTGAATGAATTGCGGTAGACCGTCACCAGACTGACGTTGTCGACAATGACATCGAACACCTTCCAGCCGTTGTTGTCGGTCTTTTCGAGACGGTAATCGATGGGAATGGGTGGCGCGCCGGGCTTGCTCACTTCGGTGCTGACGGTGACGTCGCTATCGCCGGGCGAGGCGCGGAACGGCTTGAACTCGATCTTGTAGTCAGCCACGCTGGTCAGAGACGAGGCGTAGGTACGAACCAGCATCGCTCGGAACTGGTTGGTCAGACTTTCCTGCTGTTGCGGCGTCGCCCTGGGCCAATGCTTGGCAACGGCCAACTGGGTCATGTGCTTGAAATCGAACAGGGGCAGGATTTTCTGCTCGACCAGCGCGTTGACCTTGGCGGCATTGCCACTGGCGATGTCCTTGTCCTGGCGGACGATACGCAAGACGTCGTTGGTAACGTTCCTGGCCAGAATATCAGGCCCAATGTCGGCCGCCTCTACAGAGACGGAGAAGCAGACGGCGGCGAACATGAGAATAAAAGGTTTCAAGAAGCGATACATGGTGAGTCCTGGTGAATCGAAACGGTTTTTACTGTGCGGGTTCGGATGCCGGTTGGTCAAGCGTATGTTCCTACCGGCAGCACTTGGCATTCAAGAGTATGGCCATTGTGCCTTGCCCTTTCAGCCCATCGGGCTTTGGTCGTCGGCTGCAAAGCGACCGCGGCGGTCCACTTTTCACCGATTTTTTGCCTTATAGCCGGACTATGCGGCTGCAAATCCGGCAAAGACAGGTCTCGCCGGAGGCGCTTTTCGCTATCGATGACCAAAGTCCGACAGGCTGCCAGGTTCACAGGCTTACTTCGGCTCGGCGGCTTTCGGCGCTTCTTCTGATTTGTTGTAGAGGAACTGGCCGATCAGGTTCTCCAGAACCACGGCGCCCTGGGTAATTTTCAGCGTATCGCCATCGCTCAGCATCTTCTCTTCTCCACCCGCTTCCAGAGCGACGTACTGCTCGCCCAACAGGCCGGAGGTCATGATGGAAGCGCTGCTGTCCTTGGGGAATTTGTAGCGACTATCCAGTTTCATTGCCACCGTCGCTTCGTACATGGCGGAATCGAAACCGATCTCGGCGACGCGCCCCACCACCACGCCGGCGCTCTTGATCGGTGCCCGTGCCTTGAGGCCACCGATGTTGTCGAACTCGGCTTTCACCGTGTAGGTCGAGGCGCTGTCGAAGCTGCCCATATTGCCCACCCTCAGTGCGAGAAACAGGATGGCGGCGATACCGGCCACCACGAAGATGCC
Organism: uncultured Thiobacillus sp.; assembly: GCA_964542455.1. Classification (GTDB taxonomy): domain Bacteria; phylum Pseudomonadota; class Gammaproteobacteria; order Burkholderiales; family Thiobacillaceae; genus PFJX01. The sequence continues at coordinate 3,862 of CAZIUC010000041.1, read as the reverse complement.
TACCCAGAGGTCTAGAGTTGCGCGCTGCATGGATCAAACTCCACGGAACATGAAAGCGGTCAGGATGAAATCCAGGCCGAGAATGGCCAGGGAAGAAGTCACCACGGTGCGGGTGGTGGCGCGGGAGACGCCCTCCGCCGTCGGTGGCGCGTCGTAGCCTTCGAACAGCGCGATGGCGGTTACCGCCACTCCAAACACCACGCTCTTGAGGACGCCATTGAGAATGTCTTCGCGGAAATCGACGGCGGCCTGCATCTGCGACCAGAAAGCGCCTTCGTCGACACCGATCAGCACCACGCCGACCAGATAGCCGCCCAAAATGCCCATCGCCGAAAACAAAGCCGCCAGTATCGGCATGGAAATCACCGCGCCCCAGAAGCGCGGCGCCACCACGCGCGCGACCGGATCCACCGCCATCATTTCCATCGCCGCCAACTGCTCGGTGGCCTTCATCAGGCCGATCTCCGCCGTGATGGCCGAGCCGGCGCGACTGGCGAACAACAGCGCGGCGACCACAGGCCCCAACTCGCGCACCAGCGAGAGCGAAACCAGAACACCCAGGGCTTCCTCGGAACCGTAGGTCTGCAAGGTTTCGTAGCCTTGCAGACCCAGCACCATGCCGACAAACAGGCCGGAGACCAGGATGATGATCAGCGAAAGCACCCCCGCGCTGTAAATCTCGCGAATGATCAGATGGAAGCGGCGGAAGCTCTGCCCGGATTGCAGCAGGGTCATCAGGAAGAAACGTGTCGCCACTCCCATGCGCCAGATACTGTCGATCACACGGGCACCGACGCCGCGCAGGCTGTCGAGCAGGCTATTCATGCGGCGAGCTCCAGTTCATCGGTATAAGGAGGCGCCGGGTAATGGAAGGGAACCGGCCCATTTTCCTCGCCATGCACGAACTGGTGCACGAAGGGCTCGGTCGAGGCGCGCAGTTCATCGGGTGTGCCTTGCGCGGCGATCACGCCCTCGGAAACGAAATAGACGTAATCCACCATGCGCAGGGACTCCTGGATGTCATGGGTAACGACGATGGAAGTCACTCCCAGGGTATCGGTGAGGCGCCGGATCAGGTTGCCGGTGATGCCCAGGGAGATCGGGTCGAGGCCGGCGAATGGTTCGTCGTAGAGAATCAAACTCGGCTCCAGGGCAATCGCGCGCGCCAGCGCCACGCGGCGCGCCATGCCGCCGGACAGTTCCGAGGGCATCAAATCATGCGCTCCACGCAATCCCACCGCATTCAGCTTCATCAGCACCAGATCGCGCACCATTTCTTCCGGCAGATCGGTATGTTCGCGTAACGGGAACGCCACATTGTCAAATACCGACATATCGGTGAACAGGGCACCAAACTGGAACAGCATCCCCATGCGCCGACGCAGTTGATGCAAGGTATTCCTGTCCAGACCGCTCATGTCGACACCATCCACCATGAGCACGCCACTGGTCGGCTTGAGTGAACCGCCGATCAGGCGCAACAGCGTGGTCTTGCCCCCTCCGGATATACCCATGATGGCAATGACCTGGCCGCGCCGGGCGGCAAGGTCAATGCCCTTGAGTACCAGCCGCTTGCCGTAGGCAAAGGATAGGTCGTGGATTTCGATGAGATTGTCTGACACGGGAAAAAGGCTTTTCTTATTGGAAAAATAACGGGTGCAAACGCGCGGCATTCTATGTCCTGGACGGCGCGTCTCAAAGCCCCATCAATTCCAGCAGAGTACGCACCCGTTCGATCTGCCCCATTTCGCCATCCTGGCTGATCAGGTAAAGCGGCGCTTCGCTGTCCGGCGGCGCGAGTTCCGCGGCAAGCGCCTTCAGCAAAGTCTGGCGATCGAACCAGAGCAGCCGGGAATCATCCCGCCCTATCCCCAGTGCCCGCCCCGCCAGCACCGCCGGCAGATCCTCCGGCCGCGCGTCTTCCAGCAAAAACAAAAAATGTTCGTGTGTATCGGCGGCCCATGCCTCATAGGTTGCCGCGTCGGCCTGGCGCCAAACCGACGCGGCCAGGAATACACAATCGAACTGGGTGTTGTAGTAGGTCAGACGCCATTCTTCCGGCATGTCCGAGGGATAGAACGCGTCGGACCATTCCGGCCAATCCCAGCCGACGGCCCCGAGGGCGGCATGTTGTTTCATGCGGCGGATTATAGAGAACCCACCGATGTCGCGGAAACACAACAACTGAAAGCCGCCGATAAAGCAAAGTTATGAGAACTTGGAGTACATCAGGATATGTTGATATTCTGCATTCACCGAGTTGTTCACCCTACGACTTGTTCAAGTTTTCCCAATTTACCTCAAGGAGATTGCAATGAAAATGAAATCCCTCGTCGCCGCCCTGCTGGTCTGCGCAGCCCCCGCCGCCTTTGCTGACGCCCCCGCCAAGCAAGTCCCCCAGACCCCGGAACAATGGCTGGCCCGCATGACCGACATGACCCAGAACATGTCCGCATACAAAGACCCGAAGGTATTCATCCCCTGGTTGAACGCCGTGACCGAACCCGGCTTCTACACCACCATGGGCAACAACATGATGGAACCCGGCAACTGGCTGAACATGATGAACTCCATGACCCAGCCCGGCGCCTACTCCAACGTGGCCGCTTTTGCTGATCCGAACATCTACATGAAGTGGCTGGCCGCTTCCATGGACCCCAACTTCTACACCGCCGCGCTGACCCAACTGTCCGACCCGGGCAAGCTGATGCGCTGGGCCATGTCCCCGCTGGACCCCAAAGTCCTGCAAATGGTCATGAATAGCGTCAACCCCAACGTGTACCTGAAGTGGATGATGTCCCCCCTGGATCCCCGCGCACTTCAGCTCATGATGGCTCCGGTCAACCCCAACCTGTACATGGGCTGGGCTGGCGCCACCTTGAACCCGGGTTCTTACGGCGACATGTGGAAAGGCTTCATGACCCCCGGTGCCACCACCGCGCTGCCGACCCTGCCGGCTCTGCCGACATTCCCCACCTACACAGCTCCGGCCGCCGGTACCGCTCCCACCTTCAACTTCTTCGATCCGAACGCCTGGACCCAGATGCTGCAGGCTCCGGCCGCTGGTCAACCCTTCGCTTTCCCGTTCCCGACCGCGCCGGCCGCTCCCGCCGCCACGCCGGCCGCACCCGCCAAGTAATACGGGCTTGCATCAAAGAGAACGGCTGCTTCGGCAGCCGTTTTTTTTCGTTTAAAAAACCTTATTCAGGCCGGTTCCATACAGAACGGAATTGATTGCCGGCACGGAATCGCCAATGCGATGGCCGCATCGCATATATTGGTATGGTGGCTTTCCTGGAGAACCCATCATGAAAATGCTGATCAAGCTGATGCTGTTGGCCGTGCTGATGTATTCCGGCGCATTGCTGGCCGATAGCGATGGCCCGGCAACCGGTGTCCGGTCACTGGTACCCACCGACTTCACCACACTGCAAGCCTGCCCGGCATCCTCTGGTCAACGCATCGACACCGCCCAGGTCAGCCAGAGCGATTGCTGCAAGGGCCACAAGGGTGTTTGCGGTTGCCGCGCCGGCAAGATCGTCTGCTGCGACAACAGCGCCAGCCCGAATTGCACTTGTCATTCGGATTGGGGGCTTCCGAACTGAACCCGCGCTCGCGGATCGCCTGGCAACCTGTCGGACTTTGGTCGTCGATAGCGGAAATCGACCCCGGCGAGACCAGTTTTTGCCGGATTCGCCGCCGCAGAGTCGAACTATGGGGCAGCGGAGTCGTTGTCGCTTCAGCGACATTACGAATCCGGCGTACCCCATGCGGGTGCAAGAAGCTGGTGAAAAATGGGCCGCCACGGTCGATTTGCAGCCGACGATTCCAAAGGTAGAGTCGAGAAGTGGCGCGGTAACGG
>CAZIUC010000040.1:0-19651 GCA_964542455.1 uncultured Thiobacillus sp. | reverse complement strand
TGGGGGTGGCGGGCAAAAAACGGGATTTCTGGGAACGAACTGTCGAACCCAGGTGATCAGGTAGTTGCCGATCTTCAGCACCGCGCGCTGGAAATGGCTGGCGGTCTGCGCGCCCTGCACCAGTTGCGCCGTTTTGCCGAAATAGGTGTTCGCGCCCGTGGCGTAGACCATCGCCTCGATTTCGCCCTGGCGGATGATCGATCCCGAAAACACGGCCTCGCCGCGCTTGCGTTCGGCGGGGAGCGACTCACCCGTCAGCGCGGATTGATCCACCTCCACCGGGTCGCCATCCAGCAGGCGCGCATCCGCCGGGACGATGTCGCCCAGGCGCACGCGGATGACGTCGCCCGGAACCAGTTCACGCGCCGCCGGGGTCACCCACTTGCCATCGCGCTTCACCCGCGCCTTGACCGCCAGCTTGGCCTTGAGCGCGGCGATGGCGTTACCCGCCTGGTGTTCTTCCCAGAATCCCACCACCGCGTTGGCCAGCAGCAGCGTCAGAATGATGCCGAAGTCCGGCCAGTGCTGGGCCACCGCCGACAGGATCACGGCCGCTTCGATCATCCAGGGGATCGGTCCCCAAAAATAGCCGAGGAATTTCAGGAAGACATTGGTCTGTTTTTCTTCAAGCTCGTTCGGGCCATATCGAGTCAGCCGCTTTTGCGCCTCGGCTTCAGTCAGGCCCTCCGGTGACGACGCCAATTGCTTCTCCACCTCCGCCAGGGGCAAGGATTTCAGATCGTCCTTCGCGCCAGGCTTCGGTCCCGGTTTCGCGTCAGGCGATCTGGATTGGGCGGTGTCGGCTTCCATGATGGATTTCCTTTGCTGATGTTGAGGCATCTACGCCGCGTCCAGCCCTTTCCGCGCTTGTGGAAACGGCTTACCGGAGATACGGAATCAAAGCGCCTCCGCGAAGCTTTTGTACGGGAGCTCCATCACTTCCCTGGCTTCGCTCTGGTGAAGCACGTCCAGCCAGGGGGACGCCAGATTCGTTGCCTCCCGGAGTAGCAATACGAAATGGCCCTCCACGATCACCTGATGCAAGTGGTCGAGCTGCTCTTGCGGAATGCCCGCGCGATGCATGGCCGACGCCAGCTGGGTCAGAGCCGCGGCACCCGCCATCCCGGCACTGCCCACCGCGCCGCCGGCTGCCGCGCCGGCAAGGCCGCCACCCAAGGAGGCCACGATGGTCTCGACGATGGGACCAGCCGCGAATATCGGCCCCACCACCGGCATCACAAACATGGCGGCCGCGCCCACCAGCAGCCCCCATGCCGCGCCCCAGAGCGCGCCCTGCTTGGCCCAGGCCTCGACCCGTGAGCCCATGCCCGTGTAGTAGATGCCGAGCACATCGTCACCCGATGGGTGAACCCGGCCGAGAACGGAGAGCATGTCCATGGCGGCCCCCTTGTCGCGCAGTCGCTCTATGGCCTGCTGGGCCTTGGCTTCGTCGTCATAGACCGCGACCAGGATGACTTCTCCGGCTACATCGTTGCTGTGTGTCATTTCGTGCTCCTGAATTCAGAGGGTTATTAAGCGACCTTGATCACGGGGTTGCGTTCAGGGTGTGCCCCACTTCCATTCGCGGATCTCCGGCATGTCTTGGCCGTGCTGGTCGATGTATTGCTTGTGCTCGATCAGCTTGTCCTCGAGTTGTTGCTTCAGGTAAATGCCCGGGTCACCGGTCTGCGGCAGGCGGTCGATGGTGTCCATCACCAGGTGGAAGCGGTCCAGATCGTTCAACACCGTCATGTCGAAGGGGGTGGTGATGGTGCCTTCTTCCTTGTAGCCGCGGACGTGGAAGTTGTCGTGATTGGCGCGCCGGTAAGTGAGCCGGTGGATCAGCCACGGGTAGCCGTGGAAGGCGAAGATGACTGGTTTGTCGCGGGTGAAAATTGCGTCGAAATCCGTGTCGCTCAAGCCGTGCGGATGCTCGCTTGGCGTCTCCAGCTTCATCAGGTCGACCACGTTGACCACGCGGATTTTCAGCTCGGGCAGGTGTTCGCGCAGGATGGAGACGGCGGCCAGCGTCTCCAACGTGGGCACGTCGCCACAGCAGGCCATGACCACGTCGGGTGCTACGGCCTGGTCGTTGCTGGCCCACTGCCAGATGCCGACACCTTCGCTGCAGTGTTTGACCGCCGCGTCCATGCTCAGCCATTGCGGCGCCTGATACTTGCCGGCGATCACGACGTTGACATAGTGGCGACTGCGCAGGCAGTGGTCCCAGACCGAAAGCAGGCAGTTGGCGTCCGGCGGCAGGTAGACCCGCACGATGGCGGCCTTCTTGTTGACCACATGGTCGATGAAACCGGGGTCTTGATGGGTAAAGCCGTTGTGCATCTGCTGCCAGACGTGGGACGCCAGCAGATAATTCAGCGAGGCAATCTTGCGGCGCCAGGGCAGCGCCGCCGTGACCTTCAGCCATTTGGCGTGCTGGTTGAACATCGAGTCGATGATGTGGATGAACGACTCGTAGCTGTTGAACAGGCCGTGCCGGCCGGTGAGCAGATAGCCTTCGAGCCAGCCTTGGCACTGATGCTCGCTCAACATCTCCATGACCCGTCCGTCCAGGGCGAGGAATTCATCGTTGTCCTGGAGCCGTGCGTCCCACTGCCGGTCGGTGGCCTCGAACACCGCGCCCAGGCGGTTGGACAGGGTTTCGTCGGGGCCGAAGATGCGGAAGTTGCGCTGCGTCTGGTTGAGCCTGGCCACGTCGCGCAGGAACACGCCGAGTTCGTGCGTGTCCGCCGCCGTCACGGCACCGGGCGACGGCACTTTCACCGCGTAGTCGCGGAAGTCCGGCAGGATCAAGTCGCGCAGCAACATGCCGCCGTTGGCGTGGGGGTTCGCCCCCATGCGCCGGTCGCCCTGGGGCGCCAGCTCGGCCAGTTCCGCTTGCAGGCGTCCGTGAGCGTCGAACAACTCCTCGGGACGGTAACTTTTCAGCCAGTCTTCCAGCAGCTTGAGGTGTTCGGGATGGTCGGCATCCACGGCAATGGGTATCTGGTGCGCGCGGAAGGTGCCTTCGATTGGCACGCCATCCACCTGTTTCGGCCCGGTCCAGCCTTTCGGCGACTTGAGCACGATCATCGGCCAGCGCGCCCGCATGCTATTGCCGTTGATGCGGGCTTCGCGCTGGATACGTTGGATGTCTTCCACCACGACGTCGAGTGTCGCCGCCATGGCCTCGTGCATCAGCGCCGGATCGTCGCCTTCGACGTAATAGGGCGTCCAGCCGCAGCCGCGGAAGAACTGATCCAGTTCTTCCGGCTCGATGCGCGCAAAGACAGTGGGATTGGCGATCTTGTAGCCGTTGAGATGCAGGATCGGCAGCACCGCGCCGTCGTTGGCCGCATCGAGAAACTTGTTGGAATGCCAGGCGGTGGCCAGCGGCCCGGTTTCCGCCTCGCCGTCGCCCACCACGCAGGCGACGATCAAGTCGGGGTTGTCGAACACCGCGCCGAAGGCATGGCTGAGGGAATAGCCCAGCTCGCCGCCCTCGTGGATCGAACCGGGGCACTCTGGCGAGGCGTGGCTGGGGATACCGCCGGGAAACGAGAACTGCTTGAACAGCTTTTGCAGCCCGGCCTCATCCTGGCTGATGTTGGGATAGATCTCGCTATAGGCGCCTTCCAGATAGGTGTTGCCCACCACCGCCGGGCCGCCGTGGCCGGGACCGGAGACGTAGATCATGTTGAGGTCGTACTTGTTGATGACTCGATTCAGGTGCGCGTAGATAAAGTTCTGACCGGGGGTCGTGCCCCAGTGGCCCAGCAACATATGCTTCACATCCGACAGCGCCAGCGGGCGTTTCAGCAACGGGTTGTCACAGAGATAAAGCTGGCCGACCGAGAGATAGTTGGCGGCGCGCCAGTAGGCGTCGATCTTGTGCAGCAGGTCCGGGGTGAGAGTGGCCATGGTTCAAGTTTCCTGTATTGAGTCGAAATTAAGGACGTGGACGACGGAGCGGGCGATCATCAACGCCTCGTCGGTGTGGATGACCCGCACCTTGGCGCGACCGCTGTCCGGCGAAATCAGCGCCGCGTTCCGCGCATTGCGTTCAGGTTCGATTTCGATGCCGAGAAAGCCGAGTCCGTCGCAGATCCGCTCCCGGATGAGCGGCGCGTTTTCGCCGATGCCGCCGGCGAATACCAGCGTGTCCAGCCCGCCCAACGCCGCCGCGAAGGCGCCGATGCATTTCTTGATCTGGTAGCAGAACAAAGCGACCGCTTCCGCCGCGCGCACGTCCCGTGTTTCACTTTCGAGCAGGTCGCGCATGTCTGAACTGGTCTCCGACACGCCGAGCAGCCCGGACTGGAAGTTGACCATCTCGTTGTAGCCTTTTGCGTCGAGGCCTTCGCTGCGCGCCAGATACCACAGCAGTCCGGGATCAAGATCGCCCGAGCGGGTGCTCATCGGCACCCCGGCCGCCGGGGTAAATCCCATGCTGGTATCCACCGGTTTGCCGTGATGAACCGCCGCCAGGCTCGCGCCATTGCCGAGGTGAGCGAGGATGACCCGGCCTTGTGCCACCTTCGTTCCGTCCAGGCGGGCCAGTTCCTCCATGAGAAACGCATAGGACAAGCCATGAAAGCCGTAACGGCGTATCCCCTGCGCTTCGTAGCGGCGCGGGATCGGCAACAGCCGCGCCACGCGTGGCAGGTCGTGGTGAAAAGCCGTGTCGAAGCACGCCACCTGGGGCAGGTCGGGGAAGCGGCGCTGAAACGCCTCGGTCAACAGTATCTCCTCCGGCAGATGCTCGGGATCGAAGGGGCTGAGCCGCCGCAGTTCCGCGACCATCTCCGCCGTGATGCGCCGCGGCCGGCTGTACTTCGGCCCGCCATGCACAACGCGATGCCCCACCGCGGTCAATGCGTCACGACCGAGGCGTTCCTCGATCCAGTCCATCAGCGCGCGCACCGCCGCCGTGTGATCCGGCGCCGTCACCGGGCGCGAAAAGGTGTCGGCCGGGTCCAGACCCCGCACCCGCAAGCGGGCCTCCGGCAGTCCGATCCGCTCGATCTCACCTTCCAGCGTCCGCCGCAACGTTGCGGCGGTCTCGAACAGCGCGAACTTGATACTCGACGAGCCGCCGTTGATGGTCAGGATGAGTGGGCTGGCGGGTTTCATCGCTGCCACAGGATATGCGCCTGCTCCAGGGGAACCGCCGCGCCGTCGCGGTACGGTATGAGGCGCGCCGTGTAGTCCGTCGCCGGACGGGCCGTGAACACCTCGGCGCGATAGGCGTAACCGTTGCTCGCGCCCACCAGTTGCCGCGCGCGCTTCATCTCCACACGCTCCGCATGGGCCGCGTCGGCGGCTTCGGCGTAAAGCTCGACCCGCACGGCATCCGGATCGAGGTCATCGAGATAAACCTGGACCTCGAAGACATGTTGTTCGGCATCGCTCTCCACCTTCACTTCGCCGAAGCGTAGCGCCGCCCATTTCTGTTCCAGCGTGTGCCGCCACTCGACTATCCGCGCGCCGATGGCGCCTTGGTCGGCGGCCCGCTCCAGGTAGGCCGAGGCGGCGGGAAGGTAGTGTTGCTCGGTGTATTCGCGCACCGCGCGGCTGCTGGAAAAGCGCGGCGTCAAGCGCGCCATGCTTTCCCGCATCCGCGCCACCCAGGCGACGGGAATACCCCGCTCGTCGCGGTGATAGAACTCGGGGATCACTTCGTTTTCGAGCAGGTCGTAAAGCGCCTCCGCTTCGATGGCGTCCCAGGCGGGGTCGTCGCCATGTTCCCGGCCATCACCCAGGGCCCAGCCGATTTCCGGTGTGTAGGCTTCGGCCCACCAGCCGTCCAGTTCCGATAGATTGATGCCGCCATTGACCAGCACCTTCATGCCGCTGGTGCCGCTCGCTTCCCAGGGACGGCGCGGTGTGTTGAGCCAGACATCCACGCCCTGCACCAGGTGCTCGGTCAGCAGCATGTCGTAATCACTCAGGAAGATCACATGCGGGCGCGCCTCGGGCCGCCGGATGAACCGCGTCCATTGCCGAATCAAGGCCTGGCCGTCCTGGTCCGCCGGATGCGCCTTGCCGGCCATGATGAGTTGCACCGGGCGTTGTGGATTGGTCAGCAGGCGCAGCAGGCGTTCCGGGTCGTGCAGCAACAGGTTCGGTCTTTTGTAGCTGGCGAAGCGGCGGGCAAAGCCCAGGGTCAAGGTATTGCAGTCAAACAGATGTTTCGCGGCCTCGACCGTCTCCGGCGGCGCGCCGGACGCGGCCAGTTGCCGGGACAAGCGTTCTCGGGCGTATTCGACCAGGGACTTGCCGGCGTCGGCGCGGAATTGCCAGAGCCGGGCGTCGGAGACCTGGCGTATGTCCCGCTCCAAAGTCTCCACCGTGCCCAGCCAGCGCGCCTTGCCACAGGCCTCGGTCCAGAGCGCGTCGGCCGGGGCCGAATCCCAGGTCGGCATGTGGACGCCGTTGGTCACATGGCCAACCGGTACTTCCTCGGTTGGCCAGTGCGGAAACAGCGGCTCGAACAGGTGCCGGCTCACTTCTCCATGCAGGCGGCTCACGCCATTGACCGCGCCACTGCCGCGGATCGCCAGGTAGGCCATGTTGAAAGGCTCCGCCGCGTCGTTCGGGTCCCGGCGGCCGAGGGCCAGCAAATCGTGGCGGCTGATGCCGAGCCGCTGCTCGGCATACCCACCCAGGTATTGTTCGATGAGCGCCGGCGCGAAACGGTCAAAGCCGGCGGCCACCGCCGTGTGGGTGGTGAACAGGTTGCCCGCTCGGGTGACGGCCAACGCGGCCTCGAAGGGCTGCCCGGATTCATCCATGAAACTTCGCGCCCGTTCCAGCACGGCGAAAGCCGCATGCCCTTCGTTCAGGTGGCAGACTTCCGGCTGGATGCCGAGTGCGGCGAGCAGGCGCCAGCCGCCGATCCCGAGCAGCAGTTCCTGTTTCAGGCGCAGCTCCGGCCCGCCGCCGTAGAGCTCGCTGGTAATGCCTCGGTGCGCGGGGAAATTCGCGGCATCGTTGCTGTCCAGCAGATACAGCTTCACGCGCCCGACCTGAACCTGCCAGGCGCGCAGCCAGACCGAGTAGCCGGGCAAGGCGATCTCCAGGCGCAGCCATTCGCCGTTGGCCTGACGCAAAGGCGTGATCGGCAACTGTCCGGGGTCGTTGTAAGGGTAGAGAGCCTGCTGGGCGCCATCCTTGTCGATCACCTGGCGAAAATAGCCTTGCTGGTAGAGCAGTCCCACGCCGATCACCGGCACGCCCAGGTCACTGGCGGCCTTGAGTTGATCGCCGGCGACGTTGCCGAGGCCGCCCGAGTAGATGGGCAAGGCTTCGCTCAACATGAATTCCATACTGAAATACGCGACAGCGCTCAACGGCGATCGCGGATAGGTTTGCTGAAACCACGCCGGCGCCCGCGCGGCATCGCGGCCGGCTTGCGCGAGATCGTCCACGCTCTTGCGGAAAGCGGGCTCGGCCAGAACACCCTGGAGTTTCTCTCGCGAGACGGTCTGCAAGACAACCCAGGGGTTATGGGTGAGTTCCCACAGCACGCCATCCAGTCGCCGCCACACCTGGTCGGTGGCATGGTTCCATGACCAGCGCATATCCAGGGCAAGCTCGGCCAGGGCGTTGAATCCCGCCACGTCCGTGGGTAAGAGAAGCTCCTTCGGGTGGCTGATTCGTGTTTGTTCAGTCATTGCCGCTCCTTCGGATTTGCCCCGGTCACCGCCGGAACGCGGCCGGTTCAATTCGCCTGGGCCGCGACACAGGCTTGCACCCGGTTCTTGGCCAGAATGAAATCGCTGTGTGGAACGTGGAGGAGATCGGAAAACTTGCGCACCAAGTGATCTTCGTACATGTCGATTTTTCCGTCGACCGCCGCGACGTGCCACAACTGCTCGATAAACCGCGCCTTCCGTTCGAGCTCGAAACGCTTGTTGATGAGCGACGTCGGCCTGTAGTAGGAAGTCAGGCGGTTTTCCGGCCGGCCAGCGTTTTCGATCATGGGCAGCAGTTGTATGTCCGGAATGTCGAACTGCTGTCGCATCACCTTCAACACGATTCCGCGTTTCTGTTCAGCGTTCGCGGGCTCCAGCCGCGCGACTTCCATCAGCAAGCCACAGCAGGCTTTTTGCAGGTTCAAGGCATCGCGTGCCGCGAGCGTTTCGGGGCTGGGCGCGATGCTTTCCATGAAGCCGCGGAGCTTTGCCTGGAACGATTCCAACAGGGTGGAATGGCTGTGCTTCGGCTCGATTTCGGCGGGTGAAATGGGTTGTTTGGCCATGAGCTGTCCTTCTATCCAGTTGAGCCCGATGTCGGAGGCATGCCAGCTAGGGCTTACCGTGCGAAAAATCCGGGTGTAGCCACCTTAAGCACACGCTATGCCATAACGCAAGTTACTGTTTTATATTGGAATGGCCACCAAGTTCAGTAGCACGGCGGGGGTTATCCACAAATCGGATAAGAAAACTGGTGCATTTCCCCCGGACGATGCAAGCCGGCCGCGGTGCCGAGATTCTTGCGCCAGCCCTCGCGTACCCGGTCCACCACATAGGCGGTCCACGCTTACGGCCTCGCCGATCATGAAATCATCTTCAATCCAAATTCAACCAGCGGACCGCCCCGGCCTGACGGGGCCAATCCGTCAAACGCCCCTGTGGCCGAAACGGCGCCAGGCCATGATCCCCAGCACCAGCGCGGGCACCCCGAACGCCACCGGCAGGATGCGCCCGGATTCCACCACCGGCTTGCGCCGCACCTGGAAATCCACGAATGGGCTGGTCATGACATGGGCTGTTTCGCGATCCACCGCGCTGATCACCACTCGGTAAGCGCCCGCCTGAATGAGGCGCATGGGCCATTCGACATTCACCTGTCGCCCCGGCCGCAGGAGGGCCTGGGTCACCGCCTTGTGGGCGCTCCAGTCCTCCAGGTCCACCGGTTGCTCGTGTCCCGGGTCCACCTGCACCAGGCTGATCCAGGCGACGACCCCATTGGCCGTCTGGGTGCCGGGATTGCCGATCACCGTGTGGAATTTCAGCCAGTCGCCCATCTGCGGCGAGGCGGGGTTGGCCTGGTCCGGTATCAGGGAGAGGCTCAGGGTATCCGCGGCCCGGGCGTTGCCCAGAAGTGACAAGCTCAGAAGCAAGCCTACGACGATTGTTTTCATGATTTCGTCCCCTTCATAGTTCCATTTTCCGCACGCCGCGAATGGCGAACAGCGCGGTCAGCATCAGCCAGGCCAGCGCGATGGCGAGGCGGGTCAATTGCAGCGAGAGCGGCTGCGAGTCGATCACCACGCTGTCGAAGGTGTTCACGGCCGCGGAAAACGGATTCACCGCGTCGAACAGCTTGCCGATCGCGCTCTGGCGCAGGCTCGGCCCCAGCAGCAAGGGGCTGGCCAGCAGCATCAGGGCAATGAGCGAGGTGAGCAGGGCGGAGCGCACGCCGCGCAGGCGCGCCGACAGGGCGATGCCAAGAAAGCCGAAGCCCAGCACCACCGGCGTGCCGAACAGGGCCAGATAGGCCACGGCCTGAGTCAGATTCTGGCCGCTCGATCCGACCGCCCAGACATAGGGCAGGCTGAGCAGGTACATCACGACCCAGCCGGCGACCTGGCCGCCCATCTTGCCGAACACGATCTGGGACGGGGTGACCGGCGCCAGCAGCAACGGCATCAGGCTGCCGCGCTCGCGCTCGCCGGCGATGCTGTCGCTGCCCAGCACCACGGCCAGCAACGCGCCCAGGGCGGTGACGGTGCCCATCACCATGTACACCACCTGGGCGTTGTCCAGCAGGCTGAGTTCCGTGTTGCTCACCAGCAGCAGGCTGAGCACCGACATGATGACGGAGAGCGCCAGCAGCCAGGCGAGGCCACGGCCGCTCAAGAGGAGTTCGCCGCTTTCCTTGCGGGCGATCAGGATGATGGGGTTCATGTTGCCTCCTTTGCTTCGGTGACCGCCAGATAGAGTTCCTCCAGGCCGCCACCCTCCTGGTGGATTTCAGCGATGCGCACGCCGGCATCCAGCAGCTTGCGCCATGCGGCGGCGGGGTCGATGTGGCTGGCGATCTCCACGTGCCACCAGTCGCCCGAGCGGGTCAGGAGGGTGATGTCGGCGGGCAGGGGCGCGACCGCCTCGCCTGATTCCACGCGCAGGCGGTAACGCATCGCCGCGCGCGGGTTGGCGAGCAGGTCGGTGATAGTCCCTTCGAGCACCGTTTTGCCTTGCGCGAGGATGCCGATGCGGGTGCAGAGTCGATCCACGTCGTCGAGCAGATGGGTGCACAGGAGAATGCCGACCCCCTGATTCGCGCTCAAATCCAGCAGAACGTCGTGGATTTCCCGACGCCCGCGCGGGTCCAGCCCGTTGGTGGGCTCGTCCAGGATCAGCAGTTCGGGCTGGTTGACGAGTCCGCGGGCCAGGCCGAGCCGCTGCCGCATGCCGCGAGAATAGGTGGCGATCGGGGCCGGGCTTCCGCGCTCCAGGCCGACCCGGCCCAACAATTGCGCGATCTCGGCTTTTCCCAGTTCCATCCGATACAGGCTGGCGACCCAGCGCAGGTATTCGCCGGCGCTCATCCAGTCGTAGAACCCGGCCTGCTCGGCAAGCACGCCGATCCGCCGGTGCAGTTGCAGCACATTGCCGGCGGGGTCGAGGCCCAGCACCCGGATCGAGCCCGCGCTGGGCGCCCGCAGTCCGGTGACGACCGATAGCGTGGTGCTCTTGCCGGCGCCATTGGGCCCTAGCAGGCCGTAGATCTGGCCTTTCTCCAGGGTCAGATTGACGTCCCGCAATATGGCATGGGCACCGATTTCGAGTTTCAAGCCGCGTATTTCGACCAGCATGGCTTCATGCCTCCTTTCCGGTTTGGCGGCGGGCCGGCGAGCGCCCACTGCCGTTACAGAAACAGCTCGTGAAAACATGTCGAGGCGATCAGTCGTCTTCCCGCTCGTGGCCTTCATGATCGATCCGGTCCGCCTGGGCGGAAAGGATCGCGCCGTTGTCGCCGTCCACCTTGACGTCCGTGGCCTGGGCGCCGTTCGCCACTTCCACCTCGTAGACCAGCTTGCCGTGCTCAAGCTCCAGATCGGCGCGAACGGCCTTGCCCGCCACCTGTTGCTCGGCCGCCGCGATGGCCTGGGTCAGGCTGATGTTGGCCTTGGCCAGCGCGGCGGCGTCATTTTCCTCGGCGTGTCTGGCGCCGGCGTAGGCCAGGGAAGCGCCGATGGCGGTGAGGCCGATGACGACGAAAAGAAGGGTTTTCTTGCTTTGCATGGTGATGCTCCTATCGAGTTGATCGAAATTCGGCGGGCGACTTCGCATCCACCGTGAGCATCAAGCTACGCCGTGAGAATTAGCGCGGTGTTAGCGCCGGCTCCCGCGCCAGCAAGACTTTTCCATCCCAGGCGAGGCGCTCCTCCGCCGGCCACGCCGCCGGATCACGCTGAACAAGCCGCGCGTCGAGGCGGCCAAGGCTTCCTTGCAAGGCGTCGCGCGGCTCGTCGTAGCGGTCATCGACACGCGGCAGGGCAAACCAGCCGAGCGGGTGAGCAATGCTTTCCCGAACCACCGTGCCCAGCCACAACGGCTGTCCGGAGCTTTCGAGCCGCAACCGGGTCGGCCACAGGCGCAGCACCAGGCGCCGCGAGCCGTCGCCCACCACCGCGCGCGCCAGGGTTTCCGACTCGTAACGCCCGTCATGGCTGTTGGGCAACACCGGCAACTGGATGGCGGGGCGCTGCACATCGAACCACAGCAGCCAGTTTCCCGAGGCGAGCGGCACCGGTTCCCGCCAGCCCCGTCGCAGTAATTCCTGGCGCAGCGAACTCGCGGAACCCACCCACTGGAAGACGATGGGTTGCTCGTATTCGCCTTCCAGGTCGACGCGCCAGGCGGGCAGGTCGCGCCAGCCCGTGCCCCACCAGGCGAGCGGCGCCAGGCCGCGCGTCTCCACACGCGCGGCATAACGGCCGAGGTCCGTTTCATGGCGCGTCGAGACGTGCCAGGCACCCGCGATGGCCAGCGTCGCCAGCGCCGTCGCCGCGAGCCCGCGCGTCGAGGTAACCGCCTGGGAACGGCGCAGGTAGGCGATCGCCAGCAGCGCCACCCACGCCGCCCCGAAGGCCAGTCCGCCGAGCACGTCGGACAGCCAGTGGGCGCCCAGATAGAGCCGGGAAAAGGCGATCAGTGTGATCAGCGGGAGGGCGCCGGAGGCAAGCGCCAGCCGGGCGCGCGGCGCTATCCCACGACCGATGAGCACCCCCAGAAAGCCGTAGATCACCACGCTCATCGCGGCGTGGCCGCTGGGAAAGCCGAATTTCGCGAGGCCTTCATAGAGGGGCGCCGGCCGCGGCAATTGCAATCCCGCCTTGATCGCCAGGGTGAGCGCGGCGGCGAACGAAACCGCCGCCAGCCAGTAAGCGGCGGCCCGCCAGGAGCGGGACCAGAGCAGCCAGAGCAGCACGCTGGCGAACAGCGGCAGCGTCACGGCGACGTCCCCCAATTCGGTCAGGGCAACCATCACCGCGTCCCCCGTCGGCGTGCGCAAACCCTGGAGCAGGTGGTAGACCAGGTTGTCCAACCGAACCAGCGCGTCGCGCGTGAACACATCCTCCAGCACCGCCAGGAAGGCCCAGGCGGCGGCAATCAGCAGCGCGGCGAACAGCGCCAGGGCGCCGGATTCCGAACGGGCGGGGTCGAACAGGCCGGCGGCCAGTTTGCACAGCGGACAGCCCGGCCGCGCGGCCCAGGCGTCGAGCCGCGCCGTCATCGCCGCCAGACGCGGCCGCAGCCAGGTCACTAGGAGACGCGTTCCCGCCACCAGCGACCCGAGGAGAAGCAGCAGCGCCACAATCAACAGGGCGAGCCGCTGGGAAACCGCCGCCGCGAGCGAGAGTGCGGCGCCGAACGCCACGCCGGGAAGAATATAGGCGGGTGCCCAGGCCAGGCCCGACACCACGTTGACCAGATAGAAGCGCGCCGGCGCCATCCCCAACATGCCCGCCACCAGCGGGATCACCGGCCGGACCGGGCCGACGAAGCGGCCGAGCAACACGCTTTTTCCACCATGTCGCGTAAAGAATGCTTCCCCCTTTTGCAGCAGGTCGGGAAAGCGGCTGAAAGGCCAGAATTCGCGCAGGCTGTCCCGGTAGCGGTGGCCCAGCCAGTAGCTCAGCCCGTCTCCCGCCACCGCGCCCGCCGCCGCCCAGGCCAGAGCCGGCCAAAGCGCGAGGCTGCCTTTGGCGACCAGCGCGCCGACCCCGAACATCACCAGCGCGCCGGGAACGAACAGACCCACCAGCGCCAGCGACTCGGCGGCCGAGACCAGGAAAACCGACAATCCGGCCAGGTGGGGATGCAGCGAAATCCAATCAAGCATTTCAGTTCCGGATTAGCCACCAGGCTCAATCAACCCAACTACCGGATCAGGCCCGGCGCTGGTCGGAACCGCGGCGGGAAGAAGCCTGGTGAGGAAGGAAGCGATGATACGTCCCGGAAATCGCGGCAACCTTGAAATCCCTTTAGCCCCATTCCAAAACCGCGTTCAGCCACTGGTGTCGCGAACGACTCTCGTCCGGATTCCTCGGCGTTACTGTTGGCGCGCGCCGACAGCCGTTAGTAAAAACCGCCGCTATGCGAGCTTATCGACCACAAGAGCCATTCGCGGTGTGCGGTCAGGTCGTGTGAAGGTCAGCATCGGGGAACGCGAGCATCGGGCCGAAGCCGGCCACAAGCGGGCAGTCGTCAACGACAGCTAACTGGAAGCCAAGAGAGAGGGCGGTAGCTCCTTGTTTTGCGATGACAGCGTCACGCTGCATGGCAAACCATTCGCGTTGTCAGATCCCTGCCGGGGGTAATCACTTTTACAAGCAAGAATGCCCCCGTTTCCCCGCGCCAGGAGATGGCTCGTCCCTTGTCCGCCGCTGTCCGTGAGGTAAAGTCGCGCGCTTGTGCCAGTCGGCATCAGAACGCAAACCAGACCCCTCATGGCCATCAAGAAATCCGACCTTTATTCCTCCCTCTGGGCCTCCTGCGATGAGTTGCGCGGCGGTATGGATGCCAGCCAGTACAAGGACTACGTCCTGTTCATGCTGTTCATCAAGTACATCAGCGACAAGTACGGCGACAGCGACGACTTCGCCCCGCCGGTGACCATCCCGCCCGGCGCCGGTTTCAAGGACATGATCGCCCTCAAGGGCAAGCCCGACATCGGCGACAAGATCAACACCCAGATCATCGCGCCGCTGGTCGATGCCAATGCCCGCCTGTCGAAAAGCGACTTCCCCGACTTCAACGACCCCAACAAGCTGGGCGAAGGCTCGGCCATGGTCGAGCGGCTATCCAACCTGGTCGGCATCTTCCAGAAGCCGGAGCTGGACTTCTCGCAGAACCGCGCCGAGCACGACGACATCCTCGGCGACGCCTACGAATACCTGATGCGCCACTTCGCCAGCGAATCGGGAAAATCCAAGGGCCAGTTCTACACCCCGTCCGAAGTCAGCCGCATCATCGCCAAGGTGATCGGCATTTCGCCCGACAACACCAAGGCATCGACCACCGCCTACGACCCCACCTGCGGCTCCGGCTCGCTGCTGCTCAAGGTGGCCGCCGAGGCCGGCAAGCACATCACGCTGGAAGGGCAGGAGAAGGATGTGACCACGGCGGGTCTTGCCCGCATGAACATGATCCTGCACGACTTCCCGACCGCCAACATCCTCTCCGGCAACACCCTGGCCGCGCCCAAGTTCAAGGATGGCGAAGGCTTGCGCACCTACGACTACGTCGTCGCCAATCCGCCGTTTTCCGACAAGACCTGGAGCACCGGCCTCACCCCCGCCAACGACCCTTACCAGCGTTTCGCCTGGGGCGAGCCGCCGGCCAAACAGGGCGACTACGCCTACCTGCTGCACATCGTCCGCAGCCTGAAGGGCAGCGGCAAAGCCGCCTGCATCCTGCCCCACGGCGTGCTGTTCCGGGGCAATGCCGAGGCGGTGATCCGCCGGCAACTGGTCAAATCCGGCATCCTAAAGGGCATCATCGGCCTGCCCGCCAACCTGTTCTACGGCACCGGCATCCCCGCCTGCATCCTGGTGCTGGACAAGGAAAATGCCACCGCCCGCAAGGGTGTGTTCATGATCGACGCCAGCAAGGGCTACATCAAAGACGGCAACAAGAACCGCCTGCGCGAGCAGGACCTCCACCGCATCGTCGACACCTTCAGCAAACAGGCCGACACCTCGCGCTACGCCCGGATGGTGCCGTTTGCCGAGATTGCCGACGCGAAGAACGACTTCAACCTCAACCTGCCGCGCTACATCGACTCGACTTCCCCGGAAGACTTGCAGGACATCGACGGCCACCTGCGCGGCGGCATCCCCGAGCGTGACCTCGATGCCCTGGGTGACTACTGGCGGGTGCTGCCCGGTGTGCGCGCCGTCCTGTTTGAAACGCAGCGCCCCGGCTATAGCCACCTGCGCCTGCCTATCACCGAGGTCAAGCCCGCCATCTTCGGCCACCCCGAATTCACCGCCTTCAACCAGGCCGCCAGCCAACGCTTCGCCGACTGGCGCGCCGCCGTCACCCCGCAGCTCACCGGCTTCGACAAAGGCGGCCACCCCAAGGCGCTGATCGAAACCATCGCCGAGGCGCTGCTCGCCACCTTCAAGCCCGCCCCGCTGCTCGACGCCTACGACATCTACCAGCACCTGATGGACTACTGGGCCGCGACGATGCAGGACGACGCCTACCTGATCGCCGCCGACGGTTGGGTCGCCAGGCCGGCCCGCATCGTCGAAACCGACAAGAAGGGGAAAGCCAAAGACAAGGGCTGGGCCTGTGACCTGATCCCCAAAGCGCTCATCGTCGCCCGCTACTTCGCCAGCGAGCAGGCCGCCATCGAAGCCAAGCAGGCCGAACTGGAAACCGCCAGCGCCAGCCTGGCCGAACTGGAAGAAGAACACAGCGGCGAAGATGCCGTGTTCTCCGGCTTCGATAGCATCACCGCCGCCTCCGTGAAAGACCGCATCCGCGAGATCGGCAAAGACCCGGAGTACGCCGACGAACTGAAAGTGCTCAAGCAGTGGCTGGGTTTCAGCGAGCAGATCACCGCGCTGAAAAAGCACATCAAGGCCGCCGAAGCCGCGCTCGACACGCTGGCCTACGAGCAATACCCCAAGCTCAGCGAAGCCGAAATCAAAACCCTGGTGCTGGACGACAAATGGATGGCGCGGCTGCAAACCGCCGTGCAGGGCGAACTGGATCGCGTCTCGCAAACCCTCACCGGCCGCATCCGAGAGCTGGCCGAGCGCTACGCCACGCCGTTACCACAACTGGTGGCCGAGGTGGACGTTCTGGCCTTCCGCGTTGAAGAGCACCTGAGAAAAATGGGATTCCAGCCATGAGCAAAACCAAAAAAGACATCGTGAACGTACAAGGTGCGGTGATCGGCATCGTCCAAAGGGACAACAACGATTACATCAGTCTTACTGACATAGCCAAATACAAAAACCCGGACCATGCCGACGACGTGATCCGGAACTGGCTGCGCAACCGCAACACCCTGGAACTACTCGGGGTATGGGAGCGGCTCAACAACCCAAGTTTTAATCCCGTCGAATTCGACGGGATTAAAACGCAGGCCGGGCTGAACAGCTTCACGTTGACACCCAAGCAGTGGGTCGAACAGACCCACGCCATCGGTATCGTCTCTCAGGCTGGCCGCTACGGTGGCACCTATGCTCACAAGGACATCGCGTTCGAGTTTGCCTCCTGGGTCTCTGTCGAATTCAAGCTCTACCTGATCAAGGAATTCCAGCACCTCAAGGACGACGAAAACCGCCGCCTCTCGCAAGCCTGGAACCTCAACCGCACCCTCTCCAAGCTCAACTACCGCATCCACACCGACGCCATCCGCGAGCACCTGATTCCGCCGGAGGTCACACCCGCCCAGGCCGCCATCACCTACGCCAGCGAGGCCGACCTGCTCAACGTCGCCCTGTTCGGCCAGACCGCCAAAGCCTGGCGCGACGCCAACCCGGCGCTGGATGGCAACATGCGCGACCACGCCGACATCGAGCAGTTGCTGGTACTCGCCAATATCGAAGCCATGAACGCCGAGTTCATTCACATGAACCTGCCGCAGGGCGAGCGGCTGAAACGTCTCAACCAGATCGCCATTCGCCAGATGCGCACGCTCACCGCCGCCCCGATCCGCACGCTACCGGGCGCCAAGGATGGACAGCCGTGAACGATTACCCCGAGCTCCTGAACTCCACACACGCGCTCGCTCGCGAGTTGCAAGGTCTGCAAGCCGTCGCCGTGGCCCAATACACGCCGGTGGTAGAAGCCCTTATCGCCACAGGCAGCCGCGATGCCCGGCAGATCGAACGGACGCTCGACGGCCTGCTGGATTTCTGCGGCCATGAACCGGTGCTTCATCTCTACCGCCGCCTCTGCCGCCATTACTTCGACATCGACCCCGTTGCCACGGTGAGCTACATCAACGCCTACCGCGAATGGTGGGACTCCGACGAGGTGGCGCCATGAGCCGGATGCCCTTTGTCGCCGTCCTGCCGGCGCCGAGTTTTGTGGGGATGGCCGAACGCTACGTCACGCCACTGCCGCGGCTCACCGATGAAGTGGCGACGCTCGCCGCCCGCATCGAAGAACACCTCAAGAAAATGGGATTTGAGGCATGACACCCCCAGGCCTCAATAGCCCGGAGCACGGAGAACTGGTCCTGTTTACCTCGCGGGACGGCGCGGTATCGGTTTCCGCCGCGCTGGAGCGGGAAACGGTCTGGCTGACCCAGGAGCAGATGGCTCAGGTCTTTCAAGTCCAACGGCCCGCGATCACCAAGCACTTGTCCAACATATTCAAAACCGGGGAACTGGTAGAAGAAACCACAAGTTCCGTTTTGGAACATATGGGTCAAGGCGACACCCGCGCGTATGCCACCAAGTACTACAACCTGGACGCCATCATCGCCGTCGGCTACCGGGTCAACTCCAGACGCGCCACCCAGTTTCGTATCTGGGCCACCGCCGTCCTGCGCCAATACATCCTCAAGGGTTACGCGCTCAACGATGGCCGCCTGCAAACCCTGGGGCGGGTGGTCCGCATCCTGAGAAGAGCCGAGAACCGGCTGGACGCCGAACAAGTGCTCTCGGTCGTCCAGCGCTACACCGCCGCGCTCGACCTGCTCGACGCCTACGACCACCAGCGCATCGGCAAACCCGAGGGAACCCAGGCCGATGCGCCGCTCGCCTATGACGAATGCCGCGCCGTCATCGACCAACTGGGCTACGGCCGCGAATCCGCCCTGTTCGGCAACGAGAAGGACGACTCCTTCCGCGGCAGCCTCGGCGCCATCCACCAGACCTTCGGCGGCGCGCCCCTCTATCCCAGCATCGAGGAAAAGGCCGCGCACCTGCTCTACTTCGTGGTGAAAAACCACTCCTTCACCGACGGCAACAAACGCATCGGCGCCGCCCTGTTTCTCTACTACCTCGACAAGAACCGCCTGCTGCTCACCGCCGGCGGCGACAAACGCATCGCCGACCACACCCTGGTCGCGCTGACGCTGATGATCGCCGAGTCCAAACCTGCCGAGCGGGAACTGATGATCAACCTGGTGATGACCTTTCTGACGGGAGACGGCGATGTCTGAAATCCGCTTCGGCCGCATCCGCGAACTCACCGGCCAGCGCCGCAACCGCGTGTTTGTCTATGACGCTTATTTGAACATCCTCAGTGAAGGCGGCGAGGCGCTATGAACAGGCGGCGCAACGCATCGAACGTGCTCCGGTTGCCGCAAAGGCAGACCGCCGCCCTCCCGCCAGCGCGGACTTTTGCGAAGGGAAGGGTATGGAAGTGAGGCCGGGGTACAAGGTGACGGAGGTGGGGGTGATTCCAACTGATTGGCGAGTATTGCACTTCGACCAAATCTTTCAATTTAAGCAGGGTGTTCAGACGCAAGTTGAACTTCAATCGGCAGTCGATGTTGAGGGATTCAAGCGATTTATTCGAATCATTGATTTAACCCAAAAAGACGAACCGTGGAGGTATATAGCCGATCCTGGCGCTATTCATCATGTCGCGGCAGATGATTTGTTCATGGTTCGTTACGGAAGCCCCGGCCTCATAGGTTTTGGTCATGAAGGGGTAATTGCGAATAATTTATTCAAACTCATCCCGAAACGGAAGATCGATCCTTCGTTTTACTTTCATTATCTCGTGAGTCGGAAGAGTGACATTGCTGACATCTCAGGTTCATCAACGATGCCAGCTGTGAATTTCTCAACGCTAGGAATCCTGAATGTCATTTATCCGCCGCTCCCCGAACAACACGCCATCGCGGCGGCGTTGAGTGATGTGGATGCGCTGCTGGGCGGGCTGGAGCGGCTCATCGCCAAGAAGCGCGACCTCAAACAGGCCGCCATGCAGCAACTCCTCACCGGCCAAACCCGCCTCCCCGGCTTCAGCGGGGAGTGGGTGGTGAAGCGGTTGGGGGAGATTTGCGAGATCGCAATGGGTAGGACTCCCCCGCGTTTGAATCAAGCTTATTGGGGGCGTGGGTACAAATGGCTCTCCATCGCCGACCTTCAGACGAAAGTCGTTTCGGCTCTATGTGAAATCGAGTGGGTTCCCCCGCTCATGCGTGCATCCGGCGC
>CAZIUC010000039.1:0-24422 GCA_964542455.1 uncultured Thiobacillus sp. | reverse complement strand
CATTCTCTTCAGGCAGAGCGGTTTGGAAAGTACGCCCGGTGGTTACCGGTTACATTGAAGACACTGTGAACAAGGATGGTCGCCAGGCGCAACCACTGGCGGAGCGGAAACTATTGAGGCCTGCAACGGTTATATGCGCACAAGTTCCAGCAGGGGTTCAAACGCGTAAAGAGCGGGGCGACGACCAGACGGCTCCTCTAGTGTTCTCAAATAATTGTTTTCCAGCAAGACCCTTGTAAACCGCGCGGCGCTCGCGGGAGGTATCCCACTCTGATGTGTAAATCGATTGTTTCGGAAGACCGGATTGGTGAAAACGTAGTCAAGGGCATTAACACTCCATTTCGAGGCGAGTACGTTACTGAATTCCTGTTTCATTTTTTCATAAAGTGCTCGGATGTTTTCTGCGATCCCCAGGTTCCGAATGGCCTGGGCTTCGACTGCTTCGAGAAACAAGATGCACCATGACGTCCAGTCGTCTTTGGCGGAGACTGCTCGCATTGTGTCGACGTATAAATCTTTGTGCTCCTCAAAGTAACCGCTTATATAAAAATGCGGCGCTGAGATAACGCCAGACTGCCAGAGCAGCAGCGTGATCAGCATCCTCCCAATGCGACCATTACCATCCTTGAAGGGATGAAGTGCCTCGAACTCAACATGAGAGATTGCTGCTTTAACTAATGCGGGATGGCCGCCCCCCTCTATGTACTGAAACAGTTTGTCCATGCCGTCTTGCAGGAACTCCGGCTCAATCGGTACAAAGAGTATGTTTCTCTTTGTCTTATCCGCTAGATAATTTTGTTCGGTCTTGTATTGCCCTGGCGTCTTGGCGGCCCCTCTTCCGAATGAAAGCAATCTTTGGTGAGCAGCCTTTATCAGGAATGGCGACAGTGGCTGTCCTGACTCGATAGCGCGCTGAGCCGCAGTTAGCGCTTTCTGATAAAGAAAGGTTTCGATAACTTCTGATCGGGTAGAGGCCGATTCTTTCTCATCCCCTGCGTAGTCAGCCTCGTACTTCAGGATTTCATCCATAGTACTGACAGTTCCTTCCATTCGAGATGAAATGACTGCCTCTTGATTCCTTAATGGTGCCAACAGAATTTCACTGTTGTGCATGCTCTTAAGCATCTGGTCATAGCGTGCTATGGCATCGGTAGCTTTGACAAGTTGACCAACTAGACGGGCATAGTCGATGTGAGATGGCGGGAATTTACCGTGGTGGTAGTCCACAGCATTGTCAAAATTCAGTTCAGCGATAGGCGTTACCATGGCTGCCCTATTGAGGTAAATATTGTTTTAAATGTTAAAAACAAAAGGCATTGGCGTCAACAATAACTGTAATATTAACACCTACCGCCGTCACTACTTGTCGTTAACATCTGAGAACTTGTGAGATAAAAGGCTCTTAGCCGTCAATAGATACTCGTCAAACAGCCTTGTCGCTCACATCATGGCGCTTGTGAGAGACAAGGCTCTTAGCCGTCAATAGATACTCGTCAAACAGTCTTGTCGCTCACATCATGGCGCTTGTGAGAGACAACATGGCCTTGCTTTTGTCTCAGGAGGTCTCTCACCTCAAAGGTTAAGCGTCCGCTTCCAAAAAAGTGCATTTTCTGTTCGTGTCAGCCGAAGTTCTCGAGAACAGTCAGATGGCGGTTCCGCCTCGAATAGCCGACTGCCTGATTGCCGAAAGGTTAAGCAGCCCTTGAGGGTCGCTGGCAGTTGGTCAGTCGGCTTTTCAACATCAAGGCTGTTGACACAGCCAGGTGAAAGTTGCCCTGCCAGGTCAACGCCTTCTGGATACCGAATGGTCGTGGCATCTCAATCCAGCACTTCAAAAACCAACCCCGACCCACTCTGCCGCCCAGTCAAGGCGCCGGGGCTGTTTCCTGGGGTTGCCGTTTCAGCTTGGTGATGACCGGTTCGCCCCAGGTACCGGTCACGCTGTATTCGAAGCTGGCGGCCTGGCCGATGGGGTTTTTCAGCACCTTGTTGGCGATCATGGCGCCGATGCCGACCACCGGGCCACCGAGGATGGCGCCGGCCAGTGCCAGGGTGTCTTCCAGGCGTGGCTGAATGCTGACGCGCAGATTCTGTGATTCGTCGACCAGACCGACCACGCCGCTCATGCGCACCTTGGCGGCGGGGCCGTTCATTTTCAGATCACGTGTATAAGCGGAGCCTCGATCCAGATGCACGTCGCCGGCGATTTCATCAAAGGCGAAGCCATCCGAGAACACGTCGCGAAAATCCAGGGTGATGCGCCGGGGCAGGGCTTGCAGGCTGACGATGCCGAGCAGCTTGGCGACGCCCGGCTCCACCTTGAGGAACTGGCCTTTTTTGACCGCGATGGCAAAGTCGCCGGACAGCCCGGCCAGCGCGAAGTTCTCCACGCCGCCGAGCCAGCTCAAGCTGCCGCCGACCCCGCCTTCCCCGCCCTTCACGCTGCCGGGATAACCCGCGCGGGTAAGCAGTTTGCCCAGGTTGGGGGTTTCCAGGTCAAGTTTCAGGAGCGTGGGGCGGCGCGCCTGGTTGGAGAGCAGGCCCTTGCCTTCAAGTTTGCCCTCCGCCATGGCCAAAGAAAATCGGTCGATGTTGTAGCCACCCTTTTCCGGCGAAAGGCGTAGATGCAACTCACCCAATTCCTTGCCCTTCCAGGCGAAGTTCTGGGCGTTGAGTTCCAATGCGGCCAGCGCTTGGGCGGCGGTCCCGAGTTCCTCGCCGGGCAAGGCGTCGGGTGCCTGCTCGGGAATCGTCAGGCGTTTGAAATTGGCGATCACGCGGGTGCCCTTGTCCTCGGGCAGCGCCAACACATTGCCATCGAGTTCGCGCCCGGCCAGCGTCACCTTCCAGCCACGCCCGGCTGGCCGCGCGCTCACATGGGTATCGTGAAGTACATGGCCGGCCGCCTTCAATTCATTCACGGTCAGATTGATTTCACGCAAGGCGGGACCGCTTGACGTGGCCTCACCGAGATCCAGGGCGCGCCAGGCATCCAGGTCCAGGGTACGCAGCGCGCCGGTAATGCTGATGCCATCGTCCTTGGGCGCCGGCGCATCGCCGTGTGACAAACGCAGGGCGATGCGCGGCGCGCCGTCCGCGGGGATTTCCGCATGCAGTGAAATCAGGTTGCCATAACGTGCCTTGACCACGCTGTCGTGGAGGCCTCCGGGCACACGGCTTATCGTCAGGGGCACGGTTTGCTCGGCCATTTTCCTGAAAGGCGAGGGCAAGGCCAGTCCCAGGCCGGCCAGATCCGAGGTGATCTGGATTTCGTTTTGCTGTTTGCCCAGGCGCACATCGGCCTGCCACGCACTGGCACCGTTGATCCGCGAAGCCACGGTGGCGGGCAGGTACGGCTTGAGTGTTTCCGCCGCCACGCTTCCATTCAGGCGCGCATGCACCTGGCCGCCGCTCTGGCTATCGAAGGAAAGCGTGGCGGGCAGTCCCAGCACCCGCGTCTGGATGTTGCGCGCCTGCACGGAGGAATTGGTGAAGCTGAAGCGGCCGCTGAGTTGTTCCAGGGCGGGGAGATCACCGCCCAACTCGACGCGGTTGCCATCCAGCGTGAATACACCGCCAAGGCTGCTGTCATCGAGGCGGCGTAATGGCAGATGCAGGTTCAGGCTCAGTTCACCGTTGCCGCTGGCGCGCATTTTTTCGGTAAAGCCGCCGGTGTGCTCGTTTACGGGCGATTGCCTGATGAAGTCCAGGAAATCCTGGGTGTGACCGCTGGCGTGGCCATCGATCAGCAGGATTTCGTCGATGCTGGAGTGCAGGTCGGGAATGTGCGCGCGCACCGGCCCGAGATGAGCTTTGAGGAGTCGGCCGCTTTCGGCATCGAGCGTCATGGCCTTGTCGTGGAATACCAGCATGCCGTTGACCGCGTCGATGCGCGGCCAGCCGTGAGCATAATCGAGTACCCCGTTCACCATCTTCACCGAGACCTTGAACTCGCCGCCACCCTTGTCGAACGGGAAGTTGGCCAGATCGCCCTTGAGTATCAGGCGGGTGTCATCGGAATAGCCACCGATCACCCCGCGCTTGACCCATTCATAGGCATTGTCTCCGACCGCATATGGCAGGTAGCGGTACACCGCCGTCGCCTCGCCGTGGCTGAGATGCGCGCGCAGATCCAGGCGAGGTTTGGCCCCAACCGGCAGATCGATGCGGCCCTCGGCGCTGCCGGTCAGGTCGTCGCTGCTGAAGCTGGCTTCCTCGATCACCAGGCGGGTGACCTTGTCGGCAATTTTCCAGGTGGTGCGAGTGTCGAGTTGTTTGAATTCGAGCGGATGCCGGAATACGTGGTCCAGGTTCAATACCAGGTCGCGCCCGTGCATGTCAGCCACACCGGAGGCTTGATCGGCGTCGATTTTGGCCGACAGACCGGAGAAGCCGGGCAGGTTGCCATAGGCATTCATGCCGGCGTCACGCACATGCAGCTTGAAGCCATAGTCCTGCGCACCGCCCCAATGGCCCGAGGCCGTTTCCACCAGGCCGCGCGGATTGAGCGCGGCGATCAGGTCATGGCCGCGACGCGGCAGTGGCAGCGCGCCAGTCAGGGCGGTCAGCGCTTCCAGGCGCAGATTGTTGGCACTGGCCGCCACCGTCCTGAAGCCGCCGCGGCCATTTGGAATCAGGTCGACATGCACCGATGCCGGCTCGGAGGGTGTTTCGCCGGCTACGGCGAAGCGCAGGTGCTCGACAAAAAAAGCCTGTGAGGTGACAAGACCCCGGCTGTCGAACACACGCGCCCAGCCGACCCGTCCGGCAAGCGACTGGAATGCCAGGTCCGGCAGAACCTCTTCCGAACTGGAGACGTTGATTGCCACACCCTGGAGTCGGGTGTCGCCGGTCAGGCTGCGTGCCTGGCCCTTGTCCAGATCCAGCCAGAAGCGCAGGGAACCGGTTCCGTGACGCACCGCCTCCTGCGCCCAGGGTACCCACTGGCCCCAGGTGTCGAAACGGGCATCGTCGACGCGCGCGTAGATCTGCCCGGACCAGGTATCAGGTTGCTGTACCGAGTGGCCTTTGAGATCACCGCGCAGATCCAGGCGGCCGGCGGCGGCGGATGGCAAAGCGATGCCGCCGAAGCGGTGATGGCCGAAGCGGTTGCGGATATAGAGACGAACCTTGTCGAAGCGCATTTCCGGCGCGGCCAGCTTTTCGTCCAGCCAGGTCACCGAAGCATCGCGCACGATGATGCGCGGTTGTTTGATCAGCCAGTCCGGGAAGGGGCTGGGCGCCGCGGGCACGTTCACCGCGATGCCGGCGACATAGATCACCCCAGCCTTGTCGCGCCGGATCGCCAACCGCGGTTGCTCAAGGGTCAGGCTGGACAGACGCGGTTCCAGCAGGGCCAGAGACAGCCAGGAGATTTGTGCCTCCACGCTGGGCAGATTGAGCGGCGCGCCGCTGTCGGCCGCCACGCGCAAATTGCGCAAGGTAAGGCGCGGATTGATTCCCGCCCAACCCGCCTCCAGGCCGCCCAGGGTCACAGGCTTGCCCAACGCGCGCGTGGCGGCGGCTTCCACCTCGGGTTTCAGAAGATCGATATTGGGCATCACCCAGAACTTGAACCCCAGCGCCGCCACACAGACGATGATGACGGCCCCACCAAGGACGTATACGCCGTAGTGGTAGAGGTGATGCAGGAAGTTTTTCAGGCGCGGTGACATTGAACAAGCAAGGTACAAGGGGCAAGGGCCGAGGGCAAGGGCAACGTGCTTATCCGGTTGTCACACCCAGCCACTAGATATAGGGCAGTAGGATGTGGTTAGCGAAGGGTAGGGCTTCATCAGAGCGCGGCGAACCGCATCAAATAGTGCAACCGTGGTTGATGCGGTTCGCCGCGCTCATTACATCCTATCTGACTGCTTCAGGGTGCCTGCTTGGCCAGTTCGGCGGCGATTTCCGCTTCGCTCAGGCGTTCGAACTCATCCCGGCTGAACAGCGTGATCGCGCCGGCCAGATCGCTCCAGCCGAAGCCGGCGTTCCAGGCTGCCCGCGCGCGACTACCTTGCGGCGCGCGCGCCAGGACATGCAGGCAATCGGCGGCGTAGACCAGGTTGTAGGGCGTGCCCTGGCTGTGCAATTCATCGAGATGCAACCACGCCGCTTCCGCGTCGGCGAAGCGCCGGCAGGCCAGTGGGTAGGCACGCTCACCGCCGTTATGGGCAAATGCCGCATCCTGCACCGGCAACGGACTTGCTTGCACGAAACTCTGGAAGTGCAGATGGTTCACCGAAGCGAGGGCGCCGTAGCTGTTGTAGGCCAGGCAGAAGCCCGGCATGGCGGCGCCGGCTTGAGCACAGACTTCCCAGGCCCAACCATGTAGTTCCGGGGTCAGGTATTGCGGCAGCTCGCGTGTCGGCTCCGGTACTAGCAGGCCATGCAGGCGGGCGAAGGGGAATTTGTTGTAGAGCAGGCGTGTCGTCTTGCCCGCCAGTACACCCTCCCACAACACCTCGCGCGCCAGGAACGGTTTATTGAAATGGAAGCCGGCCGGGTCGAAGGGACGCAGCAGTTGATCTATCTTTGCCCCGCTCATGCGCGGCGGGCGCAGGGCGCGGATCGGGTTGAACGACAAAACCCAGGGACCGGCACGGCGACTTTGAGTGGCCTGTAGTTGCGTGAAACCGATTGCCAGCAATTTCAGAAATACCAGCGCATCGTCATCCGGC
The DNA here is from genome assembly GCA_964542455.1 of uncultured Thiobacillus sp. Classification (GTDB taxonomy): domain Bacteria; phylum Pseudomonadota; class Gammaproteobacteria; order Burkholderiales; family Thiobacillaceae; genus PFJX01. The sequence continues at coordinate 17,742 of CAZIUC010000039.1, read as the reverse complement.
TCGTCGATGCTCCCGCCCCGGCGCAGGGTGGTGGTAATCCGCTCGGCCAGTTGCGCATGCCGCTCCGCCAGCGGGGTCGCCAGGCGCGCCCAGAGCGCGGCGTCGAAGGCGGCATTGGCCAGCACCAGAATGTAGACGCCAAGGCCGGGATGTCGCTCCAGCATCCCGGCCAGCCCCTCGGCGAAAGCCTGTTCCAGGGCGGGGAGCGAGGTGAGCGGGGCGGGAAGGGGGGACATTTGAGAGGGGCTCATGAAGTTCGCCTGGAGTACATGGTGAGATCGCGCCGAAGGCGCCCGTGTAGCGTTGGCTTCCAGCCGGCTTCGTGGGCCTGATCAGAAGGACGAAGCCGGCTGGAAGCCGGTGCTACGGGACAAAAAAACGGCTGACCGAAGTCAGCCGTTTTTCCGAGCGCCGAACCCCGCTCAGTGGGCCTGCACGCCGGGGCCGAAGAAGCGGTAGCCCATGCGCATCTGGCGGCTGAGTTCCAGGCGCTTCTTGTCGGCGCCGCTGGCGAAGCTGCCGGCGATGGCGTTGAAGGCCTGTTCCGCCCAGGCACTGTCGAGCAACAGATCGGACACACCTTCCGCCCAGCGCAGCTTGTCGGAGGCCGAAGACAGTTTGCCGCCGCAGGTGGTCATCAGCGGGGCGATTTCGGAGGCGGGCAGTTCGTAGGACTTCAAACGGGTAGCCAGTTGCACACAGGCGTCGCCCGTGGCGCAGGCGGCGGCGGCCTTGGCGAACAAGGCGTCGGCGGCGGTGTTATCGCCGATGTCGCGGTACAGCTTGGCGATGTGGGCCAGGGCGTAATGGCCCTTGGCGCGGCTGGCGGCGTCGCCGAGCAGTTTGGCGGCCATGGTGGAATCACCAAGAGCGGTCTGCACGGTTTCCGCCATCTTGGTGTAGTCGTAGGGGTTCTCGCCGAGCTCGCGCTCATCCACGAACACGATGGCGCGGGACTTGCCGTACTCGGCGTCCTTGAGTTCGGTGGCGCAGGTCATGATGATTTCCCGGAACCAGACGAAGTCGGCGGCGGAAGCCACGCTTTCGTCGAGCAGCTTGCCCAGCCAGTGCTTGTCGCCAAGGCGGTCGACGGCCAGGATCAGGGGCTTGAAGCGGGCGAAGTGGAAGGCGCCCTCGCCGCGCATCTGGTCTTCGGCGGAGCCCAGCAGTTTGGAAGCGTAAGAAGCGTCGTCCAGTTCCGCCATGATGCGGTCGGCCAGGCCGATGAACTGCTTGACCGTCTTGGCTTTCTCTTCCTCATTCTGGATGGCGACGTACTTGGCCTGGTTGGCTTCGCGCTTGGCCAGCCGCTCCTTGAGGCGGCTCGCGCGCTCGACGTCGCTGGCGGCGTGCTTGTCCACCGCCTCGACGATCTTGCGCATGTCGTCGATGTTGTTCACGGCGTCTTCGGCGCGGGTCAGCATCTCGGTCACGCCGGCGGCATTGCCGCTGGCGGCATTGCCGCTGGCGGCGTTGGCTTCGACCAGTTGCAGGAACTCGCCGGTGCTCTGGGCGATGGCGCTGCCCTTGGTCAGCACGGCCTGGGTGAAGGATTCGTTGCCGGCGGCGGCGGCCAGCACCTGCATCAGGGCGGTGAAGTCCTTGGCGGAGTCGAGCGCCTTGGCGTAGAGCGCCTCGGCGGCGGCCGGGTCGATCTCGCCCATGGCGCCGGAGAGGACGATCAGGTCGGCCGGGCTGCCGTATTTGGCGGCGCCTTCGTTGAGGGTTTCCACCGCGCGGGCCTTGTCGCCCTGGGCCAGCATCCTGGCCAGACGCGCGAAGTCGCCGGCGCGGCCGCACTTGGTCTTGATCTTGTCGGTGATCTGGCCGAACAGGGCGGCGTCGTTGATTTCGGCCACCACGGCGGCGAGGCCGTAGAGCTCTTCGGTGACGGAAACTTCCTTGAGGGCGCCGGCCAATGCCTTGCCGGCGGCGGCGGCGTCATTCAGGGCCAGCCACTGGCCCATGCCCACGGCCACTTTCTCGCTGCCGTCCATGGCGAAGTCGGCGCCCTGGCCGAGCATTTCCTTGGCTTTGCCGGCATCACCGATGGCTTGATAACCGATAGCCAGGGTGACGAAATCCTTGGTGAACATGGCATCGCCGGCTACCTTGTCGAGCGCGGCCTTGGCTGCGGCGTCACCCGTGAAAGCGGCACTGCCGAGAATTTCCTTAGCGTAGGCCATGTCGGCCGGAGCCTCGAAGCATTCGCGGGCGAGGTCGAACAAGTCGGCGGCCTTGGCGGCGGCGGCAACGCGGGGGGCCAGTTTTTCACGGGTAGCCATGAGACAACTCCTTGAGAATTTGAGGAAAGCGGTGCTAAGCAATTGGCGCGCGAGTTTACCGAGGCGACCGCCCCATGTCTGCGAAGCTTTGTTTATGGGGCGATGGGGGGGGCTTATGGAGGGCATTCCGGCGGCCCGATTTCCGCGATAATTCCCCCTCTCTCTCAAAGCCTTTCCCGGTGCCATGTCTCTTGCCCAGTTGTTGGTCCGTCTGGCTTACCGGCTGCAAGCATCGGAGCGCTATGGCCGCCTGAAGGGCTTCTTCCACAAGCTGTTGACCGATCCCCGCTCACAACGCCGCGCGCTGTTCGACATCTTCATGATCGTGCTGGTGCTGGCTAGCGTGATGGTGCTGATCTACGAGGTGCGGCATCCGCTTGGCCCCTGGTCCGACGTGTTCGAGTCCCTGGTGGTGGGCGTGTTCGTCACGGAATACCTGTTGCGCCTGTGGCTCCATGACGACAGCCACACGATACTCATCGAACACTGGGAACGCGCGGAGCTGATGGGCCTGCCGTTCTCCGTCGGGCCGGCGCTATGGGCCGTGCTGCGGCAGAAACTGGCCTACGTGAGTTCGCCCATCGCCCTCGTCGACCTGCTGGCGATTCTGCCCAGTTACCGGCCACTGCGTTTCCTGCGCCTGTTCCTGCTGTTCCGCCTGCTCAAGCTGTTTCGCTATACCCGCAGCCTGGGCGCCTTCGGCGAGGTGCTGGTGGAAAAGCGCTTCGAGCTTTACACCCTGTCCCTGTTCGTCGGCTCGGTGGTGCTGATCGCCACGGTGGCCATCTATCTGTTCGAGGCGGAGGCCCCGGGCAGCCAGGTGAAGACCCTGATGGACGCGCTCTACTGGTCGGTCATCACGGTCACCACGGTCGGCTACGGCGACATCGTGCCGATCACCACGGAAGGCCGCGTGGTGGCGATGGTGCTGGTATTTGCCGGCATCGGCGTGATTTCTTTCGCCACCTCCATCATCGTCATGGCCTTCCACGAAAAGATGCGCGAACTGCGCGACAACCGGGTCTATGCCGAGGTGGAACGCGAGTCCGACATCACCATCGTGTGTGGATTCGGACGCATCGGCCAGGTGGTGGCGGAGCGCCTCGCCGCCGCGCGAGAGCCTTTCGTCATCATCGACCGCGATATCGAGAGCGTCGAACTGGCGCGCCGGCGCGGTTTTCCGGCCATCGCCGGCGACGCCACCGATACCGCGCTGCTCGGCAACCTGGGCCTGGGCCGCCAGGCCTCGCGCATCCTCTGCCTGACCCATGATGACGTGAGCAATGTCTACATCACCCTCACCGCCCGCCAGTTGTCGCCGCGCATCCTCATCATCTCGCGCGCCAACAAGGCGGAAACGGCGCGCAAACTGACCCAGGCGGGGGCCACCCATGTGGTGCGGCCGTATGAGGTGGTGGCGCGCATGGCGGCGGAATTCATCGGCCAGCCGGTGGCGTTCGACGCTCTTTACGACGTGGTCACGCGCGCCGCCGGGGTCCATCTGGAACCCTTGCCGGTGCGCGCGGGCGACTGGCTGGAGAAACAGCGCATCGGCGAGATCGACTTCACCACGCAACGCCTGCTGTTGTTCGGCGTGATCCGACCACACGCCTCACCCGGCGAAAATGGCCACAGCCGCTACGACCTGGAGGGGCGCCATTTCTATTTCAATCCGGGCCCGACGCTGCAACTGCACGCGGGCGACATCCTCATGCTCATCGGCTACCAGGCCAGCCTGTCGCGTTTCCACGAGTTGGCCAGCCGCTGGCCACGCAAGGCGAAAATATGACCGTCCCCACGCCCCGATACGCTCTGTTCGGCTGCAATCCGCTCGCCATCGAAGTGGCCTGGCGTCTGTCGATGGCGCGGCTGCCTTTCGTCATGGTCGACCGCGATGCCGCTCGCGTCGAGGAGGCGCGCCAGGAAGGCCTGTCGGCCGAGCGCATCGACTACACCGATGACGACGCCCTGCGCGCGGCGGGTATCGGCAGCCATATCGAGGGTGTGTTCTGCCTGCTTGGCGAGGATTCGGAAAACGTCTTCCTGGCGATTTCCGCGCGCGCCCTCGACCCCGCGCTGCGCATCGTCGCCGTCTGCCAGGCGCCGGAAGCGGCCGCCAAGCTGCTCGCCGCCGGCGCCGACAAGGTGGTGGACCCTTACGAAATCAGCGGCGCCCGCGTGCACGAGTTGATCGAGCGCCCGGAGGTCGTGGAACTCATGGAGCAGACGGTGTTCGGCCTGCAAGACCTCAACATCGCCGAAATCACCATTCCCTCCGGCTCCTGGCTGCATGGCGTGCGCCTCTCGGAACTGCGCCGCCACATGCGGCAGAACGTGATTCTGCTCGGTGTGGTGGATCTGGAACGGGGCAAGGAGCTGATCTTCAGCACCCGCGGCATCGACCACAATCTGGATTTCAACGACGTTCTCGTCGTCATCGGCCCAGGCAGGCAGGTCGAAAGTTTCCGCGCCATGATTGAAAGCCCGACGCCACCCATTTCCTGATCTGGGCGGGCGCAAGCGCGCGGGGCATAATCCGACTAAATCGCTCAACTAAAGTCGAACCGCTTTTCGGAGCTTGGCCATGACCAATACCCCCGCGCCCCGCCCTCTGGATATCGGCATTCTCATCAATGCCGTGCAGAAGAATTGCGACATCTCGGATGCCCAGCATGCCGGTGATCTCACCCTCTGCACCTTTCTTCTGAAAATGCGTGAGCTGTATCGCTGGGAACACGACATCCCGCTCAGCCAGGACATGCCCAAGTCGGAAGTGGGCGACTGGATGAACGCCCGCGAACATCTCTGGGAAGAAATCGAATCGGCCCCGTTCGAACCTTTGCCACTGCCAGGCGGTAGGGCGGATCCATTCGCGGTCGGCGCGGTCAACCGCTTGCTGGCTCCACTGGGGCTGGTTTACTCGGGCGGGTACGGGCGTTTTTGTAAGCCGCATTTCTTCCTTGGCCGCCTGCGGCGCGAAGAAACGCGCCACGGCCACCAGATTTTCGTTTCCGACTGCGAATACGCGCGCGACCTGGACGCACCGCCCGGAATGATGCTCGACGGCACCCTCTTCGTGCGAACCGAATCGTTGCGGCGCTGGCTCTGGGAGCGTTACGAGGAATGGCGCTGGAACCGGCGCAACGAAGCAATGGGACGCGCGGTGGCCTATTACGACTTCGAAAGGGATACGGAGGTCGCCTTGCGGGCCATGACCGACACAGAAACCGAATCGGTCATCCTGCACGAATTGGGTGAAGCTGGCGTGGGCGTGGAATTGGGCGCCGCCTGGGAAAACCTGCTCGGTGACCTGATGCGCTCACGTGGCGAAATCATGGCGCGTGCCGTGCGCGATCTCTATGCCGACTGTGTATCCACCCTGCCCGGATTGCTTGAGCGGGAGAACCCGGCCGCCATCCACTTCTATTTTGCCAACTTCGTCGGTATGCGCCGCAAGCTGTTCCCGGAATTGGCCGCGGGGTATCGCAACTGGGTGGATAACGGCTCGCTGGCGGGAATCGAACGCATCGCGGGGAAGGGCCGGGAACACTGGCGCGATCTCGCGCGCGAAATGCTCGATCTGCATGCCCATCTGGGCGACGCGGCGGGGGGGCGGATAGAACAGCTCATCGATTCGGACGCCGCGTTGATGTAGTGCTTTATGGGGAAAGTCTCAGCTCGCCACTGAGGAAAGACGGGTTTCAGGCTCATCCATACGGCGCCACAGATTGGTGCTCACCCGCAGACTGGCCTTCACTTCCGCGCGATTCACGGCGGTGATCAGACTGGTCGCCAGACTACGCGCCTGAGCCGGCGTCATCATCACCACCTCGCCACCGGCAAGTTCGATAGCGACGCTATCCCGGCCTTCGGCGCCGGAAATAAGAGAAACGAATACAGCCTCGTTGGTGGCCTGGTTTGCGGGGTGGTTCATGTGTTGCTCCCATGTCAGCGGTAACTGGCTACTTATGAGCAGAAAGCATGCCAAGGAAAACCCATCCGCGAATTTGCTGTTATCCCGCTTGCATACGGTGATTTCGGTGTTTCTTCCCGATTCGACGCGGGCCGGCGCGGCAGTGGCTCGACAGGCTTGTCGGGCTTTCGTCAGGACTCCAAGACGTGGCGGATTTTCCTGTGGTTGCGCTTTGCCACCAGGCTGTACCCTCGCCGTGGTCACTCGCGCGGGAAGTCCGTCCGGCACCGCGAGCCGGTAGCCGCGCCGCGCTTGAGTAGCGGTTCAAGTCCTGTGGGGCTGCCACGCGCATTCGCCCCTTTGTTACAGGCGCGGGCCGGATCAACCCAGGATTTCAGCCCCGCGCATGTAAAATCGCCGGTTGATTTTTCAGGTGTCCATTCATGCTTACCGCTTCCAACCTCACCATCCAGTTCGGCGCCAAGCCGTTGTTCGAGAACGTCAACGTCAAATTCGGCGAGGGCAACCGCTATGGTCTGATCGGCGCCAACGGCTGCGGCAAGTCCACCCTGATGAAGATCCTCGCCGGGGTGCTGGAGCCGAGCGCCGGCAATGTCTCGATCGATCCGCACGAGCGCATGGCCTTCCTGCGCCAGGATCAATTCGCCTTCGAGGACATCCGCGTGCTCGACGTGGTGTTGATGGGGCACGCCGACATGTGGCGGGTGATGCGGGAGAAAGACGCCATCTACATGAACCCGGAGGCGAGCGAGGCGGACTACATGCACGCCGCCGAGCTGGAGACGCAGTTCGGCGAGATGGGCGGCTATGACGCCGAGGCGCGCGCCGGCGAATTGCTGCTGGGTCTGGACATTCCTTCCGACAAGCACCAGGGACCGATGCGCGAAGTGGCGCCGGGCTGGAAGCTGCGCGTGCTGCTGGCGCAGGTGCTGTTCGGCGATCCGGACATCCTGCTGCTCGACGAGCCGACCAACAACCTGGACATCAACACCATTCGCTGGCTGGAGAACGTGATCAACAATCGCAACTCCACCATGATCATCATTTCCCACGACCGCCACTTCCTGAACCAGGTCTGCACCCACATGGCCGACCTGGATTACCAGACTCTCAAGGTCTATCCCGGCAATTACGACGACTTCATGGAAGCCGCCACCCAGGCGCGCGAACGCCAGAGCGCGGCCAACGCGCGAGCCAAGGACAAGATCGCCGACCTGCAGAACTTCGTGCGCCGCTTTTCCGCCAACGCCTCCAAGGCCAAGCAGGCCACCAGCCGCTTGAAGCTGATCGACAAGATCAAGCCGGAAGACATGAAGCCTTCCAGCCGCCAGTACCCCTGGATTCGTTTCGATTACGACGAGAAGGACAAACTGCACCGCCTGGCCTGCGAGGTGGAGGGCCTGAACTTCAGCTATGAAGCGTCGCAGCCGCTGCTGCGCAACCTCAGTTTCAACATCGCCGCCGGCGATCGGATCGCCATCATCGGCGAAAACGGGGTCGGCAAGACCACGCTGCTGAAACTGCTGGTGGGAGAACTGAGCGCGCAAAAGGGCACCCTGAAATGGACGGAGAAGGCCAAGCTGGGCTACTTCGCGCAGGACCATTCCGCCGATTTCGATTCCGACCAGCCGCTCACCGAATGGATCACCGAATGGGTACGCGCCGGCGGTTACGACGGCAACGACGTGGAAACCCTGATCCGCGGCACCCTCGGCCGCCTGTTATTTTCCGGCGACGATGTGAAGAAGGCGGTGCGGGTGATTTCCGGCGGCGAACAGGGCCGCATGCTGTTCGGCAAGCTGATGCTGCTGCGCCGCAACGTGCTGCTGATGGACGAACCGACAAACCACCTGGACATGGAATCCATCGAAGCCCTCAACACCGGTCTGGAGAAATTCCCCGGCACCTTGGTATTCGTCTCGCACGATCGCGAATTCGTGTCGTCGCTCGCCAACAAGATCATCGAACTCAAGCTAGACGGCAGTCATGTGGTCTATGACGGCGGCTACGAGGAATACCTGGCCAGCCAGGGGCTGGAATAACAACGTGGTTGGCGGCTACATGCGCCGCTCATGCTCTGCGCAGTCCGACACGGCGTGAATCCCGACTGCGCGTGGCGCCCGCTTGCCCGCGCTCAGGGCAGCGTTTCCAGCTCTACCCGGTTGCGTCCGTTTTCCTTGGCGCGATAGAGGGCCCGGTCGGCGCGCGCCAGGATGGTGTCGATATCGTCGTCATGCGCAACGAACAGGGTGACGCCGATGCTGAGCGTGATGGGGATGTCGCTGGGCCCGGTGCGGGCTGGTTGCGAGGCGACCAACTGGCGCAAACGTTCCGCGAATTCATGCGCGCCGTCGGCCTCGGTGTCGGGCAGAAGAATGGCGAATTCTTCGCCACCCAAGCGGCCGATCAGGTCGATGCGGCGCAGGCTGGAAGCCATGACGGTGGAGGCATGCCTGAGCACCTCGTCGCCGGCGGCGTGGCCGTATCGATCGTTCACCGTCTTGAACCAGTCCAGGTCGAGCATGAGCAGGGCGGTGGGGGTGTCGTACCGTTTCTGGCGGGCCAGGGCCAGGGCCATCTGGTCGAGGAAGTGGCGGCGATTGGCCAGGCCGGTGAGGGCGTCGGTGGCGGCGAGGTGTGCGAGCCGGCGCTCCAGTGCCTTGCGTTCGGTGATGTTGTGCAATACGCAATGGGTCTGTTTGAACCGGCCTTCGGCATCACGGCCGATACGGCCCTCCACCTCGAAGACCAGGATATCGCCATCCTTGCTCACGATGTCGAAATCGGCGCCGTGTACCTCGCCCGTGGCGAGAAACTGGCAGAAACGGTCTTGCAACAGATTCCCCTGCCCCGGTGCCAGAAATTCGCTGAAGAGGTGGCCGATCACCGCTTCTGGCGGGTAGCCAAGTTGCGCCAGCCAGGCCTCATTGACTTCCAGGATGCGCCCATGCCTATCCAGTGACTGATAGGCCACCGGGGCGCGCTCATAGAGCAGGCGGAAGCGCTCCTCGCTTTCCCGCAAGGCCGCCTCGGCGGCTTTGCGCGCGCTGATGTCCTGTTTGATGGCGACGAAGTGGCTGACAGTCTTGCCATCGATGGCAACCGGGGTGATGGTCAGATCCTCGTGGTAGAGGCTGCCGTCCTTGTGTTTGTTGACCAGTTCACCGCGCCAGACCTGGCCGGCCAGGATGCTGTCCCACATCCGCTGGTAGTAGGGCTGACCCTGCTCGCCCGACTTGACCAGTTCGGCGGGCTTGCGGCCGATGGCCTCGGCCAGGGAATAGCCGGTGAGCGTGGTGAAAGCGGCGTTCGCCCAGAGGATGCGCGGCGTCGTGTCGGTGATGATGATGGCGTTGCCGGCGGCGTTGAGGGCGTGGAGCTGCAATTGCAGTTGCGCATCCTGCTCGCGGATGCGGCTCAGATCGCGCGCCGCCACGACCACGAACGCTTCGCCGTCGGTCTCGATCAAGCGGGCATTGATCTGCGCTGGCATGATGCCGCCGTCGCGGCGGCGCAAGCTGGTTTCCAGGAATATCTGGCCGCGCGCGTGCAATGCGGTGCGCAAAGCCTGCCAGGCGGCGGCGTCGGGAAGCGCGATGGAGAGGTGGTACACGTCCAGGGTGAGCAATTCCTCACGGGTGTAGCCGAGGCTGTGGCAAGCCTGATTGTTGACCTCGACAATGGCGGCGTTGCCGGCGTCGATCACGAAAATGGCGTCGCTGATCTGTTCCATCAGGCTGTAGCCACGCAAGCGTTGCTGCGCCGCGTACGCCTGATTTTTCGCTCGTTCCATCTCCTCGCTCTGGCGCCGCAGGGTTTCATGCAGGTATTCGATGTAGCGCCCGTGCAGGGATTTGACGATGTCGTGGCGCGTGATCAGGCCGACCAGGCGGCCACCCGCGACGACCGCCAGACGGCGGATGCCGGCGGCTTGCATCCGGTGGGCGGCCTCCCGCAAGGGGCTGGCGGCGTCGATGTCGTGTACCGGGCCGCTCATGACCCGCGCCAGGGGAGTGGCGGCCACGTCCAGACTTTGCCGGGCCAGGCGCACCAGATCGCGTTCTGTAATCACCCCCACCGGCGCCGCGTCGCGGGTGACCAGAATGCAACTGATGCGCCGCTCGGCCATCACGGCTACCGCCTCATGCAGACTGGCGCGTTCGTCCAGGGTGATCGGGTCGGCCGTCATGGCGCTGGCCACGGTCTTCAGTTCCACCAGATATTCCATGCCCAAGTGGTGCATGAAATCACCCTCGCCGACGATACCGGCCAGGTGGCCTTCGCCATCCACCACCACCAGATGGCGATAGCCGCGCGCCGACATCTGCCGGTAGGCATCGCGGGTGTCCAGGTCGGCCGCGACGGTGAACACCGGTTCCCGCATGACATCGGCCATCGTGACCGCGTCGAGGCACTGGCCGGTGGCCATCAGACGTACCGCGTCCCGCTCGGTGAAAATACCCGTGGGCCGCTGCTCGGCATCCACCACCAGCAGGCAACTGATGTTGCGCCGCTCCATGCTGGCCAGCGCTTCCGCGACAGGCGTCTCCCCCGCCACCGTGGCGGGGTTGGGGCTGAGTATGGCCTGGAGCGGTTGGCTGTTCACGGTGCCGTGGCCTCTTGCGTAATGAATCTCTGGAGAGGGTGTACTGGGAAAGCTTGTTAGGGGCAAGCCTATGTGACAAAAGGTCACAGCTTGGGAGGCATCTGGCAACCGCGAGACCCGGCCAGACGCCAGCGCTACAAGTTTGGCTGCCACGCCGCCGCCACAAGGCACAAGTATCCGTTGCGAGGCAGGGTACAGTGTGACAGTGTGTTGGCGGATTCAGACCATGTCTGAAGCTCGACTACCCGACCCGAGACATCCAGAAGCGACGAGAGAAGTGAGTCAAGATAAGCCCAAGTCCAGGCCCAAGTTGATTTCGGCGCGCGTGCTCGCGGTGGAGGACGACGCGATAACCCGTGTGCAGATGCAACGCATGCTGTCGCATATCGTCGATGAGGTCCGGGTCGCCGCCGACGGGGCCGAAGGCCTGGCTCTGTGGCGTGAATGGCAGCCCGATCTTGTCATCACCGACATCATGATGCCGGTGATGAATGGCCTGGACATGAGCCAGGTTATCAAGATGGAAGAACCGGAAGCGCAGATCATCGTGGTCTCTTCTTCATCCGAAGTGGAGCACCTGCGCCAGGCGCTCGACATCGGTATCGATCGCTATGTTTCCAAGCCCGTGGACGCGCGTTTGCTGAATGACGCCGTCGGCAAGTGCCTGCGCGACTTGCATCGCCTGCGTGAGTTGCGCATGGCGCGCCTGGTATTTGAAGCGGCTGGCGAGGGTGTGGTCGTGACCGACACCAAGGGTGTCATCCTCGCGGTCAACCCGGCCTTCTGCGAGATTTCCGGTTATCGCGAGGACGAGGCCATGGGCAACACCCCTGCCTTGCTTTCCTCCGGCCGCCACGATGCCGAGTTCTATCGCCACATGTGGGAAAGCCTGCGCGGCCTGGGGCGCTGGTCAGGAGAGATCATCAACCGGCGCAAGAACGGCGAGATTTATCCAGAGTGGCTGTCCATTGTCGCCGTGGATGAACCCAGCCGGCACGCGACCCGCTACATCGGCCTGTTTTCCGACATCACCGAGCGCAAACGCGAGGAAGAGCGCATCCGCCGCCTGGCACATTACGACGTGTTGACCGGCCTGCCCAACCGCATCCTGTTCAACGACCACATGCAGCGCGCCCTGGCCCGTGTGCACCGGCACAACGGCAAGATGGCGGTGCTCTATGTGGACCTGGACCGCTTCAAACCGGTCAACGATCGCTATGGCCATGCCTTCGGCGATCGGGTACTGACCGAAGCCGCGCGCCGCATGGCGGCCTGCATGCGCGATACCGACACGATCAGCCGACGCGGCGGCGATGAGTTCGTCGCCACCCTGGAAGCCCAGGACGCCAAGGACACCGCAGCCTCGGTCAGCCGCAAGCTGATCGAGGCGATATCACAGCCCTACCTGATCGAGGGGCAGCAGATTTCCATCGGTGCCAGCATCGGCGTGGCGATCTATCCCGACGATGGCACCGACCCGGACACCCTGCTGGCTTCGGCGGATGCCGCGCTTTATGCCGCGAAACATGACGGGCGCGGCGACTTCCGTTTTTACCGCAGCGAAGACCAGCGCGAGGTCGAGGCACGTCTTTCCCTGAATGACACGCTGCGGCGTGGCCTGGCCGAAGATCGTTTCGAGCTGCGCTACCTGCCGGAAATCAACCTGCGCGGCGGCAAGGTGGAGCGGCTGGAAGCCTTGCTGCGTTTCCGCCAGGCCAATGGCGAGATCATGGATGCGCGTTACTTCCTGGCGCATGCCGAAAAACTCGGCATCACGCAGGAGTTGGGCAGGGTCACCCTGCATGCGGCGGCGCAGGCCATCGCCGCGCTCAACACCACATTTCCCGAGTTGCCGCCGGAATCCCGTCCCGGCCTCACCCTGGACCTGTCCGCCCAGCAACTGGCCGGCATGTCGGACGTGCCTGGCGTACTGGAACTGCTGCGAGTGAATGACCTGCCGGCGAATGCCGTCACATTCGAGTTTCCCGAGAGTGTGGTCACCGGCAACGGGGCCGGACTCGCCAACCTGCACGCGCTGGCCGAAGCCGGCCTGCAATTCGCGCTGGACGATTTCGGCGCCGGCTTCTGCTCTTTCAGCCTGTTGCAGCAACTGCCGCTGAAGGCGATCAAGATCGATCTGTTCTTCGTCGAAGAAATCGAAACCAATCCGCAAAGCCGGGAACTGGTCGCCGCTCTCATCGCCTTCGCCAGGCGCCTCGGCATCCGCACCGTGGCCGAAGGCGTGGATAGCCCCGGCCAACTCGCCTTCCTGCGGGAAAACGGCTGCGACGCCGTGCAGGGCTTCCTGTTCGGCCAACCGCTCACGGCCGAAGAACTGGCGCCCTACCTGCGCGAGCGGCCCTGGGGCCGGTGGTTTGATTGATCTGCGCTGGATGGGTTGAGCGCGGCGAAACCCATCCCCCGCTACCATTCAACCCATCCTGTCTGGCTTGCCCAGGCCCAGGCCTGACCGTGTATATGTCTATATCCGTGGCGGCGACGAATGTCTGCCGAAAATAGTTCAATTGCCTGATCTATTGACCATTCTCAGCGCCCAGGCAGATGCGTAAGATGCGAGCCGCTACGAGAAGTAGCCTTTTTTGCAAAAAAGGAGATTACATATGAAAGCTATCGTTATCGCTGCTGCCGCTGCTCTGGCTTTGACCGCTGGTATCGCTTCCGCTGACCAGGCCCTGGCTCAGAAAAGCGCTTGCATGAGCTGCCACCAGCTCGACAAGAAAGTAGTTGGCCCCGCCCTCAAGGATGTCGCCAAGAAGTACAAGGGCGACGCCAAGGCTGAAGAGCACCTCATCGGTGTGATCAAGAAGGGTGGCAAGGGCGTTTGGGGTCCGATCCCCATGCCGCCGCACCCGCAAGTGTCCGACGACAACGCCAAGAAACTGGCCGAGTGGGTTCTCTCCCTCTAAGTCAGCCTTTCAAGGCATAAAAAACCGCCTTAGGGCGGTTTTTTATTGTGCCGCGCAGCGCATTGATCTCATACCGTTGAACTCATGACCGATCAAGAACTCCTCCCCGTCACCCTGCTCACCGGCTTTCTCGGCAGCGGCAAGACCACGCTGCTGAATCATCTGCTGCGGCATCTGCCGCTCACCGCCGTGGTGATGAACGAGTTCGGCGAGATCGGCCTGGATCATCAATTGCTGGAAGAAACGCGCGGCCCGCTGGCGCTGCTCTCGGGCGGCTGTGTCTGCTGCCAGGTACAGGGCGCGCTGGCGCCGACCCTGAAAAATCTCTACATGGGTCGGCGCGACGGCAAGTTGCCGCCATATGAACGCATCATCATCGAGACCACCGGCATCGCCGACCCGGCGCCCATCCTCGATACTTTGCTCTCCGAGCGCTGGATCGCCGCCCGGCACAAGCTGGATGGCGTCGTCACCACGGTGGACGCGGTGCTCGGCGCCGGGCAACTGGATGACCATTACGAAGCGGTGCGTCAGGTCGCCGTGGCGGATCGCCTGCTGCTGACCAAGAGCGATCAGGCCGATGAAGGCGCGGTGACCGCCCTGCGCGCGCGGCTGCATGAGCTGAATCCCGCCGCGCCCATCCTCGATGTGGTGAACGGCGTTGTCGATCCCGCGCTGATCACCGGCCTCGGTTTGTTCAGCACCTCCGGCAAGCTGCCCGACGTCGCGCAATGGCTGGCGCACCAGCGTTACAAGCCGGCGGCGCGTTCACTTCTGGGCGGCAAGACGCGGCCCGCCGAAGCGGCGCCGCACGACGAGCGCATCCGCGCCTTCAGTCTCACCTTCGACGAGCCGCTCGACTGGGTCGGCGTGCAGTCCGCGCTGGACATGCTGCAAGCGTTCAAGGCGCCCAACTTGCTACGCATGAAGGCCATCGTCAACGTGAAAAGCAAACCCAATCCGGTGGTGTTGCACGGCGTGCAGCACCTCTTCTACCCGCCCGCCGAACTGCCGGCCTGGCCGGACGCGGACCAGCGCAGCCGCTTCGTGTTCATCACCGCCGACCTCGACGCAGCCTTCGTCGCCAAGTTGCTGGAAGACTTCACCCAGGCGGCGGGGAACGGCGCGCTGGCCACCTCTCGGTAGGATGGGTTTCGCTATCGCTCAACCCATCCTACGAGACTGTAGCGCTGGCGCTAGAGGGGCGGGCTTGTTTCAGTCAACCCTACCTACGTTTGCCGCGCCAGCAGCCCCAGCGTTTCAAAGCACAAATAGAGTTCCCGGCCGGCCCAGGCGTCGGTGGCGGCGTAGCCGATCTGCGCGGGCGTTAAACGCGGCACGGACCAGTTGGTGGTGCGCGCCCCTTTCGGGATGCGCGTGCCCAGGAACAGCGCGGTCAGGTTGCGCAGGCCGGTCTGACGGTTGCCGTGGCGTCTGGCGACATGGCCCAGGTCCACGACGGAAGCCGGTTCCAGCGGGAACAGGCGCTTGAGTTGGCCGATGTCTCCGGCCAGCGCCACGCCGGTTTTGACGATGTTCGGGTTGCCCATGATTTCGGCCAGCGCGCGGGAAAAATCCAGACGCTGCAATTGCCACAGGTACACGCGGCGCGCCGTCGCCAACTGCACCAGACAGGGCAGGTAGTCCTCGCCCTTGTGGAAGGCGGGGCGCGTCTCGGTATCGAAACCGACGACCCGTTCCTGGCGGATGTCGGCCATCGCCCGCTCCAGTTCGTCCTCCGTGGCGACCACCATGACTTCGCCTTCGTAACGCCGGATCGGCAGGCGGGCGATTTCCTCGCCGCTGATTTCGCGGCGATATTCGGCCGGTAGCAGGGGAGTGCTCAAGCGGCGAAGCGCTCGCGCAGGTAGGCGACGATGTCGCCGGATTCGTACATCCAGCGTTCATTGCCCTGCTCGTCGCGTATCCACAAACAGGGCACGGAAGGTTTGCCGCCACCTTGCAGCAACGCCGCGCGGTTGGCCGCGTCGTGCTGGGCGTCGCGCTGTTCGATGTTGAGCGACAGGCGGCGCATCTCCTGGCGCACCTTGATGCAGAACGGGCAGGTCTTGAACTGGTACAGGGCCAGATCGCGGCATTGCCGGTCCACGTCCTGTTGCGCTTCTGGCGCGCGCGCCAGCCCCTCGGGCGCGTTCAGCCGCTCGCGCAGCAACAGCACGGGGCCCAATACCAGGCGCAAGGTCTTGAAGAAGGTTCGGAACAGCCATTTCATGGTCGAGTCTCGGTGTGTTTTATCTCCCCCCTTTCTCAAAGGGGGGCCGGGGGGGATTTATACAAGGGTGGCACGAGCGCGGGCGTCGCTAAATCCCCCCTAGCACTTCTTTGGGAAAGGGGGGAACTGTCTCAAGGCTTCGGCCGCCGCCTGATGCTGGCGTTGGCGCGGGATTCCTTGTCTTCCTGCTCGTCGCCGGGAATGTCGAGGATGCGGACTTTCACCGTCTTGCCTTTCAACTTGCCGGCCATCAGCCGGCGTTGCGCTTCGCGTGCGATGTCACGCGCTACCGCGACATAGGTGTGGAACTCGACGACATTGATCTTGCCGATCTGGGCCGCGTTGAAACCGGCCTCGCCGGTGAGGGCGCCGAGCACGTCGCCGGGGCGGATCTTGTCCTTGCGGCCACCCAGAATCTGCAAGGTCGTCATCGGCGGCAGCAGCGGCTGGTCGCCGGGTTTGCCACCACTCGCGGGGAGTTCGTCGATGGGGTGCCATTCCACCTCGGTGCCCAGCTCCTTGACGATGTTGGCGACGCGCCGCATCTGATTGGCGCTGGCCAGGCTCAGCGCCCAGCCATCCTGATCGGCGCGGCCGGTGCGGCCGATGCGGTGGATGTAGACCTCGGGGTCGGGCGTCACATCGACGTTGATGACCGCTTCGAGCTGGGCGATGTCCAGACCGCGCGCGGCCACGTCGGTGGCCACCAGCACCGAACAACTGCGGTTGGCGAACTGGATCAGCACCTGGTCGCGTTCCCGTTGTTCCAGTTCGCCATGCAGCGCCAGGGCGTGGAAACCCTGGGCGCGCAGCACTTTCAACAAGTCGCGGCATTGCTGCCGGGTATTGCAGAAGGCCAGGCTGCTGACCGGGCGGAAGTGGTTGAGCAGTCGGGCGACCGCTTCCAGCCGCTCCTCGTTCGCCACCTCATAGAAACGCTGGCGAATCTTGTCGCTCTCGTGCCGCTCCAGCAGCTTCACCTCGCGCGGCTGGCGGAGGAACTGCCGGCTCAACCGGGCGATGCTGTCCGGGAAAGTGGCGGAGAACAGCATGGTCTGGCGCTTGTTCGGGCACTGCTTCGCCACGAACACCATGTCGTCGAAGAAGCCCATGTCCAGCATACGGTCGGCTTCGTCGAACACCAGGGTGTTGAGCGCCTCCAGATTCAGGCTGCCGCGTTGCAGGTGATCCATGATGCGGCCCGGCGTGCCCACCACGATATGGGCGCCGTGTTCCAGGCTGGCCATTTGCGGGCGCATGGTGGTGCCGCCGACCAGGGAGAGAATTTTGATGTTGTCCTCGGCGCGCGCCAGGCGGCGGATTTCCTGGGTCACCTGATCGGCCAGTTCGCGGGTCGGGCACAACACCATGGCCTGCACCGCGAAGCTGCGCGGATTCAGGTTCGCCAACAGGGGCAGGGCGAACGCCGCCGTCTTGCCGCTGCCGGTCTTCGCCTGGGCGATCAGGTCGTGCCCCGCCAGGGTGAGCGGCAGGCTGGCCGCCTGGATCGGCGTCATGCTCAGATAGCCGAGCTGGCGCAGGTTCGCCAGCGCGGCGGGCGTCAGCGGAAGTTGTTCGAAGGCGAGGTTGTCGGGGGCGCCGCTCGTCTCGGAGTCGAGCGGCGGCTGTTCGGGGGAGGGGGAGTGATTGGGCATCGCCGGATTATACGGGGCCGCCACACCACTTCCGGCGGCTAGCGGCTGCTAGCAGCCTGTCGGAGTGCGCCGTGCAAAGGCGTTTGTTTTCCAGCGGGTGCG
>CAZIUC010000038.1:0-28711 GCA_964542455.1 uncultured Thiobacillus sp. | reverse complement strand
AAATCCGAAATCCGAAATCCGAAATCCGAAATCCGAAATCCGAAATCCGAAATCCGAAATCGTTACAGCATCTCCGCCGTCATCGCCGCCTTGATCACGGTTTGCGGCATCACCCCGCGCACGCGGTTGGTCAGCCAGATCACGCCGCCTTTCTTGATGCTCAGTCCACGGGTCTCACCGAACAGCAGCAGGCTTGCCGCTTCTCCCAGAGTGGGCTGATGCCCGACCACGAGCACCGCGCCGGAGGCCTCGGGCCAGCCCGCCGCCGCCAGTAGATGCGCGGCCTCGGCGCCCGGCACCAGATGTTTGTCCGTTTCGTAATCGCGTCCCAGCGCATCGGCGGTTTCGCGCGTGCGTCGCGCCGGGCTCACCAGAATGCGCGTGTCTTTCGGCAGATGCGCGTTCAACCACGCCGCCATCCGCTCCGCCTGCTTGCGGCCCTTGCTGGTCAAAGGTCGAGCCATATCCTGCTCGCCGTCCTGGGCATCGGCGTGACGCCAGAGAATCAGATCCATCGTCGTATCCCGCTGCAAGGTAAAGCCCGGCAGATTAGCCGCCGCATGTGACCGGCTCATGACAGGGCTCAACCGGAACTGTCCATTGGCCGGGGCGACGTCGAAGGCCCCACATGTAGCGCAGGCGAAACGCCCGCGCTACATGCTTACTTCCGGCTAATGGACATTCTCGGCTCAATCCTTGTCGCCACCGAGGAAACCACCCAGCAGGCCGCCCTCGTCGACCTGTTTGCCGCCGGCCTGCGGGGCGGCGGCCAGCACGCGGTTGGCCAGGCGCGAGAACGGCAGTGACTGCAGCCAGACCTTGCCGGGGCCGGTGAGTTTTGCCAGGAACAGGCCCTCACCACCGAACAGGGCGGTTTTTACCTTGCCGACGAACTGGATGTCGAAATCCACCGAGGGTTGCAGCGCGGCCACGCAACCGGTATCGACCCGGATGCTTTCACCCGGCGCCAGGGTTTTTTCCGCCAGGGTGCCGCCGGCATGGAAGAAGACCATGCCGTCGCCTTCCAGTTTTTGCAGGATGAAACCCTCGCCGCCGAAGAATCCGACCCCCAGGCGCCGCTGAAAGGCGATGCCCAGGCTGACGCCCTTGGCCGCGCAGAGAAAGGCATCCTTCTGGCAGATCAGGGTGCCGCCGATCCGGCTCAGGTCGATCGGCACGATCTTGCCGGGGTAGGGCGCCGAGAAGGCCACGCGGCGCTTTCCTTTGGCCTGGTTGGAATAGATGGTGGTGAACAACGATTCCCCGGTGAGCAGGCGTTTGCCCGCGCCCATCAGCTTGCCGAGCAGGCCGGACTGGGCGGCGGAGCCATCGCCGAAGATGGTCTCGAAGTCGATGCCGTCCTGCATGAACATCATCATGCCGGCCTCTCCCACGGCGGCCTCGCCGGGGTCGAGTTCGATCTCCACGTACTGCATGTCGTCGCCGAAGATGTCGTAGTCGATTACATCCATAGCCATGATTTGCTCCCGGAACGGATCAGATAGGCAGAAAGACGAATGAAGCCACGCCCTGGATGGTGCGCGTGATGGCGCGGTTGCTGCGGTCTTCGATGAGTTGGGCGAGCAGATCCTGGTCGGCGATGAGTTTGCCGAATTCGCGTTCGAAGCTGAGGTTGGCTACTTCGCCATCAAGCGTATTGGTAACCAGATATTTGGCCCCGGACGGCAGCTTGGCGTTGGACAATTTCCACACCGCGATTTCGATGTTGCGCGCGCTGTTGTAGAGCTTCTGGGCGGAGAGCTCGTCGGTGACGTAGAACTGGCTCTTGTGCTCATACGAGGCCATCACCATGCTGGTGAGCGCGCTCATGAAGGCATAGACGCGGTCGCCGGTGTAACCCTCCAGGAAGGTGAGCTTGAAACTTTCCTCCCAGTTGAGTTTGGCCAGATGCGATTCCGGCCATTTCGGCAGTTCGTCGAACAGCCGCGCGGTGGCCGCGTCGACCGATTCCATGCCCGCCTTGCGGTATTCCTGTGGATTGCGTTTATAGAGCTTGTCGGTCAGCAACTTGAGGCTTTTCAAGGTTTCGCGCTGGGCCAGTTCGCAGGCGATATCGACATCGCTCTTGGCCAGGTTGGCCACGGAAAACTCGCGCGCGCTTTTACTGCCGTCCTTGCGTTTGATGTCCTGGTTGGCGCAGCCGCCGAGCAGCAGAACGGCGAGAAGGATCGAGAGGGAGATTCGCATTTGGACTGGCTCGGTACGGAATACGCGCCATTGTAGCCCAGCACTGTGATGCCTCTGGCGGGCGTCGCGCGCGGCGTTTGTCGTGGGCATCCCGCTGATCCCGCTGATCCCGCTGATCCCGCAAGGGTGGTCATTCGTCCTATGCCCAAGTGGGAGGCGAGTGGGCAGAATGGGGTTCCCCGCCATCCTCGGAGACCACGATGCGTTCGCGTTCGCTGTTGGCCGCAATTCTGTTTGTTCTGGCTACCGCCGCCGTAGCCGACCCGCCGCCAGGCTATCCCTTTGTCGCTCACGATGCCGGTATGCGGCAAGCGCGCGAGGAGGCCAAGCCCATTCTGCTTTACTTTGGTCGTTACGGCTGCGCCTGGTGCGACCACGTCAACCGCAAAACCTTTTCCGATCCCGGTTTGAAGCAACTGCTCTCGGAAAACTACGTATTGATCTATGTCGATGCCGAAGGCGGCAAGCGCATCCGCTTGCCCAGCGGCGAACGCCTCACGGAAGGCGAACTGGGTGCGCGTCTTGGCGCCTTCGCCACGCCGCTGTTCGTGTTCATGACGGCGGAAGGCAAAGTGATCGCCAAGATTCCCGGCTTCAAGACGGTGGCGGATTTCCGGGATTACGATCGTTATGTGCGCGGCGGCCATTATCAGAAACAGACGCTGCTGGAGTTTCTCGGAAGCAAATAGTGGCGAATTCATTTGCACACAAACGCGGTGCGCATCAATTCGTATCAAACACCACGATCAACGGAGGGAAATCCGGATGAGAGGCTTGCTTGCACTTTTTCTGGCCCTGGCAGCTGTCGCCGCGGTCGCCGATCCCATCGATGTCGCCCCGGCGGGGATCTATCACCACCTCGATGCCTCCGGGCGGCGGAGCCTGGCGCTGTCCGGCGGCCAGGTGGCCCTGGTCTGGGAAGACAGCCGATCGGGTTCGCCGCGTTGCTACCTGGGGCTGAAAGCCGGTGTTGAAACGGGGTTTCGCGAATATCCCCTGGGCAAGGGCGAGTGCTTCGATCCGGCCGTGGCCGCGCTCGATGGCCAGCGCTTCCTGCTCGCCTGGGAG
The DNA here is from genome assembly GCA_964542455.1 of uncultured Thiobacillus sp. Classification (GTDB taxonomy): domain Bacteria; phylum Pseudomonadota; class Gammaproteobacteria; order Burkholderiales; family Thiobacillaceae; genus PFJX01. Next base: position 25,435 of record CAZIUC010000038.1, on the reverse strand, counting down.
GATGAAAGCGGCATCAACAGCGCCATCGCCGATGCCGCCGGTCCCGGCACGAGCATCAATCTCGGTGCCGGTTCACATGCCAGTGTGGCCGCGCACCCCGTGGCTGGTGCCTATATCGCCTGGAATGCGCCGGAGGGGCGTTGGCAGCGCGTCTGGCGCGCGCAATTGCATGTGGATGGCGGGCAATTACGCGCCGCTATGAAGCAAGCGGCCGATGCCGCGCCGCCCACCGACGACCAGAGCTTTCCCGCCCTGGCGGCGGGGGAGCATGGTGTGCTGCTGGCCTGGGAAGACCGCCGCCACGGCCACACCGTCATCTACGCCAGCCTTGGCGTGGACGGCCAGGCCTGGGGCGCGCCAATACGGGTGAGCGGCAATCCCACCGGCAAGGCGCAGGGCGGCTTGGGGCGTGGGACCGGTGCCATGCGCCCGGCGTTGGCCAGCTTCGGGGCTGACGCGCGCTTCGCCGCCGCCTGGCTGGACAAGCGCGATTTTCTTTCCGGTTACGACGTCTATGCCGCCTTGAGCGAGGGCGCGGGTTTCGCCAAGGATCAGAAGGCCCAGGACAGCTTCGGCGACGCCATCGCGCAATGGCATGTGGCGGCGGCCGGCAACCGGCGCGGCGATCTGGTGATCGCCTGGGATGACGAGCGCGACGGCAGTTCAGATATCTGGCTGACCCGGTTGACGGCGGGAGGCTACAGCGACAACTTCACCTTCCCGGAAACCTCCGGCCCGGCTCGCCAGAGCGACCCGGCTATCGCGCTCGATGAAACCGGCAACCTGCACCTGGCGTGGATCGAACGGGCGGCCGATGGAGCAAGCAGCGGGCCGACCCGGCTGCGCTACATGGTGGCACCGCTGCCCGCAACCCCGCGCTGAATCACGCCGCGCGCCCCTGTAGCGCCGGCATCCTTGCCGGCATTTTTTACAACAGCCGGCTGGAAACAGGCGCTACAAAGGCATGGCCTGCCTGCTCAACGCATGTAGGCGTAACCCTCCTGTTGCAGGCGGACGATTTCCGCGTCGGCCATCGGCACCAGGCTGACGAAGCCGTGGATGTCCTCCGGCCGCAAGCCGTGTCCTTCCGCCGCCAGTTTGCACATGCGGAATTCAATCAGGCCGGTGAGGGTCGCGCTCTGGGCGCGTTGCATCAGTTCACGATGTTTGTCCAGGTTCTTCACGGCAAAGAAAGGAATCTCGTTGCCATGCAGGACGATCACCACCTTGTTGTCGAACGGATCGCTGCCATTCAGATCAAGCAACAATTGAGCGCGGCTGATCACGGAACGCACGGCCGCTTCGGAACTGGTCGCCACGTCATACACCACCTTCTGTTTGGCATAGGCTTGCGCCACCGCCTTGCCCCGTCCCCAGTGCATCTCGGGGTCGGCCGCCGAGGCTGGGTTGAAGGGGAGTGAGAGGGCGGCAAGAACAAATACAAACCAGCGCATGGCTAGTTCTTCCCGGCGACGGTCAAGCGGTTGACGAAAATGACACTGGGGAAAGTCCGTTTCAGAGACTTGCTATAGAAGTTGCTCATGACAATATCCTGATCGAAATGAATGACGTCCCCTTTTTTTACCGCAACGCGGTTAGCCGCCAGCCATAGGGTTTTCTTGCCTTGCGCCGCTTCGATGTAGATATAAGGGGGCGCGCTGGCCGTGCTCAGAACAGTGGCTTGTTGCGTCAACGGGGCGTCGTTCGTGCTTCGGGCTTGGGCGCGGGGTGTGACGACCAAGGCAGAGGCGCAGAGGGCGAGTACGGACAAATAGGAAAGGGATTTCATTGGTGTGATCCTGGTTGTACAGCGTGGTTGATCAAAAAAAGCGATGTCATTGTTGAAAGTCTCGTGGCAATCACTTGGGTGGGTGGGGCGTCCTGGCGAGCCGCCATCCCTGGATAGGGGCGGTATGGGTGCGCGGCCCATCCTGGCCGATTGGTTTTACGCGGCAAGCGTGGTCAGTCGTGGTCTGGCGTAAACATCGAGATCAGTTCTTGGATGGGTATTGTGGCGCGTTCAATAAATCAGCGTGGAGCCTGGGTTGATGATTTCAATGATGTCGAAGGTCTGGGTCAGGGCGTCCAGGCGAATGGCTTCCAGGTCTTCGTTCGAGACGCCGAGTATTTCTCCGGCGGCGGGGCTGAACCCTGGGTTGTAAGGGGTGGGCGCTCCGCGCTGCTTGAGGCAGGGTGCCAGGCTGGCGGCGATGTCGTTGGCTATGTGGATGATGGCGACTTCGCGAGCGAAGGCGGCGGGTGCGGCTTCAGGGCTGAGTTGATACTCGATGGCGGCACAGAGGCGTTCCGGCAGGCTCCAGTTGTTCAGCAGGGCGGCGCCGAGATCGGCATAAGTGAAGCCGAAGATTTGTTGTTCCGCGGCGGCCAGCGCCATTTCATCTTCCGGTTTTTCCGCTAACAGCAGGCGGTATTCCTCCGGGCGACGCGCATAGAAAACCAGGCGACCTACTCCGTGCAGCAGACCGGCGAGGAACAGGCTGTCGGCGTCGCGGGCACGGATGTGGCGGGCGAGAAACTGGGCCACGACACCACAGGTGATGCTGTTGTCCCAGAACGAGGCCATATCCACAAATTCTGCCGGTATGGCGTGGAACACCTTTACCACCGAGGTCGCCAGCACCATCTCCCGTAGCGCGCGACGGCCGATCAGGTCGATTGCGCGCGCCACCGTATCCACTCTGCCACGCTGTCCATATAGCGGGCAGTTGGCCAGGCGCAGCACCCCGGCGGCGAGACCGGGATCGAGTTCGACGGCGGTGCTGATGTCGCGGGCATTGGTCTCCGGCGCATCCAGCAGGGTATTCACTCGCAGTACCACATCGGGCAGCGCGAATAGCGATTCGACTTCGTTGGCGAGGGTCTGTGGCGTCATGGGTGCTTTCCTTGGGGGAACGCTTGCGGCGCGAGCCATGTTCCGCGACATCCACCACTTTGCGCAATAGCTGTGGCGATACAGTCAAGATGCTTCGGGGATTTGGCGGGCCTGGTTCAGTAATGGATATGGGTGCTGGGGTGGATGATCTCCGCGACTTCCTGGCTCGCGGCCAGGGCTTCGAGACTGATTTCCATAAGTGCGGCGGGGCTGAGGCCCAACAATTGCATGCTGTGTGAGGCGTGGCTATCGGGGACATAGGTTTCGGCTTCGTGCTGAGTCCTGAGGCAGGGCGCCAGAACGGAGGCCATGTCGCTAGCCAGATTGACCACGGCGACTTCCTTGTCGAAACCAGAGGCCATTGCCGGGTTGAGTTGATGGCGCACAGGGGCGGCCAGTTTTTCCGGTAGGCGCCAGTTTTCGAGTAGCGCCGCGCCTAATTCGGCGTGGCTGAAGCCAAACACCAGATGCTCCGCGCTGACGATATCGACTCCGTTCACTTTTACATGGTGTAGTACCTCGCGATACTCCATCGGGCGGCGCGCATAGAACACCAGACGCCCCACGCCGTGCAGCAGGCCGGCAAGGAACAAGGTTTCCCCGTCCCTCATCCGCAGTTGGCTGGCAATAACCCTGGCCAGCACGCCGCAGGTGGCGCTGTTGTCCCAAAAGATGTCCATGTCCACGAATTCGGCAGGAATATCGCGGAAGGCTTTGACTGCCGCGGTAGCAAGCACCAGGTCGCGCAAAGCGTTGTGGCCGATGAGAGGGACTGCCCGAGATAACGTATCGATATTGCCTCGGCCAGCGTAAAGCGCCGAATTGGCCAGCCTCAGCACGGTCGCCGCCAGGTTGGCATCGAACTCGATGACCTCAATGAGGTCTTCCGCGTTGCTGGTGGGAGAGTCCATCACCTCGCAGGCCCTGATCACCAGGTCAGGAAGGCTGAAGAGCGTGGATGCCTCGCTCGCCAGATCGTGTGGTGTCAGGGTGTGTCCTGGCACGTAATGGGTGGACGGCGGCATCGACGAGTCTCCTTGACGTCTGGCGTGGCATTCGTTGGTTGCTACCTGATTTATCAGAAAACACTAAATCTGGCGTCTTCTTGTAATTTTTCGCGCGAATTCTAGTGCCGAGTCCTTGTCCGTCAACCGCTTTCTTAGGCCTGCCTGGCCTCAGGCTGATCTACAAACCGAGGGTGGGGGCGGATATAAAAGCCACACGGCATGGCAGTTGAATTGGGTAACTTATCCACAGAAAGAGTGATTTCGTCGGGGTATCATGGCGGCCGTTTATCGCACTGCACATGAAATTCTCCGAGATTGGCTCTAACCATGCGTAATACCGCCGTCCTCCTCATCGCCTGCCCCGACAAGAAGGGTCTGGTCGCCGCGATTGCCAATTTCCTGCTCAAGCACAACGCCAACATCCTGCACGCTGACCAGCATCAGGACAGTGCGGCCGGACTGTTCCTGATGCGGGTGGAATGGGAACTGGAAGGGTTCGAGTTGGGCCTGCACAAGTTCGACGAGGCCTTCGGCCCCATCGCGCTGAAGCATGACATGGACTGGAAGCTGTCACTCTCCAGCGTGAAGCCGCGCATGGCTATCTTCGTTTCCAAGTATGACCATTGCCTTGCCGACCTGCTTTACCGCTGGCATGCCGGTGAATTGTATTGCGACATTCCGCTGATCATCAGCAACCACCCGGATACGCACTGGCTGGCGGCGACCTACAAGGTGCCGTTCCAACACATCCATGTGAGCAAGGACAACAAGCCGGAAGCGGAGCGACAGCAACGCGCCTTGCTGGAGGCTCACCATGTTGATTTCATGGTCCTGGCGCGTTACATGCAGGTGCTGTCGCCGGATTTCATCGGCCATTACCCCAATCGCATCATCAATATTCACCACTCCTTCCTGCCCGCTTTTCATGGCGCCAAGCCTTATCAGCGAGCGTTCGAGCGGGGCGTGAAACTGATCGGCGCCACCAGCCACTATGTGACCGAAGTGCTGGATGACGGTCCCATCATCGAACAGGATGTCACCCGCATCTCGCATCGTGACGATATCGACGACCTGTTGCGGAAAGGGGCGGACCTGGAAAAAGTGGTGCTGTCACGCGCGGTACGCTGGCACATCGACAACCGTATCCTGATCTACGGCAACAAGACGGTGGTGTTCGACTGAGTTGAGGTGGATCGTCAGGTAGCGATGAAGCCGCAACCTGACCTACCCGGGTCCCGCCTGCTCCTTATGTAGGTCAGGTTGGCGCGCAGCGACTACCTGACGGTACGTGGTTGCGCTCCGGTCGATCATGAAAAAGCCGGCGCTAGGCCGGCTTTTTCATGTGCGCGTCCAGAGGGACGCCGGGAAATCTCAGTGCTCTTGAGATTTCTTGGCCAGCTTGAACCAGATGAACAAGCCCATGGCAACGATGAAGCCGAGAGTGAACAGGCTGAGCTGCCCGATAAAAGAGTGGAAAAGCAGATTCATTACGGCGTCCATGTGCATGCTCCTGTTAATTGCCCCTTTACGGGTGCGTTGATGGTTTGCTTGCTCCGGCAACCAACTCCGTCATGCCGGAGAAAGGTGCCGTCCATTGGCCGGTGATACGCCAGGCCCGGTCTTCCGGTTCTAGTACCAGAATTCGTTTCCCTAATCCCACGTCCTGGGAAGGGGCAATATACGACAGCTCGCTCGAATGTGCCAAGAGGATATGGATGTCCTGATTCTCTCGCGAGGGGTGCACGATGCTCAGGGCGAGCCGCGGCGGCTTGTTCGTCAGGTGGCCGCGCAGTAACAGTTCCATCTGGCCGTTTCGGGTGCGCAGTTGCGCCGACAGGCCGAGCGCGGTTGCCGCTTTATCTGCCGTTGAGGCCGGGGCCATCACCGCGAAGCCCTCCTTGCGGAAATCGGCTTTGACCAGGCCGTCGGGGTCGCGAGCGGCAAAGTAGTAGGAGGTGAAACTACCCACAACCGCAATGGCGGGCAGGCCGATGATCATCCAGAGCATCGGTTCCTTCCACCAGGGGCGGCTTGGGGTGGGATCTAATGTCATCATGTTTTCGCCTTATTTGAGGAAACTGGATTTGGCTTCGCGCACGATGCTGGCATCTTCATCCGCCTGGATCGTGAATATGATCGGTTGGCTAGGGCGTTTCAGTTGCGCGGGGTCGGCACGCAGAACGACGTTTTGGTTGACCGTGCCCAGTGCCGGTACTTCCACGTTGTCACCCACCATCATGCGCAGGCCTTCGATGCCGCTGGCCTTGATGCGGTAGTGATGGGCGCGGTTTTCCATGTTGATGATGCGCAGTTGGTAGAGGTTCTCGATCTGCCCATTTTCGACTTCACGCGATAGTGTCTGGCGATCACGAATCACGTCGGTGCGCATGGGGATGCGCATCGCCAGGGTATAGAAGAAGGCGATGGTGATGATGCTGACGACGGCGATGTAGAACAGCGTGCGCGGACGGAACACATGCTTGGGTATTTCCTTGTCGGGGTAGACACCATCGATGGCGTTCTGTGTCGAGTAGCGGATCAGTCCCTTGGGATAGCCCACCTTTTCCATGACCTGATCGCAAGCGTCGATACAGGCCGCGCAGCCGATGCACATGTATTGCAGGCCATTGCGAATGTCGATGCCGGTCGGGCAGACCTGCACGCAGATGCCGCAATCCACACAGTCACCCAGGCCCCGCGCCTTGTAGTCCGTGTTTTTATTGCGCGTGCCGCGTGATTCGCCACGCTTGTAGTCGTAAGTGATGATCAGGGTGTCGGTGTCGAACATCACGCTCTGGAAGCGGGCGTAGGGACACATGTACTTGCACACCTGTTCGCGCATGAAACCGGCAAAGCCCCAGGTGGTGAAGGCATAAAAGAGTATCCAGAACGCTTCCCAGGGGCCGAAGCTGAATGTCAATGTTTCCCGCCAGAGTTCGGTCGCCGGCGTGAAATAGGCCACGAAGGTAAAACCGGTCCATAGCGAGAGCAGCACCCAGGCGACATGCTTGCCGCCACGGCGCAGGATCTTCTCGCCGTTCCAGGGCATGGCATTGAGCTTCTGTTGTTTCTTGTAGTTGCCCTCGATCCAGCCCTCGATCCACATGAACAACTCGGTGTAGACCGTTTGCGGACAGGCATAACCGCACCAGAGGCGGCCGGCGATGGCGGTGAACAGAAATAGTCCGAGCGCGGAGAGGATCAGGATGACGGCGAGCCAGATGAAATCCTGCGGCCAGAACACCAGATCGAACAGGTAGAACTTGCGCGCGCCGAGATCGAAGAGCACCGCTTGGCGGTCGTCCCATCTGAGCCAGGGCAGGCCATAGAAGATGACCTGGGTCAGGACCACCAGCGCGATGCGCCAGTAGTTGAATACGCCGGAGACGGCACGCGGGTAGATTTTTTCGTGTACGGCGTAGAGCGATTGCTCACTGTCGCTTCCGGCATCCTTGATAATGGGGATGCTTGGGGGTTTGCTATCGGACACAGTATTCCTCTTTCTCAATAAAGGTATGAGCCAAGCGAGTCTGACTCGTTACCCGTTTCCGGTGGAACCCTCTGATTGGTTTGCCTGGGGTCATTGTCTGGCCGGAAGCCAGCCCACTCTCGGGAATGGGCTGGGTTCCGGGGCCGGCCTGTTGGGGCCAGCCTCGTATCCCTCGCGGGCTTAGTGGGCCGCGGGCGCGGCTACCGCTTCAGCCGGAGCGGCCATGGCCTCGGCGGGTGCCGGTGCGGCGGGCTGTTTGCCACCACCCAGACCCCAGACATAGGCGGCCAGGAGATGGATCTTGGAGTCGTTCAAGGCTCCACCCGACGCTTGTGACTGAGCGGGCATGCCGCCCTTGCGACCCTTCATGATGCTTTGCATGATGGCGGATTCACTGCCGCCATATTGCCAGGCATCATCGGTCAGGTCGGGGAAGCTGGCGACGGCCATGCCTTTGCCATTTTCGCCGTGGCAACCCGCGCAAGCGACGAACTTGGCCTGGCCGGCGGCGGCCAGGGCCGCGTCATGCGGCTTGCCGCCCAGGGACAGGACATAGTTGGCCACTTCCTTGGCGCCTTGCTCGCCACCTACCGCATCCCCCATCGGTGGCATTTCGGCGGTACGGCCACCGGTGATGCTGGCCTGAATATCCTCCGGGGTGCCGCCGAACAGCCACTGGCCGTCGGTCAGGTTGGGAAAGCCTTTTCCGCCCTGGGCGCTGGAGCCGTGACACTGAGAGCAGTAGGTCATGAACAGGTTCTGGCCCATTTCCCTGGCTTTCGGATCCGCCGCGACGGCCATCAGGTCTTGCGACTTGAAAGGCGCCATGACCTTGTCGAACTCGGCGTCGACGGCTTCCTTGTCATCTTTCCATTCCTTGAAAGAACTCCAACCCAAGGTGCCCGCGTACTTGCCCATGCCTGGGTAGAGCACCAGGTAGCCGATGCCGAAAAAGACCAGGCTGTAGAACAGCCACATCCACCAACGCGGCAGCGGATTGTTCAGCTCCTGCAAGTCGCCATCCCAGGTGTGGACCATCAATTCGGCCTGCTCACCTTCGGCAAGTTTTTTGGTGGTCTGGCTGCTGAGCACCCAGAGGGAAAAAATGATACCGGCGATGGTGATCGCGGCAATGTAGTAATGCCAGAACTCACTGACAAAATCGGGTACTGCATATCCAGCAAGCATGAGTTTCTCCTAGTCTGTGTGGCGTTTGCCGGCATCGGTGGCATCTTCCTGGAAGGGAAGCTGTGCCGCGTCATCAAACTTCTGCTTGTTCCCGCGGCGGAAAGCCCACCAGACGATGACGATGAACAGCACGAAGAAGACGACGGTCACGATAGAACCTACGGTGCCGGCGTCCATGTCACTGTGCCTTCGGCCCGTACGTACCCAACACTTGCAGGTAGGCGATAAGCGCATCCATTTCCGTCTTGCCTTCCAGCATGGCGGGCGCCTCCGCGATTTCCTGCTCCGTATAGCCATGTCCGACGAGGTTAAGCGTCTTCATCTTGGCCTGGATATCGGCGGCATCCGTCGGTGTCTCCGCCAGCCAGAAGTAGGAAGGCATGTTGGATTCCGGTACCACGTCACGCGGGTTCATCAAGTGGGTGTAATGCCAATCATCCGAGTAACGCCCACCGACACGGTGCAGATCCGGGCCGGTACGCTTGGAACCCCAGAGGAACGGACGGTCGTAGACGAACTCGCCGGCCACGGAGAAGTGCCCATAGCGCTCGGTTTCGGCGCGGAACGGGCGAATCATCTGGGAGTGGCAACCCACGCAACCTTCCCGGATGTAGATATCACGTCCGGTGAGTTGCAGCGCGTTGTACGGTTTGAGGCCGGGGATGGGCTCAGTGGTGGACTTCTGGAAGAACAGGGGCACGATCTGCACCAGCCCGCCAAAGGACACGACGATGAACGTCAGCACAATCAGCCAGCCGACATTCTTTTCTATGGTCTTGTGAGAGAACATGAAGGATCTCCTTGTCCGTTAGGCCGCGACAGCTTGCGGGATGCGGGCGTCATTGACCGCCTTGCCCGCGGCGATGGTCTTCCACACGTTGTAAGCCATCAACAGCATGCCCGCGAAGAACATGGAGCCACCGATCAGACGAATCATGTAGAAGGGATGGATCGCCGCGACCGACTGCGCGAAGCTGTAGGTCAGCGTGCCGTCGACGTTGGTGGCGCGCCACATCAAGCCTTCTGCCACGCCGGCGATCCACATGGAAGCGATGTACAGCACCACGCCGATGGTCGACCACCAGAAATGCACGTTGATCAGTTTCACGCTGTGCATCTCTTCACGGCCATACAGGCGCGGGATGAGGTGGTAGAGGGAGCCGATCGAGATCATCGCCACCCAGCCCAGCGCGCCGGAGTGCACGTGAGCGATGTTCCAGTCGGTGTAGTGCGACAGGGCGTTCACGGTTTTCACGGACATCATCGGGCCTTCGAAGGTCGACATGCCGTAGAAGGACATCGCGGTGATCAGGAACTTCAGGATCGGGTCGGTACGCAGCTTATGCCAGGCACCGGACAGGGTCATGATGCCGTTCATCATGCCGCCCCAGGAAGGCGCGAGCAGCATCAGCGAGAACACCATGCCCAGGGACTGCGCCCAGTCGGGAAGCGCGGTATACATCAGGTGGTGTGGGCCGGCCCACATGTAGATGAAGTTCAGGGTCCAGAAGTGAACGATGGACAGACGGTAGGAGTAGATCGGACGGCCGGCTTGCTTGGGGATGAAGTAGTACATCATCCCCAGGAAAGCGGTGGTCAGGAAAAAGCCCACCGCGTTGTGGCCGTACCACCACTGCACCATCGCGTCCTGCACACCGGCATAAGCGGAGTAGGACTTCAACCAGCTGCCGCCTTCCAGCGCGATAGGCAGTTCCACGTTGTTGACCACATGCAGCAGGGCAATGGCGAGGATGTAGGCGCCGAAGAACCAGTTGGCCACATAGATGTGCTGAGTCTTGCGCTTCATGATGGTGCCGAAGAACAACACCGCGTAGGCCACCCAGACCACGGTGATCAGGATGTCGATCGGCCACTCCAGCTCAGCATATTCCTTGGAGGAGGTGTAACCCATCGGTAGCGAGATAGCCGCCATCACGATGATGGCTTGCCAACCCCAGAACACGAAGGAAGCCAGCCCGTCAGACAGCACACGGGTCTGGCAGGTGCGCTGTACGACATACAGCGAAGTGGCAAACAGCGCGGAGCCACCAAAGGCAAAAATCACCGCGTTGGTGTGCAGTGGGCGCAGGCGCCCGTATGAGAGGTAGGGAGCCAGGGGCCCCAGTGCTTCGGTCAAAGTCGGCCAGATGAGCTGAGCGGCGATGATGACGCCGACCAACATCCCGACAATCCCCCATACAACAGTCATGATGGAGAATTGGCGGACGACCTTGTAGTTGTATGTTGCTTCCATACGGGTCTCCTTCGCAGTTAAGGCTGGGTCTAAAAACAGAACGCCGAAAAATCGACGGTCGAATGCTATTAATTGGCTTGATTAAAGTCAATCGACATTGTTGTCCGATTTGTGCTTATTTTTCTCGGTGGACGGTGGCGCGAGATCGTCGTCCATGAGGATGCGATGCGCCGGGCCTTCCATGTCCTCGAACTGGCCGCTTTTGACAGCCCAAAGAAAGACATACGCGATGATCGCCACGAAGACCAGGCTGAGCGGGATGAGGAGGTAAAGGATGTCCATGAGTCAGTAGTGGGTGATTTGGGTGGGCTGGTACATATTGGACGCCTCCTGTGGGTGGCGCGGCATATTAGACATAGAAAAATTTAGGCGATAATAAAACATGCTTATGGGCTGGTCGTCAGCCATGTTGCGGCGTGAGAACACAAAAGCGCCCCCGCAGCCTCTGTCCTTCGGTAACCGCATCCTACGAACGGACGAGATTTGTCGGGAATTTTTACTCTGCGCTTCCAGCGCCTGTGGCTATTCTTGAATCCATCTGATATTAAGTGCGTAACCCATTGTCCCTTAACGCTATTATCCGCAAGTCGTAGGCATTGGCATGGGTTGTGCTTATAGCCAAGTATCAAGTGAAGTCTGGCCTCGAGAGCCGCGCTGACCTTACGACTAATGATTTGACAGGAGTTACCGAGATGAATCGCAAAATTTTGAATGGTCTGGTTGGCGTGGCGATGCTGGGCGCGGCAGCTAGCGCCAATGCTTTCCTGGTGCCGTTTCAGGGGCATGTGGTGAATGCTCAGTTCGATGTCACGAATCTGAATGGCGCGGCGGGTTTCAACATGGCCCTGACCTTGGGTGGTCCGATTCCGGTGGTAAATCCGCTAGGTGATAGCGTGACCTTCAGCGGTTTTGGCGGCCTGGCTGGCAAGACCGTGGGAGACAGCGTGAGCGCCAACAAGATTTTTGCGGCGGGGTTGTTCGCATACGACTTCGACGGAACGCCGGGCTTTGGTGCTGGTGACATTTTTGGGTTGCTGAATCAGTTGGTGTTCTCGGGCGATGCGACCACAACGGTTACCGCCGGGACGATCCCCGCTTCGATCACGACCGCTTCCGCCAACAGCGCTGGGAGTTTCAGTACGGTTTACACCGGTGCGTTTTCCGCTCTTCCGGGCGCGACCGGCGCGGCTATCAATCTCTTGACAGGTAACGGCGGCCCCGTTTCCGGTAAATTGGATGTGTCCTGGATATTTGATACCACAACAGAAAAGCTTGATATCACCCTGCTGGACTCAAGCTTGAGTGGTTGGCTTGGTTTTGAAGGCGTCTTCAATGCGCTCGATGCCGCTGGCAATGCTGATAGCAAGATCGATGGCAAGCTTTATATGGCCAATGGTGTCAACGCTAACGGGAGCATTGGATCAGGCAACTTTGTGGTATCCGCCGTTCCCGAGCCCGCCTCCCTGGCGCTCCTCGGCATTGGTGTCGCCGGCCTGGGTTTCATGCGCCGCCGCAAGGCCTGAGTACTGTCGGTTTTCTTTACAGTCAAAAACAGCGGTCTCTGACCGCTGTTTTTGTTGGTGCGCGCGGATAATGCGCGGTGTTCGTGCGTCGAGGTTTCTTACACACTTATCGCGGCGTACCGAGCTTGGTGCCCAAGCTGTTGATCTGCCTACACAAGCTCGGATGGCAAGGAGTTTGCTTAACATCGGCTGCGCCCGTGTCATAAGTTGCGCAGTTTGCAACAGCGGGTGGGAAGTCACGATAATTGTGCTCCAGCGTGTATGCCACCGACATAAGTGAGGTTTTGGGATGCAGTCTGTCTGTAGATTCGATCTCCGGTCCGTGACTATCGAGGAAGCCACGCTGGCACTTTGGGCTTTGTTACGTGTGTGGTAGGCACGCTCCATGGAGTCCCTTCATTAATTAATAACAACACGATAATTAGGGCAAGGTAGAGATGATGTCCCTGGCGATATTGTTCGGGTTTGGCTTGGTGCTCTCGGGGATCGCTATCCGCATTGGTATTCCGCTTTCCCAGCAACTGGGCGTGGTCGATCAACCCGGCGGACACAAACTGCATGATCACAGCACGCCGTTTGTGGGCGGCATTGGCGTGTTTGTCGCGCTAATGGGTACGCTGGCGCTGTCAGGGGCGATGCCCGGCATGGACAGTGCCGCGTTGCAATGGCAGGCAATCGCTTTAGGCGCCACCGTCATGTTTTTCACGGGGCTGGTTGATGACATCCACCATTTGAGCTTCAGAATCCGCTTCGTGATTCAGGCAGGTGTGGCGCTGGTCATGGTGCTGGGCGGGGGGGTGGTGCTTTCCGATCTTGGGTATCTGGCCTTCGGGCAGAAGCTTGAACTCGGCTTTCTCGGCATTCCATTCACGATTTTCGCTACCATCGGCGTCATCAATGCCTTGAACATGATCGACGGCATCGATGGTCTCTCCGGCTCGGTTTCCCTGGTCACCTTGTTCCTGTTGGCCCTGGTTGCTTTTTTCGGCGGTGCCTATGGCTATGCGTTGCTTGCCATCGGCTTGTTGGGCGGAGTGGCGGGTTTTCTCTATTTCAATATGCGCTACTGGTCGCATCGCCGCGCGCGGGTGTTTCTGGGCGATAACGGCAGCATGTTGCTTGGCTTCATCTTCGCTTGGCTATTGATCGCCTTGTCGCAGCAACCGGTCCGGGTGATTCGGCCTGTTACGGCGCTGTGGCTGTTTTCCATTCCGCTCATGGACACCCTGGGTGTCATGTTGCGCAGGCTCTGGCTCGGTAAATCACCATTTCGGCCTGACCGCCATCATCTGCATCACCTGTTCATCCGTGCCGGGTTTCGCGTTCAGAATATCGTCTATGCGATCGCCCTGGTCCATCTCATGTTGGGCCTGATTGGAATCGCAGGATTGCGGATGGGTGTGCCCGGGGTCTGGATGCTCGCCGCCTACCTGATCATATTCGCCGCCTATTTCTACCTGATAGCGCGTCCCTGGCGATTCGTGCCGGCGCTGAGACGGGCTCATACCTTCCTGGGTCTCACCTCCCCGGATACCCGTGGCGTGTTCCTGGGCAATTGCGAGCTGAGTGGCACCTCGGATCTGATCGCCGGTATCGCATCCGTAATGAAGTCACGTGATGACTATCGCTTGTGTGTGTTTCAGACTGCGCGCGAGGGTCGTCATGAACCTTATGCCTATGCCATCCTGGAAGTGCTGGCCGAGGACAATGACGCCACGGCGGAAGAAATCAAGGGTCTGGTGGGTGACCTGAAGCGACGATTCAAGGGGAAAACGGGGATACGGGTACGGCAATTCCTGATTCGGAACGTGGCCAATGACCGCAGGGTCGGGGAGAAGCTCAGAGCGGAGAACCTCAGGAGCACCGACCGGCGTTCGATGCATAGCAAGCGGTTGATCCACTCCACGCACGGCATGGACTGTTCCATTGCCGCGCTGGCTTGACCCGGCGGCGGACGATAGCGATGTTCGAGCGCATCCTTGTTCTTTGCACGGGCAACATCTGTCGCAGCCCGATGGCGGAAGCCCTGTTGCGGCAACGCATGGAATCGCGGGGGCGCAAGGTGGAAGTGCGCTCGGCGGGGGTGGGCGCCTTGCGCAATTACCCCGCCGATGCGCCCGCGTGTGACTTGATGCAAGCGCGCGGCCTGGATATCTCGCCACATCGCGCCAAGCAGGTGACGCCCGAACTCGCGCGCTGGGCCGATCTGATTCTGGTCATGGAGTCAGCGCAGCGGGACGCCATGTTCGCGATCGACCCCACCTCTCGCGGCAAGACCTATTTGTTGGGGCATTGGATCAAGCAGGAAGTCCCGGACCCCTACCAGCAGCCTGGCGATGTCTACAGTGCCGCCTTGAAATTGATCGATGAAGGCGTGGATAGCTGGATGAAAAAACTGTGACGAAGCCTGAATTGCCGGCGGCGAGCCATGGCCCGCTGGACGGCACACGTAACAACGGTTACACGGCGGGGGCGAATCAGCCTGGTGGACGCGCCTGGGTCATGTCGGCAATTGCCGCTCTCAGGTCGAAGCCCTACAATCCAGCGCCTTTTTGCCCCACCTGATTTGGCAAGAACGCCGCGCAAAAATTGCCGCTAAACCGCAACTGGCCGTGTGCCAAGCCCTCATTCACGCACTGATCAATCGCCAGACTGCCACGATGGCACATCAGCAAGGAACCCACATGCAAGCCTCCGTTCAGCCTTCCAAAAAGCGCCGCCGCAACAGCGTGCCCGTCAACGTGTCCCGCATCCTCTCAATGGCAACGCTGCTGGGCGCTCTGGCCGGTTGCGCGCTCATTCCAGGCACACAAACCTACGGCATGCGCGAGCAGTCGTCAGTGCAACTGCCGGTGAAGCAGGGTGACGAGGTGGTGCCCGCCAACGTCAAGGTCAAGGCCATTACCGCTGAGTTGATCATCGAGATGGACAAGGCGTTGAAAAGCAAAGCGCCCGTGGTCAAAGGCGGACAAGATGTCGCTTCCGTAAAATTTATGGGCGCGGACTTGGCCGATTACAAAATCGGCCCGGGCGACATTCTGAACATCACGGTATGGGACCATCCCGAGTTGACGATCCCGGCGGGCCCCTACCGTACCGCCGATGTATCCGGCAATCTGGTCACCGAGGACGGCACGATTTACTACCCTTATGCGGGCATTATTCCAGTCGCAGGCAAGACCGCGCGCCAAGTGCGCGACATCCTGGCGCAGAAACTTTCCAAGTACATCGAAAAGGTACAGCTCGATGTGCGCATCACCGCTTTCCGCAGCAAACGTGTCTATGTGGTAGGCGAGGTCAAGATACCTGGGCAACAGGAAATTACCGATGTTCCCGTAACCATCCTTGATGCGGTGACCCGAGCCGGAGGATTTACCGCCGAATCGGATTACAGCCAGGTTCTGCTCACGCGGAACGGCACCACTTGGCGGGTGGATTTGCAATCGTTGTATGAAGACGGTGCCGTAGACCAGAACGTCAAACTGGAATCGGGTGACATCGTCAACGTGCCGGATCGCGCCCTGAACAAGGTATTTGTGCTGGGCGAAGTGCAAAAGCCGGGTTCCTATTTCATGAACAAGAAGCGCATCACCCTGGCCGAGGCGCTGGCGGATGCCGGGTATGTCAATCAATTGACATCCAACCCATCCTGGATATTTGTCATGCGCGGCCAGGTTGACAGTCCCGAACTCTTTCATCTGAACTCCAAATCGCCCGACTCTCTTGTGCTCGCGGATCGCTTCCCCTTGCGCCCGCGCGACATTGTCTTTGTCGACGCGGCCGAGGTGGCGCGCTGGGACCGCGTGATCAGCAACGTACTGCCCACCGCGACCATGCTGGATACCATCAGCCGCACTGCCTTTCCGTTGTTCGGTGCTCGGCAGCGATGATTTTTTGTCCGGCCCAGTCGCGTAGTCTCGTCGAAGTCAACGTATAACGAACCCAGCCCACCACGCTTATGTCCGCAGATCAGATCAGTACCGCGCCCAACATCATTGCAGAGGGCGACGAGGATGAAATCAACCTGGGTGAAATTTTCGCCACCTTGCTCGAATACAAGTGGCTGATAGTCGCGATCACTTTTTCCACTTGTCTGCTTGGCGCCGCCTATCTGTATGTGGCCACACCCATCTACCAGGCGGATGCCTTGCTCCAGTGGGATGACAAAATGGTTGGCGGCGGCGGACTTGGCGCGCTCAAGGATATGTCGGCGTTACTGGGGGGAGATGCCACCGCGACTGCCGGGCAGATTGAAATTCTCAATTCCCGCATGGTCCTCGGCCCGGTGGTGGACAAGCTCAAGCTGGACATCGTGGCGGTACCTGGCTACTTCCCTATCATCGGCAAGGCGATCGCGCGGCGTTATACCGGTACGGATTTGGCGGCACCTATGTTGGGATTGTCCGGATTCGCCTGGGGGGGCGAGCGGATCAAGGTGGAAACCCTGGAAGTGCCCAAGGCGCTCATTGGCGAGACTCTCACCCTGGTGGCTGGCAAGGGGGGCGGCTACCAGATCTTTGATGAGGACGACAACAAGTTGCTGGACGGTCAGGTCGGCCAGGCGGCCGCTACACGTGGAATAAGGTGTTTTATCTCGCAGTTGAGCGCCAGGCCGGGTACCCATTTCAATCTGGTCAAACAGCGTGAACAAGATGCCATTGATGACATGCAGGATAAGGGCGGCTACTCGGTCAAGGAGCGAGGCAAACAGTCAGGCATCATCGAAGTGACACTCAAGCATTCGGATGCGGCGTTGTTGACTGTGATTGTTGATGAAATCATCAACGGCTATGTGCGTCAGAACGTGGAATACCATTCCGCAGAGGCGGAAAAAACCCTCAAGTTCCTCGATACCCAACTGCCAGGCCTGAAAACCCAGATGGAGAACGCCGATTCCGCCTTCAAGGTGTATCGGCAGAGCAGGGGGTCCGCTGACCTTGCCCTGGAGACACAGGGAGTACTGGCTTCCGTCGTCGATGTCGACAAGCAGACCATACTGTTGCAGCAGCAGCGGGACGAACTGCGTCAGCAGTTCACTTCGGAACACCCGCGCATGCAGGCCATGGATTCCCAGATCGCGCGACTCAAGGCAAAGCGTGCGCAGTTGGAAAGCAGCGTTGCCCGCCTGCCCGCCGAGCAGCAGGCCGCACTGCGCCTTCAGCGTGATCTTGAGCTCTACACCAAGCTCTATACGGACTTGCTCAATAATGCTCAGCAACTGCGGGTATCGAAGGCGGGCACTGTGGGTGAGGCCCGCATCATCGACCCCGCCGTCGTCGCCAGTAAACCCATCTCCCCCAAGGGCGCCTTGATCCTCGCGGTCTCGTTCATCCTCGGTCTCCTACTCAGCATCGTCACCATCTGGGTGATCCGTTCCCTGCGCGTGATGGTGGAAGACCCCGACAAGATCGAGAAACAAATCGGCTTGCCGGTGTACGCCACCATCCCCCACAGCAAGACCGAAGTGTCGTTGGCGCATGACATCAAGACCGGCAAGAGAAAGGGCGAACTGCTCGCCATCGACTACCCGGAAGACGATGCCGTGGAAAGCCTGCGCAGCCTGCGCACCACCATCCACTTCGCCTTGCTGGATGCCGACAAGGGTTCGCTACTCATCACCGGTCCCAGCCCTGGCGTCGGCAAGAGCTTTATCTCCAAGAACCTGGGCGCGGTGCTGGCCCAGTCCGGCAAGCGGGTCGCCATTATCGATGCCGATTTGCGCAAGGGGCACATTCACCGTGAGTTCGACATGCAGCGCGAGATCGGCGTGTCGGAATTCATCAGTGGCACGGCCAGCCTGGGCGAAGTCGTCAAGCCGACCTCGGTGCCGGGGCTATCAGTCGTCACCACCGGCCAGCGTCCGCCCAACCCCTCCGAATTGCTGATGCACGCGCACTTCGGCGAACTGCTGGAACAGCTCGGCGGCCTGTTCGATATCCTCATTGTCGACGCCCCGCCCATCCTGGCCGTGTCGGACGCCGCCATCATCGGCCGCCACACCGGTGCCACCCTGATGGTCACCCGCGCCGGCATGCACCCCATCCGCGAAATCGAACAGGCGGTTAAACGCCTCAATCAGGCGGGAGTGCAGGTCAAGGGCTTTGTCTTCAACGACATGGATACCGTCAGGCAGCGCTACCGCTACGGGTACCACGGCTATGTCTACAACTACTCCTACAAGAAGAACTGATCGATCAGGTTGCCGCGTGCGGCGAGTGTTCTGATGACTTCTCCCACCCAAGCCTGGTATGTCTGCCAATCCAAGCCCCGGCAGGAGGCTAAAGCGGTGGCCCGGTTGAACGAGCAAGGCTACGCGGTCTACCTGCCCATGCTGGTTCGTTGGGAGCGCAAGAAGGGGGCGTGGAACCGAACGGAACAGGTCATGTTCCCGCGTTACTGCTTCGTGCGCTGTGGCCGCGAAGGACAGAGCATCGCCCCGATTCGGAGTACGCCCGGCGTCCTCGGCCTGGTGCGTTTCGGCAGCGAGGTCGCCACGCTGAGCGATGCCGCGGTCGAAGCAATACGTGAACTGGCCGAACAGAGTGGGCGCGCAGTCACGGACAAAGCCGCGCCCTTCGAGGTGGGCATGCAAGTCGCGGTCGCGGACGGCCCCTTGAAAGGTCTATCAGGGCTGGTTTCCGCAGTCGCCGACGAGCGTGTCGCCGTGCTGCTGACGCTGCTCGGCCGGGAAAAGCAGATCATGATCCCCGCCAACCACCTTGTCGCCGTCTGAGTAACAGCCCGCCGTAGGCCAGGTTGCGGCTTCATCGCTACCTGGCGATTCACAATCAAGCTTGAGCGGTACGATCGTCAGGTAGTCGCCGCGCGCCAACCTGACCTACGCCGGTGGAACAGGACTACGGCCGTAGGCCAGGTTGCGGCTTCATCGCTACCTGGCGGTCCAACCGCAAGCGTGAGCGATACGATCGTCAGGTAGTCGCCGCGCGCCAACCTGACCTACGCCGGTGGAACAGGACTACGGCCGTAGGCCAGGTTGCGGCTTCATCGCTACCTGGCGGTCCAACCGCAAGCGTGAGCGATACGATCGTCAGGTAGTCGCCGCGCGCCAACCTGACCTACGCCGGTGGAACAGGACTACGGCCGTAGGCCAGGTTGCGGCTTCATCGCTACCTGGCGGTCCAACCGCAAGCGTGAGCGATACGATCGTCAGGTAGTCGCCGCGCGCCAACCTGACCTACGCCGGTGGAACAGGAACTACGGCCGTAGGCCAGGTTGCGGCTTCATCGCTACCTGGCGATCCACATCAAGCTTGAGCGATACGATCGTCAGGTAGTCGCCGCGCGCCAGCCTGACCTACGCCGGTGGGACAGAATTTAGGGCCGTAGGCCAGGTTGCGGCTTCATCGCTACCTGGCGATCCAACCTCAAGCTTGAGCGACACGATCGTCAGGTAGTCGCCGCGCGCCAGCCTGACCTACGCCGGTGGAACAGGAACTACGGTCGTAGGCCAGGTTGCGGCTTCATCGCTACCTGGCGGTCCACAATCAAACTTTCAGCAACCTACTAACAGCAACAAGACCCTATGAAAATCCAAACCCTCATGGACTCCAGCGGTGTGCGCTTCGGCACCAGCGGCGCGCGCGGCCTGGTGGCCGATATGACCCAATCGGTCTGCTTCGCCTATACCTCCGCGTTTCTGCAAGTGATCGCCGCGCCCACCGGCATCCGCGTTGCGTTGGGCATCGACCTGCGTCCGAGCAGCCCCGACATCGCCGCCGCCTGTGCGGCCGCCATCCGTCATGCCGGCCTGGAGGTCGATTACTGTGGGCCGCTGCCTACCCCCGCGCTCGCCCACTATGCCCAGGAACAAGGCATCCCCGCGCTCGTGGTCACCGGCAGCCACATCCCCTTCGATCGCAACGGCATCAAGTTTTATCGCGCCACGGGCGAGATCACCAAAGCGGATGAAACCGGCATTGCCGCCGCCGACGTGCAACTGCCCGAACAGGGGCTGAGCACCACCCTGCCGGCAGTCAATCCAGCCGTCCGCCGATTGTATCTGGACCGCTACCTAGACTTCTTCCCGGCCCAGGCCCTGGCAGGCATGCGCCTCGGCTTCTATGAACACTCCAGCGTCGCGCGCGACCTGTTAAGGGAGCTGCTCGAAGCACTTGGCGCGGAAGTGATTTCCCTCGGCCGCACTGACGAATTCACTCCTATAGACACTGAAGCCGTCGGCGAAGCCGATGTCCAGCAAGCGCGCCGCTGGTCCGCCGAATACGGTTTCGACGCCATCCTGTCCACCGACGGCGACGCCGATCGCCCGCTGATCGGCGACGAACAGGGCAACTGGTTTCGCGGCGACATCGTCGGCCTCCTTTGCGCTCGCTACCTCGGCGTCGAAGCGCTCGCCACCCCGGTCAGTTGCAACACCGCCATCGAAAAATCCGGTGCATTCAAACAAGTCATACGCACCCGCATCGGCTCCCCCTATGTGATCGAAGCCATGGAACACCTGGCAGCATCAGGCGCCCACAATATCGCGGGCTTTGAAGCCAATGGCGGCTTCCTGCTCGGCAGCCACCTGGAAAAAGACGGCCGCACATTGCAGGCCCTGCCCACCCGCGATGCCGTGTTGCCGATGCTCGCCCTCCTGGTCAGCGCGCGCGAGCAGGCAATCAAACTCTCGCAACTGAGCCACGGCTTGCCGCCTCGCTACACCGCCAGCGACCGCCTGCAATCCTTCCCCAGCGAACGCAGCCAGCAACTGTTGCAACAACTGGCATCCTCGAAGTCCGCCCTGACCGATTTATTGGGCACGTTGTGCGGCGAGCCCAAGGAAATGAACCAAACCGACGGCCTGCGCATCACCTTCGAGAACGGAGAAATCATCCATCTACGCCCCTCCGGCAACGCCCCGGAACTGCGCTGCTACGCCGAGGCCGACAACCAGGAACGCGCCGCCATGCTCGCAGCAACGTGTCTGGCATGCCTGTCTCGTGACATCTTGTAGGTCAGGTTGGCGCGCGGCGACTACCTGACGATCGTGTCGCTCAAGCTTAAGGTTGGATCGCCAGGTAGCGATGAAGCCGCAACCTGGCCTACGGCCGTAACCCAGCCCCCCCGCGTAGGTCAGGTTGGCGCGAAGCGACTACCTGACGATCGTGCCGCACAAGCTTGAGGTTGGATCGCCAGGTAGCGAAGAAGCCGCAACCTGGCCTACGGCCGTAACGCTTGCCCCCCCGGCGTAGGTCAGGTTGGCGCAAAGCGACTACCTGACGATCGTGCCTCAGTTGGATCGTCAGGTAGCGATGAAGCCGCAACCTGACCTACGCCGTCGGCGGAGGTGGTGCCATGCCCCGTAGGTCAGGTTGGCGCGCAGCGACTACCTGACGATCGTCCCCTCAAACTTGCCATTACTCCAACTCCATCCCGGCCAGTTGCCCTGGCATGCCTGCATCACCCCAATCCGCCGGGTAATGCCCGCGCTCGATATGCGCGCGCAAAGAAGACCAGGGATATCCCGTCGCGCAACGGGCCAGTCCATGTTTCACCGGGTTGTAGTGGATGTAGTCGAGATGCCGGGCGAGGTCATCGGCATCGCGAATGCAGTGATCCCAGAAGCGCGGTTGCCAGAGGGAAGCCGACTCCCCTCGCTTCAGGCGTCGCGTGAAGCGCAGTTTCAAGCGCTGCACGATCGTGGAGAAATTACCCTCTTCCGGGGTCAGCAACAGATGAGCATGGTCATTCAGCAAAACGTGTGCGTGCAGCCGGAACGGCTGTTCCTGCTTGAGGCCGCGCAACACTTCGAGAAACAGCATCTTCGCCGCGTCGCTGCCCAGATGCGCCACGCGGTCGCGGCAAACCAGGGTAAGAAATACCGGATGACCAAGGCTGGGGTAGCGGCGCAGGTTGGACATGGCGTGCAAGTTTGATGACTGGATCGCCAAGCAGCCTCCGGCAACCTGGCCTACAACGCAAGCCTTAACCTTTCCGAGTAGGTCAGGTTGCGGCTTTATCGCTACCTGACGATCCAACTAAAATCACGCCCAACTCGATGCCCGCTGACGCGGCAATAACAACGGGAGGTACCCACATGCTTGCTACCGCCACGCACTCGAACCCTCAATACAAAATCACCCACCACGGCGCCGTCGATGGCGTCACCGGCTCCTGCCATCAACTCGCACTGGGCGATGGCCAATCCGTGCTGGTGGATTGCGGCCTGTTTCAGGGCGCGGAAACCTCCAGCGAGGGTGCCGCCGCCGATCGGCTCAACATTACTTTCCCGGTGGATCAGGTGCGTGCCCTGGTGGTCACCCATGTCCACATCGACCATGTCGGGCGCATTCCTTACCTCCTGGCCGCCGGTTTCCGTGGGCCGATACTATGCAGCCAGGCCTCCGCCGTGCTCTTGCCGCTGGTGCTGGAAGATGCCCTCAAAATCGGCTTCACTCGGAACCAGACCCTCATCGACCGCTTTCTGGCGCAGATCCGCCGGCAGATCATCGCTTTGCCCTACAAGCAGTGGCACACCGCCATCCCGGGCGATCCGGAGTTGCGCGCCAAGCTCTCCCCAGCGGGGCATATCCTCGGTTCCGCTTACGTCGAATTCGAGTTGAAGCAGGGCAAAGGCAAGCAACGCATCGTGTTCTCCGGCGATCTTGGCGCCCCCTACAGCCCCTTGCTGCCCGCGCCAAAATCCCCCTATGCCGCCGATGTCGTCGTCCTGGAAAGTACCTATGGCGACCGTACCCACGAAAGCCGAAAAGACCGCCGCAAGCGCCTGCAAGCCCTCTGCGAACACGCCTTCGGCAACAAAGGCACCGTGCTCATTCCCGCCTTCAGTATCGGCCGCACCCAGGAACTGCTCTACGAACTGGAAGAGATCATCCACAGGAACCGCCAGCACCCCGCAGCGCCTGGCGTGAACTGGGACGACCTGGACATCATCATCGACTCCCCCCTGGCGGCGGATTTCACCGCCGGCTACGCGCAACTGCGGGAACACTGGGACAACGAGGCCCGACGCAAACTGGCCAGCGGCCGCCACCCTTTGGCCTTTGAGCAACTCACCACCATCGACGACCACGCCACCCACCTGCAAACGGTGGACTATCTGGCGCGCACTGCCCGCCCCGCCATCGTCATCGCCGCCAGCGGCATGTGCAGCGGCGGCCGCATCGTCAACTACCTCAAGGCCATGCTCGGTGATTCTCGCCACGACGTGCTGTTCGTCGGTTACCAGGCGGCGGGCACCCCGGGCAGAGACATCCAGAAATACGGCCCCAAGGGGGGCTATGTGTTGCTCGATGGCCAGCGCCACGATATCCACGCCGGCATCCACACCCTCGGTGGCTACTCCGCCCACGCCGACCAGAAAAACCTGCTCAACTTCATCGGCCGCATGCGCGGCAAACCGAAACAAATCCGCCTGGTGCATGGCGATGACGGCGCCAAGCAGGCCCTGGCGACAGCGCTCCGGCAACGGCACCCGCTGACGGAAGTCGTCGTGCCCTGAAAACCATTGGTCAGGTTGGCGCGCAGCGACTACCTGACGGTCGTGCCGCACAAGCTTGAGATTGGATCGCCAGGTAGCGATAAAGCCGCAACCTGGCCTACGGCCGCAACGCCTGCCCCCTCGGCGTAGGTCAGGTTGGCGCGCAGCGACTACCTGACGATCGTCCCCTTCAAGCATGAAGTTGAATCGCCAGGTAGCGAAGAAGCCGCAACCTGGCCTACGGCCGCAACGCCTGCCCCCTCGGCGTAGGTCAGGTTGGCGCGCAGCGACTACCTGACGATCGTCCCCTTCAAGCATGAAGTTGAATCGCCAGGTAGCGAAGAAGCCGCAACCTGGCCTACGGCCGCAACGCCTGCCCCCTCGGCGTAGGTCAGGTTGGCGCGCAGCGACTACCTGACGATCGTGTCGCTCAATCTTGATTGTGGACCGCCAGGTAGCGATAAAGCCGCAACCTGGCCTACGGACGCAACGCCAGCCCCCCGGCGTAGGTCAGGTTGGCGCGCGGCGACTACCTGACGATCGCCACCATCAACAAGAAACACCTCTGGATAACCTGCTGCTACCATGCCATGCAGAATGCAGAACCGATCAACCAAACCTACCGTGCTGCCACAGGGAATTGCGATGAACCGTCAGCAACTACTTGAACGCTCTGAGGCTTATCTGCGTGAAATGCTTAAACAGAATCTGCCGCCCAACACCCCGGTATATCTATTTGGGTCCCGCGCACGGGGGGATGGACGTTGGAACTCGGATTTCGATCTCTGGCTGGATGCCGACATCGATGCAACCCAGCTCGGTCGATTCAGTGAATTGCTTGAGGAGTCGTTCATTCCTTTTCACGTTGATTTCGTCACAACACGCCAGCTTACCGATCGGTTTGGTGAAGTCGTGCAAAGGGAAGCAAAACGATGGATATGAGACTACAGGCCTTTGCTGAAGCACTGGATGGCCTGACTTACCTTGTCAAGGTCGATCTCGCGGCACTATCTGACACGCTAGACCCACGTCTGATTGACGGCATCAGAAATGGGTAGGCCCAAAAATTCGAGTACACCCTGGAACTGTGCTGGAAAGCCATCAAGGAATACCTCAAACAGAACGAGGGAATCGACGAGGCATCGCCCAAGAAGGTGGTCAAGGCCTTCTATCTTTCGGGATACATGCCAGAAGATGACTATCTCACGCTTATCCAGGCCATCGATGACCGAAACAAGCTTAGCCACATTTACGAACAACGCGAATTTGACTTGGTCATTGCCCGGTTGCCCAAACACGCAGCACTCCTGCAACGGGTACTTGAAACCATGAAACAACCAACAAGCGATGGAGAAACCGGCTGACTTCACCAGGACAACGTGCGTGTTTCTTTGAAGCGCAAAGGCTTGATCCGGGTTTTCATGGGTTATCAACAAGCAGAAAGACTTTTTTGTGGTCCACAGCTTGGCGCGCAGCGACTACCTGACGATCGTGTCGCTCAAGCTTGAGGTTTGGATCGCCAGGTAGCGAAGAAACCGCAACCTGGCCTACGGCCGCAACGCCAGCCCCCCCGCGTAGGTCAGGTTGGCGCGCAGCGACTACCTGACGATCGTGTCGCTC
>CAZIUC010000037.1:0-29422 GCA_964542455.1 uncultured Thiobacillus sp. | reverse complement strand
CCCGCTTCCGGCGAGGCTGGCAACAGCTTTACCCACTGTATTTCACCAAGAGCCGTCGTTTCTGACTCCAAAGAGGAAATCACCGAGCTTGCGGCGTCCATGATGGCGATTATTCAAAAGGGCACGCTGTTGATGAGCTTCAAGCTATCTCTTGGTAGGCTGTGTTTTGCCGGATGCGACTTATTCACCAACGAGGCGATTTGCAGCTTCAACAAGCTCCGGGCTAATGCCGAGTTTCTCTACTATGTACTGGGGCGAACCGATTTTTCGCTATACGGCAAGCAGGCGGTGAAGGGGTACACGCTCAACAAAGAGTCGCTAAAACTGATCGAAGTCCCGTTTCCACCACTCCCCGAACAAACCGCCATCGCCGCCGTCCTCTCCGACATGGACGCCGAACTGGCGGCCCTGGAAGCCCGCCGCGACAAGACCCGCGCCCTCAAGCAGGCGATGATGCAGGAACTATTAACCGGAAAGACGAGGCTGGTATGACGATGATCCGCACGCTACGCATTCAGGGCTTCAAGTCCATCCACTCGGAGAGTATTACCCTGGGCCGGGTGAATTGTTTCATCGGCGCCAACGGGGTGGGCAAGAGCAACGTGCTCGAAGCACTCGGGGTGCTGGGGGCGGCGGCCAACGGGGTGGTGGATGACGAGAGCCTGCTCCGTCGAGGCGTCAGGGCAGGCTTGCCCCGGCTTTACAAAAGCTCTTTTGCCGCTGAACGGACGCCTGCCCATATTGGCGTGGAGGTGGAGGGTGAGGCGGGAGATGCCTACCGGGTTTCCCTGCTCAACCCACTCGACTCGCCCGAGCCGGCCTGGTCTTATAAAACCGAGGTGCTGACGGACGGCCAGCAGGAAGTGGTGTCCGATGGCGAGCGCAACAAAAAGAACCTCAATCCCCAGGCCGGCCTGGCCGCTTTGAAGCTGGTCGATCTGGAGCCAGACAATCCCGCCGCGCAGCTCATGCAGCGCTTGCAGGAATACGCCATCTATTGCCCTAACACACCGACCTTGCGCGGAATCGCGCCGGATATGCAGTCGCGTGCGCCGGTCGGGCTGAATGGCGGGCAACTGGCCGAGGGCTTCGCGGCCTTGAGCAAGCATCTGGGCAATAACGACGACGACCCGACGGCGGGAGAAAAGCTGGACGAGGTGCTGGCCTTGATCGACTGGGTGGCCGACATTCAGACCACCAGTCACGGCGCCGCGCTGCTTTCCACCAAGGTGCCGCGTACCAAGTGGATGCTGAAATTCACTGATCGGTACATGGTGAAAAGTCGCAACGAGTTGACGGCTTACGATGCCAGCGAAGGTGCGCTGTATGTGATTTTCGCCGCCCTGCTGTGTCTGCTGCCGCAAGCGCCCAGGCTGTTCGCCATTGATAACCTGGATCAGGCCCTGAACCCCCGGCTGCTGACACGACTCACCGCCAATCTGTCCGGCTGGCTGCGCCATAACGGTGAGGATCGGCAGTTGCTGTTTACCGCGCACAATCCCGCCGTGCTGGATGGCCTGGATTTGTCCGACCCCGAAGTGCGCCTGTTTGCCGTGGAGCGCAACAGCAATGGCCTGACCTGCGTTCGTCGCCTGAGTTTGACCCCCGAACTGGCCGCCCTGAATCAGCAATACCCCCTATCCCGTCTCTGGTTGATGGGCCATCTGGGGGCTGTGCCCAATGTCTGAGTTGCGCATCGCCCTGGTCGCCGAGGGTGCGACGGACTATGAAATCATCAACGCGGCGCTGCGTGCGGTGTTGCCACAGAGTTTTGTCATGACGCTGTTGCATCCCGAAGCAACGCGTCCAGCCATGGGGAGTGGTTGGGGCGGGGTATTGAAGTGGTGCCTTGCCGCGAACCAGCGCCATGTTGGCCCCCTTGATGCCGACCCCACGCTTGCCGGTTTCGATTTGCTCATCGTTCATCTGGATGTCGATGTCGCCCACAAGAAATATGATCAATGTGGAGATGGTGTTGCAGCCATGGCGCAGGTGCGGCAGTGGCAGGTATTGCCTTGTGGGCAGCCATGTCCACCGGTGGCCAATACCTGTAACCAGTTGGAGTCGGTGCTGAACAGTTGGCTGGGTCGTGCCACCCCAGGCGAGAAAACCCTGTATTGCTTGCCCGCCCAGTCGTCAGGCACTTGGCTTGCAGCGGCTGTTTTACCCTCCGGGCATCAACGGTTGGCGGGAGCAGAGTGCAACGTCAACCTGGAATCGCAGTTGGCCCAGCTGCCAAAGAGTGAGCGCATCAGAAAGAGCGTTGCGGAATATCGCCGATACACCCCGCGCATTACTGCGGAATGGGCGGTTGTAAAGCAGATTTGCTCCCAGGCCGCTGTTTTTGAGCAAAGGGTGCTGACGAAAATGGAATTGTGATGGGCGCCATGCCTGTATTTCCGCCCTCGCTGACGCTGGCCAAACTGCGCCTGCCGCATGGCTCGGTGCCGGCCAATCCCTTGCTGGCCGAACCGCTTTACCTGACCAAGTACATCGAACGCATGGGCACCGGCACCCGCGACATGATTCGCCGCTGTCGCGAGGCGGGGGAAGTAGAGGCGGCACAGCCAGAGTCACAGCCAGAGTCACAGCCAGAGTCGCTGGAACAACGGGTGCTGGCATTGTTGGCCAACGGCCCTCTGGCCAAGGCGGCGATTTCCGGCGCATTGGGGCAGAAAGAGATTTCCGGCCATCTGAATCAGGTCATCCGCGTATTGCTGGCCGACCAGACGCTGGAATACACCGTGCCCGACAAACCCACGAGTCGGCTTCAGCAATACCGATTGACCGATAAAGGCCGGGTGCTACTGGCGACGCTAGGGATGGGAACGCGATCATGAAAGAGCAGCAAAACCTGGAGTGGAAAGAATCCTGGCGCGACGACTATCTGCGCTGGATTTGCGGCTTCGCCAATGCCGATGGCGGGGTGCTGGTGATCGGGCGCGATGACCAGGGGCGCGCCGTCGGGGTGGCCAACGCGGGCCGCCTGCTGGAGGAAATTCCGAACAAGGTGCGCGATGTGCTGGGCATCATGGTCGAGGTGAATCTGCGCCACGAAGACAACAAGGAACTGCTGGAAATTCGTGTCGATCCCTATCCCAGCCCGGTGAGCTACAAGGGCGAGTATCACTACCGCAGCGGCAGCACCAAACAGGAATTGAAAGGGGCGGCGCTATCGCGTTTTTTGCTCAAGAAACAGGGGCTGCATTGGGACGGCGTGCCGATTCCACGTTTGACGCTGAACGACTGCAACCCCGCTG
This sequence comes from uncultured Thiobacillus sp., assembly GCA_964542455.1. Taxonomy (GTDB): domain Bacteria; phylum Pseudomonadota; class Gammaproteobacteria; order Burkholderiales; family Thiobacillaceae; genus PFJX01. The sequence continues at coordinate 26,162 of CAZIUC010000037.1, read as the reverse complement.
CCCTGCAATGGTTTCGGGACAAGGCCGCGAAGAGCGGGCGCGTGGATGAGCAGGTGCTGGCCGATGGCGACACCGCGCTGTTGGCAAGCCTGCAACTGGAAGACGGCGAGCACTTGAAGCGGGCCGCCGCCTTGCTGTTTGGCAAGGAGCCGGAACGGTTTGTGCCGGGGGCGTTCATCAAGTTGGGCTTTTTCATCACCGACGATGACCTGCGCTACCAGGACGAAATTCACGGCGATTTGTTTTCGCAGGTGGAAAAGACGCTGGACACCCTGCGCGCCAAGTACCTCAAGGCCTACATCAGCTACGAAGGCTTGCAGCGCCTGGAAACCTATTTGTTCCCCCTGCCCGCCTTGCGCGAGGCACTGCTCAATGCGGTGATGCACAAGGATTACAGCAGCGGCATTCCGATTCAGATCAGCGTCTATGCGCATCAAATCGTGCTGTGGAACGCGGGCCAGTTGCCCGAGCGCTGGACGCTGGAGAAATTGCTGGGCAAGCATCCGTCCCATCCCTTCAACCCCTTGCTGGCATCGGCGTTTTTCCGCGCCGGCTACGTGGAGTCCTGGGGGCGCGGCATCGAAAAAATACGCCGGGAATGCGCGAACCACGATGCACCCGCGCCGATTTTTGACCCCAGCATGTCGGGGCTGATGCTGACCTTCAAGGCCAATCCGGCGCATCTGGCAGCGGTCTTGGGCGAAGAATCGGCGCGTGCGTTGTTGGGCTTGCCGGGTGAAGGCGCTACCGCACAGCCAGAGTATCTGGAAGCCATTGGTGGGCACTCTGGCCTTGCTACCCAAGAAACTACCCAAGAAACCACCCAAGAAACTACCCAAGAACGAATTTGTCGCTTGCTCCGGGAGAAGCCAGAATTGACTCGCCGCGAGCTTGCCGAGCGTCTGTCTTTGACGCCAGACGGGGTGAAATACCACCTTGAAAAGTTGAAGACGGCTGGCCGGCTTCGACATGTTGGGCCGACCAAATCCGGGCGCTGGGAGGTGCTGAAATGAAAGCTCGTGGAGTCGCCCATGCCTGACCAACTTCGCTCCGAACGCAAGACGCAGAACCGCGTCATCGACCTGTTCACCGACCCGGCGCGGCCCGATTGGCTGGGCTATCGCTATCTCGGCGAGTGGAGCAAGCGCGAGAAAAACCGTGCCATCGAGACGGCGCTGCTGCGCGACAACCTGACTGCGCGCGGCTATTCCGCCGACCACATTTCCGCCGCGTTGCAGAAACTGGAGACGGCGGCCGACACCACCGGCGTCACGCTTTACCAGGCCAACCTGCGCACTTACCAACTGCTGCGCTACGGCGTGCCGGTGCAGGTGGCTGCCGGGAAATCGCATGAGACGGTGCATCTGATCGACTGGGACAGCCCCGAAAAGAACGATTTTGCGCTGGCCGAGGAGGTGACTCTGAAGGGGGGCGGGGTTGGGTCAAATCAGCGGCGGCCGGACATCGTGCTTTACCTCAACGGCATCGCCATCGTAGTGATCGAACTCAAGCGCGGCTCGGTGGAGGTGGCCGACGGGGTGCGGCAGCTCATCACCAATCAGGAAGAAATTTTCAACAAAAGCTTCTTCACGACGGTGCAGTTGGTGCTGGCGGGCAGCGATTCGCAGGGGCTGCGCTACGGCACAACCGGTACGCCGGAACAGTTTTTCGTGGCGTGGAAGGACGATGCGCCCGCAGAGGCGGGGGCGAACCAGGCCGCCGGAGCGCTGCTCGACCGGCCGCTGGCGCAGCTTTGCAACAAGGCCCGGCTGCTCGACCTGATGCGCAACTTCATCATCTTCGACGCCGGCCAGAAGAAGGTGCCGCGACCGCACCAATACGCCGGGGTGAAGGCAGCGCGGGAACGCATCGGCAAGCGCGAGGGCGGGGTGATCTGGCACACCCAGGGCAGCGGCAAGAGCATCCTGATGGTGCTGATTGCCAAGTGGCTGCTGGAGCACGACCCCGAGGCGCGCATCCTGGTCATCACCGACCGCGACGAGTTGGACAAGCAGATTGTCGGCGTGATGCGGAATGCCGGGGTCATTGGGGAGAACTCGCCTTCGCCGCGCATCACCTCGCGGGCGGACTTCGTACAGAAACTGGGAGCGACCACGCCGCGCCTGCTTTGCGCGCTGATCCACAAGTTCGACGTGGCCGACCTGCAAGGCCCACCCCCGAAGGTGGCCGGACGCTTCTATGTGTTCGTGGACGAGTGCCACCGCACCCAGGGCGGCGACATGAACCGGCAGATGAAGCGCTGGCTGGAAGGGGCGATTTTCATCGGCTTCACCGGCACGCCGCTGTTGCGCCGCGACAAGCTGATGACGCGGGACGTGTTCGGCACCTACATCCACACCTACAAGTTCCACCAGGCCGTGGCCGACAAGGTGGTGCTCGACCTGAAATACGAAGCCCGCGACGTGCCGGAACGGCTGACCTCGCAGAAGAAAATCGACGAATGGTTCGAGCAGAAGACCAGGAACCTGAACAACTTCCAGAAGGCGCTGGTGCGCAAACGCTGGGCGACGATGGAAGAGCTGATGAGCGCGGCAGGGCGCAAACGCGAAATCATTGCCGACATCATCGGCGACTTTGCCCTCAAGCCGCGCCTGAACAACGACCGGGGCACCGCGATCCTGGTGGCGGCCTCGATCTACGACGCCTGCCATTACTTCCGGCTGTTCCAGCACACGGGCTTCGGCCCCTACTGCGGGGTCATCACGTCCTACGAGCCGAACGCCAACGCGATTTCCAGAGAGCCGCCGAACAGCGACGAGCGCTACAAGTTCGACACCTACACCCAGCACGTCCTCAAGAATGGCCAGACCACCAAGCAATACGAGGACGAGGCCAAGCGCCGCTTCATCGAGGAGCCGGCCAATCTGAAGCTGTTGATCGTGGTGAGCAAGCTGCTGACCGGCTTCGATGCGCCGAGCTGCACCTATATCTATCTCGACAACGAACTGCGCGACCACAACCTGTTCCAGGCCATCTGCCGCACCAACCGGCTGGACGGCGACGACAAGGATTACGGCCACATCGTCGACTTCAAGAAGCTCTTCGGCGACGTGCAGCAGGCCATCGCGGTGTACAGCTCCGACGAATTGGACATCGACCAGGGCAGCGGCGGCGACAACAACGTGCATCTGAAAAACTGGCTGGAAGAGGGCAAGAAGCAGCTCGACGATGCCCGCCAGGCGCTGGCCTATCTGTGCGAGCCGGTGCTGTTGCCGCGTGAGGTGGAGCAGTTTCTGCGCTATTTCTGCGGCGATGCGGCGAATGCGAACGCCTTGAACGAAACCGAGGCACTGCGCATTACGTTCTACAAGGCGGTGGCGCTGTACACGCGGGCCTACGCCGACCTGGCCCAGGATTTGACCGAGGCCGGCTATTCCGACGCCGAGGCGGCGGCGCTGCAAAAGGAGGTCGTGTTCTACGCCGAGATTCGGGCGGCGATCAAAAAGCACGCCGGCGAGGACCTGGACATCAAGCCCTTCGAGGCGGACATGCGCCACCTCATCAACACCTACATCCAGGCCGACCCGGCAGCGGAACTGGGTGAGATCGGTGAAATGTCGCTGACCGAGCTGATCATCGAGACCGGCATCCACGACGCCATCGCCAAGAAGCTCAACGAGAAGGGCAAGCTGTCGAAGAACGCCATCGCCGAGGGGATCATCAACAACGTCCGCAAGACGATCATCCGCGACCAGCTCACCGACCCGCGCTTCTACGCGCAGATGTCGGCGCTGCTCGACGACCTGATCAAACAGAGCCGGGCGGATACGGCGGCGTATGAGGCGTTTCTGCGCCAAGCCGAGGACTTGGTGAAGCGGCTGGCGGCGAAACAGCCGGAGGCGGGAATTCCGGCGCTGCTGCACGGCAACACCGAAGCCACCGTGATCTACAACAATCTGCCGGACATCCTCGCCATGCGGGATGGCGCGTTATTGACCGTGGCAGAGCCGCACGCCGAATACGCCGATGAGCGCCTTGCCTTGGCGCTGGAAATCGACCGAACCCTGCGCGAACGCGCGCCGGCCGACTGGAAGGGCGATCAGGCCAGGGAGGCGCTGGTTCTGAACGCGCTGTTTCCCTTGCTTGGCCGAAACGGCGCGGCGACGCTGGCACTGTTCGAGTTGGTGAAGAACCAGCCGGGGTATCAGTGAGCGAAACGATACGGCTCGGCGATGTCGAGATCGCCGTGACGCGCAAGGCGGTCAAGAACGTGCATCTCTCGGTGCATCCGCCGGCCGGCCACGTCACGCTGGTGGCACCCACCGGCACCCGATTGGAAGTGGCCCGCGCCTACGCCATCTCCAAGCTCGGCTGGATTCGTGACCAACAGGCGAAGCTGCTGGCCCAGGCACGCGAGACGCCGCGCCAATTTATCGAGCGGGAGAGTCACACCCTTTGGGGTCGGCACTATCTGCTGTCGGTAGTCGAGATGGACGCGAAGCCCGCCGTGAAGCTGGACCATCGCCGCATCACCCTCACGGTGCGGCCCGGCAGCACGCTGGCGAAGCGGGAGGCGGTCATGCAGGAGTGGCACCGCGCCCTGCTGCATCAGGCCGTGCCGGCGCTGATCGAGAAATGGGCGGCGAAGCTGGGCGTGACGGTGACGCGCTACTACCTCCAGCGCATGAAGACCAAATGGGGCGGCTGCAACCACCGGGCGGGGAACATTCGCCTGAACACCGAGTTGGTGAAGAAGCCCAAGGACTTGCTGGAGTACGTCGTGGTGCATGAAATGCTGCATCTGATCGAGCCGACACACAGCGAGCGCTTCGTGGCGCTGCTGGCGCGGCACTATCCGACCTGGCGGGAGGCGCGGGCGGAATTGAATGCGTTGCCGTTGGCGGCTGAGGCTTGGGCGTAAGGGCATTTCGGGCGGCGGCCAGCAAAGTCGGCGCAGGCGGAACGCTGGAAGATACTGTCATGAGTTATGGGATGACGCCTGCGGTGGCGCGCATTGCGCCGGATTGGACGGCAGCTTTTGGGCGCCATTATTGAGCTGACGAGTGGTTCTTCCGGGTCGTCAAGAGCCAGCCAACGATCAAGGGAGCTATCTTTCCCGAACGGCAGCCACCTGGAGCGAGCGTCGCATGTAGATCGTTCCAGACCCGGAGACTGTCTGTTCAACGTCGTACTTTTCCGGATTCCAGATACCGATCAAGCATTGCCGTTCGCGCGCTCCTTTCCATTGAGGAGGTTGAACAGCACCGGCATGGCCAGCAACACCAGCGGCAGTTGCACCACCAGGCCGGCGATGATGGCTACCGCCAGGGGTTGTTGCATGGCGGAGCCCTGGCCGAGGGCGAGCGCCAGGGGCAGCAGGGTGAGGATGGCGGCCAGGGTGGTCATGGCGATGGGGCGCATGCGGTTCTTGCCGGCTTCGATCAGGGCCTCCCGCCGCGGCAGGCTTTGCGCCATTTCACGGTATTCCGAGAAATAGAAGATGGCCACCTCGGTGACGATGCCGACGATCATGGTCATGCCCATCATGGCCGAGATGTTGAGTTCGATGCCGGTCGCCCACAGGCCGATGAACACCGCCGACAGCGAGAGCAGCGGGATTGCCATCACCGTGAGCGCGTAACGGAAACGTTCGTAGAGGAACAGCAGCAGCAGGAAGACCAGGGCCACCGCCGCCGCGAGCACGGCGATGAGTCCGCGGAATGCGATCCGCTGCTGTTTGTAGAGGCCGCCCAGCTCGTAATAAACCCCGCGCGGCAGCATGCCCGGGGCGTCCATCAGTTTCCTGACATCGCGGATGGCAGAGCCCATGTCGCGGCCGGAGAGGCGGGCGGTCACCGCCACCATGCGCTTGAGGTTCTCCCGGCTGATCTGGGGCTGGCCCTGGACCACGACAATGTCCGCCACCCGCTTGAGCGGGAACAGATGGCCATCCGGCGCGCGCAACAGCAAGCGGCCGAGCTTGCCATCCGTGTCGCGCAGGTCGGCCGGTGTCCACACCCGCACCCCGACCATCTTCGGTCCCTGCTGGACCTCGGTGGTGACATTGCCGCCCAGAAGGTCGCCGACCATGCGGGTGACGCTGTCCGGGTCCACCCCCTCCAGGGCGGCCTGGACCCGATCCACGTGGATTTCCAGGGCATCGCCGGCCGGGTTGATGCCGTTGCGCGCATCCACCACGCCGGGGATGCGGCTCAAGGACGCGGCGGTCTTCTTCGCCAGGTCGGCGAGCCGGGCGGGATCGTCCGAGTAGATTTTCACCTCGATGGGCTGCGGCACGGCGGTCAGGTCGCCGATGATGTCCTCCATCAGTTGCGCCATCTCGATGTTCAGGCCGGGCACTTTGGCCTGAACCTGGCCGCGGATCTGGTCCATCACCTGGTCGATGGGCGCGCGCGGGCCGGATTTGAGGCGGATGAAGAAATCGCCCTCGTTGGCTTCGGTCAGGCCGCCGCCCAGTTGTGTGCCGGTGCGTCGGGAATAGGCCGCCACATTGGGATTGGCCTTGACGATGGCCTCGACCTGGCGCAGCAGACGGTTGGTTTCCGTCAGCGAGGTGCCGGGCGCGCTCCGGTAGTCGAAGATGAAGCCGCCTTCATCCATCGCCGGCATGAAGCCGCTGCCCACCGCCTGGTAGGCCAGCACGCCGGCCAGCAGCAGGGGCGCGACCCCGGCCAGCAGCCAGAGCGGGCGATCCAGTAGCCGCCGCATCAGCGCTTCATAGCGCCGGTGAAACCAGTCCGTGAGGCGGCCGCCATGCTCGGCCTCGGCATCCTTCTCGGTCAGCCAGTGGTCGGCCAGGATCGGCACCGCCAGCCAGGTCACCAGGAAGGAGATGAACAGGCCCGAGGCCATGGTCAGTGACAGCGCCTTGAAGAACGCTCCGGTCACGCCGCCGAGGAAGGCCAGCGGCACGAAGATCACCAGGGTGGCGGCGCTGGAACCGGCCAGGGGGCGGAAGAATTCGAGCGCGGCGGCCATGACTCGCTCGTGGTGGGGCAGCCTGCCCTCCGGCAGGCGACGCATGATGTGTTCCACCATGACGATGGCGTCGTCGATGATCAGCCCCACCGCCGCCGCCATGCCGCCCAGGGTCATGATGTTGAAGCTCATGCCGAGGCTGTCGAGCAGCACTACCGTGGTGGCCAGCACCGCCGGCACCACCAGCACGGCGATGAAGGTGACCTTGGCGTTGCGCAGGAACAGCCAGAGCACGGCGGCGGCCAGCGCGATGCCGATCAGGATGGCGTCGCGCACGCTGGCCGCCGAGGCGACCACCAGTTCGCTCTGGTCGTACCAGTTGGCGATCTTCACCCCCGCCGGCAAGCTGGACTTGAACGTGGCCAGCCGCGCTTTGACGTCGGCGGCGATCCGCACGCTGTTGCCGCCGGGCTGTTGATAGATCTGGAACAGCACCGCGTCGTGGCCGTCGGCGTTGACCCGCAGCCATTGCGGCGCCACTGCGCGGCGCGCGTCGGCCACGTCTTCCAGGCGCACCAGGCCGTTGGCGCCGGCCTTGAGCACGGTCTGGCCGATCTCGGCGCCATTGTGGAAACGGGTGTCGGCGATCGCCAGGTACAGTTTGTAGTGGTCTTCCAGGCGCCCCACGGCGGTGATGACGTTGGCCGCGGAGAGGGCGCGCGCGACATCGTCCATGGCCAGGCCGTAGGCCTGCAGGCGGGCCGGGTCCACCATGACCTGATACTCCTCGATGGCGCCGCCCACCACCTGGACCCGCGCCACGCCGTCGACCGAGGAGAGCAGCGGACGGATCTCGTATTGGGCGATGTCGCGCAAGCGGGTGAGTGGCACCGTGTCGGAAACCAGGCTGTAGGCGATCACCGGGAACACCGTCGGGTCCATGCGCTTGCTTTCCACGCGAGTGCCGGCGGGCAACCCGGGCAGGATCCGCGACACCGCCGCGTTCACCTGCAGCGTCCCGGCGGCCATGTCGCTGCCCCAGGCAAAATTGACCGAGACCTCGGCGCTGCCGCGGCTGCTGGTGGAGCGCACATCCTTGACCCCCGGCACCCGGCGGATCGCCTCTTCCACCGGGATGGTGACCTGCAGGGCCATCTGTTCGGCCGGCCGGTCGCCGGAATCGAGGCTGACCACCACGCGCGGGAAATCCACCGTGGGGAAAAGGGAAACCGGCAGATGAAAAGCGGCATAGAGTCCGCCGCCGGCCAGCAGCGCCAGCAGGAACAGAATGGAACGGCGGTGATACTGGACCCAGTGCGTGAAGTTCACGGCTTGTTCCCTCTTACCGCCATGCCGTCCTCCAGTTCATAGTTGCCCAGCACCACCACCGGCGCCCGCAACAGCCCGGCGCCGCGCACCTCGGTCCAGTCGCCGTCCTCGATGCCGGTTTCCACCTCGATCCGCCTGGCCCTGCCAGCCACCACCTGGAATAGATAGGCACCCCGGCTGTCCCGCAGCACCGCCTGGCGGGGTACCGAGAATGCGCTATGGCTCGCGGCGGCGATCTCGCCGCGCAGACGGGTGCCCGGCAGGAAGGCGGCGCCGGTGAAGCGCACGGTCACCGCCACCAGTTGGGTCTGCGGGTCGATCTGTCCGCCGACCTGGGTCACCGTGCCCGCGACCGCGCGGCCGGGGTCGAACACCGAGGCCAGGCGCGCGGCCATGCCCGCGCGCAGGCGCTGGCTGTCGCCCGGTTCGATGCCGAGCCGAACGCGGAAGTATTGGGTGTGGCTGAGCTGGATCAGGTTGGTACCGGGCTGGACCCGGTCGCCCTGGGCCACCGCCGTCGAGACCACCAGGCCGCTGAAGGGGGCTTTGAGTCGGGTGATACGGCTGCCGTTGCCTTGGGTGTTCTGCGCCGCCAGGGCCTGTTCGGCATCCTTCAGGGCGCGGCTGGCGGCGTCCACCTGGGAACGCGTGGCCAGTTGCCGGGCCAGCATGGATTGGGTGCGTTGCAACTCGCCGCGGGCGAAGGCCACGGCGTTTTCCGCCTGGCTGTAGGCCAGGGCGCCGGCCGCGTCGGTGGCGATTTCCAGCAACGGCTGCCCCTTCCTCACCGACTCGCCGACGTTGACCAGCAGGCGGGTGACCTGGCCGGCCTTGGCCAGGTTGAGATTCACGCTGGCGCCGGGTTCGGGCATGACCGTGCCGTAGCCCGAAATCCGGTCGGCCAGCACCATCCGGTTCAGTGGCGCTGTCCGCACCAGCGCGCTGACATCGGCTGGCCCATCCGCCAATGCGGCGCCGCAAAGAAATGAGAGGAGGCAGCCAAGGGCTATTTTCCCGGACATGGTTTCTCCGAATGATCGGAAAAGGGCGAAAAATCCCCGCCCAGCAGGGCAGTCAGGGCAATGCGGCTTTCCAGCAGGGAGAGGCTCAAATTGGCCACCTCCACGTGTTTGGCGATACGCGCGCCCTGGAAGGCGGCATACGCGGGGCCATCCAGGTCACCGTCGGCAAGCGCCCCGCTGGCCCGATCGGCGGCGCGATCGAGAGTCGGCAGGGCGGACTCGGCGGTCTTGAGCTGCGCTTCCATGAGCCGGTTGTCGGCGAGCAGCCGCTCGACTTCGGCATGGGCGCTGTCGAGGCGCAGCGCATATTCGTCATGGAGACGTTCGCGGGTGGCCTCCTCAATCCTGATATTGCCGCGATTACCGTTGAGCAACGGCAGCACCAGGGAAAGGGCCAAGCCGTGGGTGAACAGGCCACCGGTGTCGCGGGCGCGTGTGAGGCCCAGGTTGAAAGGCGGGAACTGGGCCAGGATGGCCTGCCGGTAGCGGGCGTCCTCGGCGGCATAACCCGCCCGCAGGGCCATCAGGTCCGGGCGGCGCTCGACCAGGCGAGCGAGGGCGTCGCGCACGGCGGCTTCATCCGGCGGGCTCGGGGCCGCGTCCGCCACCAGGTCGAGCTGGACCGACGGCGCCAGGCCCAGCAGTGCATTGAGATCCTGCCGGGTTTGCAGGCGCTGGCGCTCCAGGTCGCTCACCTGGCGGGCGGCATCCTGCCAGGCGGTCAGTGCCGCGTCGGCGGCGTCGGCGGTCAAATCGCCCACCGCCAGGGCCGACCTGGCCTGGTGTTCCCGCTCCGCCAGCAGATCGCGATTCTCGACCAGCCAACGCAGCAGCCCGTCCTCGCCCTCCGCCCGCGCAAACAGGGTGCGCGCGCTAGCCGCCACCCGCCACTCCCGCCAGAGCAGGTTGAGGTCGCTCTTGCGCACATCCTCGCGCGCCGCGGAAACACCGGCGGCATGCGTGACCAGGGCATTGAGGTCATAGGCCAGCCCGACATTGAAGGCGCTGGTGACGCCCGGCGCGGAAGATTGCGGAGTGTCCCGGGTGAGGCTGAACTGCGGATCGGGCAGCAGCCGGGCGGCGAAGGACTGGGCCCGGCTGATATGGGCATCATCCCGCGCCAGCTTCAATTCCGGGTTGTTCGCCACCGCCAGCATGGCCACCTCGGTCATGTCCAGGCCGTCGCTCGGATCGAAACGGTGTGCCGCCAGGGCCGGGAACGGCAGGCTGGCGATATCGACCGACAGGCTGTTGACCGACTCCGCCAGGTCTGGCCGTTCGGCCAGCGGCAAGGGGTGATAACTGGCGCAGCCGGAGAGGGCCGCGAGCAAGGCCAGGAGCGGCCTGAATCGTGCTGGATTCGTATTTTCCAAAATGAGCACTCTCTCGTGGCAAGGGGGGCGCATCAGTCCCGAATGGCCACGGCCTGTTCGCGCGGGCGGAAGGTCAGGTAGGCGACCAGGGCTAGGATGCTCGACAGGAAGATCGCGCTGGTGGTTACCGTGCCCAGCCCGAAGCCGCCATTGATCAGCGGCTGCGAAAGGAGATCGCCGAATGACGCGCCCAGCGGGCGGGTCAGGATGTAGGCCATCCAGAACGCCAGCACGGCATTGGCCCTGAACCCGTAATAGGCGAGGGTGACCAGGCCGATCAGCGCGGCGAACATCAGGGTCGAATTGGCATAGCCGATTTGCAGGCCTTCCGCCGCCAGGTCGCCCGCCGCCGTGCCCAGGGCGAAGGTGAACAGGATGGCCAGCCAGTAGAACGACTCGCGCCTGCTCGTGACGATGCTGTGGATGGAGAGCGTCCGCTCGCTCGCGAACCAGGCGATGAAGGTCGCCAGCAAGGCCAGGCCGAAGGCCAGGGTGGTCGTTTGCAGCGGGACGTTGAAGTTGTCCACCAGGTTATCGGTGATGAGCGTGCCGACGATGCTGATGAGGACGACCACGACCCAGTACAGCCACGGGATATAGCGCCGGGCGCGCATCTGGAATAGCAGAAACACCGCCAGCAGGCCGCCCATGAGGGTCGAGGTGCCGGTCAGGCCGAAATGCAGGTTGAAGTTGAGAAAATCGGCGGCGGTCTCGCCAACCGTGGTGGCCATGATCTTGATGACCCAGAAGAACAGGGTGACTTCCGGAACCTTGTTCAGCATGCGCGTCGCGTCTTCGCGGGTCAGTGTTTTCACTTGGATTCTCCTGTGGGTTCCGATGGGACTTGTTTCATTTCGATCTTGGCGCCGGCGCTGGCATGGGCATCGTTTTCCACCGCCAAGCCCGCAAAACGTTGCTGGTGGTGGTCACGGCAAACGCCGACAGTCACGTGGTCGTGAAGATAGCGTTCAACAATTAGGGGAAAGTTAGCGACTGGCGACCCGCCGAAGTGATTTCGCCGCAACCCGGCCTGATGCTGGTCGCGAGTATCGCGACGACGCTGACGAGAATGAAGAAAGCGAAAGCCGTGCCGCGTAATGCGGTCGGCGCGGTTTCGGCCACCATTCGCGCCAGCAGACCGTGAGTGATGCACAGACGCGGACACCCACAGCGAGTGTGTCCAGCCACACGCAGATCCATCGAAAGGTGGCCCATGTCCTCAATCTCGTCCGTATCCGGCAACGTATCCCCCCTCAGGTCATTCAGAAGCCCTTGAAGCCAAGCGAGCCGGTCCTGATCGCGGCGGTGCTGCATCTGTTCGAGCGGCTATCAACACTTCCGGGCAGCCCCTCGGACAGAGGGTGAACGCAAAGGTGTAACGAGCGGCCGCTTCCAATGTTTCAGCGTTCGCGGCGAATGGCAGCTTTCTATTTCAGTCGGTGGCGGGTAGGGGTCGTACTGCGCCAGCGGCCCCCGCGGTCAAACGTGCCGCAAGGCGCTATTCGATATGATCGGGCCGAGGTGGAATGGGTGGCGGGTTTGAATCGGGATGAGTGGTTGTGTTCACCGGAATACCCACCAGCCTACGTCACAATGTCAGAACGGCGCGCAAGGCCCGCAAACACAAATCCACGTTCTCGCGCCGCGCCGAGGCCCCCATCAAGCCGATGCGCCAGATCTTGCCGGCCAGGGCGCCGAGGCCGGCGCCGATTTCAAGATTGAATTCCTTGAGCAGCCGCGCGCGCGCGACGGCGTCGTCGATGCCGGGCGGCAGGGTCACCGAGTTGAGCTGCGGCAGTCGTTCGCTCTCCGGTACCACGAAGGACAAACCCAATCCATCCAGTCCGGTCTTGAGCATTTCATGCATGGCGCGATGCCGCGCCCAGGCGTTGTCCAGGCCTTCCTCGGCGAGAATCACCAGAGCTTCGTGCAGCCCGTAGAGCGGATTGATCGGCGCGGTGTGATGATAGGTACGCTTACCTTCGCCACCCCAATAGCCAAGCACCAGGTTGAGGTCCATGAACCAGCTTTGCACCACGGTTTTCCGCGACCGCACCCGGCGAATCGCGGCCTCCGAGAAGCTCACCGGCGACAGGCCTGGGGTACAGGACAGGCATTTCTGGCTGCCGGAATAGGCCGCGTCGATGCCCCACTGGTCGAGCAGCACCGGCGTGCCGCCGAGGGAAGTCACGCAGTCCATGATGGTCAGCGCGCCGAATTTGCGCGCGATGGCCGCCAGGGCGGCGGCGTCGGACTGGGCGCCGGTGGAGGTTTCCGCGTGCACGAAGGCGAGGATTTTCGTGTCGGGGTTGGCCTGGAACGCGGCCTCGACCTTGTTCGGGTCTACCGCCCGGCCCCAGGCGTCTTCCACCAACACCGGCACGCCACCCGCGCGCTTCACGTTCTCCAGCATGCGGCCACCAAACACGCCATTGCTGCAGACGATGACCTTGTCGCCCGGTTCCACCAGGTTGACGAAACAGGTTTCCATGCCCACGGAGCCCGGCCCGGACACCGGGAAGGTCAGCTCGTTTTCGGTCTGGAAGGCGTAACGCAGCAGCGTCTTGGTCTGCTCCATCATTTCCTGGAAGGCCGGATCGAGATGGCCGATGGTGGGACGCGCCATTGCGTCGAGGATACGTTGCGGCACATCGGACGGTCCGGGGCCCATGAGGATGCGACGCGGAGGATGGAAGGAGGAAATGGCGGGAGCGGGCTGGGTCATGGCGTTTCCTGGGTCGTAATCAGGCCGTGATTCTATGGGCACAAGCGCTGCTCAGACAGGCCATGGGCGATCGTCGCCGATAGGAATCCTCGCCTTGAACGAAGGAAAGCGCATGGACTGGTGGTGGTGATGATCGGTCTCGGCCAGTTGGGCCGGGTTGTCGCGGGTGGGCTGCTGCGTGGCGGACATGTGGCGGTGTCCGGCGAATCGTGGCGATGACTTGTTGGCTGTGGCGGCACGCTGGCCGGAACCGGCGCTGGTGCTGATTTCGGTGGGTGAAAACGATCCGCGCCCGGTGCTGGCGGCGATGTGGGGTCGCTCTGGGCAAAGCACGAAAACTGGCCCGGGAGGTGGCGGCCGATGTGCTGGACATACAGGACTGGCTTGTCGGCCAGCCCTGTGACCGGAAACGGATGCCGTCCGGGATGCTGGAAGCCTTCCAGGCCGACCCGCTCCATGGCCGCGCCGGCCGCGACGCCCCTTCTCGTCTCCAACGCGTTCTGAATCACGCCGACGCCGCGTGGCCTGGCCGTGCCAGCATTGCGCCGCATCGCGGTGTCTGCCGGGCTCGGAAATATCCAGGTCAGGTAGTGGCTACGCCGTAACCTGACTTACACGATCAATGCGGGCGTGGCATGAAGCTGACCACTTTCGCGCCGTCTTGCGGCGGGCCTTTACGCGCACCGCTGGAGCATGAACCGCCTTCGGTATCCATCACCAGGCCCTCAGCTTCGTACAACAGGTTGATGACGTCCACGTAGAAACGTTCCTTGGCCATCATCAGCGCGGTGATGCCGCCTTCATTGGGAGCTTTCACATCGGCACCCGCCGCGAGCAGCGCCGCGCAAACCGCGGCTTCACCGCCGCCGGCCGCCAGCATCAGGGGGGTGAGACCAAAGAAGATGCGCGCGTTGACATCGGCACCGGCATCGATCAGTGCCTGCACCACGGGTGCGAAGCCGCAATCGAGCTCATGGTTGTAAACGCCCTTGAAAATCGGCGTCCAGCCATTGGCATCCTTGGCATTGGCGTCAGCACCCGCTTCGAGGAGTGCGTTAACGACATCCAGGTGGCCTTGCAGGGCCGCGATATGCAGGGCGGTGTCACCCGCTTCGTCGAGTTCGTTGGGATTGGCGCCAGCAGCCAACAGCTTGCTGATTTCTGTGCTGTCGCCGGATTTTGCGGCGGCGTGGAGTGTTGCGGACATAGTTCAGTCTCCGGGTAATTAATACCCGAGTATTATAATCAACTATTTACGCTCGGGTTGGGAATTTTCATCGCGTCGAGGCCCCCGGTGAGCACATGCGCGTCGAAGCCGCGCTGCGCAAGGAGAAAGGCGGCGGTACTGCTGCGGCGTCCGGTCTGGCAATAGAGGATGTAGGGGCGTGACGGGTCCAGCGCGTTGGCGCGCAGACGCAGCAGGTAAAGCGGAATGTTGCGACTGCCCTTGAGACTGCCCTGTTTGTATTCGTCTTCCATGCGCACGTCGAGCAGCACGGCGCCGCGCCAGCGCACCATCGCGCCAGCCTCGTCCGCCGCCACCTTGCGTACCAGCGGCTCCTGCAACAAGGTGCGGAAATCGCTGGCGGCCAGGCGCATGAGCAGACCGTTGCTCAACATGCTGACCGTGGCATTGCGCGTTTCCCCGGAGATCAACGCATCCTCTCCGAATCCCTGACCAGGCTCCAGGTGTGCCAGCAATACCGGCTTGCCCCCCTTGGTGGATCGTGTCACCTGGGCGCGACCTTCGCGGATCAGGTAGTAATAGTCGCCAACTTCGCCCTGGCGGACTATTTCCTGTCCCGCCACCACCGGCAGGGGCTCGAAGCGACTGAACAGGGAATGCAGGTTGGCCGGCGGAACCCGCGCGAAGGACTTGTTGCGCAGCAGATCGAATAGCCAACTCGGGTCGTCGCCCTCGAACTCGGTTACTTCATATGAAGTGGCTTGATCGCGTGCCACCAGTCGATCCAGGGCGTCATCGGCGAATATCACCACCTCGCAGGGAGTGCGCGTAACGCAGGTATAGAGACGTGGCTTGAGACGGGCGAGCGGGTGGCGCGCGGCATCGCTGCCGGCGTGGATGATCAGGGACGGAGCGTCGGCCTCCTCGGAATCCAGAGCGACCTCCCCTTCCAGCAGGTAATAGCTGTCGTGATCCGTTTCTTTGCGCGTGAACAGCGTCTGGCCCTCGCCCAGATGCCGCGCGCGGCCCTGCTGGACGGCTAGTTGCAGTGCCTCATCGGAAAGCCCGTTGAAGGGGACGAGTTGCGAAAGTTGTGTGGCTTGCATGTCGGGGCTTCCGTGTTCTATCCCCCGTCAATTATGGCCTCGGGGGCGTCATCCCGAATTTAATGGAATAAGTCGCGCAGATGGCATTTTCCACGCCGAACTGGCGATTCCCGACCATTTATAGAGGATGTGGAAGGTGATATCGCAGCCTCCTTTCCGCTAACAAGCGGCTGCCTGAAGCCTGCTTGGTTCCGTAAGTCGCTCCGACGCCAGGAAAGCCTGAAACGCCGCGGGTGGCATCGGCCGGCTGAAGAAATAGCCCTGCGCGGAATCACAATCATGTTGGCGCAGAAAATCGAGTTGCGCCTGGAGTTCGACGCCTTCCGCCGTCACTTGCAAGCCCAGGTTGTGGGACAAGGCGATCACCGCCAGGGTGATCTCCCGGTCGCTCTTGTCGCTGAGCAGGTCACACACGAAGGAGCGGTCGATCTTCAGTTTGTCGATGGGAAATTTCTTGAGGTAAGCCAGGGACGAATACCCGGTGCCGAAATCGTCGATGACGATGCCCATCCCCAGCGCCTTCAGATCATGCAGCAGGTTCGCGGCCAGGTCCGGGCGTTCCATCAAGGCGCTCTCCGTCACCTCCAGTTCCAGTTGGCTCGCCGCGATCCCGGACTCCAGAAGGATGCCGTGGATGCGCGACGTCAGGCCGGGCTGGCGGAACTGGCGCGGCGAAATGTTGACGGACACACGCGGCGCTGTCAGTCCCAACGCCCGCCAGGCGGCGAGGTCGCGGCACGCCTGCTGGATCACCCAATCACCGATCCGCACGATGGCACCCGTTTCCTCGGCGATGGGGATGAACTTGTCCGGCGGGATCAGGCCGCGTTCGGGAGAGTGCCAGCGGATCAGCGCCTCGACGCTGGACAGGGTGCCGCTAGCCAGGTCGAGAATGGGTTGGTAATAGAGTTGGAACTCGTCGCGCTCCAGACTCCCCAGCAGAGTGTTTTCCAACTCCAGCTTTTCCCGCGCCTGCTCGTTCATGATCGGGGCGAAGAACCGCGAGTTGCCGCGCCCCCGCGCCTTGGCCTGATACATGGCGGTATCGGCGTTCTGCATGAGCGTATCGGCGCTCTCGCCATCTTCCGGGTAGATGGCGATGCCGATGCTGGCGGCGGCATGCAGATTCTGGGTGCCCACCGTCATGGGCCGGGCGAGCGTGGCGTGGATCTTGGCCGCGACGGCGACGGCATTGGCTTCGTTCTCCAGGTTTTCCAGCACCACCACGAACTCGTCTCCGCCCAGGCGCGCCACCGTGTCCACCTCCCGGACGCAACCGCACAGGCGGCTGGCCACACTCATCAGCAGGAGATCACCGGCGGCGTGGCCGAGGGAGTCATTGACGTTCTTGAAACTGTCCAGATCGATGAACAACACCGCCAGATGATGCTGATGGCGTTGCGCGCTGGCCATGGCGTGCTGGAGCCGGTCGCGCAGCAGTAAACGGTTGGGCAGGCCGGTCAACACGTCGTGATAGGCCAGTTTGCGTATCTGTTCCTCCGCCTCCTTGCGCGCGGAGACATCCATGAAGCTGGCCACGTAGTAGTCCGCCACGTCGCGGCCCGCCACCTCCATCCCGGGCACCACCTTGATGTGCAGCCACTTGGGATAGAGCGAGCCATCCTTGCGCCGGTCCCAGACTTCACCCGCCCACACACCCCGCTCGCGCAGATCGCGCCACATTGCCTGGTAGAAGGCTCTGTCGTGACGGCCGGACTTGAGCAGGCTGGGTGTCTGGCCCACGGCTTCTTCCGGGCTATACCCGGTGAGATGGCTGAACCCAGGATTCACCGCGATGATGCGGTTGTCCTGATCGGTGATCATGATTGCGGCCGGACTGCTTTCGAACATGGTGGCGAACAGTCGCTGGCAATGGAGGGTCTCCCTGGGGCTGCCATCTCCGTCTCCACAGTTCATCACCGCGGAGACGGAGGGAAATCTCGTATCCATGTCGCGCTCCCTCACACCTGGAATCGTGCCGCGTCCATGCGCAGCTGCCGCGCTGTTTCCGAGAGCCGTTGCGCGGACGTTGAGGTTTTCTGTGCCACGGCACTACTCTGTTCGCACATCTGCGCAATACGCTCCACATTTTTGGCGATATCCTGGGACGCGACACTCTGCTCCTTGAGGGCAAGCGCGATGTCGTCCACGGACTGCACCACCCGGCTGGCGTTCTCCTGGATGCCGATGACGGAATTGCCCGCCTCATGGGTGGTGTTCACACCCTCGCCGACCCGCGCCATGCTCGCTTCCATCTCCGCCACAGCCTTCTGGGCGCCGCTCTGGATGCGTTCGATCATCTGGGTGATCTGCACGGTGGAATTTCCAGTGCGTTCCGCCAGCTTGCGCACCTCGTCGGCCACCACCGCGAAACCACGCCCCTGCTCGCCCGCCCGCGCCGCCTCGATGGCGGCGTTGAGCGCCAACAGGTTGGTCTGATCGGCGATCTCCTTGATGACCCCGACGATGGTGGAGATCTCGTTGGAGTGGCTTTCCAGATCACGAATGGCGTTGGCCGAATTGCCCACGGTTTCGGCGATGCCGCGCATCTCGGCGGCGGCGCGATGGATCACCGCGCCGCCTCGTTCGGAAGCTTCACCGGACGCCTTCGAGAGGGCGTGCGCCGCGTGGGCATGGTCCCCTACCTGATCGATGGACACCGACATCTGCTCCACCGCCGCCGCCATGCTGGAGGCGGACTCCGACTGGCCTTCGGCGGAACGCGCGGCGGTGCTGGCCGCGCTGCTGAGTTCACCCGAGGCCTGGCTGAGTATCTCGGCCTTGCCGCGGATGGAGTAGACCATCTCGAACAGGTTGTCGCGCATGCGCGTGAGCTGGGTCAGCAGCTCCCCGATCTCATCGCCCCGACCACTCGGCAGCCGAGTTTTTAGGTCGCCCTGGGCAATGGCGCGGGCGGCGTCACAAGCCGCGCGCACCGGGCGCACGATGGTGTTGCTCAGCGTCCACGCGGCGACGATCAACAACAGGGTCGCCAGGAGCATCAGGCCGGCACTGGCATCGCGAACCTTCTGGAAGCGTTCCCCGGCGCGCAGGTATTCAGCCTTGGCTTCATCGGCCTGCAGGGCCATGAGCTGGTCGAGCGTGTGTCTGACCTCGCCCCCCACGCCCCGGTCCTCGCGCAAAAATGCCGTGAAAGGCGTTGCATCGAAGCGCCCACCGCGCATCTCCTCCACCGCCGGACGCAGATAGCCGCGCACATAGTCAGTGCGTTTCTCGGTGAAGGTTTTGGCCAGCGCCGCTTCATCAGGCGTCAACGCGGTGGCCATATAGGCCTTCCAGAGCCGGTCGATTTCCAGCCGGTTGTGCTCGATGCGTTCCAGATGAACTGTCACATCGCCAGCCGGCAAACCGGCGAATGCGCCCGGGGCGGATTGATAGCCGCGCAACACCTCGGCCACGTTTTCGTTGAGGAGTTTCTGGATCTGCGCCAGATCGCGTAGCGGCACGGCGCGATCCTCGTAGACCGACTTCAGGCCCGCCATGTCCTGCCGCATCTGGTACAGCGCGTTGCCCCCCAGTATCAGGATGAACAGCAAAGCCAGAGCGTTCATCAGCCACAGCTTGCGACTGATCCGGATGTTTCCGACCAGCCGCGCGATTCGGAGCCGGATTCCGCTCATATAAACCTGGCCGCGATACAGGCGGGCGGGGCCGTGTCCTTCCCGCATGTCCTTGTAGAGGGTCTCCGCGGCGGCGACTTCATCCCGCGCCGGCGTCTGCCGCACCGACATGTAGCCCCCATCGGCAAGGGGGGTGACGCTGGCCCGCACCCAGTAATGGTCGCCATCCTTGCGGCGATTCTTCACCAGCCCGCTCCAACTCATCCCGGACTTGATGGTCTCCCACAGGTCGCGGAAGGCTTCGGCCGGCATGTCCGGGTGGCGCAGCATGTTGTGCGGCTGCCCCAGCAGTTCGTCTTCACCGTAGCCGCAGGAGTCAATGAAATCCTGATTGACGAAGGTCATCCGTCCCTTGGCGTCGGTCTTGGAAATGATGGCGGTGCCATTCGCTAGCGCGAATTCCCGATTCGTGACGGGATTATTCAGGCGCATAGGGTCTCTCCTCTATTTGCGGATTGCTGGTCTTGGGTTTGCAGCTGAAATGAACGGTCGAGATGCGCCAGGCGCAGGAGTTGACCCACCTCCGGGTCGGCATAAAGAATGACCGCGTTGCCGTCCGTGATCCGGTATCGGCCTTTGAGATAAAGCATGGTGCCGAAGCCCACGGTATGCAGCATCCGGGTCTGGGTGAGATCGAACACCAGTCGTTTCGGCAGGCCTTTCCTGTCTTCGCGGCAGTGGCGCAGGCAGGACCTCGCCACGTCAATATCAAAGACTTTGCCGACGCATATGCGCCATTCCCGCTCCGGCACTTCCGTCATGCTTGTTGCTTTCATGGCCTCGACTCCCGGTTGAACTCGCCAGCGCCAGGCAAATAGCCAGGCACGGCGGCGTGACCCGATATACGGGTGCATTGTTCGGGCGGGGATCGGCCCATCAAGGGTAGTGGCCGCGAGGGGCTGGGCGGCGGGGGTCCGGTTACCGCGGCGGCCGTGTATGAGCCGGGGTGCCGGTGGGTTGTCACTCAGAGCAACAACTTGGGCGTTATCGGTTAGAACCGTGGGAACTTTAGAGGTACTCCATAATTATTTACCGCAAATCTTCAGCGCTTGCTTTCGGTATCGCCGTCCAACACGTCATTGGTGGTTTCAACGGCGGCAATCAGTTCCTCCGCAACCTCGGTGATCTTGCGCCGCTGATCGCGAGCTCGACCACGCAGTAGTTCAAATGCGGCCTGCCGGTCGAGTCCCTTGCGGACCATGATGATGCCCACCGCCGTGCGCGTCTTCTGCTCCACCCGCAGGGCTCGCTCGAGCCGTTCGTTGTTGCCACGCAGGGCATTGATGTCCTTGCCGCGCGCGATGGCCGCTTCAATGAACGGCACCAGTTGTGGTGTATCCACCGGCTTGACCAGATAGCCCAGGGCGCCGGCCTCGCTGGCTTCCCGCACCACCTTCTCGTCGCCATAGGCGGAGAGGAATACGAAAGGGGGATCGCCGATCCGCGCCAGCGCCTGAGCCAGTTCCAGGCCCGAGCGGCCCGGCATGCGCACATCCAGCACGGCCAGATCATACGGCCCCTCGCCGATCAGCTTCACCGCCGCGTCAGCGGACTGCACGGTGCCGACCCGATAGCCTCGATCGCGCAGTCCCTCCGCCAGAAGATTCAGAACCACCCGATCATCGTCGACTAGCAGCACGCTTTTCATGCTTCCACCTTTTGTTCATTTCGTGACGCCAGGATCGGGGACTCGATGCGCATCTCCGTCACCACCTCTTCACCTTCCTGGCGCAGATCGAGGCTGACCCCCTGGGTAGGCAGCAATGCCAGCACCAGGCCCAGCCCGGTACCCAGGCCTTTGTTGCGGGCAAAATCGAACCCGGACGGCAACTTGCCAGGATTGCTGATGCGCACACGGCCCACGGCGGCCTCCTGGAACAAGGTCACCGATACCCCGGCCCGCGCCGATTCCGGCTTCAGGTGCTTGACCGCGTTGCTGATCAATTCATTCAGAATCAACGCCATGGCCACGGTCTCGCTTTCCTGGATGCGCAGCGTGCCACAGCCTTTCGCGATGCCTTTAACCCGCGCGGGTACCCCAGCGATATCGGAGATGCCGCGGCAGATGGCCGGCAACAGTTCGCACAACATCACGCCATGCTGATTGACGCTGCCATGCAGGCCATGCACCACGGCGATGGATTGCACCTGGTTGATCGCGGACTCCAGCATCGGCGCGGCTTCGGGAGATTTGGCGGCATCGCGCCGCAGCAGCCCCACCACGGTTTGCAGATTGTTCTTGATACGATGATGCACCTCGCGGATCAGGGCATCCCGCTGTGCCAGGACATCCGCCAGGTGAGCCCGCTCCAGGCGCCGATTCGTGCTCGTCAACATCCCCAGGGCGAGGAACGACATGCCGATAACCGTGATGAAACCGTGCAGGGGCCGCACCCATTGCAGATCCGACGACATCACCATGGCCCCGTGTCCCCAAGCCGCATTCGCCGCCAGTACCGCATAGATCCAGGCCAAGGCCAGCGCGACCACTCGCACATCCGCGCGCAAGGCCAGCCAGAGCAGGAAGGGCATGAGCGGGTAGGGACGCAGGGATGCGGCCGGCAAACCGAAGAGCACTGGATTCGCCAGCAGCAACGAGCTCAGCCCCAGGCCGAGCAGCGCCACCCCGATCTCCATGCGCCGCGTGCGTAGGTCGTTGCAGTCCGTGTTACGCCAACAGAGCATGAGGGTGGCGAACACCAGCACCCCATCCAGCTGGCTCAGCAACAGCGCCGAGGCCTGCCAGGCAAAGTCGAGTTCCCAGAATCCATCGACCTCACGCAGTGCCAGATAACCCAGAGGCAAAGCCGCCAGTCCGGCCAGCAGGCCCCCTGACAACACCAGTCGGAACAGGTCGCCGATCTGACTGAAGCTCTTTGTGACGCCCACCCACCGCGGCAAGAACCAGCCCAGAGTGGCCTGGGTGGCTATGGCCAGCCCCAGCCACAGGGCCGGCAGAGCCCGGTCTTCCTGGAAAGACACCGCCAGGGCGGTGCCCAAGGCGGCCGCCGGAATGACGCGCCAACCCCACAGCATGGCAGCCCCCACGGCCACACCGACTGGTGGCCAGAACAGCGCGGGCGCCATCGCCGAACCAACAAGTGCATAGGCCAGGAGACCGCTCAGCAGGCAGGCTGTGGCCGTGAATGCCCACTGAACTAGTGGATACCGGAATAGCTGCGACATGAGGAATACGAACCAGGACTACGCTTAAGCATAAGTATCGCCCAACGCGGACACCCTAAGGGCCGTTTCTCTATTTAGCCGCGCCACCCGCTTACTCAGGCAGCGCCCTTTTCATTGGATTGTTTCAGCGCGTTGAGGCCCCCCGTCAGCACGCGCGCATCGAGGCCCCGTTGCGCGAGGATGAAGGCGGCAATGCTGCTGCGCCGTTCGGTGTCGCTGACCAGAATGTGGAAGCGTTGCTTGTCCAGCGCGCTGGCCTTGAGGCGGAGCATGCACAGAGGGATGTTGGCACTGCCTTTGATGCCGCCCTGTTTGAATTCGTCGGCCACGCGCACGTCGATCAGGTCGGCTTTCCCGCCATGCAGCAGGCTCATGGCTTCCGTGGGGGTGACATGGCGCACCAGCGGCTCCTTCAACAGCGTGTCGAAGTCGTCGACGGACAGGACCATGACCAGACCGTCAGTCAGCATGGCCACAGTGGCGCCGCGCGCGGCATGGGCGATCAGGGCTTCTTCACCGAAACCGTCTCCCGGGCCCAGCTTCACCAGCACCGTTTCCTGCCCGGCTTCATTGTGCCGCGATACCTGGGCCTGGCCTTCGCGTATCAGGTAGTAATGATCGCCGACTGGATCGTCCTGGCGGATGACTACCTGGCCCGCCGTGACCGGTAGCGGGTAAAAACGTTTGAACAGGGCATGCAGATTGGCCGGTGGCACACGTGAAAAAGCGGGATTGCGCAGCAGATCGAACATCCAGTCGGGATCGTTGCCCTCGAACTCCTGGACTTCGTAGGCGGCGGTTCGGTCCCGCGCGATAAGCCCATCCAGTGTGGCCTCGTCAAAGGCGGCGATGCGACAAAGGGTCTGCGCCACGGCGGTATAACGGCGCGGTTTCAGCCGTGCCAAAGGATGGCGGGCTGCTTCGCTGCCGGCCTGGATCAACAGCGGTGGCGAATCGCCACCGGCATCCAGGGCGATCCTGCCTTCGAGCAGGTAATAGCGCTGTGTGTCGGTATCGCCGCGCTGGAACAGGCGCTGGCCGATCGCAAGGTGAACCTCACGCGCCTGCTCAACCGCTTGGGCCAGGGCCGCGTCGGAAAAATGATTGAACGGGACAATATCGGTGAGATGGGTGCTATCCATCCTGGCCGGTTACCTTGCCCCAGAGTCCAGGCCCAGTTCAGGCCACAGTGCATCCACTTTCTGTTTCACGGCATCGCTCATCTTGATAGGTGTTCCCCACTCGCGGTGGGTTTCTCCCGGCCATTTGTTGGTGGCGTCGATGCCCATCTTACTGCCTAAACCGGATACCGGGCTCGCGAAATCCAGGTAATCAATCGGGGTATTTTCCACTAGCAAAGTGTCGCGCGCGGGATCGACGCGCGTGGTGAGCGCCCACATGACTTCATTCCAGTCGCGCACATTCACGTCGTCGTCGGTGACGATGATGAATTTGGTGTACATGAACTGGCGCAGGAAGCTCCAGATACCGAACATCACCCGTTTGGCGTGGCCGGGGTACTGTTTCTTCATGCTCACCACCGCCATGCGGTAGGAACAGCCTTCCGGCGGCAGGTAGAAGTCGCTGATCTCGGGAAACTGCTTCTGCAACAGCGGCACGAACACTTCGTTCAGCGCCACGCCGAGGATGGCCGGTTCGTCCGGCGGCTTGCCGGTGTAGGTTGAATGGTAGATGGCGTCGCGGCGCAGGGTGATGCGCTCGACCGTGAATACCGGAAAGGTTTCCTGCTCGTTGTAATAGCCGGTGTGGTCGCCGAAGGGGCCTTCCAGGGCGGTTTCGCCCGGGTGGATGACGCCTTCCAGTACGATCTCGGCGCTCGCCGGCACTTGCAGATCGCTACCCAGGGCTTTGGAAACCTCGGTCTTGGCGCCGCGCAGCAGGCCTGCAAACTGATATTCGGAGAGCGAATCCGGCACCGGCGTCACCGCGCCCAGGATGGTGGCCGGGTCGGCGCCGATGGCGACGCAGACCGGGAAGGGCTGGCCGGGATGGGCGGCCTGGAACTCATGGAAATCGAGGGCGCCGCCACGATGCGCCAGCCAGCGCATGATCAGCTTGTTGGGGCCGATGACCTGTTGCCGGTAGATACCCAGATTCTGCCGCGGCTTGTGCGGCCCTTTGGTGATGACCAGCCCCCAGGTCAGCAGTGGCCCGATGTCACCGGGCCAGCAGGTCTGGATCGGCAGGCGCGCCAGATCCACATCCTTGCCCTCCCACACCACCTCCTGACAGGCGGGGGAACGCACCTCTTTCGGGGTCATGTTGAGCACCTGCTTCAACACCGGCCATTTGTCCCAGGCATCCTTCAGGCCGCGCGGCGGTTCCGGCTCTTTCAGATACGCGAGCAGCTTGCCGATCTCGCGCAACCGCGCCGGGTCTTCCTCGCCCATGCCCAGCGCCACCCGCTTGACCGTGCCGAACAGATTGGCCAACACCGGAATATCGTAGCCCTTGGGATTCTCGAACAGCAGTGCGGGACCGCCGGCGCGCAGCACACGGTCGCCGATTTCGGTCATTTCCAGATTCGGGTCGACCTCGGCGGAGATGCGCTTGAGTTCGCCGCGTGCTTCAAGTTGCGCGATGAAATCGCGCAGATCGGCATAACGCATGGGGAATTACTCTTTGTCAGGTTTGCCGGAGGGGTCGGCGGCAATGAACTGGAACACCTTGTCCTCGACACGGAATGTGCCCAGCCTCACGCCCATGTCCGGCGGCGCTTCCTTGAACTCCTGGACGCGGCAGGATTGGGTGCTGACCGCGAATACGCGCTTGCCGGTTTTTAGCAGGTGCAGGGGTTCCGGATATTCATCCGGCGCCTGGTAGAAGGCGATGCGGGTATCCAGCGGCACATCCTTGATGGTCATGCCGCCGCTGCACTGTGGCAGGCGGATGACGGCAACCGCGACATCCACGGTGTCCTTCCAGAACCAGGTCTGGTTGCGCACCAGGGTGATGGCGTGTTCTTTCTCCCCGAAGGAATAGGAGGCCGTGTCCTGAAGACAGCCGGCCAGCGGCAGAACGGCGAGGAACAAGAGCGAGCGGGACAGCATATTCATGAGTGGTCACCTCCAGGGGAGCGTATGGACAAGCCGGCGCGCGGTATCGCCCGGTTACTTCGGCCGGCTCGGCCGGCGGCACACCACTTACGGCCCGTGGCCGGGATTTCTTGAGGTGAAGATCAGCGCCACAACCGGCAACAGGAGCAAGGTCCGTTTCCCCTCATGTCGGTTTTGATACTTGGCGCCAGTGAGTGGCAAATGATTACTGGAATGGCGAATCCTGTGCTCCATGGATTTCAACCTGAAAACGGCAGTTGAACGCGCCCGAGGGTTCGTTCGGGCGGGTGTCTGGCGCGAAGCGACTGCGCTGTGGGCCGGGGCCCGCAAGGAGGAGGACAAAGCCAGGCGCCTGCCCGAACGTGCCAGCGTGCGCATAGCGGACTCACCCGACTGGTGAGGGGTATCGAAGGCACGAACGCCACTATCCATGAGGCTTTCCGATGGTAAGGGAGCGGTCAACCGCCGTTTCCAGGTTCAGTGAAGCATTCTCGCCTCTACCGGAACAACTGACAAATGCGGCATTGGAACTGGTGGGCCTGATGCAACACCGAGACTATGCGGCGGCGAATCCGGCAAAAACTGGACTCACTGGGGCCAGTTTTCGCAATCGACGA
>CAZIUC010000036.1:0-31900 GCA_964542455.1 uncultured Thiobacillus sp. | reverse complement strand
CCGGCGCCAACGTGGTGACCACGGAGAACTCCGACTGGGCCACCAACTGCCCGGAGTACAAGGTGACCGCCGTGCAGCTTACCCGCGTCGAGCAGCCTTCGCGGTGGCAGAAGCAATTCGCCCGTTTCAGCGAGGAGCAGTTGGCTTTGTTGAAACCGGAGTGGGAAGCGAGACCCCGCCATGCACCCGTGTGATCTGCCCGATCCGGCCTTGACCCTGCCGTCCGCGCTGGTCGAGACCCTTGTGCATGAGCCGTGTGGCGCGCGCCTCGATACGGTGCCGGAGGAGGTGCCGGTGGCGCTGGCCTACAACGGCATCTCCCATGCCGTGATGCTGGCCAGTCCGGCCGACCTGGAAGATTTCGGCCTCGGTTTCAGCCTGGGCGAAGGCATCCTGGCCGGGGCGTCCGAGTTGTACGACCTGGAACTGGAAATCGGCCCGGCCGGTGTGACGATCCAGATGCGCATCGCGGCGGAACGCTTCGCCGCCCTCAAGTCCCGTCGCCGAACCCTGGCCGGCCGTACCGGCTGCGGCCTGTGCGGCGTGGAAAGCCTGGACCAGGTGGCGCGTTCGCTGGCGCCGCTGCCGCCGGGGATGACGCTCCCGGCCGCGTCGATTCATAAGGCGCTGGCTCACCTGAAAGGCAACCAGCCTCTGCATGCGAGTACCGGCGGCGTCCATGCCGCCGCCTGGGCCGATCGCGCGGGGGAAGTGCTGCTGGCGCGCGAGGATGTCGGTCGCCACAACGCGCTGGACAAGCTGATCGGCGCCCTGGCAAGGTCAAGCATCGACCCAGGCGCGGGTTTCGTTCTGGTGACCAGTCGGGCCAGTTTCGAGATGGCGCAGAAGACCGTCGCGGCCGGTATTCCCATCCTGGCGGCGGTCTCGGCGCCCACCGGCTACGCCATCCGCCTGGCGCGTGAGAGCGGGCTCTGTTTGGCCGGTTTTGTTCGCGAGCAGCGCTACGCGATCTATGCGCATCCGGAAAGGATCGTCGAATGAGTGGAAGGAATCCGTTCTCATGAATATCGAACACCTGGTTCAAATGGCCAATCAGATCGGCGCCTACTTCGCGGCCGAGCCGAACCAAGCTGTCGCCCGCGCCGGCCTGGCCGAGCATCTGGCGCGATTCTGGGAAAAACGCATGCGTCTGAGCCTCTATGCCAGCCTGGACCTGGCTGAGACCGAGGGCCTCGCGCCGCTGGTCAGGGAAGCGCTGCTGGAACACCGAGCGCGCATCCTGGGCAAAGCCGCATGAGCCGCGTCCTGATCGCCCTTGGCGGCAATCTCGACCACCCCGCCGACCGGTTGCTCAAGGTCATGACCGAACTGGACGATCTGCCGCGCACCCAGTTGCTGCGTGTTTCCTCGCTGTATTGCACCACGCCGGTGGGCTACGCCAATCAGCCCGACTTCATCAACGCCGTGGCAATGGTTGAAACCGCGCTGCCGCCACCGGCACTGATGGCGGAACTGTTGGCCATGGAAACGCGCCATGGCCGCCTGCGCACTCAGCAAAATGGCCCGCGCACACTGGATCTGGACCTGTTGCTATATGGAAGCCTGGTGCTCGATGACAGTTTCGTCACCCTGCCGCATCCGCGCATGCACGAACGCGCTTTTGTGTTGACCCCCTTGCTGGAAATCGCACCGGACTGCGAGATTCCCAGACACGGGCTCGCGCATCATCTGCATGCCGCGTGCCCGGATCGGGAAGAAGTGGTGCGCCTGGAAGGGGTCGGCTTCGATTGGGGCATTCACACCCTGCGTAAACTGGGCAAAGGAATGGTTGCTGTCGCGGCCGCCCGATTTGTGCAGTTGCACCAAGCGCGGACACTGGTTCGATCGAGAATCGTGGAGGTGAACCGTGATGGCGGCCTGATTCCGTAATTACCTACTTCTTCGCCTTCCGGTCCAGTTCGCGCAGGTGCGCCAGGCGCTCGCCGATCTTGCCTTCCAGGCCGCGCGGGGTGGGGGTGTAGAAACGAGGCGGCGCGGTGAGCTCATCCGGGAAGTAGTGCTCGCCGGCGGCATAGGCTTCCGGCTCGTCGTGGGCGTAGCGATAGGCGTGGCCGTAGCCGAGTTCCTTCATCAGCTTGGTGGGGGCGTTGCGCAGATGGATAGGCACGGCGCGTGAACCGTCTTCCTTCACATAAGCGCGCACCGCGCCCCAGGCCAGATAGCCGGCGTTGGATTTGGCGGCGCAGGCCAGGTAGATCAGCGCCTGCGCCAGGGCCAGTTCGCCTTCCGGGCTGCCCAGGCGTTCGTAAGTTTCGGCGGCGTCGAGCGCCAGACGGGCGGCGCGCGGATCGGCCAGACCGATGTCTTCCCAGGCCATGCGCACGATGCGGCGCGCCAGATAACGCGGGTCGGCGCCGCCGTCGAGCATGCGCGCGAACCAGTACAGCGAAGCGTCGGGGTCGGAGCCGCGCACACTCTTGTGCAGGGCGGAAATCTGGTCGTAGAAGGCTTCGCCACCCTTGTCGAAGCGGCGCAATGAAGGCGACAGGGCGCGGGCGGCGAAACCCGCGTCCACCTGCTCGACCCCGGCGATGCGCGCCGCCACCGCCAGTTGTTCGACCAGGTTGATGAGACGGCGGCCGTCGCCATCGGCATAGGCCACCAGCAGTTTTTCCGCGTCGCCGTTCAGGTTCAGGCCGAGCCCCTGCTCCAGGGCACGCTTGAGCAGGGCGGCAAGTTCACTCTCGCTCAGGGCGGACAGCACATAGACCTGGGCGCGCGAGAGGAGGGCGCCCACTACCTCGAATGAAGGGTTCTCGGTGGTGGCGCCGATGAAGGTGACCAGGCCGGCTTCGACATGCGGCAGAAAAGCGTCCTGCTGCGCCTTGTTGAAGCGGTGCACCTCGTCCACGAACAGGATGGTCTGGCGACCCAGACGCTGGTTCATGCGCGCCCGTTCCACCGCTTCGCGGATTTCCTTCACCCCGGCCAGAACGGCGGAAATCTGGATGAAATCGGCGCCGAAATGGCGCGCGGTCAGGCGTGCCAGCGTGGTCTTGCCGACGCCCGGCGGCCCCCAGAGGATCATCGAATGCAGGCGCCGCGCGTCGAACGCCAATTTAAGCGGCATGCCCGGCCCGAGCAGATGCGCCTGGCCGATCATCTCGTCCAGGCTTCGCGGGCGCATCGTCTCCGCCAGCGGCGCGTCGGCAAAGACGGAGGGGGAGGGCGCGGAGGCGAACAGATCGTCGCTCATAAAGCAGGACGCCCGGCTAGTCCTGGCGCGCTTCCCCGTTAGGCAGCTTGTTCTGGCACTCGCGGAAGATGCGCGACTTGCAGGCGCGGCAGATGTCGGGGTTGAGCTTGGGGTAGATGCCGGCGATGGCCTCGGGTTTGTTGGCGTAGATGTTGTCGCGCCCCAGATCGTCCTCGTAACCGCCTTTGCGCAGGATGCGGCAAAAGCCCTCGCGCACTCCGCACAGGTAGAGCGCGCCACCCAGGCGCCGCCGCCGGAGCGCTTCGTGGCTGAGCATTTCGGCGCCGGCCAGGTCGATGGCGTTGATGCCTTTCGAGAACAGCAGGATGTGCTTGCGCGTGGGGGTGTTCTCGCCCACCGCGACCAGCGCGCGCTGGATGTGCTGGACCGCGCCGAAGTAGATGCCACCTTCGATGCGCAGCATCTTGAGTTGCGGACAATCCGGCTCGGCGCCGGTCTCGACGATGAACTTGCGCTTCGGGTCCTGCATGTTGGCCGGGTTTGGCACGATGGAGCGGATGGCCGGGCGCGAGGTGCGCGCGAGATAGAAGATCAGGGAGGCGGTGATGCCGAAGAAAATGCCTTTTTCCAGGTCGATCACCGTGCCGAGGAAGGTGATGCCGAGCACCACGGCTTCGTCGCGATGCACTTTGAGAACAACGCCGATGTGGTGGAAATCGACCAGGTTCCAGGCCACCAGGAACAGTACCGCGGCCATCGCCGGTATCGGCAGATAGGCCGCCAGCGGGGCGACCAGCAGCAATACCAGGAACAGGAACACGGCCGAGAACACGGCCGCCAGCGGCGTGCGGGCACCCGCCTCGTAGTTGACGCCACTACGGTTGAAGGATCCGGACGAGGCATATGCGGAGAAGAAACTGCCGACGATGTTGGAGAGACCCTGGCCGATGAATTCCTGGTTGCCGTTGATGTGCTGCTCCGATTTCGACGCGATGGCGCGCGAGATGGAGACCGCCTCGGTGAGCGCCAGCACGGTGACTGCGAGCGCCGAGAAGAAGGTGTTCTGGAGAGCGCGCAAGGAGAAATCCGGCAGCGTGAACGCGGGCAGGCTGGCCACCAGGGCGCCGACGGTGCGGATCTTGGTGGTCTCGACGCCGAATTCGGCGTTCAGCGCGGCGGCCGCGAAGCCACCCAGTACCATCGCCACGATCATGTACGGCACTTTGGGCATGAAACGGCGCGCCAGCAGGCCGGCGATCAGCGACACCACCGCTACCGCCAGGATGTAGGGATTGATCTGGTCGAGCCGCAGGAACAGTTCTTCCACCACCTTGTAGGCCGGCGAGCCGCGCGGGATGTCGAGGCCGAAGAAGTTCTTCACCTGGCTGGCGGCGATCAACAACGCCGCGCCGGCGGTGAAGCCGATCACCACGGTATGCGAGATGAAGTTGATCAGGGTGCCCATCTTGGCCAGGCCCATCAGCAACTGGAACACGCCGGTGAGGAAGGTCAGCGTCAGCACCATGCCGATGAACTCGGCGGAGCCCGGCTCGGCGTAGGGCGAAACCGAGGCGAACACGACGATGGAAATCGCCGTGGTGGGGCCGGAAACCAGATGCCAGCTCGACCCGAACAGGGCGGCGATGATGGCCGGCACCATCGCCGCGTAGAGGCCGTATTCCGGCGGCAGGCCGGCGATGGTGGCGAAGGCCACCGCTTGTGGCAGTACGATCAGGGAGCCGGTGAAGCCGGCCACCGCATCGTTCTTGAGGTTGCCGGGGGTGACACGGTCCTGCCATTTCAGGAAGGGGAAGAACTTGTACAGCCACAGGTTACAGGCCAGAAATTCGCCGAAGCGGTCACGTTTCAAGTAGGACATTTCTTTTCCAGGCAAGAGAGATAGGCCGCGCCATCCGGCGGCTGGTTGTAGCGCTGCGCGGTCCAGATCATCTCGGCAAGACAATCCATGACCTGATGCTGGGCGTCGTGTTCATCGCCGAGCGCGGCGCGCAGCTTTTCATAACGTGTCTTTACACCAGGTGGCTGGTCGATGGAAAGCTGTTCACTGATCGCCAGGTGCATGGACAGATGCAGAAAGGGGTTGGTCTCACCCAGTTCCGGCCGCCATTCGCGTTCCTGGTAGCGTTCGGGCGCATCCAGGATGGCGTGGTATTCCAGGTGGCGGCCGATATGCTCTACCGCGATGGCTTCCAGATCGCTCAGCGGCGTCTGCTCGCGGAATTTCTTCCAGGCATCGAAGAAAAACAGACGGGCCTGGTCACGGGTGGGATTGAACATGGCTTAGGTAGCGCCGGCAGTTTGCCGGCGTCTTTTAGTTTGACGGGACGAGCCGGCAAGGATGCCGGCGCTACAGTTACGCAAGGTCATACCCCAACCCCAGCACCACGCTGTATTGCAGCAGCCGATTGGCGCCGTCCAGGTGGGCGATTTCGCCGTTGCCGTAGAAGCCCGCGAAAGGCATGCCGGGGAAGCGTTCTTTCACGATCTGGAGGTCGCGATCGATGCCGCCGTAGAAGTAGGGGCCGCGCCCCATGCACGGGAAGATCAGGCCAAAACGCGGTTTGCCGTTAGCGCCCTGGCCCAGGCGATCAAGCATGGCGCGCATATCGTGCTCCGCCGCCTTCGGTTGGCGTATCGCCCAGAACAGGTCGAGTCCGGGTGTGAGCTGGCCGGCCACCGTCACGGAACGGTCGCCGGCATTGGCGGAAATCACCGGCAACAGATGAAAGCGGCCTTCTTCCAGCGCGCGTTCCGGTTCGCCATAAGTCACCCCGGCCATCAATAGATGCGTGGGAATGCGCTCCGGCGCGCGCTCGCTCATGGGCAGTTCGCGCGCCAGGCTGGCAAGGGCGGATTGGCCTCCCACCACGCGTACATCGTGGCCCTCCACCTGGCCGATGCCGGCGGGTTGCGACAACGGCCGGATACCTTGCGAGACGCCCACGCGCAAGTCCGCTCCGGCCAGCGCCAGTTCACAGCGTCCGCCGTTTTTCGCGCGTCCGCCGGACCAGACCGTGTAGGGCCCCTGGCCGGAGGCGTCACCGGAAACGCCGCCATAACGCGCGCCCCCGCCCATCAGCCAATGCATGTCCAGGGCGTTGGGCGCGGCGAAGGTGAGCACCGGGTCGCTGTCCGCCACCGCGGTCCGCAAGGAAAGGCCGTCGCCCAATACCAGGGCGACGGCGGCGGGCGCATCCAGCACCCAGTCCTCATCGCTGAACACCCCGGCCGCCGTGCAGCCCGCCACTTGCAGGCAGTTGCCGGCGCGCGCGGCGGCGGTGATGGCCGGCCGCGGGTCATGGGCGAAATCGGCGCTGAGATAGAGCAACACCGCCTCGGCATGGGAAAGGCCGGCGCGCCGCATCGCGGCCTCCACCGCCGCCGTCGCCAGAGCGGGTTCCGCGCGGCGACCTTGCGCCAGTCCGCTGGCGACTTTCATGGCCGCGGTTCCCTTATCCGTAGGTTGGGCACGCCGCGCTTTGCCCAAGCCACGACTGTTGATAAGAGTGAAAGCGCTTGGGCGAGTGGCTTCCCCCTTTTCCAAAGGGGGATTGAGGGGGATTTCTTTAGGGGTTGTGCGTGCTCAAGCGTTAGAAAATCCCCCCCGGCCCCCCTTTGATAAAGGGGGGAGAAAGGCACGTGGCGCCGGCAAGGGTTCACGCCGTCTTCTCCTTGAAGTCGCACAAATCGCGGATCAGGCAATCGCCGCACGCCGGTTTGCGCGCCTTGCACACATAACGGCCATGCAGGATCAGCCAGTGGTGGGCGTCATGGCGGAATTCGGCGGGGATATGGCGCAGCAGCTTTTGTTCCACTTCCAGCACGGTCTTGCCCGGTGCCAGGCCGATACGGTTGGCCACCCGAAAGATGTGCGTGTCCACCGCGATGGTCGGCTCGCCGAAGGCCGTGTTGAGCACCACGTTCGCGGTCTTGCGGCCCACGCCCGGCAGGGCTTCGAGAGATTCCCGGTCCTTCGGCACCTCGCCGCCATGCTTGTCGAGCAGGATCTGGCAGGTGGCGATCACATTCTTCGCCTTGGTCTTGAACAGGCCGATGCGGCGGATATGCGAGATCACGCCGTCCTCGCCCAGGGAGAGCATTTTCTCGGGGGTGTTCGCGGCTGGAAACAGGGTCGCGGTCGCCAGATTCACGCTCACATCGGTTGCCTGCGCCGACAGCATCACCGCTACCAGCAACTCGAAAGGGGTGCGGTAATGCAGTTCGGTGGTGGGGTGTGGATTGGCCGCGCGCAGGCGTTCGAATATGGCGCGGCGTTGGGTGGCGTTCATGGGCGCGATGATAAGAGAAACCCGGCCCAAACGCGCCGGGTCGGTTTTTTTGTAGCGTCGGCTTCCAGCCGGCTGTTTTTGCTAGCATCCGCGCTCCCATGCGAATCGAATCCCTGCGCCGACGTCTGCGCGACCTCGGCGCCAAACCCCTCCACGAGCAGCGCGTGCTCCAGGCCTGGACGCGGCTGCGTTCCGTGGATACCCGCCACCGCCGCGCCGAGGATTTTCTGCCGCTGCGCCTGCGCGAGGCGCTCCCGGCGCTGACCGAGGAACTCGCCGGGCTCGCCCGCCTGCGTTCGGAACACCCCGGCGAGGATGGTTCGGCGCGCTTGCTGGTCGAGTTGGGTGACGGCCAGACGGTGGAGAGCGTGTTGCTGCCGCGTGATGGCCTGTGCGTTTCCACCCAGGTCGGCTGCGCCGTGGGCTGCCTGTTCTGCATGACCGGGCGCGATGGCCTGTTGCGCCAGTTGAGCAGTGGCGAGATCGTCGCCCAGGTGGTGCTGGCGCGCGCCCGGCGGCCGGTGAGCCGGGTGGTGTTCATGGGCATGGGCGAACCGGCCCACAACCTGGACAACGTGCTCGAGGCCATCGATCTGCTCGGCACGGTCGGCGCCATCGGCCACAAGAACCTGGTGTTTTCGACGGTGGGCGACCCGCGTGTGTTCGAGCGCCTGCCGCAAGGTCTGGTGAAACCGGCGCTGGCCCTGTCCCTGCACACCACGCGCGCCGACCTGCGCGCCCGGCTGCTGCCCAAGGCGCCGCGCATCGCCCCCGTCGAACTGGTGGAACTCGGCGAACGCTATGCCCGCGCCACCGGCTATCCGATCCAGTATCAGTGGACCCTGCTCGAAGGCATCAACGACAGCGACGAGGAACTGGAGGGCATCGTCCGGCTCCTCGCCGGCAAATACGCGATGATGAATTTCATCCCCTACAACGCCAACGAAGGCCTCGGCTTCAATCGTCCCTCCCGCGAGCGCGCCGCGGAAATGGCCGGCCGACTGCATCAACGCGGCATTCTCACCCGCTTGCGTGACTCCGCCGGCCAGGACATCGACGGCGGCTGCGGCCAGTTGCGGGCGCGCGCGCTTTCCCGCGAACCGCGCGCCACGGAATCGGGGCCGGAGCGGCCATGAAAAGAACGGGTCTGAACAGTCTGGTCTACGCCGTGCGCTGGCCGGTACTGGGTTGCAACCTGGGACAGTTGTCGCTGGTCATGGCGCTGCTGATGCTGCCGCCCCTGGGGGTGGCCATCGCCTGCGGTGAATATGACACCAGCCTACGCTACCTTGGTGTCATGGCCTTGCTGGTGGCCGTGGGTTGGCCGCTGGCCCGTTTGCCGGCGCCCGACCGCGTCCAGAGCAACGAGGCCATGGTCATCGTCACCCTGGCCTTCCTGATGATTTCCCTGCTCATGATCTGGCCCCTGGCGGCCGCCGGTCTGTCACCGCTGGACGCGTTGTTCGAGGCTGTTTCCGGCGCCACCACCACCGGCTTGACCACCCTCGCCAGCGTGGCGGGCAAACCCCGTAGTTTCCTTTTCGCCCGCGCCTGGTTGCAGTGGTGCGGCGGCCTCGGCATCGCCGTGCTGGCGGTGGCGTTGATGGCCCATCACGGGTTGGCCGCGCGCAAGTTGGTGGAGAGCGCGGGGGCCGAAGTGCTGGTGTCCGCCACCCGCACGCATGCCCGGCGGGTGACGGCGGTGTACCTCCAGCTCACCCTGGCCGGAGGGCTGCTGATCTGGGCGGCGGGCCTAACACCGTTCGATGCCGTCGTTCATGCCCTGGCCGCAATCTCCACCGGCGGGTTTTCCAGCTTCGACCGCGGCCTGGGTGGCGCGCTCCCCGCCGCCGTGCCCTATGCCGTGATGGCGGTGTGCCTGCTGGGCGCCGTCTCGCTGCCCCTGTATTACTTCGCCTTTCGCCGTGGCCTGGGCGCGTTCGGCGCCGATCTGGAGTTGCGCGCGCTGATCGGCGCCTGCCTCGCCGGTACCCTGCTGCTCACCGCGTGGTTCCTGCGCGACGGCTGGAGTTTGCCCGTGGCCCTGGGGCAAGCTGGACTCCTGGCCGTCTCGGCCCAAACCACGGCGGGCTTCAGCGGTGTGCCCATCACCGCGCTGGACGATTTTTCCAAGGGCTTGCTCATCCTCTCCATGGCCGTCGGCGGCAGCGTGGGGTCCACGGCCGGTGGGGTGAAACTGCTGCGGGTGCTGGTCCTGCTGCGCCTGATCCAGGCCTTGCTGCGTCGCGTCGCCGCCCCGGAACATGCCGTGGTGGAGGCGCGTCTGGGTGGCCGCCGGCTGGAAGACGAAGACATCACCCGGGCGCTGCTGGTCATCGCCCTGTTCGCCGGGGTGGTCCTGTTTTCCTGGCTGGTCTTCCTGGCCTATGGCTACCCGGCGCTGGACGCGCTGTTCGAGGTGGTCTCCGCCACCGGCACGGTGGGCCTGTCGGCGGGCATCAGCGGCCCCGACCTGCCCGCCGCGCTCAAGCTGGTGCTCTGCCTGGACATGCTGGCCGGGCGTCTGGAGATCGTGGCCTTGCTGGTGACGTTGTATCCTGCGAGCTGGATCGGCAACCGACGGGAGGTGTGATGCGGGCAGTCTTCATCGGAGCGGCGGCGGTGGCGTTGATGACCGCGCGCACGCTGCTCAAGCGAGGCCACGACGTGGTGATCATCGAACGGGACAAGGAGCGCATCGACGCGCTCGGCGAGGAACTGGACTGCGGCTTCATCCACGGCGACGGCGGCAAGCCGGCCATACTTCGCGAGGCGGATCCGGAAAACACCGATTTCCTGTTCTGCCTGACCGACAACGACCAGAGCAACATCATCGCCAGCCTGGTGGGGCGCTCCCTCGGTTACAAGCGGGTGGTGACCCGCATCGAGGACCCGGAGTTCGAGCACATCTGCATCGAACTCGGCCTGGAGGACACCATCGTGCCGGCCCGCACCATAGGCCGCTATCTGGCGGACATGTTCGCCGGCCACGACCTGCTCGAACTGTCCGCCATGCTCAAGGACGAGGCGCGGGTGTTCACCTTCGTGGTCAAGCAGGAAGAGGCGGGGGCGATCCATGCCCTGGAACTGCCCAAGGACAGCCGGGTGGTGTGTTGCTACCGGGGCGGCAAGTTCATGCTGCCGGAGGCGGAGGATGCGCTGCACGCGGATGACGAAGTGGTGGTCATCACCCACAGCCGCAATCTGCCCGCCCTGGAGGAACGCTGGGGGCCGCGCAAGCAGCGCCGTGGGCACACAGCCACGGCTTGATCGGTCCGGAGACGCCATGAAAGACCCCATCCTTTGGTACTTCGCCGATCCCATGTGTTCCTGGTGCTGGGGTTTCTCTCCGGTCATCGAGGTGCTCCGGGAAGGTTACCGGGGGCGCCTGAAGGTGGCCCTGATTCTGGGCGGTCTGCGTGTCGGCGCGAGTGAACCCATGAGCGCCAAGCAACGGGGGGAAATCCTGCAACACTGGCGCGAGGTAGAGGCCATGACCGGCCAGTCCTTCCGCTTCGACGCCGCCCTGGGCGAAGACTTCATCTATGACACCGAGCCCGCCTGCCGCGCCGTGGTGACCATGGCGGAACTGGCGCCGGAGGGCGTCTTCCCCCTGTTCAAGTCCATTCAGGCGGCGTTCTATGGCGAGGGACTGGATGTGACCCAGCCGGAAGTGCTGGCGCGGTTGGCCGAGGGGCAGGGGGTGGCGGCGCCGGATTTTCTCGCCGCCTTCGCGTCCGACGCGGTCCGAGGCAAAACCCTGGCCCACTTCCAGATGGCCCGCAAGCTGGACGTGCGCGGCTTTCCCACCGTGGTCGCGCAGCGGGGCGAGCACTACCAGATCATCACCACCGGCTATCGCCCTCTGGACGAAATGCAACGCGCTATCGACGAGTGGCTGGCGAGGGTTGGCGGCGCCTCGGCCTGATTCATCCGAGATTGTCCATTAGCCATTTATCCACGAAATCGTAGGGTGCGCCGTGCGCACCCTACGTTCCAATGAACCATCCCGGTTCATCCCTGTTTGTCTAATAGGGAGGTGATCCCACATGTAGCGCGGGCGTTCCGCCTGCTTCGTCCTTCTGATCAGGCCTACGAAGCAGGCGGGACGCCTGCGCTACAGGCCTGCTTTGGCTAATGGACAATCTCGGTTCACCCCTGGTCGTCGCGCAGCTCTCGCTCGAATTCCTCGATCGGCATGGGCTTGCCGAACAGGTAACCCTGGTAGGAGGAGCAACCGCTGCGTTTGAGGAAATCCAGCTGGGCCTCCGTCTCGACACCTTCGGCGATGACATTGAGGCCCAGGTTGTTGGCCATGCCGATAATGGTCTGCACGATGACCTGATCGGTGGATTTGACGCCGATGCCGCCGATGAAGGAGCGGTCGATCTTGACCTGGTCGAGAGGAAGTTGCGACAGGTAGGCCAGGGATGAGTAGCCGGTGCCGAAATCGTCCATGGAGAAGCTCACGCCGACCTCCTTGAGCGCCAGCATTTTTCGGATGGTGTCGGCGACGTTGTCGAGCACCAGGCTTTCCGTGAGTTCGATCTTGAGGCGGCCGGGATCGATTGCCGTCGATTCCAGCACCGCGAGCACCTGCTCGACGAAATCGGGCTGGCGAAACTGGCGCGCGCTGACATTGACCGCCAGGGAAAGATGTCGCGCCAGCGGGTTGGCTTCCCACGCCTTGATCTGCCGGCAGGCGACTTCCAGCACCCAGCGGCCGATGGGTACGATCAAGCCGGTCTCCTCCGCCAGAGAGATGAATTGCAGAGGGGAAAGGAGCCCCTGTTCCGGATGCCGCCAGCGCAGCAGCGCCTCGGCGCTCAGAATGCGGCCGGCATGATCCACCTGCATCTGGTAGTACAGCCTGAGCTGTCTTTCCTGCAGCGCACGGCGCAGGTCGCCGTCGAGGGTGATGCGCGCCTCCATGGCGGCATGGGTGTCCGGGTCGAAGAAGCGGATGGCATTGCGGCCGGAACGTTTGGCCTGATACATGGCGACGTCGGCGCGTTTGAACAGTTCGTCCACCGAGATTTCATGGCCGCGGAAGAGGTTGATGCCGATGCTCGGCGAAGTGCGGTGCTCGTGGCTCTGCAACTGGAAGGGCTGGGTGAGGGCGTCTCTTATCTTTTCGGCAACGGCCTCGGCCTGGGTCGCGACCTGTTCGATTTCCAGACCGAGATCGGCCAGGACGACGACGAACTCGTCGCCGCCCAGACGGGCCACGGTGTCTTCTTCCCGCACGCTGGCGCGCAGGCAATTGGCGACCTCGATCAGGAGCAGATCGCCGATGGCGTGTCCCTTGGTGTCGTTCAGCTCCTTGAAGTGGTCGAGGTCGATGAGCAGAAGGGCGCCGAAGCGCTGGCTGCGCGCGCTGGCGGCGAGAACATGGTCGAGCCGATCCTGCAGAAGGCGCCGGTTGGGAAGCTCGGTGAGCGGGTCATAGAAGGCCAGGTTGTGGATTTCCGCCTCGGCCTTCTTGTTGCGGGAAGTGTCGGAAAAGGCGGCGACATAGTGTGTGACCTGCCCGGATTCGCCGGTTACGGCGGTGATCGTGAGCCACTCCGGGAAGACCGCGCCATTCTTGCGCCGGTTCCATATCTCGCCCTGCCAGTGTCGCTCGCGTTCGAGACAATCCCACA
This sequence comes from uncultured Thiobacillus sp., assembly GCA_964542455.1. Lineage (GTDB taxonomy): Bacteria > Pseudomonadota > Gammaproteobacteria > Burkholderiales > Thiobacillaceae > PFJX01. The sequence goes on along the minus strand of CAZIUC010000036.1, from coordinate 18,767 downwards.
TTTCCCGGTAGAAGGCCGCGTCGTGGCGACCGGATTTGAGCAGTTGGCCTGGGTTGTTGCCGACCGCCTCTTCAACGCTGTAGCCGGTGATCCGGGTAAATGCCTGGTTGACCTTGAGGATGACCTGATTGGCGTCGGTGATGGCGATGGCCTCCTGTGACTCGAAGGCAATGGCGGCGACGCGGCGGTCCGTCTCTTCCTGACGGCGGTGGGTGATGTCGGTGTAGGTGTAGACGCGGCCGATGATCCGCTCTTCCAGATAGTGGGGCTGGGTCTTCTGTTCCAGCACGTGGCCGTTCGTCAATTCGAGGATGTCCAGGGTCTCCTCGTCGAGCAGTTCGGCGATCGCCGTGAGCCGCGTCTCGAACGCCGGCGGATCGGCGCAGCGGCTGGCCATGGAGGCCAGGACTTCCGCGTCTTCCGCGCGCATGAGCAGATCTTCAGGCAGGCCCCAGAGCCTGGCGAAGTGATGATTCATGTTGATGATGCGGCCGTCCTGATCGCGCACCAGGATGCCATCAGCCGTGGCCTCCAGAGTGGCGCGTAACTGCGAGGTGGTTTGCGCCAGGAGGTTCTTTTCCTCGATCTCCTGGGTGTTCTCGCGAGCCCGGATCAGTATCCAGGCGTGCTCGTCATCGCGCACCAGGTGGACGGTCTCCTCGACCGGGATCAGGCTGCCGTCGGCACACTGGAACAACCCTTCGGCACGCTCGATCTCCTGGATATTTCCGGCCAGCACCTCTTCCCAATAGAACACGTCGGATAACGCGCAGACGAGGTCGGTGATGGGCAGGCCCACCAGCAGCTCGGCGCTGTAGCCCAGGCGCTCGCGCGCCTGCCGGTTGGCGGTATGGATGCGGAGGGTTGCCGGATCGAGCAGGAACAACATTTCGCTCGCATGATCGAGGAGGAGGGCATCGAGATTTGAATGGTTGCCGCGATTCATGAGTTGCACGCCTTGCCATCATCGAAAAAATAGGATACGTGCTTGCGCATGCAGAGATAGTCGCGCGTGGCGCGCGGCAATTGGTTGGGGCGGATCGCATGGCTGATATTGATGTCCGACTCCAGTTCCAGGTCGAGGATGATCGCTTCCTCCTTGGGTACCTCCGGATCGTGCACCACCAGGATGGGCTTGAGTGGCCGCTCCGGGTTGACCGAGGTGACCAGCGCGGTCGCGCCGTTTGAAAGGTGGACCACCGTGCCCGGCGGATAGACCCCCATGCTGCGGATCAGTACCCGCAGATGTCGCGGATCGTGCTTCGCCCGCTGTTGCGCAAACAGGTAGGAGAGGGCGTCGTGCGGCGACATCGCCGTACCCGCGTCGAGCGGATTGCACAACTTGTCATAGCGATTGGCTACCTCGACGATGCGCGCCAGAGGGTTGATCGCATCGCCCTTCAAGCCTCTTGGGTAGCCGGAGCCGTCCATGGCCTCGTGGTGCTGATGGATGATTTCCAACACCGCCTTGGGCAGTCCTATCCGCCGCCCCAGTTCGACACCATATTCACAATGCATCTGGCGCAGCCGGTACTCCGCGTCGGTCAGCGGCTCGCTCTTGCGCATCACCCTGCTGGGAATATCCCTGAGCCCGATGTCATGGAACAGCGCCCCCAGGCCGAGAGTTTTACCCAGTTTGCTGGATAAGCCCAAGCCCTTGGCCATGACCAGGGAGATGAGGGTCACGTTCAGGCCATGGTGGAACAGGTCCTCGCTGTCGGCCCTGCCGCCCATGGCGTGGATCATCACGTCCGGGGCGGTCAGGAAGGTCTCCGCCAGTTGGTCGACGAAGGCGTCGGCCTCGGCCAGCACTGCTTTCGGCTGGGTCAGCAGATTGGCATTGATGAGGCGCACCGTCTGGGCGGCGCTGATGAGGGCTTTCTCCGCTCTGGCCACGGCATCCCGGTACTGGCGCAGATGTTCGATGCGCGCCTTCTTTGCCAGTACCAGGGGGTCGTCCTGGCTCAGGGGCGCCTCTGGTTTTGCTGTCGGCGGCAGCCTTGGCGTCGCGGGGACTGGTAGGGGCTTGGCCGTGCTGCGGCTCGGATCGTAGCGGACCTGCTCCAATCCCATTTGCCGCATTACCTGGATTTGTTCTTCCGATTTGATCTTGAAGCTGTTGAAGGTAAAGGGGTGGTCCACCCAGGGCAGATCGATCTGCACGTAGATGCCTATCTGCAATTGATCAATGGTCAGGCAGGGCATGCGGTTATGTCGGAGTGGTTGGTCCCGGAGTCGGCGATACTACCTAATGACTTAGTGTCTTGATCCTGGCCAATGGAGATATGCACCCCCCTCGTGTGTACCAGTGCCATCGCGGCAATCCCACCATCGGGGCCAGTACCAGCACGGCCTGAGCCAGCAATCTTGAGTGGATACGCCGATTCGGGTGGAACCAGGATAATGCCGGCTTGCCATCAACTTTTCCGCCAGTCCCATGCACGCCTCATACATGCTCGCCGCGCCCGAGCCCATGCCCTCGGGCCTCGACCCCTACCAGGAAATGGTCTGGCAACTGAATCGATTGCCGGGTGGCGCGGCGGCGGCGATACCGGATTTCTTCGGCAACCTGCTGGCGGAAATACCCGCCGGTGACTGCTGGCGCTTCAAAGAGGGTGGCCAAATCGAGCTGCAAGCCGACGGCGCGCTGTGGCATGGCGAGATCCTCATCACCCTCCTGCCGCCGAACCTCCTCGCCGCCGCCGAAGCAGTGGCGCTCCCTCCCATCGTCCTCGGTCTTCTCGCCCTCGCCACCGGCGAAATCGACGGCGACCGCCGCCTCAAAGCCGCGCTTCCGAAAGTGGACAGCGCCGCCAAAGACCTCATGTTGATGACCGTCTGCCGCTTGTGCGGCTGAGCGGTAGACTCGCGGGCTCATCGCACAACCACCGCCCGCCATGACCGATCCCATCCGCCTTGCCAAACGTGTCGCCGAACTACGCGCCTGCTCGCGCCGCGAAGCCGAGCAGATCATTACCGGTGGCTGGGTGCGGGTGGATGGCGTGGTGATCGAAGAGCCGCAGTTCCGCGTCGCCGATGAGCATATCGAAATCGATCCCCAGGCCAATCCCGGCCAGACCGAGCCCGTCACCCTGCTGCTGCACAAGCCCCCCGGTTATTTCACCCACCAGGACAGCGGCGGCCAGCCCGCCGCGAAACTGCTCGGACCCGACACCTTGTGGGCGGAAGATGCCTCCGGCATCCGCCCGCTGAAAATGCACTTCACCCAACTCACCGCTTGCGTGCCGCTGGACACCAGCGGCAGCGGCCTCGTTGTCTACACCCAGGACTGGCGTATCGCGCGCAAGCTGACCGAAGCCGCCGCCACCGTGGAACACGAAGTCGTCGTCGAAGTGTCGGGCGAACTGGTCGCCAACGGGCTCAAACGGCTGAATCAGGGCATTTCCTTCAATGGCCGTACCCCGCCCGCCATCAAGGTCAGTTGGCAAAACGAAACCCGCCTGCGGGTGGCGCTGAAAGGCGCCCAACCCGGCCAGATCGCGCACATGTGCGAAGCCGTCGGCCTGCAAGTGCTGTCGCTGAAACGCATCCGCATCGGCAGCGTGCCGCTGGGCAAACTGCCGCCCGGCCAGTGGCGTTATTTACGCGGCGATGAGCGGTTTTGATGACGCGGTGATGCGCGGGCGGGTTTGTCGTTGGGGCACGCCGCGCTAACCGGGCCCAGCAGCTTTCGTGGCCAGCCCGGGATTTCATGGCCTTCCATCCCCGCTATGCTGGAAGTATCGAACTGAGGTGGATCATGTTCAAGACCATACTGGTACCCGTTGATGGCGGTGAGTTGTCCAATGCCGCAGTCGTTCGCGCCTGTTCATTCGCCGGAGAAACTGGCGCGCGGCTGGTGTTTTATTTCGCGAAGCCCGTCTACTTCCCGTCCGCCATCATGGGCGACGCCTTGTTTGACGATATGGCATCCTACGATGCCTTCCGCGCGGCAATGGACAAACAGGCGGAAACAATATTGAGCCACGCGTCACGGGCCGCGGCCGACGCGGGGGTCGCATCCCACACCTTGAGTGACGAATGCGGCACTCCCCATGAAGGGATCGTCGCCGCCGCCGAGAGCCAGGCTTGCGATCTTATCTTCATGGCTTCTCATGGTCGTCGCGGCGCGAGCGCGCTCCTGCTCGGCTCGGAAACCACGAAGGTTCTCACCCACTGCAAGATCCCGGTGCTGGTCTATCGCTAGGCGCGATTCGCGTTAACCGGTGATGCAACAGAAAGCGCCCGAGGGAGAGGCTTCCCCCTTTCCTAAAGGGTGAATGAAGGGGTACCGAAGGGTAGGGGCTTCATCAGATTTAGCGACGTTTGCCTGAGCTGCCGTCTCAAAAATCCCCCCTGGCCCCCCTTTGATAAAGGGGGGAATTACAGCTCCAACCGCATCACCCGGTAACGCGAAAGCGCCCATCGTCAGCCGTTCGCGGCGCGCGGCTCGTCTGTCCGCCTTCCGGTGCTACAACAGCCTCGGCAAACGACGTAGAATCGCCGCGCCCGCCCAAGAACTAGTTGAATTTTTCGTGCCTCCGTGTGAAACCCAAAACAGGTTTCTCCCGGCGATGACTCGCAATCCCTCCTCTTGATAAGCGCTTGAATGCGGATTCTCTTAAGTAACGACGATGGCTATTTCGCCCCTGGATTAGCCGTCCTCGCCGCCACCCTTACCCGTCATGGCCATGAAATCACAGTGGTCGCCCCGGAACGCGATCGCAGCGGCGCGAGCAATTCGCTTACGCTCGATCGGCCGTTGATGGTGCGCAAGACGCCGGGCGGCTTTCATTACGTCAACGGCACCCCCACAGATTGCGTGCATCTGGCGGTGACCGGACTGTTGCCGCATCTGCCCGATATGATCATTTCCGGCATCAACCACGGCGCCAACATGGGCGACGACACGGTCTATTCCGGCACCGTGGCGGCGGCTACCGAGGGGTTCCTGCTGGGCATTCCTTCCGTGGCGGTCTCGTTGGCCAATACCCAGGATGAAAATTTTCAGACGGCGGCGGACTATATCGCCGGACTGGTGACGCGCTTTGCCGAGCAACCCTTTCCCGAACACGTGCTGCTCAACGTCAATGTGCCCGACGTGCCCGCCGACCAGCTCGCCGGCGTCGAAGTCACCCGCCTGGGGCGCCGTCACAAGGCGCAGGACACGGTCAAGACCATCAATCCACGCAACCAGACCATGTATTGGGTGGGGGCCGCCGGCGCCGCGCAGGACGCGGGGCCGGGCACGGATTTCCACGCCCTGGCGCATGGCCGTATTTCCCTGACGCCGCTGCAACTGGATTTGACCCGCTACACCCAGATGGGCCTGGTCGAGGATTGGTTGTCAGAATGACCGTCGGCATCGGCATGACATCGCAGCGTACCCGTGTGCGCATGTTGGAGCGGCTCAAGGAGCAGGGCATCAAGGATGCGATGGTGTTGGCCGCCATGAATGCGATGCCGCGTCATGCCTTCGTGGAAGAAGCCCTGCATTCGCGTGCCTACGAAGACACGCCCCTGCCCATCGGTCAGGGCCAGACCATATCCAGCCCTTACACCGTCGCGCGGTCCTGCGAGTTGGCCTGCCAGGGCCGGATGCTGGAGCGGGTGCTGGAAATCGGTGGCGGTTGTGGCTATCAGGCCGCGGTGCTGTCGAGGCTGGCGAAAGAGGTGCTCAGCATCGAGCGGATCGCCAAGCTGGTCGGACGCGCGCGTCTGAACTTGCGCGGCCTGCGCATCAACAACGTGCTGATGAAGAACGCCGACGGCAGCCACGGCTTCAAAGAGGCCGCGCCGTTCGACGCCATCGTCGTCGCCGCCGCCATGCCCTATATCCCGGAAGAGCTGAAGCACCAGCTCAAGCCCGGTGGCCGCCTGGTTGCCCCGGTGGGAGCCGGGGAGTCGCAGTATCTGGTGGTGGTGGACGCGAATCTGGAAGGGGGGTTCACCGAACGCATCCTGGAGGCGGTCAAGTTTGTGCCCTTGCTGGAGGGCGTGAGCTGACTAGTAGTCCGTTCCCTCCAAACCATTACATAAAATGGCGTCTTTTTCCGCCATGCGTCGTTGCAGCCCCTTGCCGTATACCCCATACGGCAGCGGATCCGCGCCTCGCCTGGCGAAAAAATCCATCCGTTTTATTTGCCATGGTTTGGGGGGAACGGACTACCAGCCCGCCCGCCCGCCTGTTTGTTTGCCTCCTGGCGGCGGTGCTCGCGGGCTGCGCCAGCACCCACAATTCCGCGCCGATTCGCGAGCGCGCGCATACCTCGCTGGACAAGGTTGCCGCCGGCAAACCGCCGCCGCCGGTCGCCGCCGGGTACTACCGCATTGTCCCCGGCGATACGCTTTACAAGATCGCCTTTGAACAGGGACAGGACACTCTCGATCTGGCTGCCTGGAACAATATCGTCGATCCCGACCGTATCCGTAGTGGCGATGTCCTGCGGGTGCTGCCGCCTAAACCGATGGTCGCGACTCGCGCTTTGCCAGCCACAACGATGGTGGAGGCGAGAACACTGGTGAAGTCGGCGCCGACGCCCCCCGCCAACAAGCCTGAGCCGACCGTGCCTACACCTCCCGCCGTGGCGGAGGACGCCCCCCCGGATATCTGGACCTGGCCCCTGCGTGGACAGCTATTGACCCGATTCGGTGATGAATTGAGCAAGGGTATCGACATCGCCGGCCCGCGTGGCATGCCAGTCCATGCGGCGGCAGCGGGTCGGGTCGTCTATGCCGGCTCCGGGTTGCGGGGCTACGGAAAACTCATCATTATCCGCCACGGAAAAACCCTGCTTTCCGCCTACGCGCACAATGCGCGCATACTGGTTTCAGAAGGCCAAAGTGTCGCACGTGGTCAAGTGGTGGGTGAGATTGGCGATAGCGACGCCGACCGGGTCAAGTTGCATTTCGAGATTCGCGAGTTGGGCAAGCCCGTGGATCCGTTGATTTATCTTCCTAATGCCGGTTAGCAGCCTGTCGGTTGCACCGGCCAGTACAAACCGACGGCAGTAGGAGCAACGATGCAGGATGAACGCGACCTCGACGCGGAACCGGAAATACAGGAAGGCCTGGACGAAAGCATCATTCCGCCTCCTTCGACCGAGGCTCATTTCGAGTACACCGATCTTCCCGACGTCACCCAGCTTTATCTCAACGAAATTGGCCGTGAGGGCCTGCTGACGCCGGACCAGGAACGGGATTTGTCGACCCGCGCGCGCGACGGCGATTTCGCGGCGCGGCAGAAGATGATTGAACACAACCTGCGGTTGGTTGTGAATATCGCCAAGCACTATCTCAAACGCGGGCTTTCCCTGCTGGATCTGATCGAGGAAGGTAATCTGGGGCTGATGCATGCGCTGGAGAAGTTCGAGCCGGAACGCGGCTTCCGCTTTTCCACCTATGCCACCTGGTGGATACGCCAGAACATCGAGCGGGCGATCATGAACCAGTCGCGCACCATCCGCCTGCCGGTACATGTCATCAAGGAACTCAACATCTGCCTACGCGCGCAGCGGCATCTGGAAATGCACGGCGTGCCGGACGCCGGCCCGGAAGAAATCGCCGGTCTAATCGGTAAACCTGTGGAAGAGGTGCGCCGGGTGCTTGCGCTGAATGACCGGGTAGCCTCCCTGGACGCGCCGTTGGACATCGATCCCACGCTGTCGATAGGCGAATCTATTGCCGACGAGCATTCGGAAAAACCGGAAGATATGCTGCAATTGGCTGAAATCGAGCACTACGTGCGCGAATGGATGGCTGAACTCAGCGAGAAGCAGCGCTGGGTGATCGAATGCCGTTTCGGCCTCAACAACCAGGATGTCTGCACCCTGGAACAATTGGCCGAGCAACTTGGCGTCACCCGGGAGCGGGTCCGCCAGATTCAGGTCGAGGCACTGCAAGCCTTGCGTCGCATCCTGCGGCGGCGCGGCGTGTCGAAGGATGGTTTGCTGTAATGCATGCCGCCACGTACTCCCTACCCTTCGGTAACCACACCCTACGTCAGCTGGGGCGCGCTCCCACGGCGGGTTTATACCGACGCCTGTCAGCGCAAAGCCGCCACGCACTCTCTGATCAGTTCCGGCCCGCGATAGATGAGGCCGGTATAAATCTGTAGCAACTCGGCGCCGGCGGCGATTTTTTCGCGGGCGTCCGCGCCGCCGAGGATGCCGCCGGCGCCGATGATCGGCACCTCACCGGCCAGGGCGGTGTGGAAGGCCTTGATGATCCGGGTGGATTTCTCCCGCACCGGGGCGCCGGAGAGGCCGCCGCCTTCCTGGCCGTGCGGCAGGTGTTCGACGCCGACGCGGGCCAGCGTGGTGTTGGTGGCGATCAGCGCGTCGATGCGGTGTTTGCGGAACAGCGCGGCCATATCGGCGATCTGCCGGTCTTCCAGGTCGGGGGCGATCTTCACGGCGACCGACATGGTTTTGCCATGTACTTCGGCCAGGCGCGTCTGTTCCGCCTTGATTACGCCTAACAGGGCATCCAGTTCGTCACCGCCTTGCAGGGCGCGCAGGTTCTTGGTGTTGGGCGAGGAGATGTTGATGGTGACGAAGCCGACCTTGCCGTAGAGCTTGTTCAGCAGAATCAGGTAATCGTCGGCGGCGCGTTCGATCGGCGTGTCGAAGTTCTTGCCCAGGTTGACCCCGATGATGCCCCGGAAACTGCTTGCCTCCAGATTGCGCAGCAGGTGATCCACGCCCAGGTTGTTGAATCCCATGCGGTTGATGATGGCCGAGGCGGCGGGCAGGCGGAACAGGCGCGGCTTCGGGTTGCCCGGTTGCGGCCGCGGCGTCACCGCGCCCAGTTCGAGAAAACCGAAGCCGAGCGCGGCCAGCGCGTCGATGGCCTCGCCGTTCTTGTCGAGGCCGGCGGCCATGCCCAGTGGGTTGGGGAAATCGAGCCCCATGACCCGGCGCGGCAGATTCGGCACATGCGGCAGGAACGGTTTCAGAAGACCGAGCGCATGCAGATTGCGCAGCCCGGTGAGGGTGAGGTTATGCGCGGTTTCCGGGTCGAGCTGGAACAGCAGGGGGCGAAGCAGGGGGTAGAGGTTCACGGGGCGGCGGGTAGCGTCAGTCGAGCCGCGAGTTTAGCCGGGGAGAGCGGTCCCGTGGCCGCGCCAGGTATTACCCCTCTGCTTGCTAGCAGCCGATGATTCAAAAGCCCGACAGGCTGCTAGGCCCAGATTTCCACGCGATTGCGGCCTTGTTCCTTGGCGCGGATCAGGGCCATGTCGGCGGTCGCGATGCTTTCCTCCACCGGCAGGCGCGCATTCATTTCGGCGACACCGAAAGAAGCGGTGGCGAAGAAGGTTTCGCCGCTGGGTAGACGAATGGGCAGGCGCTCGAGGCCGGCGCGGATGCGTTCCACCACGATGACGGCTTCCTTCAGCGGCGTTCCCGGCAGGCAGACGAGGAACTCCTCGCCGCCGTAGCGATAAATGGAATCGTATTTCCGCAGTACCCCGGTGACGAACTTCATGCCCTGCCTCAGCACGGCATCGCCCGCCGGGTGGCCGAGGTCATCGTTGACTCGCTTGAAACGGTCGAAATCCAGCAGGCACAGGCAGCACGGGCGCTGGATGCGCAAGGCGCGTTCCTGTTCCTCGCGCAGACGCAGCATCATGCCGCGCCGGGTGGCGCAGCCGGTCAGGGTGTCGGTGGTGAGCAGTTCGCCGATGATGTCCAATTGCAGGCGACGCAAAATGGTATTGAGGCGCAGGGCCAGGTCGATGCACTGGTCGTAAAGCTCGGGCGTCGGGCGGCGCTGATCGACGATGCTCAACAGCGCCAGGCGGGCGCTGGCATGCATGGCCTGCTGGGTGATGCCGAGATTCTGAAAATCCGGCGTGCTCTCCAGCACATAGGGTTCCTGGCTGTAATACCACTGGCCGAACGGGGAACGCAGATGCGCGTCGGATTCCAGATCGCTGTGGTTGACATGCCCACCACACACCAGGGTGCGGTTCATCTGTTTGAACCAGGCCAGATGTGCGGCAATGATGACTTCCAGCTCTTCGGTGATGCGCTGGATTTCTTCGCGTTCCAGGGGCAGGGACATGATGGCCGGGCCGTGTTGTTGTATGCCTCACTATCGGCTCCGGCTGGGAAGTCTTGAGTAGGGTTTTAGGTACTGGAGAAAACTAAAAACCACAATCTGGTTAAGGTTCGGTTAAGGCTCGTGGCAAGAATGGTCGCCATACCTTCTCAATAAGGAAGTGACCATGTGCCGAATCTCATTGCTCCTCGTCTTCACCTCCGTCCTTGCCATGTCCTCGCTGCCCGCGCTGGCGCAACCCGGCATCAGCGCCGCTTTGCTCGATAGCTACCGCGTCACGGCCAGGCAAGAGGAACCCGGTTTCCGTGATTTCTCCGCGCGGCGTGGCGAGGCCTTCTTCCGCGCCCAAAACGGCGGCGTGAGTTGCGCCTCCTGCCACAGCGATAGCCCTAAAGGTGCCGGCAAGCATGCCAAGACCGGCAAGGTCATCGAAGCGCTGGCCCCGGTCGCCAATGCGCAACGTCTGACTGACCCGGCCAAGGTGGAAAAGTGGTTCAAGCGCAATTGCAACGATGTCCTGCAACGCGCCTGTACCGCCAGGGAAAAAGGCGATTTCGTCACTTGGCTGATTTCCGTCGAATAAGGAGTAGCACCATGAAAACCCGGATTAGTCTGATGATTGCCCTTGCCAGTTTGACTTCTTTTTCGGCCCTGGCCGACGAACGCCGCATGTTGCCCGTCAAGCCGAGTGAGGAATGGAAGCAGGAGTGCGGTGCCTGCCACCTGGCTTTTCCGCCCCGCCTGCTGCCGGCCGAGTCCTGGCGCAAGATGATGGGCAGCCTGGAGCAGCATTTCGGTACCGATGCTTCGCTCTCCCCTCGGGAAAACCGCGAAATCACCGATTTTCTGGTCAAGAACGCCGCCGGCCGTTGGCGCTCTCCCAGCGCGCCGTTACGCATCACTGAAACCGCGCATTTCCGGCATGAGCACGGCGAGATTGCCGCCGCCGTCTGGAAGCGCGCCGCGATCAAGAGCCCGGCCAACTGCGCCGCCTGCCACCCGGCGGCCGACCAGGGCGACTTCAATGAACATCGCGTGCGCATTCCGCGCTGAGGCCAGTAGGACATGGCTCGCGTCTCCATTCCCGCCGCCAACGGCGGCACCGGCATGGGCGGCAGCGGCCAGCGCTTCGGCTCCCATTACTGTTGGTTCTGGAGATACCCCATGAAATCCATCCTGGTCTGGGATCTACCCTTGCGACTGTTCCACTGGCTGTTCGCGGCCAGCTTTGCCGGCGCCTGGCTGACGGCGGAATCCGACGAATGGCTGTCGCCGCATACCTTCCTCGGCTATCTCATGCTCGGCCTGATCGGGTTTCGCCTGGTCTGGGGGGTGATCGGTAGCCGCTACGCGCGCTTTTCCACTTTCCTCTATGGCCCGCGCGCGGGTCTGGCTTACCTGCGCCAGGCCTTGAGCGGCACGGCCGCGCGCCATCTTGGCCACAACCCGGCGGGCAGCCAGGCGGTGTTTCTTCTCCTCGGGTTGGGCTTGCTGGTGGGGTTGAGCGGCTTGTTCGTGCAGGGTGGCGAGGAACAACACGGCGCGGCGGCGGGGGTGCTCGGCTACGCGCTCGGCAAGGCGATCAAGGAAGGCCATGAGGTACTCGCCGAACTGATGTTGCTGGTGGTGTTCGCCCACCTCGCCGGCGTGGCGTTGGAGAGCTGGCTGCAGCGTGAGAATCTGCCGCGCGCCATGGTGAACGGCAGGAAAGAGGCCGAAATGAACGCGCCGGCCGTGCGCTCCAATACCCTGGTCGCCGTGCTGCTGTTGCTGGCCGTGGCGGCATTCACCGCCTGGTGGTTCCAGTATCGCGGCAGCGAGACGGGCCTCGCCTTCATCGGCAAGAAACTCCCTGAAAGCGCCCTCTGGCGGGAGGAGTGCGGCAGTTGCCACCAGGCATTCCATCCCAGTCTGTTGCCGGCCCGTTCCTGGAAAAATCTGCTGGCGCAACAGAATCGCCACTTTGGCGACGACCTCGGGCTGAACGCCACCACGATTGCCCGGCTACTCGCCTTTGCCCTTCCCAATGCAGCGGAACAAGGCGCGACCGAAGCCGCCTGGAAGATCAATCGTTCCGTGTCGGCGAATGCCACGCCCCTACGCATCACGGAAACGCCGTACTGGGTCAAGAAGCACCACGAGATTGCCGCCGCCGACTGGAACAAACCCAAAGTGAAGAGCAAGGCCAACTGCGCCGCCTGCCACCTGGATGCCGAAGCCGGCAGCTACGAGGACGCGGCGATGCGGATACCGGGGTGAGGCTGAACTTGTAGCGCCGGCTTCCAGCCGGCGTTGTTGACCCAAAAGATGCCGGCGCTACATGAGTCCCGGCTTTAAGGCCCGATTAATGTTCGCCTCGCAGACTGCGCCACATCACCTGGAACTGGATCGCACCATGCACGCACTGGCTCGTATTTCCCCCGCTTTCCCAGCATCGCGCCTACCTGAGGGCGTCAGCGTCATCCCACTCAATTCGCCACGCCGTGGCGAGGCCGAGTCCTTCATCCAGGACGTGTTTGCCGCGCATTACGACGCCCGCGTGGCGTCCTTTACCCCTGATGTCATGCTGCTGGAGCAGAACGGAATACCCAGCGCGGCCGCTGGTTGGCGTGGCGCCGCGAGCGGGCGCCTGTTCCTGGAAAGCTATCTGGAACAACCCGCCGAGGCGCTGATTTCGCGTCTGGCCGGGCACGAGGTGGCGCGCGGGAAAGTGGTGGAAGTCGGCCACCTGGCCGCGCTTCAGGCCGGCGGCGGGGTACGCATGATTCTCACCCTGGCGGCCCATCTCGACCGCCTCGGCTACGAGTGGGTGATCTTTACCGCCACTCGGGAACTCATCGGCATTTTCGCCAAGATGGGCCTGCCGCCCCTGGCGCTGGCGGTGGCCGACCCCGTTCGCCTGGGTGAGGCGGCGCGGGATTGGGGTCGCTATTACGACACCGGCCCGATCGTGGTCGCCGGCCGCATTCGCCTGGCGTTGGAAAAAATGGCCCAGGCATGAACGGGGCGCCGCTGTTCGCGGCCTTGGCCGCGCGCGTGGGTGATTCCGTGGTGTTGCGCGGTGACTCGGTAAGCTGGAGCGCGGCCGCTGTGTCGGAAGAAGTGGCGACACTTTCCGCTCTTCTGTCTGACTGCCGTGTGCTGGCCGTGCTGGCGGACAACTCTCCGGAATGGGTCATCGCCGATCTGGCGGCCTTGCGCGCTGGTTGCTTGCATCTGCCGTTGCCGGCTTTCTTCACGCGAGCGCAACTGGCCCATGCCCTCGATCAGACCGGCGCCGATACGCTGCTGACTGATCAGCCCGACCGCGTCGAAAGCCTCAACCTCGGCTTTGCCACCGTTTCCACCTGGCGTGGCCTGGCCTGGATGAGGCGTAAGTGCTCACCAGTAGACTTGCCGGCGGGCACCGCCAAGGTGTCGTTCACCTCCGGCAGCACCGGCACGCCCAAAGGCGTGTGCCTGAGCGAAGCAGGGCTGCTGCAAACCGCCACCGCGCTGGTGGAAACCCTGGCCGATCTGCCTCTTGCGCGCCATCTCGCGGTGTTGCCGTTGGCCCTGTTGCTGGAAAACGTGGCGGGGGTCTATGCGCCGCTGCTGCGCGGCGCGGAAATCGTGTTGCCGAGCCTGGCGCAAATGGGTTGGCGCGGCATGGCCGGATTCGAGGCCGTCGCCTTGCGCGGCGTGATCGAGCGGGAGCGGCCGCACAGCCTGATTCTGGTGCCGGAATTGCTCAAGGCACTGCTGGCTCACGGCCAGGGCGATTACGACAGCCTCTGTTTTGTCGCCGTCGGCGGCGCCCGTTGCGATGCCGCGCTAATCACCCGCGCGCGGCAACTCGGGCTGCCGGTTTACGAAGGCTACGGCCTCACCGAATGCGGCTCCGTGGTCAGCCTCAATCATCCCGGCGCGGATAAGGTCGGCACGGTCGGCCAGGCACTGCCGCATGCGCGCGTGAAGGTCGACAGCACGCGGGAGGTTCGCATCGACAGCCCGGCCTTTCTCGGCTATCTGGGCGGTGGCGGCAAGCCGGAAGCGAGCGGTTTCTCCACCGGTGATCTGGGGCATCTCGATCACGCCGGTTTCCTGCACTTGTCCGGGCGTCGGAAAAACTTACTGGTCACCGCTTTCGGCCGCAATGTCGCGCCGGAATGGGTCGAGGCCGCCCTCACCGCGCAACCGGAAATCGTTCAGGCCGTCGCATTCGGTGATGCCCGCCCCTGGCTGGCCGCCGTGGTAGTGGCGCTGCCCGGCGTCGACGCCACGGCGCTGGCTCGTGCCGTGGCGCGCGCCAATGCAGGCCTGCCGGATTACGCCTGCGTCGGCGACTGGATCGTCGTCGCCCCCTTTACCCCCGGCAACGCGCAGGCGACCGGCAACGGCCGTCCCATACGCGCGGCCATCGACACCTGTTATGGCGATGCCATCGCCGCCCTTTACCGCAACAAGGAGCTTTCCCATGTCGTTCTATGAACACCTGAGCCAGGCCACGGCCCATGAGCGCGCGCAACTTCTCGCCGCGCCGGCCATCGCCGATTGCCTGCGCGGCCAGGTCAGCCGCGAGGCCTATCTGGCGTTCCTGGGCCAGGCCTATCACCATGTCCGCCACACCACGCCCCTGTTGATGGCCGTCGGCAGCCGTCTGCCGGATCGTCTGGAATGGTTGCGGCGCCCGGTGGCGGAATACATCGAAGAGGAAATCGGCCATGAGGAATGGATCCTCAGCGACATCGCCGCCGCCGGCGGTGATGCGGCGGCGGTAAGGCGTAGCCAGCCGGATCTGCCCGCCGAGGTGATGGTGGCGTATGCCTACGATCTGGCGAACCGGGGCAACCCGGCCGGTTTCTTCGGCATGGTGTTCGTCCTGGAAGGCACCAGCGTGGCGCTGGCCCTGCATGCCGCCGATCAGATCCAGGATGCGCTGGACCTGCCCGACAACGCCTTCACCTATCTGCGCTCGCACGGCACGCTGGACCAGGAACATACCCGCCATCTCGCGGCGTTGCTGGAGCGCATGGAGGAGAAGGATCAGGACGAGGTGCTGCGCCGCGCGCGGGTGTTCTACAAGCTTTATGGCGACCTGTTTCGCGCCCTGCCGGTGTCGCTGCCGGAGGTGGCGCCATGCAACTGAACGGCGCGCGTATTCTGCTGACCGGCGCCAGTGGCGGCCTCGGCCAGGCTCTGGCGAAAACCCTGGCGCGGGAAGGCGCCTCCCTGTTGTTGGTGGGGCGCGATCAGAAAAAACTCGCGGCACTCGCCATCGATCTGGCGGGCGGCGGGGAGAGGGGCGCCACCCGGATCGCCACGCTCGCCGTCGATCTCAACCAGCCGGCCGATGTCACCCGCCTGGCGGAAGAAGCGGGCCGCTTCCAGGTGGATGTCCTGATCAACAACGCCGGCATCAACGCCTTCGGCCTGTTCGAGCAACAGGATTGGGCGCGTGTTGTCGACGTATTGGAAACCAATCTCGCCGCGCCGATGCGTCTGACCCATGCGCTCCTGCCGCTGTTGCGCTCGCATGAGCGGGCCGCCATCGTCAATATCGGCTCCACTTTCGGCAGCCTGCCGTTTCCCGGTTTTGCCGCTTATTCCGCCGCCAAGGCAGGCATGAAGGGGTTCTCCCAGGCGCTGCGGCGGGAGTTGGCGGATAGCCGCGTCACGGTGGTCTATGTGGCGCCGCGCGCCATAGATACCCCGCTCAATACCCCGGCGGTAATCGCGCTCAACGAGGAACTGGGCAGCCAGAGCGATTCCCCGGATGTCGCCGCGCGCCAGATCGCCGCCGCCCTGGCGGCGGGGCGCGGTGAAAGCTATCTAGGCTTTCCCGAGCGCCTGTTCGCCTGGCTCAACGGCTGCGCGCCCACGCTCATCGACCGGGCGCTCAAGCCCAAGTTGGCCATCGTCAAACGCCATGCCCTGTAGCGCCCCTGTAGCGCCGGCATCCCTGCCGGCGTCTTTTAAACCCGCCGGCAAGGATGCCGGCGCTACAAAGGAACCCTCATGAAACTCGCCCTCGCCATCCTTGCCCTCTCCCTCGGCACCGCCGGACTGGCCGCCGCCGAACCGGTCGAAGAGGCCCTGCGCCCGATACTGGACGAGTGGGCCGTCATCAAATACCGCACCCCGGAAAAGCAGCAGGAGGCACGTTATCAGGCGCTGGCGCAACAAGCTCACAAACTGGCCGAGGCCCATCCCGGCCGCGCCGAGCCGCTGATCTGGGAAGGCATCGCCCTGTCCAGCGAAGCCGGCGCAAAAGGGGGGCTGGGCGCGCTGTCGCTGGCCAAAGCGGCCAGAGACAAGCTGGAACAGGCGCTGAAACGGGACGATCACGCGCTCAAGGGTTCCGCCTGGACCAGCCTGGGTACGCTCTATTACAAGGTGCCGGGCTGGCCCATCGGCTTCGGCGACAAGGCGAAAGCCGAGGAAATGCTGAACAAGTCTTTGGCTATCAATCCCGACGGCATTGACCCCAACTACTTCCGTGGCGAATATCTGTTTGAGCGCGAACGCTACGGCGAGGCGCTGAAATCCCTGGAAACCGCCCTCAAGGCGCCCGCCCGTCCTGGCCGCGAACTGGCCGACAGCGGCCGCCGCCAGGAAATACTGGCCTTGATCGCCAAGGTCCGGAAAGAAATGGAGAACTGATGCGCATCCTGCTGGTGGAAGACGACGCGCTGCTCGGCGACGGCCTGCGCGCCGGGCTGACGCTGGAAGGCTATGGCGTGGACTGGGCGCGCGATGGCGAGGCGGCGCGTCTGGCCTTGCTGGCGGAGGAATACGACGCCTGCGTGCTTGATCTCGGCCTGCCGCGCCGCGATGGCCTTTCCGTGATCAAGGAACTGCGCGCGTGTGGCAAGCGCACCCCGGTGCTCATACTCACAGCGCGCGACACCACCGCCGACAAGGTGGCCGGGCTTGATGCCGGCGCCGACGATTACCTGCTGAAACCCTTTGAACTGGAAGAACTGCGAGCCCGCCTGCGCGCGCTGTTGCGCCGTGCCTCGGGCGCGTCGGCTCCCTTGTTGCGGCATGGCGACCTGGCCCTGGACCCGGCGGCGCGGCGCGTCACCCTGGCCGACGCGCAGATCGCCCTGTCGGCGCGGGAATATGCGTTGCTCCACGACTTCATCACCCACAAAGGCCATATCCGCTCACGCCAGGAACTGGAAGGCGGACTGTATGCCTGGGGTGAGGAAGTGGAGAGCAATACCGTGGAGGTCTATATCCACCATCTACGCAAGAAAATCGGCGCGGACATGATTCGCACCGTGCGCGGCCTCGGCTATGTGCTGGGAGATGCGCCTTGAACCGCGTGGCGGCACCCGCTTCGCTGCGCGCCCGCCTGCTGACGCCGCTCCTGCTCGCGACGCTGCTGGTCTGGAGCATGGCGGGCGTGGTCAGCTACCTGAAAGCCCGGCACGAAGCCGGTGAACTGCTCGACGGCCAGTTGGCGCAGTCATCCAAGTTGCTGATGGCGCAGGCCGAGCATGAAATGGAAGACCTCGCGGAGGTGGCCGCCCTGGTCGAGGAGGTGGTGGACCGCGTCGATCACCCCTATGAACAACCGCTGGAGTTTCAGATATGGGGCGCCGACGGCCGCTTGCTGCTGAAATCGAACGATGCGCCGTCGGTGCCGCTCTCCCGCGCCGATGGCTATAGCGATATCCGGCACGCGGGCAAGCCCTGGCGGATGTTTTCCATTTGGTCGCCCGACCATAGGTTCCAGGTGCAGGTCGCAGAGCCGCTCGCCGGCCGTGAGCAGGTCGCGCTGGACGTGGCGATGCAGGTCGGTCTGCCCATCATCCTGGTCCTGCCGCTGATCGCGCTGGTGATCTTCTGGGCTGTGCGGCATGCCCTGCGGCCAATGGAGGAGTTGGCCGGCACCGTGGCCACGCGTACCGCGGCCAACCTGACACCGTTGCAAACCGATGGCCTGCCACGTGAAGTCCTGTCCCTGGCGGTGGCTCTGAACCGCCTGCTCGATCGACTCAATCATGCGCTCGACAGCGAACGCCGCTTCACCGCCGACGCCGCGCACGAACTGCGTACCCCGCTGGCCGCCATCCAGATCCAGGCTCAGGTCGCGCTCGCCAGTCAGAAGGAAGAGGGCCGCGCGCACGCCCTGGAACAAGTGCTGGCCGGCACCCGGCGCGCCACTCGCCTGGTGGAACAACTGCTGCGCCTGGCGCGACTCGACCCGTTGGCCGGCTTACCCACAACGCATTCCATCGAACTCACGGCGCTCGTCCGCCAGGTGGTGGAAGAGCTGCATCTGGGCAGTCAGGCGGAACGCCTGCGGGTGGAGGTCTTGGACAACACCAGCGTGGCGGGTGACCCGGATTTACTGCGTGTGGCCCTGCGCAACCTGCTCGACAACGCCTTGCGTTACAGCCCGCCGGGTAGTCGTATCACGCTGGGCGCAAGTCTGGAGAATGGCGCGCCGCGCCTATGGGTGGACGACAACGGGCCCGGTGTGGCGGAAGAAGAACTGCCGCGACTCACCGAGCGCTTCTATCGCGGCGGCGAAGTCACCCAGGGAGGTAGCGGCCTGGGTCTCGCCATCGTCGCCCGTATCGCCCAACTACACGGCGCCAGACTGAGCCTGGAAAACCGCGCCGAAGGGGGCTTGCGCGCAATGCTGGTTTGGCGGATCGCCTAGCAGCCTGTCGGAGTGCGCCGTGCAAAGGCGTTTGTTTTCCAGCGGGTGC
>CAZIUC010000035.1:0-32359 GCA_964542455.1 uncultured Thiobacillus sp. | reverse complement strand
ACTGGCGCATCATGGCTACGGGATTTGAAGGATATGAAAGGGGGAAACACCCCCGAACAACCCCCGGTAGGCTGGGATAACGGCCAGGGAAATCGAAACAAGGATGGTGATGCTGGAAAAACCGGATTGGACCTTCTCGCTACAAGCTTGCCGCCGCGCTGAAATTTTTGCGATATGGGGCGGGGTGGGGGTGGAATATGGGGTTTTTCTACAGCGTCGTTATGCCTCTAAACCAGGTGCCCGACCGTGTATCAACTTGAAGTGAAGCAGTGGCTTGTCTCATACCGCTTCCCACCAAGCGAGGGCTGGCGCGTTTGCGTGGATATCGACGCAATGGAACGAGCGAAGGGTGGTCAACATAAACCCGGAAAGGCCGAGCGCGCTCGTGTGGCCGAAACTGCATTATTGAGCATGGGTGTAACCATCGGCGCGCACCCAGAGTTTGGTCGCGCAGACATCGTAGCGGAGCATCCAAAGCATGGGCTGTTCGTTGTCGAAGTGGAAGGCAACTCTTCGCGCCAGAGAGAGCAAGCCATGTATTCGGCGCTCGGGCAACTTGTCCTACAAATGCAGGGCACAAAACACGGGTTTGTCTTAGCCGTTCCCGACGAACCGTTGTGGGAGAAGCAGCTCCTGAAAATTCCACAGCACGCCCGCGCAACACTCGGCCTATCGTGCGTACTCGTCTCTGAGCAAGGCGTCCGTGCGGCATGAGGCATAACTCCACGTTGAACGTCGGCTCAGGCCGACTACCGGCCCTACCAGACGATCACTCCAGCAGTCCGGCCCTGTCCGGTGAACTGGCAGTCCCGATCAGCATCACCCCTCCGTCCCCGCGCCGGACATCGCGGCCAATATCTTATCCGCCAGCCAGGCCCGGTTGCGCCGCTGGCCGGTGAGTTCCCGCGGGGCGCGATGCCGACGAGGTCGTCGATGGCCCCCTGGGCGGTTCGTGAGTAATTAAGGGGCCAAGCTTGATATTTCCTGGCGCATCCAAAACCAATTTACAGATCGGCACGGGTAGTCATGCCTTATTTTCCGTCTCGATCAGTTGGATGGTTTCCATGACCCTGGCAATCCTGACACCCTGATACGCACCTACCGATAGCAGCGGCTTATCCCCGGTGACAAGGAGGTCGGCTTTCGCCGCGAGCGCGGTGGCAATCACGACGTCATCGTCCGCATCTGGAGCGACGCCTGCCAACGCTGGGGGCCGAACCAGAGCAGCCAGTTGCGCATAGCCATCGACGAGCTGTTCGATGGTCAGGAGGGAGGCGGCAATCTTTCGGGCGAATTTGCGCCGCGCGAGGATGTCGCTGAGTTCAGCCAGCATGGGCGTACTGGTGTAGAGCGCGATGCGTTTCTCGCGCGCTGCCTGTAGCAAAAGGCGTGGCGAGCCTCCCCAGAGGATGGCGGATGCGACCACGTTGGTGTCGAGCACCAGCCGCATGGCACAAAGGCTCAGTTGCTGTCGCCCACGCGCCGCGCGGCGCGCATGGCGGCGATCTCACGGGCGACTTCTTCGGGCGACATGGTCGCCGGTTCATCGACTTCAGCCATGCGATCCAGTGCGGTAAAGAATGCGTCGACTTGCTGTGTTTTCAGTTGCTCACGCAACCACTGTTCCAGCCGTACCGACGACAAGAGTCCGGCACGCTGTGCTTCCTGCGCGAGTTGGTCAGGCAAGGTGATCTGCACTGTTGTCATGATCATGCTCCATGCATTCAGGGTGATTGGCAGCCTAGCACAGTGCCGGAGTCGCGAAGGCCGACTACCGACCCTTCCAGGCGATTACTCCGGCAGTCCTGTCCAGTGAACCGGCATCCCGATCAGCATCACCCCTGTGTCCCCGCGCCGGAAATCGCGGCCAATATCCCATCCGCCAGCCAGGCCCGGTTGCGCCGCTGGCCGGTGACTTCCCGCGGGACGCCGATGCCGACGAGGTCGTCGATGGCGCCCTGGGCGGTGCGGAATTTCACCTGGAAGCGGTCTCTCACCCGGGGCGCGGTGGTGACGGTGTTGAGGGTATGAAAAGAAAGGCTATTTTCTCGTTAACTGGTGATGCGACAGAAAGCGCCCGAGGGTGTGGCATCCCCCTTTTTCAAAGGGGGAATGAGGTACCGAAGGGTATAAGCAGGGACTTGGCCGCCGTCTTTTGGCGGCTTAGTCCTTCGCTTAGGGGCTTTATCAGGGGCTTCATCAGGGATTTAGCGGCATTTGCCTGTGCCGATGCCTCAGAAATCCCCCCTAGCCCCCCTTTGACAAAGGGGGGAACCACTACTCCAACCGCATCACCAGTTAACGGCAAAAGAGCGAAAAGAAAAGGCCGCTACTGTTGAGCGGCCTTTCTTGTTAAATCCGGCTTTAGCAGCGCCGGCTTCCGGGGTGGATCAATAGCGGTAATGCTCGGCCTTGTACGGCCCGGTCTTGGGCACGCCGATGTAGGCGGCTTGCTGGTCGGTCAGTTCAGTCAGTTGCGCGTTGAGTTTCCTCAGTTGCAGGCGCGCGACCTTTTCGTCCAGGTGCTTGGGCAGGGTGTAGACGCCGACCGGGTAGCGCTCCGGATGCAGGAACAGTTCGATCTGGGCGATGGTCTGGTTGGCGAAGCTGGAGCTCATCACGTAGGACGGGTGGCCGGTGGCGCAGCCGAGGTTCACCAGGCGGCCTTGGGCGAGCAGGATGATGCGGTGTCCATCGGGGAAGATGACATGGTCGACCTGGGGCTTGATCTCTTCCCACTCGTACTTCTCGATGCCGGCGACGTCGATTTCGTTGTCGAAGTGGCCGATGTTGCAGACGATGGCCTGGTCTTTCATCTTCGCCATGTGGTCATGGGTGATGACGTGGTAGTTGCCGGTGGCGGTGACGAAGATGTCGGCCTTGTCGGCGGCGTAGTCCATGGTGACCACGCGGTAGCCTTCCATCGCGGCCTGCAGGGCGCAGATCGGGTCGACCTCGGTGACCCACACTTGGGCGGAAAGCGCGCGCAACGCCTGGCAAGAACCTTTGCCCACATCGCCGTAGCCACATACCAGGGCGACCTTACCGGCGACCATCACGTCGGTGGCGCGCTTGATGCCGTCGACCAGGGATTCACGGCAGCCGTAGAGGTTATCGAACTTGGACTTGGTGACGGAGTCGTTGACGTTGATGCCGGGGAACTTGAGTTCGCCGCGCTCGTGCATCTGATACAGGCGGTGCACGCCGGTGGTGGTTTCCTCGGTCACGCCCCTGATCTGCGCCAGGCGGGTGGAATACCAGGTCGGGTCGGTCGCCACCTTGGCCTTGATCGCCGCGTAGAGGATGGTTTCTTCCTCGCTGGTCGGCTTGGCGACCACGGAAAGGTCTTTCTCGGCGCGGGCGCCCAGGTGCAGCAGCAGGGTGGCGTCACCACCGTCGTCGAGGATCATGTTGGAGTAACCGCCGTCCGGCCACTCGAAGATGCGGTGGGTGTAATCCCAATATTCGGTCAGTGATTCGCCCTTCACGGCATAGACCGGGATGTTCATGGCGGCGATGGCGGCGGCGGCGTGGTCCTGGGTGGAGAAGATGTTGCAGGAAGCCCAGCGCACTTCGGCGCCCAGCGCGGTGAGGGTTTCGATCAGCACGGCGGTCTGGATGGTCATGTGCAGCGAGCCGGTGATGCGCGCGCCTTTCAGCGGCTGGCTGGCGGCGTATTCCTCGCGGATGGACATGAGACCGGGCATTTCCGTCTCGGCGATGCGGATTTCCTTGCGGCCCCAGGCGGCCAGGGCCATGTCGGCGACTTTGCAGTCGGTGAACGCGTTCATTCAATACTCCAGAAAATGAACGGGCGCGGTTGCTACGTGGATGCCGTTTCCCCGAGCCTGGCGAGCCATGCGGCTCGTCGCAGCGCCCCTCGGGACGGCGGACTTGTTTTAAGTGGCGATGTCGGTGCCGGTGTACAGGTCGGCGAGCGGCAACGTCACGCCAACAGCGGCGAATTCCACCACATCGCCGGGTTCGTAGGTGATGTAGAGCCAGTTGCTTAGTTGACCAAACTCGCCCTGGCGCCGATAGACCTCGACCTGCTGCGTGTCCTGGCTGATGAGGGCGTATTCCTGGAGCGAGGGCAGGTGGCGGTAAGCGGCCAGTTTCTCGCGCCGGTCGGTCCCTTCCGTGCTGGGTGAAATGACTTCGATCACCAGCAACGGGTCATTCACCACCTGGGATTCGTTGGCGGCGCTGGCCTGTTCGGAACAAGTGACCATCACATCCGGGTAGTAATAGGCGCTGTCGCGGGCGACGTGGAGTTTCACGTCACTCATGAAGACCTGGCAGGGTTTGCCTTTCAGGTTGGACATGAGTGTGAACAGCGCATTTGCGGCGATCCGATTGTGCCGCAATGTCCCACCCGACATGGCATAGGCCTCGCCCCCGACATATTCATGGCGTATCGGCGAAGCCTCCTCGAAGGCGAGGTATTCGGCTTCGCTAAAGCTATGTTTTTCCGCGAGTTGCATGACACGCCCCTCCGTGATTGAGCCGTTGCGTAGGATGCGGTTCGTTTCGCTCACCGCATCCTACCTTGTTACACCCCGGCGTCGGCCTTCAGCGCTTCCGCCTTGTCGGTGGCTTCCCAGGTGAATTCCGGCTCGTCGCGGCCGAAGTGGCCGTAGGCGGCGGTTTTCTGATAGATCGGGCGGAGCAGGTCGAGCATCTGGACGATGCCCTTGGGGCGCAGGTCGAAATGCTTGGCGATGAGTTCGTTCAGGCGTTCGTCGGAAATCACGCCGGTGCCGTAGGTTTCCACCATGACGCTGGTCGGGTGGGCCACGCCGATGGCGTAGGAGACCTGCACCAGGCATTTGCTGGCCAGTCCCGCCGCGACGATGTTCTTGGCGACATAGCGGGCGGCATAGGCGGCGGAACGGTCGACCTTGGAGGGGTCCTTGCCGGAGAACGCGCCGCCGCCATGCGGGGCCGCGCCGCCGTAGGTGTCGACGATGATCTTGCGGCCGGTGAGGCCGCAATCGCCCTGCGGGCCGCCGACCACAAAGCGGCCGGTGGGGTTGACCAGGTATTTGATCTCGCCCTTGATCAGTTCCGCCGGCATGACCGGCTTGATGATGTCCTCGATCACCGCTTCGCGGATGGTTTCCAGGGTCATTTCCGGGGCGTGCTGGGTGGACAGCACCACGGTATCGATGCTGTGCGGCTTGCCGTCGACGTAATGCAGGGTGACCTGCGATTTCGCGTCGGGGCGCAGCCAGGACAGGCGGCCGTCCTTGCGCAGCATGGACTGGCGTTCCACCAGACGGTGCGCGAGGTAGATCGGCAGGGGCATCAGGCTGGGGGTTTCGTCGCAGGCGTAGCCGAACATCAGGCCCTGGTCGCCGGCGCCCTGGTTGAGGTAGTCGTCGGAAGCGCGATCGACGCCCTGGGCAATATCCGGGCTCTGCTTGTCGTACGCCACCAGCACCGCGCAGCCGCGATAGTCGATGCCGTAGTCGGTGTTGTCGTAGCCGATGCGCTTGATGGTGTCGCGCGCGACGTGGATGTAATCGACGTTGGCGGTGGTGGTGATCTCGCCGGCCAGCACGACCAGGCCGGTGTTGGTCAGGGTCTCGGCGGCGACGCGGGCGGTCGGGTCCTGCGCCAGGATGGCGTCGAGGATGGCGTCGGAAATCTGGTCGGCGACCTTGTCCGGATGACCTTCGGAAACCGATTCGGAAGTGAAGAAGTAGTCTTTGCTCATGTGAAGCTCCTGTGTGATTCCCCATTGCTGGTCGGCGTGGCCGACTCCGGGGACAAGGAGCGGACGCTTTAGCTGAATTTGTATCCCGCCCGCAATTTGTCTTTGCATTGCTGCAATTAACTCGGCGGCTGCGATAATTCTACGCAACTGCACAAATATTGGTCAAACCCGCCTTGCTTTTCTTTCTTCGTTTGTTCGCCCGGCTACCGCTGCCATTGGTTCATCTGCTGGGCGCGGGGATCGGCCTGCTCGGGCTGCTGCGCGGGCGCCACCGCCAGGTTGTCAAAGAACACCTGCGCACGGCTGGCTATGGCGAGGCCGGCATGTTGCTGGCGGCTTCCGCGGAATTGGGCAAGGGCTTGCTGGAACTGGTTCCCGTCTGGTTGCGCCCCTACGACCAGATTCTCGGCTGGGTGCGCGAAGTGCGAGGCTGGGAACATATGGAAGCCGCCCTCGCGCGCGGCAAGGGGGTCATCGTTCTTGGGCCGCATCTCGGCTGCCTGGAACTGGCCGGCCTTTATCTCGCCAGCCGTCTGCCGATCACCGCCCTGTATCGCCGGCCGCGCCAGGAATGGGTACACGACATGATGCAAAATGGCCGCAACCGAGGCCAGGCGTGCATGGTGGAACCCGATCTCAGGGGGGTGCGCGCCCTGCTCACCGCGCTGAAACGGAATCAGGCCGCCTGGGTATTGCCGGACCAGACCGCGAATTCCGGCGAGGGCCAGTGGATGCGCCTGTTCGGACGCTGGGCCTATATGCCCACCCTGCTTTACCGTTTGCAGTCCTCCACCGGCGCCACCCCGCTGGTGTTCGCCTGCGAGCGATTGTCCTGGGGGCGCGGTTATCGCCTCTGGATCGAACCCTTGCCGGACCTGCCGCCGGACCCGGCCCTGGCCGCGCCCCTGGTCAACGGCTGCATCGAGGGCCTGATCCGGCGCTTCCCGACGCAATACCTGTGGAGCTATCGCCTCTACCGCCGCCCGCACATCAACATGCCGCCCACCCCGGATGAGGCCCAGCCATGAGGCATCTGGGAGTCGGCCTGCTCTGGCTGCTCTGGCGCCTGTTGCCGGCGCGCGCGCTGGGCTGGCTTGGAGAGTTGCTGGGCATGGCGCTCTACCCGCTGGCCGGCCGTCGCCGTCGTATCGGCTTGACCAATTTGCGCCTGTGTTTCCCGGAACTGGACGCGGCGGCGCGGGCTCGTCTGCTCAAGCGCCACCTGCGCGCCCTCGGCCGCGCCACCTTGCAGGAAACCGTGTCGTGGTGGGGCGGTCGGGACGAAGTGGAACGCCTCACCCGCTTCGAGGGCACGGAACATCTCGAACCGCATCTGGGCAAGCCGGTGATCTGGCTGGCGCCGCATTTCGTCGCCCTCAACATCGGCGGCGTGCGGGTGACGGCGGCCTACGCGCCCATCGTCTCGCTGTACGCCACGATCAAGAACCCGATCATCAACCGCCTGATGCTGCGCGCGCGCACCCGTTTCGGGCGAGACGGCGTGCAATCCGAGATGTATTCGCGCGCCGACGGCATCAAGCCGGTGCTGCGCGCGATCAAGAAAGGGCGCCCGTTCTATTACCTGCCGGACATGGATTACGGCGCGCGCGACGCCATATTCGTGCCCTTTTTCGGCACCCCGGCGGCCACCATCACCGGCCTCTCACGCATCGCCCGCGCCAGCGGCGCCGTGGTGGTGCCCT
This sequence comes from uncultured Thiobacillus sp., assembly GCA_964542455.1. Classification (GTDB taxonomy): domain Bacteria; phylum Pseudomonadota; class Gammaproteobacteria; order Burkholderiales; family Thiobacillaceae; genus PFJX01. Next base: position 24,937 of record CAZIUC010000035.1, on the reverse strand, counting down.
GCATCACCCGGCAGGAAGGTGGCGGCTGCGTCACCCGCTTCTACCCGGCCTGGGAGAACTTTCCCACGGATGACGTGGAGGCCGATACCCGGCGCATGAACGCCTTCATCGAAGAACGCATCCGCGAAATTCCCGAGCAGTATTTCTGGCTGCATAAACGCTTCAAGACACGCCCGACTGGTGAGGCCAGCTTGTATGAATGAAATCGAAATTTCCCCCGTGCGCCTGGATGAGGCCGAAGCCGTGGTGGACCTGGCCGGCCGTGTCTGGCGCGCGCATTACCCCGGCATCATCACGCCGGAGCAGATCGAATACATGCTGGCGCAACGCTACCGGCCGGTGCTGGTGCGCCAGTTCATCGCCCGTGGCGACCTCTGGCTGGCGGCGCGGGTGGAAGGGGCGCTGGTCGGCTTCGCTCATGGCCATCCCCTCAACGAGGAAGACTACAAACTCGATAAACTTTATGTGGACCTCGATCGGCAGCGCCAGGGCATCGGCGGCAAGCTGATCGCCGCGCTGGCGGCGCGAGCAGTCAGCCAGGGCTTCAGCCGCCTGGTGTTGCGGGTGAACCGGCAAAATCAGAACGGCATCCAGGCCTATCTCAAACACGGCTTCACGGTGGTCACCATCCACCTGGAAGACATCGGCAATGGCTTCATCATGGATGACTACGTCATGACCAAGGACCTGAAATGAAACGACCCCCTGACTCGCCGCGCTCGTTTTCCCCCCCTGGGGGAGGTCAGTTCCTTCGGAACGGCCGGGCGGAACTGACATGAACTTTCAAAACCCCGCCCCCGAAGACATCAAAGCCTTGCTGACGCGGGTGAAGACCATCGCCGTGGTCGGCCTCTCGCCGAAGCCGGATCGGCCCAGTTTCGGTGTTTCCCAGGCCATGCAGCGCCTCGGCTACCGCATCGTCCCGGTGCGCCCGGCGCTGGCTGAGGTGCTGGGGGAAAAGGCCTACGCCAGGCTCGCCGACATTCCCTTCCCGGTGGACCTGGTCAACGTGTTCCGCGAAGCCGCCGCCATCCCGGGCGTGGTTGAGGAAACACTGGCCATCCATGCCCCGGCGATCTGGATACAGGAAGGCATCATCCACGACGCGGCGGCGGAACAGGCCCGCGCCGCCGGCCTCACGGTGGTGATGGATCGCTGCATCTGGAAGGACTACATGCGTTGGATGCCGTGAACTGGTGATAATCCGCCCATGAAACTCAAATTCAGCAAAATGCAGGGCGCCGGCAACGACTTCGTCGTGCTCGACGGCATCAATCAAAAAATCGCTCTCACGGCGGCGCAGATCCAGGCCCTGGCCGACCGCCACTTCGGCATCGGCTGCGACCAGATATTGCTGGTCGAACCCGCCACCCGGCCCGACTGCGATTTCCGCTACCGCATCTTCAACGCCGATGGCGGCGAAGTGCAGCAATGCGGCAACGGCGCGCGCTGCTTCGTGCGCTTTGTGTCGGAACAAGGGCTGACGGCGAAGCGGGAAATCCGCGTCGAAACCGCCGCCGGCGTCATCGTCCCGCGTCTCGAAGACGACGGCCAGGTCACCGTCGACATGGGGCCGCCGCGCTTCGAGCCGGCCGAAATTCCCTTTGTCGCTTCCGAGCAGGCGCTTGCCTACGTGATCGACGTCGACGGCGAGCCGGTCGAGCTCTCCGCCCTCTCGATGGGCAACCCGCACGCCGTGCGCGTGGTCTGCAATGTGGACTCGGCCCCGGTTCAGGAACTGGGCGCGAAAATAGAACACCACCCCAGCTTTCCGGAACGGGTCAACGTCGGCTTCATGCAGGTGCTGCACCGGCGCGAGATCAAGCTGCGTGTATTCGAGCGCGGCGCCGGCGAAACCCTCGCCTGCGGCACCGGCGCCTGCGCCGCCGTCGTCGCCGGCATCAGCCGCGGCCTGCTCGACGCCACGGTTCAGGTCCACACCCGTGGCGGCGACCTTTCCATCCGCTGGGCCGGTATCGGCCACAACGTCTTCCTCACCGGCCCGGCCGTCACCGTTTTTCAAGGCGAGATAGCTCTATGAACATCACCCCCGAACAGATCAAAGAATTCCTCAAGCTCAACCCGGATTTTTTCCAGGGTCACCCCGAACTCCTGACCGAGATCACCGTTCCGCACCCTTACAGCGGCCAGGCGATTTCTTTGGGCGAGCGGCAGGTACTGGCGCTGCGCGACAAGTCGCGTGGGTTGGAAATCAAATTGCGTGAGTTCATTCAGTTCGCCGAGGAGAACGACGCCATCGGCGACAAGCTGCACAAGCTTTCGCTGGACCTGATGCGCGCCAAGACCCTCGATGCCGCCTTGCAATCGTTTTACCTGGGGTTGTCGGAGAGTTTTTCGGTACCGCACACCGTCGTGCGCATCTGGACCGCCAATGCGCCGGAGATGCCGGAATTCGCCAAGGTGAGCGTGGACATCCAGGTGCTGGTCGAGGGGCTGAGCCAGCCGCAATGCGGTTCCGACGTGCCGGAGGAAGTGCGCGCCTGGTTCGGCGAGGTGGGCGCGCATCAGAAGTCTTTCGCGCTGGCGCCGCTCAAGGAAGGCAACCTGACCGGCCTCATGGTGCTGGCTTCCGAGGACAACAAACGCTTCTACCCGGAAATGGGCACTCTCTATCTGACCTGGCTCGCGCAACTGGCCGGCGCTGCCTGCGCCCGCTTCGTCTGAATTCCATCTGAGCTCCCGCAACGGGACTCGGCGAACGTGATGTGGGTGGCTTTGGCCGCCCGCATCGGTACGCCCGCGCTTTTCTCCCTACTTCGCCTCGTAACTTAAAGTGAAACTTTAAGTTACGACCCTAGGCCGCTCATTCAAAACGAACATTCGAGTGGGGCGACTGTCTTTCGTAAGTCCTTGACCCCATTGAAATTTTTCCCAGTTCGTCCTTGACGGTGGGGATTTGTGTTCTCTATAGTGGGGATGCGTGGGATTTAGTGTGGATTAGTGTCGCTAAGTGGGCCACGGAGGAGAGCACAAGATATGTTTACGGGATCAACGCAGATGGCGCTGGACGGGAAGGGTCGCTTGGCCATTCCCGCGCGTTTGCGTGAGCGTCTGGCCGGGGTTTGCGGCGGGCATCTCGTATTGACGGCGGACCCGACCAGCGGTTGCCTGCTGCTCTATCCCTTTCCCGAGTGGGAAAAAATCGCGGCCAAGCTCAATGCGCTGCCCAGCCTGGACCCCATCGCCAAGGAGTTGAAGCGTCTGGTGATTGGTTCGGCCGAGGAAGTGGAGCCGGACGGCGCCGGCCGCATTCTGATTCCGCCCATGCTGCGCCGCTTCGCCAAGCTGGAAAAAAGCGTGGCGCTGGTGGGTCAGGGCGAGAAGTTCGAACTTTGGGACGATGCCACCTGGCAAGGCCTGTTCGAGCAAGCCGCGCAATTTCCTCAGCAACTGGCGGTGGCGGCGCGTGACGGCACCTTGTCCGAAGGCCTCAAGGGCTTTTCTCTGTGAGCGCGGGGACAGCTCATGCCCGGCGCCGGGCCGACCCAGGCCGGGCATTGCTCCCCCTCGGGGGGCGGCAAACGGACGTGAGCGTGGGGGCTCATGTGTCCGTCCTGCTGGAAGAGGCCGTCGCGGCGATGAATCTTCAGTCGGACGGAATCTACGTGGATGCCACCTTCGGCCGTGGCGGCCACAGCCGGGCGATTCTGGAAAAGTTGGGCCCACAAGGGCGATTGATCGCGCTGGATCGGGATCCGGCGGCGGTCGCCGCGGGAAACGCTCTGGACGATGCGCGTTTTCGCATGATCCATGCGCCGTTCTCGAAGCTGGCCGAGGCGGTGCGCGCGGCAGGCGTGGAGGAAGTGGATGGGGTGTTGTTCGATCTGGGGGTATCCAGCCCGCAGCTGGACGAGGCCGAGCGGGGCTTCAGTTTTCGTTTCGATGCTCCTTTGGACATGCGCATGGACACCAGCCGGGGCATGACCGCCGCGGAGTGGTTGAACCAGGCACCGGTAGAGGAGATTGCCCAAGTTGTCAGGGACTATGGCGAAGAGCGGTTTGCTAGGCAGGTTGCGCGGGCGATTGCGCAAGCAAGAACGGAGTCGCCGATCACAAGTACCCGCCAGTTGGCTGTCGTCGTCGCAGGCGCCGTGCGCACCCGTGAACGCGGCCAGGACCCGGCGACGCGCACGTTTCAAGCTGTGCGGATTTTCATTAACCGCGAACTTGAAGAGATTGAACAGGCGTTGCCGCAAGCCGCGGCATTGCTGAAAACGGGTGGGCGCCTGGTGGTGATCAGTTTTCATTCTCTGGAAGATCGAATGGTGAAGCAGTATATGCGCCGCGAATCGCAGGGCGAGCAGATGCCGCCCGAGATTCCCGTGCTCGCCTCCGATCTGCGCGGTGGCTGCTTGCGCCTGATCGGCCGGGCGATGAAGCCTTCCGATAGTGAATCCAGGGGGAACCCGCGCGCGCGCAGCGCGACCATGCGGGTGGCCGAACGCACGGAGGAGCCATGGTCAAGTTGAACATGATCCTGGTCGCGGCCCTGGTCGCCTGTGCTCTCACCGTCGTCTCGGCGCGCCACCAGGCGCGCAAATTGTTTATAGCGTTGCAGTCGGAACAGGCCCGCGCCCGCGCGCTGGATGTGGAATGGGGCCAGTTGCAACTGGAGATATCCACCTGGCTGATGCACAACCGGGTGGAAGAAGTGGCGCGTGACCGCCTCAAAATGGCGATTCCCGGGCCCGGGCGTATCTATGTATTGCATGCACAGTCCGGGGCGCGGCCATGAGCGTTCCGCACGGCCGCCCGAAGGAACGCGAAGCCCCCCTCGGGGGGGGGGCGCGTAGCGCAAGGGGGGCCAAATGAGCGTTCCGCGCAAGTCCCACACCATGCTGCACCTGGATCTGCAACGCTGGCGCATGCGCCTGACCCTGGCGCTGTTGTTCGGTGGCTTTGCCGCGCTGTCGGTACGCGCGGTCTACCTGCAAGCCTGGCATAACGATTTCCTCAACGAGGAAGGCGAAAAGCGGGTGCAGCGCGTGGCCCCCATCCCGGCCTATCGCGGCGTGATCAGCGACCGCCGGGGTGAGCCGGTGGCGGTGAGCACGCCGGTGGAAACCATCTGGGTGAATCCGCGCCAAGCCGACGCCAACCCGGAGCAGATCAAGGCGCTGGCCACCATTCTGGAGCGCGACCCCAAGCAGATGGCGCACCTGTTCGCCGACAAGAGCAAAGGTTTCGTCTATCTGGAAAGACAGCTCGAACCGCCCAAGGCACGGCAGATCATGGCGCTCAATCTGGCCGGCGTGTTCAGCAAGCCGGAATACCGCCGTTACTACCCGGCCGGCGAGGTCATGGGGCATGTCCTGGGCATCACCAACCTCGACGACAAGGGCCAGGAAGGCGTCGAACTGGCCTTCCAGTCCTGGCTGGCGGGCGAAGCCGGCGCGCAACGCGTGGTGCGTGACCGTCTCGGCAACGTGGTGGAAGTACTGGAGCAGATCAAGCCACCCAAGCCGGGGCGCGATCTGGTGCTGAGCCTGAACCAGCACATCCAGTATCTGGCCTATCGCGAACTCAGCGAGGCCGTCGAGAAAACCCAGGCGCGCGCCGGCTCCGTGGTGGTGCTCGACGCGCGTACCGGTGAAATCCTGGCGCTCGCCAACACCCCCAGCTTCAATCCCAACAGCCGCGCCACTTACAGCCCGGAGCGGCTGCGCAATCGCGCGGTCACCGATGTATTCGAGCCCGGCTCGGTGATGAAGCCGTTGCTTGTGGCGGCCGCCCTCGACGCCAAGGTGGTGACGCCGGACACCACCATCGACACCGGGCCGGGCTGGTTCATCGTTGGCGACAAGAAAATCACCGATACCCATGCCAAGGGCGTGCTCAGCGTCGCCCAGGCGATCCAGGTCTCCAGCAACGTCGCCGCCGCCAAGATCGCCCTGGAAATGCGTGGCGAGGACTACTGGCGCCTGCTCACCCGCGCCGGCCTCGGGGCGCCGCCGCAGTCCGGCCTGCCCGGCGAGGTCAACGGCCGCCTGCGCCCGTTCGCCACTTGGCGGCCGATCGAAAAAGCCACCATGGCCTATGGCCACGGCCTCTCGGTCAGCCTGTTGCAACTGGCGCACGCCTATACCGCCTTCGCCAACCAGGGCGTCATGCCCGCGCTCACCACCCTCCGTCGCGAAGGCGCGGCAACCGGCGTGCGCGTGATGTCGGCGGACGCGGCGAACAAGGTATTGGCGATGCTGGAACTGGTCACCCAGAACGGCGGCACGGCGCCGATGGCGCGCGTGGCCGGCTACCGCGTCGGCGGCAAGACCGGCACCGCGCACAAGTTCAAGTTGAGCGGCGGCGGCTACGAGTCGAGCAAATACGTCAGCTCCTTCGTCGGTCTGGCGCCTGCCTCCAATCCGCGCCTGGTGGTGGCGGTGATGATCGACGAGCCGGGCGGCCGCGATTACTACGGCGGCCTGGTTGCCGCCCCGGTGTTCTCGCGCGTCATGGCCGGGGCGCTGCGCTTCATGGCGGTGCCGCCTGATACCCGTTTCGACAGTGACAGCGCCCCCCCGGGCGAAGCGCCCGTGATCGCGGAGTCGGTGTGATGGAGCATTTCGGATTTCGGATTTCGGATTTCGGATCTGCGGCGGCGCTGGTCGACCGGTTGCGCGCCCTGGCGCCCGCCGCGCGCGGCATGACCGCCGACAGCCGGCGCGTCGGCGCGGGCGACGTATTCCTCGCCTTCCCCGGCGGCGCCCATGACGGCCGCGACCACATCGCCGCCGCGATACACGCCGGCGCCGCCGCCGTGCTGTGGGAGCCGGACAACCATGTCTGGAACGACGGCGAGATCGCCAATCTGCCCGTGGCCAACCTCAAGGAACAGGCCGCCGGCCTCGCCTCCGCCTGGTATGCGAGCCCCTCGCAACATCTCTGGATGACCGGCATCACCGGCACCAACGGCAAGACCTCGGTAGCGCACTGGCTCTCCGCCGCCTGGACGGCGCTGGGGCGCAAGACGGCGGCCATCGGCACCATCGGCAACGGCTTTCCCGGAGAGCTTCGGGTAGCCAGCCATACCACACCGGACGCGGTCAGCCTGCAAGCCTTGCTGGCTGATTACCGCGACACCGGCGCGGGCGGTGTGGTGATGGAGGTTTCCTCGCACGGCCTGCATCAAGGGCGCGTCGCCGGTGTGGCATTCGATGTCGCGGTGCTGACCAATCTGACGCAAGACCATCTCGATTACCACGGCGACATGGCCAGCTATGCCGCCGCCAAGGCGCGCCTGTTTTCCTGGCCGGGCCTGAAATGGGCGGTGCTCAACGTCGACGACGAGCTCGGCGTCAGCCTGGAGCAACAATTGCGCGGAGGCGCCACCCGGGTTCTTAGCTACGGCTTGGAGCGGCCCGATGCCAACATGCACGCCCTCGTAGCGCAGGCGTCCCGCCTGCATTCAGCGCTAGGTGCAGGCGAGGACGCCTGCGCTACAGCCGGCCAGGGCGGCGATCTCCGCGCAAAAATCCTGCGCGCCGACCGTAATGGCCTGCGCATGGAAATCGTCACCCCTTGGGGCATGGGTGAACTGGTCAGCCCGCTGCTCGGCGAATTCAATGCCTACAACCTGCTCGCCGCCCTGGCCGCGTTGTTGGCTGGCGATGTGCCGCTGGCCGATGCGCTGGCCGCGCTGGCAAAGGTCGAAGCCGTACCCGGTCGGATGCAGAGCGTGAACGGCGAAGCCGGCGAGCCGACCGTGATCGTCGACTTTGCCCACACCCCGGACGCGCTGGAAAAGGTGCTGGCCGCCCTGAAGCCACTCACCAAAGGCAAGTTGATTTGCGTGTTCGGCTGTGGTGGTGGCCGCGACACGGCGAAGCGTCCGTTGATGGGCGCGGCGGTGGCGGCGCGCGCCGATGTCGCCATCGTTACCAGCGACAACCCGCGCAATGAAGACCCGGCCCACATCATCGCCGACATCCTCGCCGGCATGCCGCCCGGCCAGGACGCCATCGTCGATCGTCGCGCCGCGATCCACAAAGCTATTCAATCCGCCGGCCCGGAAGACATCGTCGTGCTGGCCGGGAAGGGACACGAGCCCTACCAGGAAAGCAATGGCGTGAGAGTCCCGTTCTCGGACAGGGAAGAAGCGCAAAAAGCGCTATCGGAAAGGAAGCAACGTGCATCTACATGAAGCAGCCCAAGCCCTCAACGCCAGCGCCGTCGGCGCCGACGTGGCGCTGGGCGTCGTCTCCAGCGATACCCGCGATCTGCCGCCAGGCTGCCTGTTCGTGGCGCTGAAAGGACCACGTTTCGACGGCCATGCCTTTGCCGCGCAGGCGCTGGAACAAGGCGCCGCCGCCGTGATGGTGGCGGCCAGCGCCGGTCTGAATGTGGCTCCGGCTCTGGTGGTGGAAGACACCCGGATCGGACTCGGCCAGCTCGCCGCCTGGCACCGTTCGCGCATGCCGGCGAAGCTGGCCGCCATCACCGGCAGCAACGGCAAGACCACGGTGAAGGAAATGCTCGCCGCCATCCTCGCCGCCGAAACTGGGGAAGGCGCGGTGCTGGCCACCGCCGGCAACCTCAACAACGACATCGGCATGCCGCTCACCTTGCTGAAGCTGACACCCGAGCACCGTTACGCCGCCATCGAGATGGGCATGAACCATTCCGGCGAGATCGACTACCTGACTCACCTCGCCCGCCCCGACGTGGCCCTGGTCAACAATGCCCTGCGCGCCCATCTTGAAGGCCTCGGCAGCGTCGAGGCCGTGGCGCGCGCCAAGGGCGAGATTTACGCCGGCCTGAAAGACGACGGCATCGCCATCATCAACGCCGACGACCCGCATGCCGAGTTGTGGCGCGGCCTGGCGGGCGAGCACAAGGTATTGAGCTTCGGGTTCGCGGAGGACGCCGACGTGCGCATCCAGGTCGACTCGCGACTGGTCTTGGATACGCCCGCCGGCCGCGTCGAAACCACGTTGCAAGTTCCCGGCGAACACAACCTGCGCAACGCCGCCGCCGCCGCCGCCGCCGCGCTGGCGCTGGGTGTCGCGGCGGATGCCGTGGCGCGCGGGCTGGCGGCCTATAGCGGCAGCAAGGGCCGTCTGCAGGCGCATCCCTGCATCCTCGGCGCCAGCCTGATCGACGACACCTACAACGCCAATCCCGACTCCGTGCTCGCCGCCATTGAGGTGCTGGCGGCGCGGCCGGGCAAGCGGATTCTGGTGCTGGGCGACATGGGTGAACTGGGGCCGGATGCCGCCGCCCTGCATCGTGAAGTGGGCGAGCGCGCGCGCGCCGCCGGCATCGACCGCCTGCTCTGCCTGGGTGAAATGTCGTTCAACTCGGTACGGGGATTCGGTAAAGGCGCCATGCACTTCGAACGTATCGAGGAGCTTCTGGCCGAAATCGAATGCGCCCTCGGCGCGGACGTGACCGTGCTGGTGAAGGGTTCCCGCTTCATGAAGATGGAGCGGGTGGTGCGGTCGTTCATGGAGAGGGTGGACGACCTCCACGCTTCGCTGCCTGGTGAAGCCCCTACCCTTCGGCACCCCGAGGGGGCGCATTGTCCTCCTCAGAGCGGCCTTACGGAGGACAAGCCATGCTCCTGATGCTCGCCAAGTGGATCGGTCATGACATCCGCCTGTTCAACGTCTTCAACTACATCACTCTGCGCGCGGTGTTGGCGGCGCTCACCGCGCTGCTCATCTCCTTCATCGTCGGGCCCTGGATGATCCGCAAGCTCACCCACCTGAAGGTCGGTCAGCCGGTGCGTGACGACGGCCCGCAGACCCATCTGATCAAGGCCGGCACGCCGACCATGGGCGGCGCGCTGATTCTCGCCTCGGTGGCCATCACCACGTTGTTGTGGGCGGATCTCACCAACCAGTATGTCTGGATCGCCCTGTTTACGCTGATTGGCTTCGGCGGCATCGGCTGGGTCGATGACTGGCGCAAGGTCGTTGAAAAGAACCCCAAAGGTCTGGCTTCGCGCTGGAAATACTTCTGGCAGTCGCTGATCGGAATCGCGGTGGCCGGCTGGCTGGCCTGGTCCGCGCACCTGCCGGCACAGACCGAACTGATCGTGCCCTTCTTCAAGAACATCGTGATGCCGTTGGGTGTGGTGGGCTTCGTGCTGCTGGCCTATTTCGTCATTGTCGGCACCAGCAACGCGGTGAACCTGACCGACGGCGCCGATGGTCTCGCCATCCTGCCCACCGTGATGGTGGCGGGCGCCCTGGCCATCTTCGCCTACGTGGCCGGCCACGCCGTGTTCTCCAAATATCTGGGGCTGCCGCACATCCCCGGCGCCGGCGAGCTGGTGGTGTTCTGTTCCGCCCTGGTGGGCGCGGGGCTGGCCTTTCTCTGGTTCAACGCCTATCCGGCCGAGGTGTTCATGGGTGACGTCGGCGCGCTGGCCCTGGGCGCGGCCTTGGGCGTGGTGGCCGTGATCGTGCGACAGGAAATCGTGCTGTTCATCATGGGCGGCGTGTTCGTCGCGGAGACGGTCTCGGTGATGTTGCAGGTGGGTTCATTCAAATTGCGCGGCAAACGCGTGTTCCTCATGGCGCCGATCCACCACCACTTCGAGAAGAAGGGCTGGAAGGAAACCCAGGTGGTGGTCCGCTTCTGGATCATCAGCATGATCCTGGTGTTGATCGGCCTTTCGACGCTGAAACTGAGATGAACACGTCTCTCGTCACGCGCAACATGGATTTCCGGGGCCGCAAGGCCCTGGTGGTCGGCCTCGGCGACACCGGCGCGGCCTGCGTGCGCTGGCTGTTGGAGCACGACGCCCAGGTGCGTGGCACGGACACCCGCGACGAGCCGCCGCATGCGCAACATCTGCGCGAGGCCTTCCCGGAAGTGGCGCTGGCGCTGGGTGGCTTCGTGCCGGCGGATTTCGACTGGGCCGATCTCATCGTCGCCAGCCCCGGTGTCGCCCTGTCCACGCCGGCATTGCAAGCCGCCATCAAAGCGGGCAAGGAAGTGGTGGGCGACGTGGAACTGTTCGCCCGCGCTATTCAGGGCAGCCAGGCCAAGGTCATCGCCATCACCGGCTCCAACGGCAAGAGCACGGTCACCAGCCTGGTCGGCCACCTGTGCGCGGCGGTTGGGCTGGAGACCGTGGTGGCCGGCAACATCGGCCTGCCGGTGCTGGAGGCGCTGGAAAACAGGGAAACCCTCGGTCGCGACCCCGACGTGTGGGTGCTGGAACTGTCCAGCTTCCAGTTGGAAACCACTTCCAGCCTGCATCCCGATGCCGCGACCGTGCTCAATATTTCGCAGGACCACATGGATCGCTACGCCGATCTGGGCGACTACGCGGCGGCGAAAACGCGGGTGTTCGGGATTTCGGATGTCGGATTTCGGATGTCGGATGTGCCCGACTGTATCCAGGTGCTGAATCGCGACGACCCGATGGTCATGGCGATGGCACTGCCGGGGCGCGCGCAATGGACTTTCGGCATCACGGACGGCGCGTCTCTGGCAACGAACCAGTTCGGCCTGACCATCCGCAAAGACCGCCTCTGGCTGTGCGAGGGTGAGGAAGCCCTGTTGCCGGTGGACAAGCTGCCCATCGCCGGCCTCCATAACGCCGCCAACGCACTGGCGGCGCTGGCGCTCTGCCGCGCCATCGGCCTGCCCTACGCCGGCCTGATTCCAGCGCTGAAAACCTTCGAGGGTTTGCCGCACCGCGTGCAGCGCGTGGCCGAAGTGGCGGGGCGCACCTTCTACGACGATTCCAAGGGCACCAACGTCGGCGCCACCGCGGCGGCGTTGCTCGGGTTCACCGTTCCGGTGGTGTTGATCGCCGGCGGCGACGGCAAGGGCCAGGACTTCTCGCCGCTCAGGGAAGCGGTGAAGCATGCCCGCGCCGTGGTGCTGATCGGCCGCGATGGGCCGCTGCTGGCGGAAGCCATTGGCGACGCCGCGCCAATGTTCCGCGCGGAAACCATGGAAGAGGCCGTGACCGTGGCTTTCCAGCGCTCGCAGCCGGGCGATGCGGTGCTGTTGTCACCAGCCTGCGCCAGTTGGGACATGTTCCGCAATTACGCGCACCGCGCCGAAGTTTTCGTCGCCGCCGTGGAAGTGTTGAAAGCCGTGGGCGGAGAGTGCCGCCGCCAGCAGGAGCGGCGCATCCGCGGCGCCGCATTCCAGAGTGAAGAGCGGCGCCGCCGTGAACGCCGCAGGATGCAGCATGTTTCATAACGCGGCCCTCAAACGCACCGCGCTGACGCCCTATGACTGGGGCCTGGTGTTCGCCGCCACCGGCTTGCTGGTGATCGGCCTGGTGATGGTGTTCTCGGCGTCGGCGACGGTGGCCGAGGCCAAATCCAGCGGGCACGAGCACACCTATTACCTGCTCCGCCATGCCGTCTACATGATCATCGGCCTGGCCGCCGGTTATGCCGCCTTCCAGGTGCCGACTCCGCTCTGGCAGAAAATGGCGCCGGGCCTGTTCATCGCCGGCGCGGTGCTGCTGCTGCTGGTGCTGATTCCCTTCATCGGCAAGATGGTGAACGGCAGCCAGCGCTGGATACCCCTGGGCCCACTGGGCAATTTCCAGCCTTCCGAGTTCATGAAATTCGCCACCATTCTGTATGCGGCGGACTACACGGTGCGCAAGGCGTCCCACATGCAGAACCTGGCGAAAGGGTTTCTGCCCATGTTCCTGGTCATGCTGGGGGTCGGCGCGGTGTTGCTCATGGAGCCGGATTTCGGCGCCTTCGTGGTCATCATCGCGATTGCCCTTGCGGTACTGTTTCTCGGCGGCCTCAACGCCCGCCTGTTCGTGGGTTTGATCGGCCTGCTGGGGGTGGGCTTCGTGCTGATGGTGATTCTGTCGCCCTACCGGCTGGCGCGGGTCACCAACTACCTCGATCCCTGGAACGACCCCTACGGCGCCGGCTACCAACTATCGCATTCCCTCATCGCCCTCGGCCGCGGCGAGATTACCGGCGTAGGCCTGGGCGACAGTGTGGAAAAACTGTTCTACCTGCCCGAGTCCTATACCGACTTCCTGCTCGCGGTCATCGGCGAGGAAATGGGTCTGATCGGCGTGCTCGTGGTCATCGGCCTGTTCGCCTGGCTGACCTGGCGCGCCTTCTCGATCGGCTGGCAGGCCAGCCTGATGGGACGCAATTACGCCGCGCTGGTGGCGCAAGGCGTGGGCGTATGGATCGGGCTGCAATCGTTCATCAACATGGGCGTCAACCTCGGCCTGCTCCCGACCAAGGGGCTCACCCTGCCGCTGATGAGCTATGGCGGTTCCGGCATCGTCGCCAACTGCCTGGCGCTGGCGCTACTGCTGCGGGTGGATTACGAGAACCGCTGCCTGATGAAGGGGAAACGGGCATGACGGCGATTCATTTCGGATTTCGGATTTCGGATTTCGGAATGTTCTCGCGCAGTGAAGCCGCGCGAGATCAAACCATTCCACCATCCGAAATCCGAAACCCGAAATCCGAAATCCGAAATCGCACCGCCCTGGTCATGGCCGGCGGCACCGGCGGCCATGTGATGCCGGCGCTGGCGGTGGCGGAAGCGTTGCGTGGCGACGGCTGGCGCGTGGTCTGGCTGGGCACCCATGCGGGCATGGAAGCGAAGCTGGCCGTGGCCAAAGGTTTCGACATGGCCTGGGTGAAAGTGGCCGGGGTGCGCGGCAAGGATCTGCTGACCAAGCTGCTGCTGCCGTTCAATCTGCTCATCGCTTTCTGGCAGGCCGCGCGCGCGATCTTTCGCGAGCGCCCCGATGTGGCACTGGGCCTCGGTGGCTATGTCGCCTTTCCTGGCGGCATCATGGCCGTGTTGTTGAACAAGCCGCTGGTGATCCACGAACAGAATGGCGTCGCCGGGCTGACCAACAAGATACTGGCGCGCATCGCCGACCGCGTGCTTCTGGGCCTGCCCCTCGCGTCCCCGCTCTCAGCGAAACAGGAATGGGTCGGCAATCCGGTCCGTCCGGAGATCGCGGCCTTGCCGGCGCCGCGACAACGCCTGGCCGGACGCGAAGGCCCGCTGCGTCTGCTGGTGATCGGCGGTTCGCTGGGCGCGGCGGCGCTGAACCAGATGATTCCACAAGCGCTGGCGCGGCTGCCGACGGAGCAACGTCCCGTGGTGCGGCACCAGTCCGGAGCGCGGCACCTCGACACGCTCAAATCCAACTATGCCAGCGCCGGTGTCCTGGCCGAGCCGCTCGCCTTCATCGACGACATGGCCGCCGCCTACACCTGGGCGGATGTGGTGATCTGCCGCGCCGGCGCCCTCACCGTGGCGGAAATCGCCGCCGCCGGCCTGCCGGCATTGTTTGTGCCGTTCCCGTTCGCGGTGGACGACCACCAGACCGCCAACGCCGCATTCCTGGCCGACCAGGGCGCGGCCTGGCTGATGCAACAGAAAGACCTCAGCCCGGAAATACTGGCCGGGTGGCTAAGCGGCCTCACGCGAGCGGAACTGCTCGAACGCGCGGTGAAAGCGCGCGCGCTGGCGAAGCCGAACGCAACCGCGCGGGTGGCGGAAGTGGTGAAGGAGTTGGCGAAATGAACCGGCAAGCACCAGGCATCTATGTAGCGCAGGCGTCCTCGCCTGCCTCCGCCGCTTGCACAGGTGGGGGCCGGCCCTCGCTCGCGGGCGGTGTGGGATGCAGGCGGGACGCCTGCGCTACGAGGTGTATGACGGGAGCGAAGCCATGAAACACAAGGTCAACCGCATCCACTTCGTCGGAATCGGCGGCGCCGGCATGAGCGGCATCGCCGAGGTGCTGATCAATCTGGGCTATCAGGTTTCCGGCAGCGATGGCGCCAGCAACGCGGTGACCAAACGCCTGGCCGACATGGGCGCGAGCGTGTATCAGGGCCATGCCGCCGAACACGTCCAGGGCGCCAATGTGCTGGTGATCTCCAGCGCCATCAAGGAAGACAACCCGGAGGTGCAAGCCGCGCGCGCGGCGCGCATTCCAGTGGTGGCGCGCGCCATGATGCTGGCCGAGTTGATGCGTTTCAAACAGGGCATCGCCATCGCCGGCACCCACGGCAAAACCACCACGACCAGCCTGATCGCCAGCGTGCTCAACGAGGCCGGGCTGGACCCGACCTATGTGATCGGTGGCAAGCTCCTGGCGTCCGGCGCCAACGCGCGCCTGGGCACGGGCGAGTGGCTGGTGGCGGAAGCCGACGAGTCGGACGCCTCCTTCCTGCATCTGTCTCCGGTGGTATCCATCGTCACCAATATCGATGCCGATCATATGGAGACCTACGGCCACGACTTTGAACGTCTGAAGTCGGCCTTTGTTGAATTCCTGCACCGCCTGCCGTTCTGGGGAATGGCCATTCTGTGCGGCGATGACCCGGTGGTACGTGACCTGCTGCCACGTATCGACAAACCGGTGATGACCTATGGCACTGGCGAGGACTGCGCCATCCGCGCTGTAAATATCCGCGCGGAGGATGGCCGCATGAGCTTTACCGCCGTGCGCAATGGCGTGCGGTCCAGCGTGGATATCACCGTCAACATGCCGGGCATGCACAACGTGCTCAATGCCCTGGCGGCGGTGGCCGTGGCCTGGGAACTGCAAGTCCCGGATGCCGCGCTGCAACGCGCGCTGGCGAATTTCAGCGGCGTCGGCCGCCGCTTCCAGCGTTACGGAGAAATTGCGCTAACTGGGGGGAGAAGCTTCACCCTGATCGACGACTACGGCCACCACCCGGTGGAAATGCAGGCCACGCTCGACGCCGCGCGCGGCGCCTTTCCCGGTCGCCGCCTGGTGCTGGCGTTCCAGCCGCACCGCTACACCCGCACCCGTGACCTGTTCGAGGACTTCGTGCGGGTGTTGTCGCAGGCCGACGCGGTACTGCTGACCGAGGTCTATGCGGCGAGCGAGCAGCCCATCATCGCCGCCGACGGCCGCGCCCTCGCGCGCGCCCTGCGTGTGGCCGGCAAGGTGGAACCGGTGTTCGTGGAAGACGTGAATGGCCTGCCCGCCGCGCTGGCCGACTTCGTGCGTGATGGCGACGTGGTACTGATCATGGGCGCCGGCTCGATCGGCCAGATGCCGGCCAGGCTCGCGGAAATGGGAACGCCGACATGAACATGACTGAGCCGCGTGGAACGCTGGAGCATGACGCCGCCATGAGCGGCTACACCAGCTGGCGTGTCGGCGGCCCCGCGGACCGTTTGTACAAGCCGGCGGATCTGGACGACCTGTGTGCCTATCTGAAGACTTTGCCTTCTGACGAACCCGTCAATTTCATCGGCCTGGGCAGCAACCTGCTGGTGCGCGATGGGGGCTTGCGTGGCACGGTGATCTTCATGCACGGCGCGCTGAAACAGATTCGCTTTGAGGAGCGTCGCGCGGCAAGCCGGCCGGGCGGCACTGAGTCGCGTTTTGGCGTGGTCTACGCCGAAGCCGGGGTGGCCAGCCCCAAGGTGGCGCGCTTCGCCGCCAACAACGACCTGACCGGCGCGGAATTTCTCGCCGGCATTCCCGGCACCGTGGGTGGCGCGCTGGCCATGAATGCCGGTTGTTACGGCCATGAAACCTGGTCCTATGTTTCCCAGGTACTGACCGTGGACCATCAGGGCAATACGCATAAGCGCTCCCCGCGTGAATTCCAGGTGGCCTACCGCCACGTGGAAGCCACGGGGCAGCGCAAGGAATGGTTCGTCGCGGCCTGGTTCCTGTTCCCGCGTGGTGACGGCGAGGCCGGTCGCGCGGAAATCAAGCACCTGCTGGAGCGCCGTATCGCCAGCCAGCCGCTCGATCTGCCCAATGCCGGTTCTGTGTTCCGTAACCCGCCGGGCGACTACGCGGCGCGCCTGATCGAGTCCTGTGGCATGAAGGGTATGCGACTCGGCGACGCTCAGGTTTCGGAAAAACACGCGAATTTCATCGTCAATCTGGGTAAAGCCAGTGCGGGCGATATCGAAACCCTGATCGAAATGGTGCAAGAAAAAGTGAAGGCGAAAAGTGGCGTCGAGCTGATCCGGGAAGTACGGATTCTCGGCGAACCTGTAACGCGGGCTTCCAGCCTGCTGGAGCCGGAGCTACAGGAGGCACGCCATGACTGACTTCGGCAAAGTCGCGGTGCTGTTCGGTGGCGCCTCCGCCGAGCGCGAAGTGTCGCTGAAGAGCGGCGCCGCGGTGCTGGCGGCCTTGCAAAGCCGCGGCGTCGACGCGCACGCCTTCGATCCGGCCTTGCGGCCACTGGAAGATTTGCGCCGCGAAGGCTTTCAGCGGGTGTTCATCGCCCTGCACGGGCGTGGTGGCGAAGACGGCACCTTGCAAGGCGCGTTGACCCTGATGCGTATGCCCTATACCGGCAGCGGCGTGCTGGCCTCCGCTCTGGCGATGGACAAGTGGCGCGGAAAATTGCTCTGGCAGGCCGCCGGGCTGCCGATTCCCGACTATGCGCTGCTCACGGAAAACAGTGATTTCGCGGCGGTGGCCGCGCGTCTCGGCCTGCCGCTGTTCGTGAAGCCGGCGCGAGAGGGTTCCAGCATCGGCGTGATCAAGGTGAAACAGGCCGCCGATCTGCCAGCCGCCTACCGCGAGGCGGCACGCCACGACAACCTGGTGCTGGCGGAACAGGATATGAGCGGCGGCGAGTTCACCGTGGCGGTGCTGGGTACCGTTGCTCTGCCGTCGATCCGCATCGTGCCGGCCACCGAGTTCTACGACTACGAGGCCAAGTATTTCCGTGACGACACCCAATACCTCTGCCCGAGCGGCCTGAGCGACGCGGCGGAGGCGGAAATGCGCGATCTGGCCTTGCGTGGCTTCCAGACCCTGGGTTGTCGTGGCTGGGCGCGTGTGGATTTCCTGCTCGACGCGGCTGGCCGCCCCTATCTGCTGGAAGCCAATACCGCGCCGGGAATGACCGACCACAGCCTGGTGCCGATGGCGGCGCGTGTGGCTGGCCTGGAATTCCCTGATCTGTGTCTGCGCATCCTGGAGTTGGCCCATGTGGAATGACCCCGTCGCCCTCAACCGGCTGACTCGCCTGATTCTGGTCGCCACGCTGCTGTTCACCTTGTGGACCCTGGGTCGGGCGGCGGCCGAGAGCCTGGCGCCGTTTTCGCGGGTGAACGTGGTGGGCGCCAGCCAGGAGGAAACCCGGGTCGCGGCGAAGACGGCGCTGGGCAAGTTGCGCGGCGGCTTTTTCGCGCTCGATCTGGACACGACCCGCGTGCAATTCGAGCAGTTGCCCTGGGTGCGGCGAGCGGATATTCGTCGCGTCTGGCCGGGAAGACTGGCGATCGTGCTGGAAGAACACCGCGCGGCGGCGGCCTGGAACGACCGCGCCTTGCTTAATACCCACGGCGAGGTATTCGCGGTCACGGCGATGGATAAATACCTCGGCCGCCTGCCGCGTCTGTATGCCCCGGAAGGCACCGAACGCGAAACGGCGCGCCGCTATGGCGAGTTTGTCACGGTGGCGCAGCCACTTGGCATGCGCGTGGAACAGATCGTGGTGACGGCTCGCCAGTCCTGGCGCGTGCGCCTGAATGGCGGTGGCGGTAACAGCGGCGCGGGAACCGTCTCGGGTAGCGTGCTGGTGGAACTGGGGCGTGAACATCTATCGGAACGACTCGCCCGTTTCGCGCGCTTCTACCCGCAGGCGGTGGCGACGCTGGGGCCGATCACACGCGCCGATATGCGCTATCCCAATGGTTTCGCGGCTCAGATGAGGAGCCAAAAAATGGCTAAGGACGTAGGCAAGGCATGACCAAGATTCGTGAAAACAAGGATTTCATCGTCGGCCTGGATATCGGCACGTCGAAGATCGTCGCGCTTGTGGCGGAGGCGCTGCCGGAGGGCGGCCTCAATATCATCGGCATGGGCCAGGCGCCCTCGCGCGGCCTCAAGAAGGGCGTGGTGGTGGACATCGAGGCGACTGTCGCGGCGATACAGCGCGCCCTGGAAGAAGCCGAACTGATGGCCAACTGCAAGATCACGCAGGTGTACACCGGCATTGCCGGCAGCCACATCAAGGCGCAGAACTCCAGCGGCATGCTGCCGATCCGCGACCGCGAAGTCAGCCAGTCGGACAAGGACCGGGTGGTCGAGATCGCCCGCGCCCTCAATATCCCGGCCGACCAGCAGGTGCTGCACGTGCTGCCGCAGGAATACATCATCGACGGCCAGGATGGCGTGCGCGAACCTTTGGGGATGTCCGGCGTGCGCCTGGAAGTGAAGGTGCACATCGTTACCGGCGCCGTCTCCGCCGCCCAGAACATCGTCAAGTGCGTGCGCCGTTGTGGCCTGGAGGTGCAGGACCTGGTGCTGCAGCCCCTGGCATCGAGCAAGGCGGTGCTGAACGACGACGAAAAGGACCTCGGCGTCTGCCTGGTCGACATTGGCGGCGGCACCACCGACATCGCCGTCTATACGCGTGGCGCCATCCAGCATGTGGCGGTGATACCCATCGCCGGCGACCAGATCACCAACGACATCGCCATGACCCTGCGCACCCCGACGCGCGAGGCGGAAGACCTGAAGATTCAACACGGTACCGCGCTGCGCCAGTTGGCCGACCCCAAGGAAATGATCGAGGTGCCGGGTATCGGCGAACGTGGTCCGCGCATGCTCTCCAAGCAATTGCTGTCCGAAGTGATCGAACCGCGCGCGGAAGAGCTTTACAGCCTGGTGCAGGCGGAACTGCGCCGCTCCGGCTTCGAGGAGCAAATCTCCTCAGGCATCGTGCTCACCGGTGGCAGCAGCCAGATGTGCGGCATGGTGGAACTGGCCGAAGAGGTATTCCACATGCCGGTTCGGATCGGCATGCCGGACTACATCGGCGGTTTCTCGGAGCGCGTGAAGAACCCGCGCTTCGCCACCAGCGTCGGCCTGCTGCTGATCGGACTGGACAAACACGAGACCGACCAGGCGGCGCGCATCCAGGGCGCCAGCTTCAAACAGATTCTGGAAAGGATGAAGTCATGGTTTCAACAGAATTTCTGATTCGGGAACGGGCTGTGCCGGCTGGCGAATGGGAGAGCATTTTCTTCGCCAACCGGCTGTTCCGTAACCGTTTTTTTGTGTAAGTAACCGTAGGAGGGACGCAACATGTTGTTCGAACTGGAAGACCTGAATACCCAGGATGCCGTGATCAAGGTCATCGGCGTGGGTGGATGCGGTGGCAACGCCGTGGATCACATGATCGGCAAGGGCATGGCGGGGGTGGAGTTCATCACCATCAACACCGACGCCCAAGCGCTGCGCCGCAACCGCGCGCCGGTGCAGTTGCAGATCGGCAACTCGGCCACCAAGGGCCTCGGCGCCGGTGGCAAGTGGGAAGTGGGCCGTGAGGCGGCCCTGGAAGACAAGGAACGTATTGCCGCGCTGATCGACGGCGCCGACATGCTGTTCATCGCCGCCGGCATGGGCGGCGGCACCGGCACCGGAGCGGCCCCGGTGGTGGCGGAAGTGGCGAAGGACCTGGGCATCCTGGCGGTGGCCGTGGTCACCAAGCCCTTCGTGTTCGAGCAGAACAAGCGCATGCGTTCCGCCGAGCAGGGCCTGAAAGCCCTGTCCGAACACGTCGACAGCCTGATCGTCATCCCCAACGAAAAGCTGATCCAGGTACTGGGCGGCAAGACCAAGCTGACCGAGGCTTTCGTCGCCGCCAACGACGTGCTGCACAGCGCGGTGTCCGGCATCGCCGAGATCATCAAGAATCCGGGCATGATCAACGTCGACTTCGCCGACGTGAAGACGGTGATGAGCGAAGTGGGCATGGCCATGATGGGTTCCGCCATGGCGGAAGGCGAAGACCGCGCCCGTGTGGCGGCCGAACAGGCAGTCGCCAGCCCGTTGCTGGAAAACGTCGATCTCAAGGGTGCGCGCGGCGTGCTGGTGAACATCACCTCCAACGACAGCCTGACCCTGGACGAGTACTACGAAGTGATGAACACCATCCAGGGCTTCGCCGCCGAGGAGGCCACCGTGATTGTCGGCACCGCACTGGACGAGACCATGGGCGATGGCCTGCGCGTGACCATGGTGGCGACTGGCCTGGGCAACCCGGTCAAGGCCACCAAGAAGCCGGAGATCCGTATCGTCGAACCCGTGATGATGCAGGCCACCGGTACCAGCGACGCACGTCCGTACAGCAACGCCTATGACGGTGATATCGACACCCCCACTGTCATCCGTAATCGCCGCAGCAGTCAGGCGGCGGTGGAAGTGGCGCAGTCGGCGGGTATCGACACGCTGGATATCCCGGCCTTCCTGCGCAAGCAGGCGGACTGATTCGATTTCGGATTTCGGATTTCGGATCGATTGGAGCAGGAGTGCCACAAACTGTTGTTTTATTGGGTGATTATCCCGGCTGGGCGCAATCCCTCCCGCCTGGCCGGGATAGCATTCGGCATTCCTGTTTCATTCAGCGCAGCGCCATTCCATGATCCGCCAAAGAACCATCAAATCCCTGGTACGCGCCACTGGCGTCGGCCTGCATACGGGTGAACGGGTCAACCTGACCTTGCGCCCGGCGGCTCCTGGCATCGGCATCTGGTTTCGTCGCACCGATCTGGCGGAACCACGCGAGTTCCGGGTTTCGCCGGAATCAGTCACCGATACCCGCCTGTGCTCCGCGCTGGAAGGCAATGGCGCCAAGGTGGCCACCGTAGAACATCTGATGTCGGCCCTTGCCGGATTGGGTATCGACAATCTCCACATCGACCTGGATGGTCCGGAAGTGCCCATCCTGGACGGCTCCGCCGCTCCCTTTGTCTATCTCCTGCAATCCACCGGCATCGAAGTCCAGAATGCCGCCAAACGCTTCATCCGGGTGAAGCACCCGGTGCGTGTGATCGATGGCGACAAATGGGCCGAGTTCACCCCGCACGAAGGCTATACCCTGGCCTTCAAGATCGACTTCGATCACCCCGTATTCAAGCATTCCGCGCGCGAAATCAAACTCGACTTCGCGCGCCAGTCCTATGTCCAGGAAATCAGCCGGGCGCGCACCTTCGGTTTCATGCGCGAAGTGGAATACCTGCGCAGCAATGGTCTGGCCCTGGGCGGCACCCTGGACAACGCCATCGTCATGGACGAGTTCCGCGTGCTCAACAGCGACGGCCTGCGCTATGCCGACGAGTTCGTGAAGCACAAGGTGCTCGACGCGGTGGGCGACCTCTACCTGGCCGGCCACCCCATCCTGGGCGCCTTCTCCGCCTACAAATCCGGCCACGGCCTCAACAACAAGCTGCTGCGTGGTCTGCTGGCAGACGCCAGCGCCTGGGAATGGGCGGAGTTCAAGGATGACGCCAGCGTGCCCAAGGGGCTGCTCAACCTGCATCCTCTGTCCGCCTGATGCTGGGTATTCGCCTCCTCCTGATTCTGGTCGGCGCCTTTCTGATCATCAGCCTGCTCGGTTACGCCATCAGTCGCGACCCGCGCTGGCTTCGCTTCGCCGGCCTCGGCCTGAAAGGCGGCCTCGCGCTGATCCTGCTGATCATGCTGGTCTATCTGGTGGAACGGCTGGTCATGGTGCTGTGAGCGGCTGTTTCGCGCCACGTGTAGGTTGTGATCGTCGTCATCGAAGTTGGGCGCGGTAGCGAACCCCCATCTGCGTATTACGAGGTAAAGCGCCTCCCCTTACGCGAGCTGATCTGCCACCCCCGGAGTCCAATATGGCATCCAGGCTAATCGGCAAAGCTCACAGGAGGGAGGCTGGAATCATCCTAGAAACCTCAGTTGGACGTGCCCGAGTGTGCGGTTTTCGAGCCGGCTGGCAAGGCGCGACGACACAGCGGGCCGGGGCCCGCAAGGAGGAGCAACGCGGCCAGGCGGCCTCACGAGGGTTTAGGAGCGGTCAACTGAGGTTTCTAGGATCATCAACAAAGCCCTGTCGAGTTATCTGGACAGCGATACCCAATGTGTCGAAGTCCCGCGCCGGCGCATGGAAGCCGCCAAGCGAGGCGAGCTTGCCAGCGAGCCACAGATGAACAGTTTCTGCGCCACGCTGGGTGATTGATCCTAGATTCATTGAAGGCAATAAATACGCGGCCTTCAGCGTCCCGCCAAATCTTGCCGAATCTCGCGCTCCGCCTGGAGCCAGTCCTCGGCCGCGTGGCCGTCCTGGCGGCCTCGCCGGACATAAAGTTCATAGGCGCGTTGGGTGATCAGCGCGGTCACATCGACGGGTTTCATCGCCTCGACGGGTTTCCTGACCAAGAGGGGTTCGGCGGTCGGGTCAAACACCCGATAGGCAAACAGTTTCACGCGGTCGTTCACGAGGAACCACAGCAGCGCATAGCCCCAGACGAACAGCGCCCAGCCCCAACCGAGCGGGGTCATGAACAGCCCATAAACCGCGATCAGCGTCGCGACAATCTGCGTGCCGACCACCGCCACCCAGAGAATCCGCGCGGGTCGGATCGTCCAGAACGGGCCGCGCGTGCGGGTCAGGAAGATCGTCAGGTGTCCCGCCACCGAAAGCTTCAGGTACATCAGCGTCTGGATATGCGCCCGGTCGAGATGGAACACGCGCTCGCCGAGATAAAACAAGCCGAAGGCGGAAACGACCCCGATAACCCCCAGCACCGTGGAGACCCCCAGCACCATGGGCATGTTCCAGGCCTCGGGCTGATTCTTGTAACGAACGTTGTCATAGGCGATGGACAGGATTGCTCCATCGTTGAGCAACGCCAACATCACGATCATCACCGCGGTCACCGGGTAAAAGTTGAATACCAGGATCGACAAGGTCATGAACAACAGCACGCGCAACGTCTCGGTGATGCGATAGATCGCATAGCTGTTCATGCGCTGGAAGATGTTCCGGCTCTCCTTGATGGCATCGACTATCACCGACAGGCCGGTGGTCATCAGCACGATGTCCGCCGCCGCGCGCGCCGCGTCCGTCGCGCCGGAAACGGCGATGCCGCAATCGGCTTTCTTCAGCGCCGGAGCATCGTTCACGCCGTCACCGGTCATGCCGACGATATGGCCGCGTTGCTGCAGCACGTCGACGATGTGGAACTTGTGTTCGGGGAACACCTGGGCGAAACCATCGGCCCGCTCGATCGACTCCGCGAGTTGAACCGTCTCGTGCTGTTTGGTGTCGCCGAAGCCGCTGGCATCGAGGATGTTGTTTCCCAGCCCCAGCTTTCCGGCGGTTTCGCGCGCGATGGCAAGCGCATCCCCCGTCACCATCTTGACGTTCACGCCCATCTGTCTGGCATTCGCGATGGTGGCCAAGGCTTCTTCGCGGGGTGGATCGAACAGCGGCAGGACGCCGAGAAATTGCCAGGCGCCCTCGCCGTCCGCGCGTGCCACGCCCAGGGAACGGAAACCGCGCGCGGCGAATTCGTTGACCGCCTTGTCCACGGAAGCAACCACCGCATCCACATTGGCTGACAATTCCAGAATCACCTGCGGCGCCCCCTTGGTGGCCTTGAACGTCTTGCCATCCGCATCCTTGATAGTGGCCTCGGTGCGCTTGTGCACCGGGTCGAACGGCTGGAAATGCAGCACTTGGTAGTCTTTCAAGGCCTGATCGTCTTTCAGGCCGCCGAGCACGGCCAGGTCGATGCTGTCCTTGTTTTCCGCGCGTGATGCCAGCGCCGCGTTCAGGATCACTTGATCGGGCGAAATGCCGCTGACACTGAAGGGGTCGCCCAGCGTCAGCTTGTTCTGGGTCAGCGTGCCGGTCTTGTCCGAGCACAGGATATCCACCCCGGCCAGTTCCTCGATGGCCGCCAGCCGGGTGACGATGGCCTCTTTTCGAGCCAGCAGGCGCGCGCCCACCGCCATGGTGACCGACAGCACCGTGGGCATCGCCACGGGAATCGCGGCCACGGTCAGCACCAACGCGAACTGCAAGGTGGTGAGGATTGGGTCGCCGCGGAACAGCGCGACGGTGATGATCACCAGCACCAGCGCCACGGCGAGAATGATCACCGGAGTTCGACAGTTAATTCGATAACCCACTGATTTCGTTAGACACGAATTCAA
>CAZIUC010000034.1:0-33994 GCA_964542455.1 uncultured Thiobacillus sp. | reverse complement strand
TCGCACCCGCTGGAAAACAAACGCCTTTGCACGGCGCACTCCGACAGGCTGCTAGAGACGCTTCACTCCCGCGACTGTCCGGCGACAGCTAACCACTCTCGCCGCCCGACAGAGGCAAATTAGTGATCTCACTCATGGCCGACAGCATGTTCCAGGACTATGCTTTTTCCTTCGGCGGCGAAACTGATCGTCGCCAGCCAGACGCCAGCCGCGGGAAGAACACTGCTGGCGCGGTAGTCGCCACTGCCGACTTCTTGCATGGATTGACCCGCGGGCGCGGCCTGGCCGGGCCGGGACAAGGCGAAGCGCACATGCTGGCCGCTGACGCCACTACCGTCGGATTTGCGCAGGAGCACGCTGACTTCGCCGCCGTGTTCGCTGCTGAGCGAGCCCAAGCCGACCACTTCAATGTTCCAGCCCAGCCTTGCCAGACGAGCATCGATGTCACGATGCTGCGCGATGCTCTTGGCTGCTTCCTCGCCATGCTCGACGATTCCGGCAAAGCCGGTATGCAGCGTCTTGCCCTTGGCGTTGGGAAGCAGGCGCTCGGCCAGCGCCGACGGCAAGCCATTTACAGCCACATAGACAAAGCCGCCGAGCAGCACCGTCAGTATGACGAAGAAGCCGATCAGCAACTGGGGGACCCAGTGGACATGCAGGTCCTTGCCGGGCTTCCTTTCATAAAGAAGATAAAACAGCAATGAGACCGTCGGATAGGCGACCACATGCATGGTCACCACATCCAGGCCCGGCCAATGGGAGAAAGCGTAAATGAGATAGGCCGTACTGGGCAGACCCGCCGCCACGACCGCCGCCCAGAAGTTCGACAGCTTGATGAGACGTGCCGCCCCGTATAGCAGCGCGGTCAACAGCATGCCGCCGAAGATGGTAATAAACAGGTTCATCGAGACTGGCCTAATAGTTACTTGCTGGTGAAGAAACGCGCGGAGTCGATCACCGTCTCGCCCTTTCCGCTGCGGATATGGAATTCGAATTCATGCAGGCTGGTGGCACGCTTGGGATCGAGTTGCACGCTGGCCTGGATAATCACGCTCTTGCCGTTGCGGATATGGACTTGTTGAAAATTACCCAGGTCCAGCGCCCCGGACGGCAAGCCATGGGCACTGATCGAATAACTCTCCTCGCCGCCCGAGATATTGGTCAGCCGAATCTGATAGCGGTTGCGAATGCTGCCGTCCGACAAGGTGACGAACAGCGGCTGCCGGATCTGCTGAATACTGTGCTCGAAGGACTTGCGGTGGCCGATGTCATAGACCAGATAGGTGCACATCAGGATCAGCGATACACCATAGCCCAACACTTTGAGGTTTTTCCAGTGCAGACGAACCGGGCCCGGTTGCGCTTGGGATAAATTGGTCTCCGAGTCATAGCGAATCAAACCGCGCGGGTAGTGCATCTTGTCCATGATGCTGTTACAGGCATCGACACAAAGACCACAGGAAATACAGGTGTATTGCAGACCATCGCGGATATCGATGCCGACCGGGCATACCTGCACGCAAAGACCACAATCCACACAGTCACCGTGGCCTTTTGCCTGCCGCTCGCTTTGCTCACGCAGCCCGGCGCGAGCGGAAGCGCGTCCCGCCGCTCCTTCGCCACGCTTCTTGTCGTAATGCACGCTCAGCGTTTCCGGCTCGTACATGGCGCTCTGGAAACGGCCATAGGGACAAATGAAGGTACAAACATGCTCACGCAACAGGGCGGCGGCGGCGTAAGTACTGAGGCTCAGAGAGAGGATGGCGATATAGGCGGCGGCGGCTGCCTGTCCGGTAAACACAGCACGCAGCAGATCAGGCGCGTAGCCGAAATACAGCACGAAGGTCAGCGCCGTCCAGAACGACAGAAGAGCCCAGGCGACCCGCGTACCCCCCACCTTGAGCAGCTTTTCTCCCTTGCTCCAGGGTTCGCGCAACAAACGTTGGCGAGCGGGGCGTTCCCCCTGAAACCATTTTTCCAGAAAGATGAATGCGTCGGTCCAAATGGTCTGGAAGCAGAAATAACCGCAAAAGGCGCGCCCGAACAGGGCCGTGACGAAGAACAGCAGAACCGCCGCGATGAACAGCAACATGGATAGCCAGAAGATGTCCTGCGGATACACGACCAGATTGAAAATCAGGTAGCGGCGTCCGGGAATATCGAACATGACGGCCTGCGCGGGCGCATCCGGACGTGACCAGGGAAGCCATGGCAACAGGAAGTAGACCGCGAAACTCAGCCAGAGGATGGCGCTCTTGAAGCGGCGAAAGGGGCCCTTGATCGAGCGCGGAATGATGGGAATACGCTTGAAATAAAGATCGCCGCCAGGCTGTTGCTCTTGCACGCTTGATACCCTTTGGCCCGACCTACGGTTGACCCGGGGACAGGCTAGTCATGTGGACGTTCGATTCGTCCAGCTTACCCGCGATACCGTTCCGGCACCGCCAAAACCAAAAACCCCGGCAAGCCGGGGTTCTTGCACTCGTGGCGAGTCAGGCCTTACTTGCCGCCACCCAACTCGTGAACATACTCGGTCAGCAGTTTGATCTGTTTCTCGCTCAAACGCCCTTTCCAGGCCGGCATCACGCCCTTGTTCACACCCGTGCCGATGGTCTTGCGGATCGCCGCGATCTTGCCGGCATCGTCGGCGGCACCAGGCACATCGGCCCAGAGCCAGACCTTGTCGGTCAGATTGGCGGAACCGATATCCTTGCGGCCCTTGCCATCGTCATTGTGGCAGTAGTAACAGGCACCAATCTGGCCGTGGAACAGTTCCTTGCCCTTGGCGGCCTTGGCGGCATCCGCCTTCAAACCGGACAAGGTGGCGACGTAGTTGGCCAGATCGTCAATCTGATCCGCCTCCAATGCCTCGCCGAAGGGCGGCATATAGCCATGACGGCCATTGCTGATCGTCTCGTTGATCTTGTCGTAGGAACCACCGTAGATCCAATCGTCATCGGTCAGGTTCGGGAAGAAACCGATCTTGCCTTGCCCGCCGGACTGATGGCAGGGCGCGCAGTTGTCCGAAAACAGGCTTTTACCGGCGGAGACCACAAAACTACTGAGTTCCGGATCCTTGGCGATCTTGTCGTAGGGCAGCGCGGTCAGTTTGTCGAAATACGGCTTCTGAGCCAGCGTGGCGTCCTGCATTTCCTTGAGCAACTTGGCGCGGGTATTCCAGTGCCATGACTCATCCTGGCCTTCGGCATTCTGGTAGGTAATGGTGTTGACGCCCGGCAGGAAACTCTTGCCAATCGGCCAGGAGGGATATACCACCCAATAAACCAAGGCGAACACGATGGTCACGTAAAACGTGTAGGTCCACCACACCGGCAGGGGGTTGTTGAACTCCTGAAGGTCGTCATCCCACACGTGGCCTGTGGTCTGCACCTGAGTCGTCGCCGGGTTTGTCGCCGGGTTTGTGGAGTTGTCAGCCATTGGACTTGTCCTTCTTCACTTCGTCGTCATCAAGAAAAGGGATGTTCTTGTATTCTTCCAGCTTGGCGCCCCGCTTCCTGCTGCCATACACCCAGAGCACAATCAGGCAGAAGGTAATGAAAAAAATCAGCAGGCCAAGCGGCCTGGCATTTTCCGGGTCGGCAAACCATTCCATCAGCGGAACTTCACCAACTCTTCTGGTTTGATCTTGCTGAAATCAACCATCGTGCCCAGTACCTGAAGATAGGCAACCAGAGCGTCCATCTCGGAAACACTGGAGCGATCACCGTCATAGTTGCCTTCCTGCGCCTGGGCGACCAGATTCTTCTGGGCATCCGCGATCACCAGCGTTTTGGCAACCTTCTCGCCGAATTGTTTGACGTTGCGGTCATACTCTTCCTGGTTGGCCGAGTAGGGCACGCCGACGACACGCAGCGCGCGCATACGATCACCCACATCGGAAATATCCAATTTTGTTTCCAGCAACCACGGATAGTTGGGCATCACCGATTCGGGCACCACGGAGCGCGGGCTCAGCAAGTGCTGCACATGCCATTCGTTGGAGTACTTGCCGCCAACACGCGCCAGATCCGGGCCGGTCCGTTTGGAGCCCCACTGGAAGGGATGGTCGTACTTGGATTCCGCGGCCAGGGAATAGTGGCCATAACGAAGTTGTTCATCACGGAAAGGGCGGATCATCTGCGAGTGGCAAAGATAGCAACCCTCACGAACGTAGAGGTCGCGGCCGCGTGATTCAAGCGGAGTGTAGGGACGCACGCCGTCCACGTTCTCGGTCGTGTCCTTGATGAAGAACAGCGGCGCTATTTCAACCAGGCCACCCACGCTGATGGCCATCATGGTCAACACCAGAAGAACACCGGCGTTGGTTTCGACGATTTCGTGTTTGAAGCTCATTTCCTAACCTCGTTCGCGTCAGGCGGTGGCGGCGGCAGCGCGTGCGCTGGCCACTTCGGCGCGCACACCCTGGCGGATGGTCTGGTACATGTTGTATGCCATCAACAACATCCCCGTCAGGAAGAACATGCCACCGATGGCGCGCATGGCGTAGAAGGGGTGCATGGCTGCGACCGACTCCACAAAGGAGTATTGCAGGTTGCCGAATTCATCGAAGGCGCGCCACATCAGGCCCTGGGAGATGCCGGAAATCCACATCGCGGTGATGTACAGCAGGGTACCGATGGTAGCCAGCCAAAAATGCATGTTGATCAACTTGACACTGAACATCTCGGTTTTCCACAAACGCGGCATCATGTGATAAAGAGAGCCGAAGGAGATCATCGCCACCCAACCCAGGGCGCCGGAGTGCACATGACCCACGGTCCAGTCGGTGTAATGGGACAACGCGTTCACGTCCTTCAGGGACATCAGCGGCCCCTCGAAGGTGGACATGCCGTAGAACGACAGGGCCACGATCATGAAGCGCATGATCGGATCGGTGCGCAGCTTATCCCAGGCACCGGACAGGGTCATGATGCCGTTGATCATGCCGCCCCAGGAAGGCAACAACAGCATGATGGAGAAAGTGGCGCCGAGGGTGGAAGCCCAGTCGGGCAGCGCGGTCCAGTGCAGGTGATGGGTACCCACCCACATGTACATGAACGAGAGCGCCCAAAAGTGAACGATGGACAGGCGATAGGAGTAGACCGGACGGCCGGCGTGCTTGGGCACGAAGTAATACATCATCCCCAGGAAGGCCGCGGTCAGGAAGAAACCCACCGCGTTGTGGCCGTACCACCACTGAGTCATCGCGTCCTGCGTGCCGGAGAACAGGCTGTAGGACTTCATGCTGAACAGATTCACCGGCACCGCGAGGTTGTTGAAGGTATGCAGCAGCGCGGTCGCCAGGATGAACGAGAGGTAGAACCAGTTGGCGACGTAGATATGCGCCTGTTTGCGCTTCATCAGGGTTCCGACATAGACCGCCAGATAGGACACCCAGACGATCTCGATCAGGATGTCGATGGGCCATTCCATTTCCGCATATTCACGGCCCTGGCTGTAACCCAGCACATAGGAGACGGCGGCCATCACAATGATGGCTTGCCAACCCCAGAAGGTGAAGGTGGCGAGGCCGGGCGCGAACAAGCGAGTCTGGCAGGTGCGCTGAACCACATAGTACGAGGTGGCGAACAGCGCTGAACCGCCGAAACCGAAGATCACCGCGCCGGTATGTACGGGGCGGAAGCGGCCAAACGAGAAGTAGGGACTATCGAAGTTCAGGAACGGCCAAGCCAGTTCCGAGGCGATATATACGCCCACGAACATACCCACCACGGCCCAAACGATGGCCATCATGGAGAATTTTTTGATGATGTCGTAATCGTACTGCTCGGTCGCAGCCTGATTGGTTGCAGACATAACGCCTCCTAGGGTTGCCGCACCGCCCGGGAACCATCCCGCGCGTCGTTTCAGCTCAAAAACACGCAATAAAAACGCCTGCAAAAAAGCCGGGCGAGTATAGACGTAGGGCCGCCGGCCGACAAGAACGAATCAAACTCGCTCCGCATTGATCAATATCAACAGATCATTGGCGATGTCCCGCGGCGTATGGCCGAATGGGAGGTACAAGCGCGGACGCCCGTGACCATCCAGCACATAGCTGCCCGCCGAGTGATCGACCAGATAGTCTGTCGCGCCCGGCTCCACATGCTTGCGATAGACGATACGGAACTCCTTCGCCACTTGCGCCACTTGTTCTGGACTGCCACGCAGACCGAGAAATGAGGGATGAAAATAAGGCACATAGGCCTTGAGGATTTCCTGAGTATCCCGTTCCGGGTCTACCGAAACAAACAGCACCTGCACCTTGTCCGACACCCCATCGGGCATCAGTTTGAAAGCTTCGGCCATATCGGAGAGGGTGGTCGGGCACACATCCGGGCAGTGGGTATAGCCGAAAAACAGCACCACCACTTTGCCCCGGAAGGACTCCAGCGTCACCGCGCGGCCATTGTGGTCGATCAACGCCAGACGCTGGCCGAAATTCGCGCCGCTGATGTCGCTACCACGGAAGGCCGGCTTCGGCGCCTGATCGCAGCCGGATAAGCTCAGGGCCAGTGAAAGCGCAATCAGCCAGAGTGTTTTCCGCAATGTGTCAGGCCACCTGAGGCAGCGCGCCGACCGGCAGATCGGAGAGACGATATTTGCCAGTCAGTACCGCCTTGGCCAGTTCCTCAAGATTCATTTCATTGAGCAGCGAAATAATTTTCTTTTTCACCGGAATCCACTTGAAATGCATGGGGCAGGCTGTGGCGTCGGAACATTCCTTCAGGCCCAGAATACAGTTCTTGGTGAAATCCGGCCCTTCGGTAAGCAACAACACCTGCATCAGCGTGGTGCGATACATGCCCTCACGCAGACAGAAGCCGCCGAGGCGGCCACGGAAGGAATCCAGCACCCCCTGCTTGCACAGGTTTTGCAAAATTTTTGCCAGATACGCGGCCGGCACATTCAGGCGATCCGCGATATCCCGATTCAGCACCGGCTCACCAGGCGGCTGGGTGGCGATGTAGATCAGCGCCTGCACGGCATACTGACTGGTGCGCGACAAGACCATAAATCTCTCCAAAGACATTTATATCTTGAATTATCAAAGCCAAACACGATCCCGCGCAAAGCCTTTTTACAAATCAGAGGGGGATCAACAAGAAATGATCGAGAAGCAGTGCCGCGAACAGCAAGCCCAGATACAGGATGGACCAGGCGAAGGCGCGCCGCGCCAACGCGTCGGAATAGCCACGGAACAAGCGCCAGGCGAGTTGCAGATAGTAGGCATCGAGCACCAGGACGGCCGCCAGATAGAGCCAGCCGGTCATGCCCACCGCCAATGGCAGCAGGCTGACGGCGGTCAGGATGCAGGTATAGAGCAGGATCGACAGCAGGGTGTAGTGCTCGCCGTGGGTGACCGGCAACATGGGCAGGCCGGCGCGGGCATATTCGTCACGCCGATATAGCGCCAGCGCCCAGAAGTGCGGCGGCGTCCAGGCGTAAATGATCAGGAACAGCAACAGCGCCTCGTGCCCCACGCCCCCGGTCATGGCCGCCCAGCCGAGCACCGGCGGCATCGCGCCGGAAGCGCCGCCGATGACGATGTTCTGCGGTGTCGCCGGTTTCAACCAGCGGGTATAGACCACGGCGTAACCGAAGAAGGTGAACGCCGTCAGCCACGCGGTCAACGGGTTCACCCACCAATAGAGCAAACCCAGACCGAGGCCGGCCAGCGTGGCGGCGAACAGGGCGGTTTCACGCGGACTCACCTCGCCCCGGGGCAATGGCCGCGCGCGGGTGCGCGCCATGACCGCGTCGATGCGCCGCTCGGCCAGACAGTTGCAGACCGCCGCGCCGGCGGTGGCCAGCGCAATGCCGAGACTGGCGACAACAAACCGAATCGGATCGGGCAGGCCCGGCGAAGCCAGCAACATGCCGATCATCGCGGTGAACACGATCATGGCGACCACACGCGGCTTGGTCAGTTCGAGAAACTCGCGCGGACGCCAGCTGGCGTGATGCAATGCAAGGCTGCTCATGATGACCTCCTGGTTAGCTGCGCCCGCGCCTCGGAAAAAACGCCCGAGCCGCCTGATGAAGCCCCGACCCTTCGGTCCCCCGAAAGGGCCAAGTCGTTCTTGGGACGGTCCGGCGAACGACTTGAGAGGCGGACATTGATCCAGACCAGACACAACAGCAGGGTGGCCGCGCCGGCGTTATGGGCCACCGCGACCGGCAGCGGCAAACCCAGCAACACATTGGCCATACCCAGCAGAAACTGGCTCCCGGCGATACCCAGCAGACAGGCGGCGGCCCCCGCCGACGTAGGCGCCAGCCGCGCCGCGAGCGGGAGCGCGCCCGCCAGCACCAGCATGGCGCCCAGACGATGCAGCAGGTGGATGGCGGTCAATGCCTCGGCGCTCAGACCGCCCAAAGGATGTTGCAAGCTGAAGCCGGCGGCGAAATCCGCCGCTGGCCACCAGGCGCCCTGACAGGTTGGGAAATCAGGACAGGCCAGGGCCGCATAGTTGGCGCTCACCCAACCACCCAACGCGATTTGCAACAACACCAGCAACAAAAGCCCACGCGCCAGCGGGAGTGGCGCCCGCGTAGCAGGCCAGGAGGCAACACGTTGACGAAACAACAGCCAGGCCAGCAGCGCCAGCGTCGCCATGCCGCCGAGCAGATGGGCCGCGACGATCATCGGCTTGAGTTGCTGGGTGACGGTCCACATGCCGAGCAGCGCCTGGAATACCACCAGCGCCAGCAACAAACCGGGCAGGACGCGGCGAGCCGGAGGCAGGCGGCGCCAGGCCAGGATGGCGATGGACAGAATCAGCAAACCCAGGCTGCCGGCCAGATAACGATGCAGCATTTCCTTCCAGGCCTTGGCATGGGAGACCGGCCCGAAAGGATCGGCGCGGTGAACTTCCGCGATCAGCGCGTCGGCATGCCAGGGTGAAATCCGGCCGTAGCAGCCGGGCCAGTCGGGGCAGCCGAGGCCCGCGTCGGAAAGCCGCACATAGGCGCCCAGGAGCACCACGGCGAAAGCGAGGCCGGTTGTGAACAGGAGCAGTGGGCGCGGCAGGGTCATCCGATCTTTGAAGCTTTCAGCAATTGGCGCAGATCGCGCAACATGCCCTTGCCTTCCGCCGCGACCGGGAAGCGCAGCATCACCCGGCCCAGGGGATCGACAATGTAGGTACGAACCGGGTCCGGCCAGTCGGCCAGCGCCGCGCTCGGCACACGGTAAGTGAGCGCGACATCCACGGGCATAACGCTATCGGCCTGGATCAGCGCCGCCTGTACCACCCGCTCCCGCTCGCGTCCCTGCGACAGGCGTACCTGGCGCGCGAGATGGAGCTGTTGGTGGCAGTCGGTGGCACAGTCGCCGTTGACCACTGTCAGCAAGACCCAGCGCCCTCGCAACGCGGCCAGGTCGGCGGGCTGGCCGGCGGCGTCGGTCAGGCCGATGAACCGAGGCGTGGCGGGTTGCAGCAATTCGCCATAACTGGCCGCCGCCCCAGGTTGCCAGACCTGGTGGACGACCCAGGCCGCCAGCGCCGGTGCCGCGAACAGGCTGATCAGCAGAAGCAGCTTGATGCGATCAGGGCGGTGCACGGAAACGCCTCCACAACCCGTAATAGGCATACAGCGCGCAGATCGCCGCCGTCATCGCAAACCATTGCACGGCATAGCCGAGATGCCGCTCGATTCCCATGTCCGGCCGCGGCCAGTCGCGCGCCAGGCCATCGCCGGCGGGCGAGGTCTGCAACAGCATTCGATCCGGCAGATCGCCGCGTTGTTTGGCGTGATACCACTCGCGGTAACGCGCCAGGCTCAGGTTCTGCCAGACTGGCCCCGTGGCGCCCTTATCGGAGAGTTCGAGATAGCGGCTTTGCGCGGGCACCAGCAGCCCTTCCAACGTCACCGGCGCGGAGGTCAAAGGCGCGTCAGGGCGAATCGCGCGATCTTTCGCGGCCGCCAGCCAACCCCGGTTCACCAACACCACACCGCCCGGGTAAGCCAGGGGGACGATCACGTGATAACCGGGCTGTCCCTGACGCAGGCGGTTATCGAGATAAATCTGATAAGCGGGATCGAAATGGCCGCTCACACGCACCCGGCTGAATGGGGCCGCCTGCACGGGCAAGGCGGCAATATCCACCGCCGGTAAAGCCGCCGCCACATCGAAAGCGTCCTGTTTGGCGCGTTTCTCCTCCGCCCGGCCGAGTTGCCACTGCCCCAGCCAGAAGGTCAGCCCGGCGAAGAACAGGGCCGCGAGCGCCGGCAACCAGGCCGGACGCCGCCGCGCCCGAGCGATACGGGGTGGGGCTACACTCACGGTCAACATTCCCGTTTCGCCATCCATGCGCATCTTCGTTGCTCTCCTTCTCGTCCTGATCCTGTTCAGCCTGCTCAGCGGCCTGATCTATCTGATCCGCGACCGCGGCCGCGGTGAGCGCGCCGTAAAAGCCCTGACCTGGCGCATCGGCCTGTCCATCGCCCTGTTCCTGGCGCTGATGGCGGGGCATTACCTTGGCCTGTTGCAACCGGCCGGGCTGTAGCAACCTACAACCAGTACACAAAGATAAACAGCAGCAACCACACCACATCCACGAAGTGCCAATACCAGGACACCGCTTCAAAAGCAAAATGGTGGTCCGGCTGGAAATGCCCGGCCAGAGAACGGCCCAGTATCACCATCAGCATCAGGGAACCGATGGTGACGTGCAGGCCGTGAAAGCCGGTCAGCATGAAGAAGGTGGCGCCGTAGATGCCGGCGCCCAGAGTCAGGCCCAGGGCGGTATAGGCGTGGTGATATTCATAGGCCTGGAAGCCCAGGAAAGTCAGGCCCAGCGCCACGGTCAGCGCCAGGCCCAGGATCAGTTGGCCGCGCCGGCCGCGTTTCAGGCCCCAGTGCGCCCAGGTCACCGTGGCGCCGGAACTCAGCAGGAGCAAGGTATTCAGGGCTGGAATACCCCAGGGGGACATCGGCGTGAAAGCCGCCTCGATGCCCGGCCCGGTGGTCGGCCAGCCGCCGCTGTAACCCGGCCAGAGCAGGCGCAACTGCTCGCCGCCGGCCAGATCCGGCACCGAGATCATGCGACCGTAGAACAAGGCGCCGAAAAAGGCGGCAAAGAACATCACCTCGGAGAAGATGAACCAGCCCATGCCCCAGCGGAAAGACATATCCACCTGGGCGCCATGCAGTCCACTCTCGCTTTCCCGGATCACCTTGCCGAACCAGCCGACCAGCATCGCCGCCAGGCCCGTCCCTCCCGCCGTCAGCAACCAGCCGCCGGCGGCCATGTCGTGGATCAGCAGCGTGGCGCCGAGCGCCGTGCTCATCAGGGCCAGCGACCCGACCAGGGGCCAGTGGGAGGGCGCGGGCAGGTAATAACCGCCGGGATGAGTCGTCATGGCCGCTCCTTCATCGCGTCACCAGATGGACCAGGCCAAGCAGGGCGAGGACCAGCGCCAGCGCGCCGAGCAGGCCGGCGACAACGATCTGTACCAGGTTGAACTCGCCCGCGTCGCGTTCCAGATCGCGACCCCGGCGCACGCCCAAGAAACTCCAGAAGACCGCGCGCCAGGCACTCTCAAGAAACACGCCGGGCCGCCCCAAGTGTTTCTTGGCCCCCTCGGGGGGAGAACGCCGCGAAGCGGCGTTTTCGGGGGCGCTCATGTCCGTTTCCCCAGCGCGAAGAAGGTGTAGGACAAGGTCATCACCTTCATGTCGGCCGCCACACCCCGATCCAACACGAACAGCACCGGCAGGCGCATTTTTTCATGCGGCGCTAGCCGTTGTTCACGAAAACAGAAACAGTCGATCTTCTTGAAGTGGGCGGCGGCGGCCAGAGGCGCGTAACTAGGCACCGCGCGGCCGACCAGGGGCCGATTGGTAAGGTTCTCCAGCTCGTACTCCACTTGCACCAGTTCTCCGGGATGTACGTCCACCGGTTGACTCGGCGCGGCGAAACGCCAAAGCGCTTCATCCCGCACATTGGCCACCAGTTCGATGCGCACTTTCCGGCTGAAATCGACCTGGGTGTTGTTGGCCAGGGCCTGGGCCGCGTCGCGGTTCAGGCCGGTGAGATCGCAAAATACGTCGTAGAGCGGCACCAGCGCGAAGCCGAAGGCGAACATCGCCACCGCCAGGACGACCAGCCACCTGGAGGTGCGCTGGTTGCCGGCGGCGCTCATCCCGGATTGCCCAGAGCCGAGGCGGGCATGTAGCGCCGGCGTCTCGCCGGCTTCGCCCTTCTGATCAGGCCCACGAGGCCGGCGAGACGCCGGCGCTACAGGTGGGGCCACCTCCTTAGCCTCGGTTGATGGACCATTCGGGTTCATTTCACCTCCGGCGGTACCGCGAACGTGTGGTACGGCGCCGGCGAAGGCACCGTCCATTCCAGCCCCTCGGCGCCCTCCCAGGCGCGCGCCTCGGCTTTTACGCCGCCGCGGATGCATTTCAGAATCACGATCAGCAGCAATATCTGGCTGGCGCCGAAGACGAAGCCGCCGATCGAGGCGACGCGGTTGAAGTCGGCGAATTGCAGCGCGTAATCCGGAATGCGCCGGGGCATGCCGGCCAGGCCGAGGAAGTGCATCGGGAAAAACAACACGTTGACCGAGATCGCCGACAACCAGAAATGCCAGCGCCCCCAGGTCTCGTCGACCATATGGCCGGTCCACTTCGGCAGCCAGTAATAGATGCCGGCGTAGATGGAAAACAAGGCGCCGGTGACCAGCACGTAATGGAAATGCGCCACCACGTAATAGGTGTCCTGCAACTGGATATCCACCGGCACCATCGCCAGCACCAGCCCGGAAAAGCCACCGATGGTGAAGAGACAGACGAAGGCCACCGCGAACAACATCGCCGTTTCGAAAGTCAGCGAACCCCGCCACATGGTCGCCACCCAGTTGAACACCTTGACTCCGGTGGGCACCGCGATCAGCAAGGTGGCATACATGAAATACAACTGCGCCGCCGCCGGCATGCCGACGGTGAACATGTGATGCCCCCAGACCAGGAACGACAGGATGGCGATAGATGAGGTGGCGTAGACCATCGAGGCATAACCGAACAAGGGTTTGCGCGAGAAGGTGGGAATCACCGACGAAATGATGCCGAAGGCCGGCAGGATCAGGATGTACACCTCCGGGTGGCCGAAGAACCAGAACACGTGCTGGAACATCACCGGATCGCCACCGCCGGCCGCATCGAAGAAATGGGTACCGAAATTGCGGTCAGTCAGCAGCATGGTCACCGCCCCGGCCAGCACCGGCATCACCGCGATCAGGAGAAAGGCGGTGATCAGCCAGGTCCACACGAACAGCGGCATCTTCATCAGCGTCATGCCCGGCGCCCGCATGTTGAGGATGGTGGTGGCGATATTGATCGAACCCATGATTGAACTCGCGCCCATGATGTGGATCGCGAAGATGGTCAGGTCATAGCTGATGCCGCCTTGCATGAACAACGGCGGGTACATGGTCCAGCCGCCCGCCACCGCGCCGCCGGGCAGAAACAGGGAGCCGACCAGGAACGTCCCGGCCACCGGCAGCAGCCAGAAACTCCAGTTGTTCATGCGCGGGAAAGCCATGTCCGGCGCGCCGATCATCAACGGCACCTGCCAATTCGCGAAGGCGGTGAAGGCCGGCATGATCACGCCGAAGATCATGATCAGCCCGTGCATCGTGGTGAGCTGGTTGAACACTTCCGGCTGCACCAGTTGCAGTCCGGGCTGAAACAGTTCGGCGCGGATCAGCATCGCCATCATCCCGCCGATCAGGAACATGGTCGCGGCGAACCAGAAATACAGGGTGCCGATGTCCTTGTGGTTGGTGGTGGTCAGCCAGCGCCATACCCCGGAGGGGGCGGCGTGATGTTCATCCGGCGAGGGGTGGGCAAGATTGGCTTCCATGTTTTTGTCCGGTTACTTGCGCTGTGCCTTCACATCCGCCGGCTGTACCGGCGACCCCTTATTGCCCCAGGCGGTTCGCTCGTAAGTGATCACGGCGGCCAGGTCGGCGTCGTCCAACTGGTCCTGGAACGCGCTCATCGCGGTGCCTTCCTTGCCGTGCAGCACGCGGTCGATGTGCGCGGCGGCGGGACCATTGGTGACCTTGGAGCCGGCCAGCGCCGGGAACGCGCCGGGCAGGCCCTTGCCGTCGGCTTGGTGGCAGGCGGCGCAGTTGGCCGCATAGACCTTCTCGCCGCTCGCCTTGAGTTCCTCCGGGCTGAACGACTTGCCGGCGGCCGCCACCGCCGCGACGGCTTTGGCCTGCTTGCCGGCCTGCTTGGCCGCCAGCCAGGCCTGGTAATCGGCCTCGCTCTTCACTTCGACGACGATGGGCATGAAGGCATGGCCGCGCCCGCACAACTCGGCGCACTGGCCCCGGTAAGTGCCGATTTCGTTGGCGCGGAACCAGGTGTCGCGGATGAAACCGGGAATGGCATCCTGCTTCACACCCAGTTCGTGCACCCACCAGGAATGGATCACATCATGCGAGGTCAGCAGGATGCGCACCTTCTTGCCGACCGGCACCACCATCGGCTCATCCACTTCCAGCAGGTAGTGCTCACCCTTGGCCGCCTTGTTGGCGATCTGATCGGCGGGCGTGGACGACACGCTCATGAACTTCACGCCATCCTGCAGGTAGTCGTATTCCCACTTCCACTGATAGCCGGTGACCTTGATGCTGAGATCGGGATTGGCGGTGTCTTTCTGATCCAGTACCGCGCGGGTCGCCGGCCAGGCCATGCCGACCAGGATCAGCAAGGGGATCACGGTCCAGATCACCTCGACGGTAGTGTGCTCATGAAAATGGTGGGCCTGATGGCCGAGGCTTTTCCGGTGCTTGAACAGCGCATAGAACATCGCGCTGAACACCACCACAAAAATAACCAGGCAGACCAGCAGAATCAGGGTGTGGATGTCGTAGATGCGCGCCGCGATGTCGGACTTCGGCGCCGGCAAATTCAGCGCCCAGTCGGCCGCTGCCGGCTGAATCCAGCCTAGCCAACACGCCATCAACAACAGTCGTCGCCACAGCCGCATGTCCTTTTCCCCAAAGGGCACAGTCATAACCGAGTAATTCACTCGGAATTTACCGCGCACTGCTGAAGGTAGTCAGATAATGGCCAATAGCAAGAAATCAGTTTAGATAAGTCACTGATCTATATATAAGTTTATTCGGGCTTGCTTATATTGTTGAGCATGGCGGTCAACTTTAGCGGGGATAAAAAATGCGCCGCCCGTTGCGGATCGGCGTTCGCCATATGCGGCAATTCCGCCAGCAGTGGCGCCGGCAGACGCTTGCTCAGGGTAGCCAGATTCTCGTGGTAAGCCGCCATCGCGGGGTCCACGCGATTGGCCACCCAGCCGGCCAGTTTCAAGCCGCGCGCGGCGATGGCCTCCCGCGTCAGCAAGGCATGGTTGATGCAGCCCAGACGCATGCCCACCACCAGAATCAGCGGCAGATTCAAAGCCACGGCGAGATCGGCCGCGTCCTTGTGCTCGGACAGCGGCACCAGCAGGCCGCCCACCCCCTCCACCAGTACCACATCGGCCAGCGCGGCAAGCTCGTCATAGGCCGCGCGGATGCGGGGAATCTCGATGCGCGCGCCCTTGTGGTCGGCGGCGATGTGCGGGGCGATCGCTTCGCGGAACAGGTAAGGGTTGAGCAACTCCGGCGCGGCCTGGACATTAGCGGCGGCGCGCAGCATGGCCACATCCTCGTTCACCCAGACCCCGTCGATCAGTTCCGCCCCCGCCGCTACCGGCTTCATGCCCAGCACGCGGTAGCCGAGGCCGGCATAAGCATGCAGCAGCGCGGCGGCCACCAGGGTCTTGCCGATATGGGTATCGGTGCCGGCGATGAAGAAGCCGCGCGACATCACCGCAGCCCGCCTTTCCGGCTCGTCATCTTCATCTGGATGATCTGGCGGCCATCTTCCAGGTGGTCTTTCGCGCCGGCCCAGGCGTGGCCGTAGACCACTTCGTAGGTGGCGGGCAGGCGGCCATCCTGGCGGAAGCGTTCGTAGTTCTCCGCCAGCCGGCGCCACGCGGCCTTGCCCATCAGCCCGGCGCGCGCGCCCTGTTTGACGGTGTGGGCGCCGATGGCCTTGAGATCGCGCATGAGGCCGCTCAACTCGCTGTAGGTCAGGGTGATGTGTTCCATCTCCATCACCGGATGGCTGAAACCGGCATGCACCAGGGCGTCGCCGACGTCGTGCATGTCGACGAACTGGTTGACGTGGTGATGGCCATCGACGCCGCTGGAGGCCGCGCGCAATTCCTTCAGGGTATCCGGCCCGAAGCTGGCGAACAGGAACAGTCCGCCCGGCTTCATGACCCGATGCACACCGCGAAAGGTCGCTTCCAGATCGTCCACCCATTGCAGGGCGAGGCTGGACCAGGCCATGTCGATGCTGTTGCTC
The DNA here is from genome assembly GCA_964542455.1 of uncultured Thiobacillus sp. Taxonomy (GTDB): domain Bacteria; phylum Pseudomonadota; class Gammaproteobacteria; order Burkholderiales; family Thiobacillaceae; genus PFJX01. Next base: position 17,598 of record CAZIUC010000034.1, on the reverse strand, counting down.
TTCAGCGGCAAGCGCTCCAGGTCGGCGCAAATCGGCGTGAGGTGGGAAGCGTCAGGCGAAAGGCGCGAGAGCAGCCCGCGCCAGCCGCCAGGACGACCGTGGCGGGCATTGGCCTGGCACAGCATGGCGTGGGCGATGTCGAGGCCGATGACGCGGGCCTTGGGAAAGCGGGCTTTCAACAGATCGAAAGCGAAGCCGGTGCCGCAGCCGGCATCCAGGATCAGCGCGGGATCGACCTTCACGCCATCAAGATGGTCATCGAGGCGGCGCGCCACTTCCTGTTGCAAAAAGGCGGCCTCGTCGTAAGTCGTCGCGGCGCGTTCGAAGGAACGCCGGATCGCCCGTTTCAAGCGGTCATCCATGCAGAAATTCCTTGAGGGTGGCGACGAACCAGTCCGGGTGCGACAGGAAAGGCGCATGGGAAGCGCGTTCGTGCAGAGCCAGCCTGGCATGCGGCAGATGTTCCGCCAGCCAGACGCCGGCCTCGGGCACGCACAGCGTGTCATGGGCGCCGTGCACCACCAGGGTGGGGCAGCGCACTAGTCCGACCTGATCACGCAGATCGACCGTGCGCAGCAATTCCAGGCCGTCGGCCAGCACTTCCGGGTTCGGTTCGGCCTGGGCCTGCATGCGCGCGCGCAACTGTACGATCACCGCTCGCGCCACATCGCCGCCACGCGCCTGCAACGACAAAAAACGCAACAAGGTGGCGCGGTAGTCCAGGGCCAAAGCGCGCGCGAACTCGGCCAGCACTTCCGGCGCCATGCCGCGCGGCCAGTCGGCGCGGGCGGCGAAGGCGGGCGAAGTGCCCACCAGCGCCAGACGCGCCACCTTGTCCGGATGCCGCGCCGCCAGCGCCAGCGCGACCATGCCGCCCATCGACCAGCCGACCAGATTGACCGGCGTGGAGATGGACGCCGCCAGGGCATCGGCCAGCGATTCGGCGCTGTAGGGCGACAGCGTCGCTGCTTCGCCATAGCCGGGCAGATCGGGCGTGAGGCCGGGAATATGCGCTACGGTCTCGGCCCAGACTACCCCGGAGAGCCCCCAGCCATGCAGAAACACCGTATCAGTCATGGGCCAGCTCATGCAAGGCGGCGAGCAATTCATCCACGTCCGCGAGCGTATGCGCGGCGGACAGTGAAATACGTAGCCGCGCCGAACCCCGCGGCACGGTGGGCGGGCGGATGGCGGGAATCAGGATGCCGCGCTGTTTCAACCCCTCGGCCAGCGCCAGGGCGGCGTGTTGATCCCCCAACAGCAAGGGCTGTATCGGCGTATCGGAGTCCATCAAGGCCCAGGGCAATCCCACCACGCCGACTTTCAGGCGGGCGACAAGCTCGCGCAAGCGCTCGCGCCGCCAAGGCTCACCGGCAATCGACTTGAGGCTGGCGCTCACCGCCGCCGCCAGCATGGGAGGCTGCGCGGTGGTGTAGACATAGGTGCGCGCCTTGTTCACCAGCCACTCGATCAGCTCGCCGCTACCCGCCACAAAGGCGCCGGAAACGCCGGCCGCCTTGCCGAGGGTGGCGAGGTAGATGAGGCGTGGCGCTAAGCCCCCCCCTTTTTTAAAGGGGGGCGGGGGGGATTTAGCACCGTTCGCGGTCACGTAACCGTTGCAGAAATCCCCCCCCGCCCCCCTTTTCCAAAGGGGGGAGCCAGTCTCGCCAGTCGCATCACCTGGCACGGCCTCCCGACCCTGAACGGTCAGCAGCGATGTGGCGCCCTCACCCTCCTCGCCCAACACGCCAAAGCCATGCGCGTCATCCAGATAGAGCCAGGCGTCGTAGCGTTCCGCCAATACCAGCAGTTCCGCCACCGGAGCGAGGTCGCCGTCCATGCTGAACACCGTGTCGGTGGCGATGAGCTTCACCTTCGCGTCGCTGCCGGCGAGTTGACGCTCCAGAGTGGCGAGGTCCAGGTGCGGATAACGGGTCAGTTTCGCGCGTGAAAGCAGCGCGGCATCAACCAATGAGGCGTGGTTGAAACGATCCTCGAACACTTCGCCGTGGCGGTCGAGCAGGGCCTGAATCACGCCCAGATTGGCCATGTAGCCGGTGGAAAACAGCAGCGCCGCCGGCATCCCCACGAAGGCCGCGAGTTCCCGTTCCAGTTCGTGATGCAGACGGTGGTGGCCGGTGAGCAGATGCGCGGCGCCGGCGCCCACGCCGACCTCACCCGCGGCCTTGCATGCCGCTTCGGCGATGGCCGGATGGCCGGCCAGGCCCAGGTAATCGTTGCTGGAGAAAGACAGATATTCGCGCCCGTCCAGCGTCACCCGCGCGCCCTGGGTGCCGTCCAGCACGCGGCGGCGGCGCAGCAGGCCCTGGGCGTCGAGATCGACGAGAGCGGATTGGAATTGGGTGGGAAGCATGGTGTTGCTCCCCTCCCCCTCCGGGGGAGGGGCTGGGGGAGAGGGAGCACGGGCTGTTCAAACCAACCGCCGTTCCCTCACCCCGGCCCTCCCCCGGAGGGAGAGGGCGAAAGTCAGCTCGCGCAGCGCCGTCCCTGGACCGGCTCGCCATGCAGGCCGAGTTTGGCGAACAGGGCGTTGTCGGCGTCGGTTTCCGGATTGCCGGTGGTGAGCAGACGGTCGCCACAGAAAATCGAATTGGCGCCGGCCAGGAAGCACAGGGCCTGCACCGCCTCGCCCAATTCCTGGCGGCCGGCGGAAAGGCGGACATGGGATTGCGGCATGGTGATGCGCGCCACGGCGACGGTGCGCACGAACTCGAACGGGTCGAGATCCGCGCCCTCCGCCATCGGCGTGCCCGGCACCTTGACCAGCATATTGATCGGCACCGATTCCGGCTGAGGGTTCAAGTTGGCCAGTTCCATGACCAGCCCGGCGCGTATCCGGCGGCTCTCGCCCATACCGATGATGCCGCCGCAGCAGACATGGATGCCTGCATCGCGCACTTGCGCCAGGGTATCCAGACGGTCGTTGTGGGTATGGGTGGTGATGACCTGGCCGTAGAACTCGGCGGCCGTATCCAGGTTGTGGTTGTAGTAATCCAGGCCTGCGTCCTTGAGTTGCTTCGCCTGGCCAGGTTTCAACATGCCCAGCGTGACACAGGTTTCCATGCCCAGCGCCTTGACCTCGCGCACCATGTCGGCGACGGCGCCGAGGTCCTTGTCTTTCGGGCCGCGCCAGGCCGCGCCCATGCAGAAACGGGTGGCGCCCGTCTCTCTGGCGGCCTTGGCGGCTTCCACAACAGCCGGCACGTCGAGCAGCTTTTCCCGCTCCAGGCCAGTGTCATGGCGCGCGGATTGCGAGCAATAACCGCAATCCTCGGAGCAGCCGCCGGTCTTGATCGACAACAAGGTGGAAAGCTGTACCGCGTTGGGGTCGAAATGCTGGCGATGCATGGTTTGCGCCTGGAACAGCAGGTCGTTGAACGGCAGCGCGTAAAGCGCCTCCACCTCGGCCAGGGACCAGGCCTTGGCGGCAGCGGGTTGAGATAGGTCGGTCATCAATGCTTCTCCACTTCAATGTCTTTCCAGTCCTCGCGACCGGCTTTCCAGATGTCATACAGCGACCACGGCACCAGGGTGACCACCATGAGCACATAGACGCCGGGCCAACCGGTGGGCAAATGGGCGAGGTCGTTGGCAAACACCACCAGCGTGCCCACCACGGCGTAATAGCGATAACCCGCCCATTTGTTGTAATGGCGGACGTTCAGATCCGGGTGGTGGGCAATGGCGGCATAGACGAAGATGGAAAACGCCAGCCAGATCATGATCGGCGGCCAGGACATCGCCAGCGGCAAGAACGACATCTTCTTGTTGGCGATCATCAGCCCGAGGGTGTAAAGCGATGCGGACAACAGGGTGGTACCGACCGACAGGTAATTGAACAGACGTGAACTGAATAGGCAGGATGCCGCCGTGATGAGTCGTTTCTCTTTCTCGGACATTGAGGGGCCTGTACATGGGAAAGTCGGAATTCAAGGCGCGGCATGGTGCGTGAAGGGAGGATGCATGTCAAACTTGGTCAAAATACTTCTGAACAACTGCCTACACATTGCGCAGGCAGGAGTAGCACAACCCTGTGTGCTGTGTGGCACGCGCGTCCGCGGCAAGTTGCTTTGCCCCGATTGCGCCGACGACCTGCCGCATCTGCCGGTGGAACGCTGTCAGCAATGCGCCCTGCCCTCTCCCGGCGGCCTTCTTTGTGGTGCCTGCCTGAAAACACCACCGCGGTTCGAGCATTGCGAAGCGGTTTACCACTACGCCTTCCCGCTCGATGTACTGATCCAGCAGTGCAAATACGCTGGCGCGCAGGAACTGGCTGAACTATTTGCCGAAGCACTGGCACAACGGCTGGCGGACCTACCGCTTCCCGACCTCATCATCCCCATGCCGCTACATCCCGCCCGGCTCCGCGAACGCGGTTTCAATCAAGCCCTGGAAATCGCGCGGCGCCTGGGCGATCGCCTGAACCTGCCTTGTCATCACGCCTGCCGACGCCAGCGCGATACGCCGCCACAAGCCGGCCTCGACCTCAAGGCGAGAAAACGCAACCTGCGCGGTGCCTTCATCTGCGATGAAGACCTCACGGGGAAACGCATCGCCTTGCTCGACGATGTCATGACCAGCGGCAGCAGCCTGAATGAGCTGGCTAAAGCCGCGCGCCGCGCCGGCGCGATGGAAATCAGCGCCTGGGTGGTGGCGCGAACGCTGGAACACCATAGGTAATAGTAAGTTGGGCAATGCGCGACGTGCACAATCTACGCACCTTCTCCCAACTTGCGAATCGCCTCCGCATTGCTCCATGAAAAACACTTTTCCGCGGCTTCCCGCCAGGGGAGCCAGAGTTGATTCAGGTGTTCACGGGGGGAAAGTGTGATCGGCAACACTTCGGGCAGCCGCAGGCCGAACACATGCTCGATATTGTGGGTGACGCCGGGCGCGTAGCGGTGACGCCAGCGCTCGAAGATTTCAAACTGGTTCCGCTGCTTCCAATCGCTCAACACGAATTGTGTGGCATCCAGCCCGGTTTCCTCGCGCACCTCGCGGACTGCCGTTTCATAAAGAGTTTCACCAGTATCCTGGCTGCCGGTGACCGATTGCCAGAAACCGGGCGCATCGGCGCGCTCCAGCAGCAACACTTGCGAATCCGGGGTATGGATGACAACCAGGACGGAAACAGGAATTTTATACATCGGGCCTCGAAGGAAGCGGATGGAAGACCCGAACTATCTTCGCTTGACGCTTCCGGCGCCAAGCAGTTTCAGCACCGCTCAAAACAATTCAACATCCGACGAACCGCCGGCTTCGTGTTGTTTGGTGGCGACAAACTGATCCAGCGCGGCCCGTACGTCGCCGGTCTCGAGCAGTGTGTCGAACATCAGCTTCTCGTCTTCCATCGTGTACTTGGAGCGTATCTTCTGTTGCAGCGCATGCCAGGCGAACGGGTTATAGAGCCGGGCAGGTTCGTTGACGATGCCGGTAAGGTCGTCGAGGCTGTGGCAGACATGGGAAAGCCGCTGCGTGAGACGATCATAGAATTGGAAAGCGACGATGACATGCTGCATCTGTCCGGAGGCGGCAGCACCACTTTCCTCGATAGCCAGCTTCACCGGTGAATCCGGCAGTAAATGCGCCTCCCGCACCAGAGCCATGAGATTGCCGTAGATGTCGGTGAAGGAATTGGTGAGCACATCGACCGAACCACTCGACTCCTTCAGCGCCATCTCGATCTGAGCCACCGCCAGATTGAGCATCATGATGGTCTCCCGCACCTGGCTCCAGTCGAGATCAGGCCGCGCGGCGGTTGAGGGGGGAATCTTGAAATTGCTGTTCTCTTCCATGCGGAAATCTCCGTTCATCCTGTTGATCGAACACTGGGCGCGATGATGGCGCCATCATCGGCGTGGCAAGGTAATTCTTTAGGAGGAAGGGCGGCTTCATGCGGAATTCAGACGCGGCCACTCGGCATAAATGCGTACTGGACAACACCACGACCAAACAACCCACAGCGAAGTTAATCAGGGCCATTGCGAGAAAATCCGCAACACGGCACCCGCAAATTAGCGACAGAAATTCACTCTCGGTTTACCCCGCAAGGCGGCTGTTGTTAGAATGCAACAAATATCTAATAGACTGTTTTTTCTAGTATTTTTCGAAAAGGAAGCACCATGAAACTGAAGCTGATCACTGTTGTGCTCGCCCTTGCGGCGACACCGGCCCTGGCCGCGATGGGCACCACCGACATTCCGACCTTCGCCGGCCAGGCCGCCGCCAAGGCCGCCGCCAAGAGCGACCTGCCGCAGACCCCGGAAGCGTGGCTGGCACGCATGACCGACTTCTCGCGCAACCTGTCCGCGTTCAAGGACCCCAAGGTGTTCGTGCCCTGGACCAACGCCGTGACCGAGCCTGGCTTCTATGTCGCCATGATGAACGGCATGATGGACCCGGGTGGCTGGCTGAACATGATGAATTCCGCCGCGCATCCTGATGCCGTGCGCAACCTCGTCCAGTTTGCCGACCCCAACATCTATCTCAAGTGGGCCGCGGCCACCGGTGACCCCAACTTCTACACGGCTGTGCTCACCCAACTCTCCGACCCGGGCAAGCTGATGCGCTGGGCCATGCTGCCGGTCGACGCGAAGCTGTGGAACACCTTGCTGTCCACGCTCAATCCCAACACCTACATCCGCTGGGGCATGGCCGGCCTGGACCCGCGCGCCTGGAACCTGGCGGGCACGATGGCCAACCCCGCGCTCTACACCGGCATGCTGGGTGCTATCGCGAACCCGAATTCCTACGGCCAGGGCACCAATAGCTGGCTGACCTGGGCGCCGCAACCCTCCGTGCAGGGTGCCGGCAGTTTCGCCATGTGGGATCCGGTCGCCATGCTGGGCAACCTGTCCGGCTTCGTTCCCGGCGTCAACCTCTCCGCGCTGCCGACACTGCCGAACATCGGCATCCCCACCATCACCCTGCCGACCTTCCCGGTGGCCGCCCCGACCTTCAACCCCACCTCAGCCTATGCGCCGGCTGCGGCACCGGCACCGGTTGCAACCCCGGCTCCGGCCGCCAAGGCTGCCGCTCCAGTGGCCGTGGTCACACCGCCCGCCGTCGAAGCAGCAAAACCCGCGGAGATTGCCAAGCCGGTTGTTGCGGCCAAGCCCGTCGTGGAAGCCGTCGCGCCGGCTCCTGAAGTCAAGGCCGTTCCCGCCGCCAAGCCGGCCGAGGTGGTCAAGCCCGCTGAGCCGACCCAGGCCGTGGCCGCGCCCAAGGCAGAGGTGAAAGTTGCCACCGCGCCGGCGCCTGTCGTGGTGGCCGCGCCTGTTGCCGCTCCGGCCGCCACGCCGGTTCCGGCTACTAACAAGGTGATTCTGGCAGGCGACGCGCTATTCAAGTCCGGCAAATCCGGAATCAAGCACCTGTCCAAGGATGGCAAGGTCCGTCTGGATGAGATCGTTGCCAAGATCAAGGCCATGGGCGACATTGAGCAGATCAAGGTGATCGGCCATGCCGACCCCACCGGCAACGCCAAGTCCAACCAGGTGCTGTCGGAAGCGCGCGCCAAGTCAGTCAGGTCCTACCTGGTGGCCAAAGGTGTGAAGCCCGGCGTCATCATCACCAGTGGCATGGGCGACACTCAGCCGGTGACCCAGTGCGACAAAACACTGGCAAGCGCGGACCTGAAGGCCTGCCACGCACCCAACCGCCGCGTGGAAATCGAGATCATCGGCAAGGCCAAGTAAACGGCTGCGTTTGATCCGGGAAAACCGCCCTCCGGGGCGGTTTTTCTTTGGCCCGCTGCGCGCCGCAAAGCGCCAGGCTTCGCGCCCTACGGTTCAAGCTCGGGGAATTCCTCTTCGTAATAGCCGATGCGTTGCCAGGAGTTTTCGTTGAGGGCAACTTCGTAGCGCGCCCATTTGCGGAATTCATCGAGGGTGCACTGCCCGGTCTTGCGTCGGCAGGTGCCGGCGATGCCTTTGAATCGCACGGTTTCCTCGCCGCTTTCGGCATCGAGAGAAAAATCGATCACCTGGCGCACACCCCAGGCGCGGCCATAAGAGCCATTGCTGTAATTCCCCCCCGCGCGGATATCGAAGGGGATGCTGACCTGCTGATTCATGCTTGGGATTCTCTATGTTTCAGTTTGTTGGGCACGCGGCTTGCCCCATTTTCCTATGTGTATTGTTGCTTCCGCCACAACTCAAGAAATCCCTTGGCCGGCAGCGGTCGACTGTAGAGGTAGCCCTGATAGGCATCGCAGTCGTGTATTTGCAGAAAGGCAAGCTGCTCCTCGGTTTCCACACCTTCGGCAAGGACTTTCAGTTTCAGGTTTTTGGCCATCGCGATGATGGTGGCGGCGATTTCCACATCGTTGATGTCCTGCGGAATATCTTTTATGAAGCTGCGGTCGATCTTGAGTTTGTCAACCGCGAAGCGCTTGAGGTAGGCCAGAGAGGAATAGCCGGTGCCGAAGTCATCAATGGCGAGGTTGACGCCCAGTATCTTGAGCGCGGCGAGCACACTGGCGGCCTGGTCGCCTTGGGCCATGATGGCGCTTTCGGTGATTTCCAGTTCCAGCAGATGGGCGGGGAAGCCGGTTTCTTCCAGAACGGCTTTCAGTCGCTCGACCAGATCACGCTGTTCGATCTGGCGTGATGACAGATTGACCGCCAGCGTCAGCGGTTCCAGGCCGCTATCGAACCAGGCGCGAAACTGGGCGCAGGCCTCGCGCAAGACCCATTCGCCGAGGGGGCGGATCAGGCCGGTTTCTTCCGCCAGCGGAATGAAACGGGCCGGCGGCACCAGTTCACCCTCCGGTGTCAGCCAGCGCACCAAAGCTTCGGCGCCGAGCAGGCGGCCATCCCGGGTAGCGATCTGAGGCTGGTAGTGAATGACGAATTCACCGCGTTCCAGGGCGCCGCGCAGGCGTGACTCCAGCTGCATACGCTCGTTGGCGACGCGGGTGAGCGCTTCGGTATAAAAACGATAAGTGTCGCGCCCCTGCGACTTGGCCTGGTACAGCGCGGCATCGGCATTGCGCACCAACTGTGTGGCATCGACCGCATCATCCGGGAACAGACTGATGCCGATGCTGGCGCCGCTGAATACCTCCTGGCCGCCGCTCAGCAGGAAGGCCTGGCGCAGCAGGGCGAGCAGGGTTTGGGCGACCACGGCGGCTTCGTTGGGCCCGTCGAGGTCCTCCAATAGCACGACGAATTCGTCGCCACCCAGACGCGCCAAGGTATCCGCCGTGCGCAGATTGGCGGATAGCCGACGGGCGATGGCCTGCAACAATTCGTCGCCGGTAGGGTGGCCGAGGCTGTCATTGATGTTCTTGAAGCCATCCAGATCCATGAACAACAGCCCCAGGCTCGTGCCGTGACGCCGCGAGACATTGATGGCGTGAGCCAGACGCGCCTGGAACAGCGTGCGGTTGGGTAAGGTAGTGAGCGGGTCGTGGTGTGCCAGATGTTCGAGTTGTGCCTCCGAATGTTTTATCTGGCTGATGTCGGCGAATACGCCGACGTAATTCACCACCCGACCGCTGTCGTCATGCACGGCGCTGATCGACAGCCATTCCGGGTATTCCTCACCGGCTTTGTTTCGGTTCCAGATTTCGCCCTGCCAGCCGCCCTTCTTGACGATCTCGCGCCAGAGTTCGCGATAAAACTCGTCATCGTGACGGCCGGAGTTGAGGTAGTGCGGGGTCTTGCCGATGACTTCGCTCTCAGCGTGGCCGGTGATCGTGGTAAAGGCGCGGTTGACGAACAGGATGCGGGTTTCGGCATCGGTCACCAGCACGCCTTCCAGCGTGCTGTCGAATACCTTGGCGGCCAGGCGCAGTTTTTCTTCAGCGGCCTTGCGTTGGCTGATATCGAGAAAAGTGACCACCGCGCCGACCAATTTCCCATCCTGAAGCACCGGGTGCGACCAATACTCCACCGGCACGGCACTACCATCCTTGCGCCAGAACACCTCATTGTCGACGTGGCGTTTATCGCGCAGGGCACTACCGGGCAGTGCCGGGCATTCGCTCTCCGGATAAGCGCTGCCATCGACATGACTGTGATGGATCAGGTCATGGATCAGTTGGCCCAGCAGTTCCTCCGCGCTGTCGTAGCCCAGCAACTGCAGGCAAGCGCGATTGACGAAGGTGCAGCGGCTATTCATATCCACACCGAAGATCGCCTCGGCGGTGGAATCCAGCAACAGGTGGATTTCCGCTTCCTTGGCGGAAACCGCCTGCTCCACACCCTCACGCCGCAGTATGCCGGCCAGCGCATCGCCCACGGCTTCCAGGAACTCCTGTTCCTCCGTGAGGCGCGGATGCCCCACCGGCAGGTACAGCACCAACACCCCTAGCACCACACCTCCGGCTTTGAGCGGCAGGCTGTAGTGGCCGTGATCGGTCATGCCCGGATAGGAGATCTCGTGACGCTCGTCGACACAATCGGCGTATTGAGTATGGCCAGTCCGCGCCACTCGACCGCACAGGCACTGGCCCAGCGCCACGCGAGCGCAACTGGCCTGAATTTCCGCTGAAAAGTTGCGCTGCGCCAACAGGCGCAGGCTGTCGCTCTCCATCACGAAGATGCCGCCCTTGGGCAGCAGCGTCAGCCAGGACACCGCCAGCAGACGATCCAGGCAGCGTTCCAGACGCTCTCGCAAGCTGCCGTCGCCGATGCCGATTTCCAGGATTTCCCGTAGTGCCCGCTGTTGTTCGCGATCCAGGCGAATGCGCGCTTCATCGCGCTTGCGTTGGGAAATATCACGGGCGACCGCGACCATATAAGCCGCTCCTTCGCCATACACCAGACGCAAGCTGAGTTCGACCGGAAAATCCGCACCCTCCTTGCGGAGGAAACGGGTTTCCGCTGTGAGAATGCCACGTGCCACGAAATTTGCCGCCCATTGCGGCCAACCTTCCGAGCCGCCACAGAGCTCGGCGAAGTCATGGCAGTCAAGGCTGAGCAGTTCGTCGCGGCTGTATCCCAGCATGTCGCCAAGCGACTCGTTAGCCTCCACCAGGCGGCCGCTGTCCATAGCCACCACGAACACCGCATCGTTCACCTGATCCATGACGCTGTGCCGCAGCAAACGGTTCTCCGCCGACGCAAGACGATCGCGTGTGATGTGCAGGTTCTGCTCCAGGCGCTCGATGGTTTCCTGCAGGATATCGACGTAGTGCGCCTGCAAGGCCTTGACCACGTCATGCCGGGTGAGCAGGCCGACCATCGCGCCGGCGGCATCCGACACCACCAGACGACGAACTCCTCCCTGTTCCATGCGCTGCATGGCAACGGCCAGGAAAACATCAGCCGCTATCGTGAGCAGTGGTCGGCTCATCACATCGCCAAGCAGGCGCAGTGCCGGGTCGCCACCTTGCCGGGAGAGATGCACCACATCACGCTCCGTGAGCATGCCCACCGGGCTGCCTTCGCTCACCACCACCACGCAACTCAACACCCGCTCCGACATGGTGCGGGCGGCGGCCAGCAGGCTATCCTGCTCGCTCAAAGTGACCACTTTCCCGGTCATGGCTGAAGCCACGGTACGCGGCTGGACCATCTGCTCCAGCCCGATGTAATGCAGCAGGTCACCTTCGGTAACCAGGCCGGACAGCGCCCCCCGCGCATCCACCAGCACCAATTGCCGCACATTGCGCGCCGCCATGAGCTGATAAGCGCGATGGATATCCATGCCTGGATTGTTGACGAGCAAGGGTTCCCGCATGTAGCTGGCGATCGCTTCGCCGTCCCGCCAGCCGCCGTTCGCCACCAGCGTCACACTGTCACGTTCGGTGAAGATGCCTATCGGCGCCAGTCCATCCAGCACCACCACGCAACTGATGCGCAGTTCTTCCATGCGCCGCCACACCTCGGCCAGCGGGGTGGCCGCCACTACGGTTTGAACCGCGTGATTGAGTACCTGTTGCAAGGTGACGGTGGTCATGGGGTCGAGCCGAACTCGTGTTGACGAATACTTATAACACTCTAGGGCAAACCATATTCAGCGCGTCAAACGCCGGTAGATGTCGGAAACCTTGAACGGCAGTTGCCGCACGTCGTCGAGGATGATGTAGCGGGCGGCACCGTACATGTGCGGCAGGTAGTCGCGCGCTTCGCGGTCGATGGTAATGCAGAACGGGTGCACCCCGGCGCGGCGCGATTCCAGCAAGGCCATGCGGGTGTCCTCGATGCCGTACTGGCCGCGATAGCCGTCGAAGTAATCGTCGGGACGCCCATCCGAGAGGGTGATCAGCACCTTGGTCGCGGCATCGACTTCGTTCAGCAGTTTCGAAAGGTGGCGGATGGCGAAGCCCATGCGCGTGTATTCCTGGGCGCGAATGCCGGAGATCCGCGCCTTCACCTCGTCGCCATAGGGTTCGTCGAAGGTCTTGACGCGAAACAACTCGCAGCGCTTCCGGGTGGTGCCGGAAAAACCGTAGATGGCATAGCGGTCGCCCAGGCGTTCCAGCGCTTCGCACAACAACACCAGGGCCTCGCGCTCGGCCTCGTTGATCCAGCCGCGGGTGGAACCGCTCATGTCGACCATGAAGGCGACCGCGATGTTGCGTTCCGCGCGGTGCTGGCGCACGAACAGGCGGTCGCTCATTTCACGTCCGTCCTTGGCATCGGCCAGGGCTTCGACCAGGGCGTCGATATCCACCTCGTCGCCATCGGTCTGGCGTTTCAGCGTGCGGTTTTCATCGCGCATGGCCTCGAAGCTCTTGCGCAGCTGTTTCACCAGGCCGGCGTGCTTGGCCAGGGTCTCCCGGTAAAAACCGTCATACGTCGGCGGCACATCCTTCTCCCGCATCACGCACCAGTTCTTGCGGTAGTGCTCGCGGCCCATGTCCCACTCGGGATAGAACAGCGCGCCTTCCTCATGGTATGTACCCTGCCAGACCGAATCCGGATCGGCGCCCTGATCGTAAAGCAGGCTGGGGTCATATTCGCCATCTCCGGCCGGCACCAGATATTCCGGGGGGATTTCACCGAAATCCAGGTAGACCGAGGAGAGCAGCGCCTTTACATCGTCGGGCGGGGCGATGGGCGCGCCATCCAGGGTGATTTCCAGGTCCATGCGGCCGTCTTCGTCGTTCATCTCGGCGGCGAATTCGGGTGCGTGTTCTTCCGGATTCCGCTGTGCCGCTTCCGGGCTACGCCTGTTGTGTTCTTCCAGCAGGTCCGCCAGTTTCACGCGCAGACGCGCCTTTTCCTTTTCCCGGCGCGCGGCGAAGGCGGCGGCCACAGCCTCCGGCTTCAGCTCGCCCTGAAAGCACCAGGGGGTGAAATCGGGCAGACGCAGCGCATCGCCCAGGAGGGTAAGACTGTCTTCCAGGTCCGCGTCCGGTTGCGCCAGGCGTTGCGCGATGGCCTCCCAACCGACCGGCAGCCCCTCGCCCAACTGGCTTTTCAAGCGTTCCATATCGCGATGCAGCCCGGGCAACTCGCGCGCGATGCGGGCCGACAGACGCAGGGTTTCCAGGCCGTGCAGTTGTTTCAGCGCGCGTGGTGGATCAGGAAAGTCATTGCAGGCTGTGGCGAGATCGGCGCGGAAGGTGCCGAAACGGGTCTGCGCCCAGAGCAGCGCCACCGCCGCCTTGGCCAGCTTGAAGTTGTCCGCCACCACGGGAAAGCGGGCAATCACGCCGGGCAGCAGAATCTTTTCGGTATCGGTATACAGGCTCTCGCCCTGCTCCACCCGCAGGCGCCGCCCGGAGAGGCCACGCACGAAGTTGCCGAGCACCCCGGCCACATCGTCGAACAGCACGCCGGCGGTCATTTCCAGTTGCCGTTCGGCGTAGTGATCGGCCTCTTCCAGTACCTGCAGCGCCTGACGCAATCCCTCGCGGTCGTAGGTATCGCAAGCGCCCACCGCCCAGGCCTCCATCAGGCGCCGGTCCATGCGGCCGACCAGCGCCGGCGCGCGCCGCGTGAACTGCCAGGCAACTTCGTGATTGGTGCTGGCGATACGCTTAACCCAAGCGAGCAGAAAGCTCTGGTCAGATTCGGAAAGCGCGGCCAACTGGACAGCGGCGGGCCCCACTTTGCGAAATGAGAAATCCGCTTCAAGCAGGTCTTCCAGCAGGTGGGTGATGGCTTCGCTGTTCATCACCACCGCGTCAGCACCGGATATTGGGTAATCAACGGATCGGGGGTCAGGATGGTCATCTGATTGGCGATGGCCTGGCAGATCAACATGCGGTCGAAGGGGTCGCTGTGTACTGGCGGGAGCTTGAGAAGCACGAAACTATCTTCCTCGCGCAGCGGCAAGACCTCGATTCCGTGGCGGTGACGCGCTTCCGGAATGAATTCGCCGGGCGGCATATCACCAGCCAGGCGCAGCTTGCCGCCGCGATGCTTGATGGCGATCTCCCAGGCCGAGGCAACCGATAGATAGACCTCGTTGCCCGGGTTTTCATACAACGCCAGCATCCCTCTGGTTAACTGGCGCGGCGCGGTCGCTAGCCAGATGAAGGCACAGGTATCGAGCAGCAGTTTCACTTCTTGTATCCCGGTGAGGGTTCGGCCACCTTGAGCTGTTCAGCTTCCGAGGCGAAGCCATCCATATATGGATCGGGGAGTTCGCCGTTGAACGCCTTGATCAATTCGTCCGGCAAAGGCTCGAAAAAGCTGGCCGGGATTTCATAGCCCTCTTCGTATGGCCCCAGGCCGATCGGGCGAGGCTCCTTGCGCGCCTGGCGGATCGGCACGATTTCCGCCACCGGCACGTTGCGGCGGCAGATCACCACAGTCTCACCCGCTTCGACGGCGGCCAGATATTCAGACAACTTGGCCTTGGCTTCGTGGATGTTGATGGTTTGCATGGAATTCTCCATTCAAGATCATGTACTTGACCAAGTATAGAGTCACCTATCAGATCAGAACAACGAGGAAGACAGCTCCTGGATCGCCGCCAGCATGTCGCCATCGTCGGTAATCGCCTGGGCGACGGCGCTCTGGCAGGCCAGTACCGGGTCGATACCGCTGGAAATCAACTTGCCGGCATGCACCAGCAGGCGCGTGGAGGCGCCTTCTTCCAGTCCGGCACCCTTGAGGTTGCGGGTGGTCTGGGCGAAGCGCACCAGGCGCTCGGCCAGTGCGGCATCAACACCGGACTCGTTGGCGACGATGCGCGCTTCCAGCTCCGCCACCGGGTAGTCGAACTCCAGGGCGACAAAGCGTTGCCGGGTGGATTGCTTGAGGTCTTTCAACACACTCTGGTAACCGGGGTTGTAGGAGATGGCCAGACAGAAATCATCCGAAGCCTCCAGCAACTGGCCCAGCTTCTCCATCGGGAGGGTGCGACGGTCGTCGGCCAGGGGATGTATCACCACCATCGTGTCCTTGCGCGCTTCCACGATCTCGTCCAGGTAGCAGATGCCCCCCACACGCACCGCGCGCGTAAGCGGCCCATCGACCCAGACCGTCTCGCCGCCCTTTACCAGGTAACGCCCCACCAGATCGGACGCGGTCAGGTCGTCATGGCAGGACACCGTGATCATCGGCCGCCGCAAACGCCAGGCCATGTGCTCCATGAACCGGGTCTTGCCGCACCCGGTCGGCCCTTTCAGCAGGACCGGCAGTTTGTTGGCATAAGCCGCCTGAAAGATGGCGACCTCGTTGCCGACGGCTTCGTAATAGGGTTCTTTCTGAATGAAATGCTCTTCGGGAGCGAGGCTGTGCGCGTTCAAGGCGATGGCTCAAGAGGTGAAGGAATGCGGGGGAATGTCACCCAGACGACTGGGTAATTCAACCCCGCGCCGGAAGTGGAATGCAAAACGGCCCCGCGTGGGACCGTTTTGCATTCAATCAAAGAGTCTTATTACTTGCAGCCCATCGCGCCTTTCATCTGTTTCATGCGCTCGGCCTGAATGCCGCCGGCGATGGCTTTGGCCTCGGCGATTTTGCCGGCGTAGACGTTGGGGATGATTTCGCCTTCGCGGGTGGTTTTGAAGGCTTCCCAGGCGGGCTTGAAAGCTGCGGCTTTGGCTTCGTCGTTGGCGTTGTAGCTTTTCATCATGGCGGCGAGGGTGCCATCGAGTTTGGCGCTGGCGGCGTGGACTTTGCCTTTGAGGTCGTCCTGAGCGGCCTTGTCGGTTGAGCCTATCATGGCGACCAGATGGCCACGGGCTTCCATGAGGGCTGCGCAAGCATCGTCAGCGGGGGCGGCGATGGCGGGTTGTACGGCGGCGAACAGCAGGGCGGCGAACGATACGGCGAAGGACTTTTGCATGGCGATCTCCTGGCGGTTAAAAAACCCGCCGGACCCCGGAAAATCCAGCACCAGCGGCGGGTGAAAAATGCCAATCCATGCTCTGCGTGTGGTTATTAAACAGCCTTGATATAGGTCAAATGGACTAGACCGACGAACCCGCGCCGTTGCGTAATCGCGTCAGCCGCAGTCCTTGGTACCGCAACTGAGGTCGCCGGGACGACCGGGTTCGCTGTACTTGTCTTCTTCCAGTTGATCACGGTTCGCCTGGTATTCCTCTCGCAGCTTCTCGGTCTTGGCCTTGAGGCGGTCCATGCGGGCTTCGTAGGCGCCCGGCTGTTCGGCCAGGAACTTCTCACCGAACAAGGCATGTTTGAGGAAGTTGTAGCCGAACTCCATAAGAGCTTCATCGTCGTCCAGCAGGACGGCCATGACGTCCATCGGAATTTCGTAGGTGCGGTTGAAGGAGTCGCTGGAGACAAAGGCGCGGAAGCGGTCTAGGTCGTAGCTGGCCATGAAAAACAACTGGTTGGACACGGCGGGTGGCTTGCCGATGCCGGGGCCGGCGGACTTGCGCTTGAGCACCAGTTGTCGCCAGCCGCGGCCTTTCTCGTCGTAATCGTCGACGCCTTGTTCCTTGCGGTACTCGTCAATGGTGAGTGAACGCGGCTCCTGGTGGCCCAGGCAGTGCTTTTCCTCAACCATGGCGTAAACGGCACGGTCGGTGAATTCGTCCTGACGGCGCATGGAGAGCAACGCTACAGGGTAATAGCGGCAGGCGGTGGGGCGATCTTCATAGACGCCGCAGCCTTCCGGTTTCATGAACTGGCAGGCGGTACCGCCTTCGACCGGGCGGAATTTCACGCCGGGCATGCCGTCCTGGTCCATTTCATAGGGAACGGTATATTGCTTGAGGAAATCACCGGAGGACAGTTCCAGGCGATTCTTCAGACGCAGGATGTCGTAGGGAGTGAGGGTGATGTCGATGTTGGCGCAGCAGGCGTTCCAGCATTTCACATCCTTGTGGCAGCGGAACTGGATGACCTTGTCGCCATCGAGCATGTTGGGCATGACCGGGCTGAGCTCGAAAGGAGCGTGCTGTGCCAGGTTCTTGAATTGGGTCTCGTCCATGTGCGGCCTCGAAAAAGCGGTGCGGAAAGAAGCGGTTAAATGGGGGGCAAAGGGCCATTCGCAAGAGGGAGCCCTTGGGAATGGGCACTGCGAGTTGCTGTCCAAAATAAAAAAACCGGGCGCCTTGTGGGCGCCCGGCTTCTTTAGCTACAGCACCCGATTAGTGAGGGGCGGCTGCTTTGAACAGCTTGGACTTGTCCACCAGGTCAACGTGAGCACGCTTGAAGTTGGTCCACTTCTGCGTGGTCTTGTCGTAGATGGAGTTGCCGA
>CAZIUC010000033.1:0-36130 GCA_964542455.1 uncultured Thiobacillus sp. | reverse complement strand
GGCGGGATTCGCACCCGCTGGAAAACAAACGCCTTTGCACGGCGCACTCCGACAAGCTGCTAGAGCAGAAACAGATTCCAGTTCGGCGTTGTATTGCGGGGAATCCACTGACCATTGCTCAGATTATCCGCCACGGGCAAATAACCAGTGGTCGTCAAGACGATGGCGCGACCCAATGGTCCAGTCTTTGGCAAAGCGCGACCAGGCCGGGTGGCCTCCGTTGAGCGAATCGGCGGCGTACGCTGTGCCATCAGGAGCATCGTTGTCCGCGGCGGCGAAAATCAGACGCGCGAGTGGGTGCGACATCTCTGTCGCGGCAACCCCGGATGCACAATGAGTCAGCACCCTACGCCAGTCCAGCGCCACAGCACAGCATCGCGGCGACCGCCACACCCCAAAAGACGTGGCGGGTCGTTAATCTCATGGAACAGGCTCGCAGCGGCTCACGTCACTGCACGCTCCACAAAATTGAGTACACGCGTTGGTCAAGGCGCGGAAGCCCATTACGGGCGTGAAATACAGCGATACCCAAGGCCAATCCCTCTAGCTTCTTGCGCAGGGTATATCAGCCCCAGGCAGGGTTCAGTACGCACTGGCATCTTCCTGAGGTAGCATGCGCGCCAGCGAGAAAGGAGACCAGCCATGCATCAGAACGCGCTCACCCAGCACGCACATACCGTGCTCGGTTTCATCGAGTTTATCGGCCTGACGATCATCACGATCGCTACCGTAATCGCCGCATATCTCGAAGTCAGCCACATGGCGACCGCGGGCACCGTCACGCTGGCCGATCTGCTCCTGATGTTCCTTTACCTGGAAATCCTGGCGATGGTGGCCATGTATTTCGAATCCGGGAAATTGCCTGTGCGTTTTCCCATCTATATCGCCATCGTCGCGTTGGCGCGCTATCTTGTGCTGGACATGAAGAACCTGGACATGTGGCACATGATCGGCGTAGCCGCCTCAATACTCCTACTTACCCTGGCGGTATTGATCCTGCGTTACGGCCATGTCCGTTTTTCCTACAACGAGCACGAGTAAATCTGAGCTTGCCGAGCCCGCCTCGCGCGCCCGGCAACGAATCAGGAAGACTGAATCAACGTGCCCACTCCCTGATCGGTCATGATCTCCAGCAGCAAGGCATGCTCCACCCGCCCATCAATGATGTGCACCGCCTTCACGCCGCTTCTGGCCGCATCCACCGCCGAGGCGATCTTCGGCAGCATGCCGCCGGAAAGGGTGCCGTCGGCTACCAGTTCATCGATTTTGCGTGGGGTCAGGCCGGTAAGCAGTTTGCCATCCTTGTCCAGCACGCCCGGTGTGTTGGTCAGCAACACCAGCTTTTCCGCTTTCAACACTTCCGCGAGCTTGCCCGCCACCACGTCGGCGTTGATGTTGTAGGTTTCCCCCTCGCTACCGACGCCGATCGGCGCAATCACCGGAATGAAATCGCCGGAATCAAGGAAAGCGATCAGGCTCGGGTCAATCTGGGTAATCTCCCCCACCTGTCCAATATCGATGACATCTCCCGGCTTGTCTTTCGACGCCATCATCAGCTTCCGGGCGCGTATGAAACGCCCGTCCTTGCCGGTCAGGCCTACCGCCTTGCCGCCGGCCTGGTTGATCAGATTGACAATATCCTTGTTCACCTGGCCACCCAGCACCATCTCGACCAGGTCCATCGTCTCGGCATCGGTCACCCGCATGCCCTGGATAAAGACACCCGTCTTGCCCACCCGCTTCAGCAGATCCTCGATCTGCGGCCCGCCGCCATGCACGACCACCGGGTTGAGGCCAACCAGCTTGAGCAGTACCACATCGCGCGCGAACGCCGCCTTCAGCACCGGATCGGTCATGGCGTTGCCGCCGTACTTGATCACCACGGTCTTGTCCCAGAAGCGCTGGATGTAAGGCAGCGCCTCGGCGATGACCTGGGCTTTCTGGGCGGGGGTGAAATGGGCGATGGACATGGCGCTTTCCTTGTGGAATTCCTGAAAATGAACGCCGCGAATTCTACCTACTCAGGCGGGCGGCTTACGTCTGACAACCACCTTGCGCGGAACGAAAAAGGGGCGGCCGAAGCCGCCCCCAGCGCCGCCGTGCGCAAGTCCTCACTCGATGGCCAGTTTCCTGGCGGCGCTCACCGTTTTTTTGGGCAGAATCAGTTCCAGCACGCCATTGTCGAACTTGGCGCGGGCGCTGGATTCATCCACTTCCTGGCCGAGCGCGAAGCTGCGATAGACCTTGCCGTAGTAACGCTCTTTACGCAGCACCTTGTCGCCCTCCTTCTGCTCGGTGGCTTTCTTGACTTCGGCGCTAATGGCCACGCTGTTGCCTTCGATGGTGACATGGATGTCGTCCTTGCTCACGCCGGGTAGATCGGCGTGCACGGTATAGTCCTTGTCACCCTCCTTCACATCCATCTTGATCATCTGCATTTCTGACTGTTCGCCGGACATGCGCATCGGGCGCACGAAATAACCTTTGAACAGATCGTCCAGCATGTCGTCGATGGCGAATGGATCGCGTTGAACAATGTTGCTCATCTCGGACTCCTTGACGGGGTTTGCCGGAAACCGCTCGGCTCGGTAATTCCAATATCGTCCCTTCCGCAAAAGATTCAAGCGCCACGTATCTCTTTGACTTTCAAAAAGAACTTGCTAATTCAAAGCGCACTTGTCTACATTGCGGACGGCCTCTTCCCGGGGCGCGCTTCCCAGTTACATCCAAGCCTGAACCCGTTGCTCGAACGGCCACCGCGCCGGCAATGGCACTTCATCTGAACTCATACATTGAAAGGAATCACCATGACTTCCAAAAAAACTGTTCTGACCCTGCTCCTGGGTACCGCCTTTGCCGCCGCCCTGGCAGCCACGCCCGTCTCCGCCGCCGACAACCCGTTCGCCTCCACAGCCTTGAGCAAGGGCTACCTGGTGGCGGAAGGGAAATGCGGCGGCATGAAAGGGAAGGAAGGTAGCTGCGGTGGCGCCAAGAAAACGGAAAAAGAAGCCAAATGTGGCGGCATGAAGGACAAGGAAGGTAGCTGCGGTGGCGCCAAGAAAACTGAAAAAGAGACCAAATGCGGCGGCATGAAGGACAAGGACGGCAGCTGCGGCGGCGCCAAGAAGCCGGAAAAAGAAACCAAATGCGGCGGCATGAAGGGCAAGGAAGGCAAGTGCGGAGGCAAGTAACGCGCTGAATTCCTTTATTGCCCCCCTCGCGGCGCTAGGCTCGGTTTCGGAGTTTTCTGACATCAACCAGTCGCGGGGTGGGCAAGCTGGCCTCTATTCAGCCTAGAAACCTCAGTTGAACGCGCCCGAGTGTGCGGTTTTCGGGTCGGCTGGCAAGGCAAGCTCAGTTGCCAATGCGCGCGCAGCGGGCCGGAGCCCGCAAGGAGGAGCAACGCGGCCAGACGGCCCGAAAACCGTGCAATCGGGCGCGTAGCGGACTCACCCGATCGGTGAGCCCCAGCGGAGGCGCTAACGCCCGCATCCATGCGGCCTCACAAGGGCTCAGGAGCGGTCAACTGAGGTTTCTAGGTTCAGTCTTCCGGGGTTGACCAGGCAGCTCGACCCAATGGCTTTATCGCCTTCCCATCCGAATCAGCCTTAACCGCTGGGCAAGTTTGCCCAGCCTTGCGTTTACTGCATCGACATCTGCATCGCATAAACGCAAAGGGCGATAAGCCCTTGCGGCGCAAGACCCAACAGCAGAACAGCCAGGCCATTGATCGAGAGCAGCGCGCGGCTGTCCGCTTGGCCTGAAAGTATCGGCCCGTCGGCGTGCGGGGTATCGAAGTAGAGAATCTTCACCACGCGCAAGTAGTAGAAGGCGCCGATCAGAGAGAACAGCACCGCGACCAGCGCCAGCCACAACCATCCGGCACCGACCAGCGCCTGCAAGACGGAAAGTTTGGCGTAGAAGCCGACGAAGGGGGGAATCCCGGCCATGGAGAACATCAACATGGCCATCAGCGCGGCCAGCCAGGGTTGGCGCTGGTTGAGGCCCTTGAAGTCATCCAGGGTTTCCGCCTCGTGGCCGTTCTGCGACAGATACACAACCAGACCGAAAGTGCCCAGGCTCATCAGCACATAGACGATGGCATAGAACATGGAAACCGAGTAACCGGCAAAGGTACCGGACAAAATACCCAGCAGCATGAAGCCCATATGCGAGATGGTGGAGTAGGCCAGCATGCGCTTGATGTTGGTCTGCATGATGGCGGCCAGGTTGCCGATGGCCATGCTGAGCACCGCCATGACCGCCAACATCCCCTGCCACTCGCCCACGGCGGGTTGCAGGCCGTCGACCAGGATGCGCATGGTGAAGGCGAACGCGGCGAGTTTGGGCGCGGAACCAATGAACAGGGTGACCGCGCTGGGCGCGCCTTGGTAAACGTCGGGTACCCACATGTGGAAGGGCGCGACACCCAGTTTGAAACCGAGGCCGGCGACCAGGAAGACCAGGCCGAAACTGAGCAACGTCGGATTCTGCACGCCCATATAGACGGTGGCGGCCAGTTTGTTCAGCTCCAGCGTGCCGGTGAGGCCGTAGAGAATGGACATGCCATAAAGCAGCAGGCCGGAGGCCAGTGCACCCAGCACGAAATACTTCATTGCCGCTTCAGTAGCCTGTGCGTTGTCCCGATGCATGGCGACCAGCGCGTAGAGCGACAGTGACAACAGTTCCAGGCCGACGTAGAGCACCAGGAAATGATTGGCCGAAATCATGACCATCATGCCCAAAGTGGCGAACAACAACAGCACGAAGAACTCGCCCTTGAACAGACCGCGCTCGGTTAAATACACGCGCGAGTAGACCAGCACGGCGAAGGACGCCAGGTAGGTCATGAGCTTCAGCGCATCGGCCATCATGTCATCGACGAACTGCCCGCCAAAAGCGTATTCCGGCGCGCCGGAAGTCGAGAAGAAGGTGAGCGCGGCGGCGCCGACCAGGGTGAGCAGGGTGAGCGTGTAAGACAACATGCGTTGCTTGCTGATGACATCGAGCAGCAAAATGGCGCAAGCCATGATCAGCACGAAAATCTCGGGCAGGGCGGGTACGAGGTCGGAGAAGGTGAAAGTCATCGCGTGCATGATTGATCAGGGCACCAGTTTGCTGTGCGACACATGCGCCAGCAGGTTGTCCACGGAGGCGTGCATGACCTCGGTCAGCGGCAACGGATACAAGCCCATGGCCAGCACACTCACAGCCAGTAGCGCCAATACGATGAATTCGCGGCCGTTGATGTCCCGCATCTCTTCGAC
Source organism: uncultured Thiobacillus sp. (assembly GCA_964542455.1). Classification (GTDB taxonomy): domain Bacteria; phylum Pseudomonadota; class Gammaproteobacteria; order Burkholderiales; family Thiobacillaceae; genus PFJX01. Next base: position 30,863 of record CAZIUC010000033.1, on the reverse strand, counting down.
ATGAGCGTTGCCGACCGCGCCGAACACCACGCGCTTGTACATCCACAAGGTGTAGGCGGCGCCGAAAATAAGGGTCGTGGCGGCGAGGAAGGCCCACCAGAAGTTCACCTTCACCGTACCCAGGATCACCAGGAATTCACCAACGAAGCCCGAGGTGCCGGGCAGGCCGGCGTTGGCCATCGCGAACAGCATGAAGAAGGCCGCGAACATCGGCATGCGATTGGCGACGCCGCCATAGTCGGCGATCTGGCGCGAATGCACCCGGTCGTACATGACGCCGACACAGAGGAACATGGCGGCGGAGATGAAGCCGTGCGAGATCATCTGGATCAGGCCGCCTTCCATGCCGAGTTGGTTGAAGATGAAGAAGCCGAGTGTCACGAAGCCCATGTGGGCGATGGACGAGTAAGCGATCAGTTTCTTCATGTCCGCCTGCACCAGGGCGACCAGGCCGATGTAGACCACCGCGATCAGGGACAGGGCGATCATGAAGCCGGCCAGATGGTGGCTGGCGTCCGGCGCGATCGGCATGGCGAAACGGAGAAAGCCGTAAGCGCCCACTTTCAATGTGATGGCGGCCAGCACCACGGAACCGCCGGTGGGCGCCTCGACGTGCGCATCCGGCAACCAGGTATGCACCGGCCACATCGGCACTTTCACCGCGAAGGCGAAGAAGAAGGCGACGAACAGCAGAATCTGCGCGCTCATCGCCAGCGGCAGCCTGTGCCAGGTGAGTATCTCGAAACTGCCGCCGCTCTGGAAGAACAGATAGAGCAGCGAGATCAGCATCAATAGGGAACCGAGCAGGGTATAGAGAAAGAACTTGATCGCGGCATAGACGCGGTTCTGGCCGCCCCACATGCCGATGATCAGGTATAGCGGGATCAGCATGGCCTCGAAGTACATGTAGAAGAGGATGCCGTCGAGCGAGGCGAAGACACCGTTGATCAGTCCGGACTGGATCAGGAAGGCCGCCATGTACTGGCCGACGCGTTCCTTGATCACCTGCCACCCGGCCAGCACCACCAGGATGGTGGTGAAGCTGTTGAGCAGGATGAAGGGCATGGAAATGCCATCCACCCCGAGGTGGTAATTGATCTTGAACATCGGCACCCAGCGCGCCAGTTCCTCGAACTGCATGTCCGCCGTGCCCGCGTTGAAACCGGTCCACAGGGGGATGGCGACCGCGAAGCCCAACAGGGAACCGAGCAGTGCCAGGGTGCGCTGCCCCTCGGCGTTCCTGTCGCCGCCGGTGATGAGGATGAGCACGCCCGCCAGGATGGGCACCCAGATGGTCAGGCTCAACACGCCGATTCCTAATCCTTCCGTCATGGTCGTTTTCTTGGTCAGGCCCGCGCGAACATGGTGGCCAGCAGCAGCACACCGATGATCATGGCGAAGGCGTAGTGGTAGATGTAACCGGATTGGATGCGGCGCACGATGCTGGCGATCTTGCCGACCAGATGGGCGGAGCCGTTCACCACCCAGCCGTCGATCGCTTTCACGTCACCCCAGCGCCACAGGCGGCCACCCAGCATGCGGGCGCCACCGGCAAAGAACCAGTCGTTGAAAATATCGAAGCCGTATTTCTTGTCCAGTATCAGGTAGATCAGGCTGAACCGTTTCTGGATCGCGGCGGGAAGATCGGGGCGCTTCATATAGAAGAACCAGGACAAGCCGACGCCCGCCGCCGCCAGCAGGAACGGCAGGCTGGACAGGGCATGCAGGGCCATCGCGGCGGCGCCATGGAAGTGGTGTTGCAACTCATGCATGGCGCCATGTCGTTCCGCGACCTGAATGGCATGGCCGAACCAGTCGCCGAACAACATGGGTTCGATGGCGACATAGCCGATCAGCAGGGAGGGAACCGCCAGCAGGATCAGCGGCAGCGTCACCACCCAGGGCGTCTCATGCGGGCAGCTATGTCCGCCATGATGGTGGCCATGCGTGTCCCCGTTCTTGTCAGCTTCATGGTCGTGGGTGTCGTGCGCGCACTTGAAGCGTTCCTTGCCGTGGAACACCAGAAAGTACATGCGGAAGGAATAGAAGGCCGTGACGAACACGCCCAGCACGACGGCGAAATAGGCGAAGCCGGAACCGGGCAGACTGGAGAATTTCACCGCCTCGATGATCGAATCCTTGGAGTAGAAGCCGGACAGGAACGGCGTGCCGATCAGGGCCAGGGAGCCGATCAGGGAGGTAATCCAGGTGATCGGCATGTATTTGCGCAGGCCGCCCATGTTGCGGATGTCCTGGTCGTGGTGCATGCCGATGATGACGGAGCCGGCGGCCAGGAACAGCAGCGCCTTGAAGAAAGCGTGGGTCATCAGGTGGAAGATCGCCACCGAGTAGGCGGAAGCACCCAGCGCGACGGTCATGTAACCCAGTTGCGACAGCGTGGAATACGCCACGACCCGCTTGATGTCGTTCTGGATGATGCCGAGGAAGCCCATGAACAGCGCGGTGATGGCGCCGATCACCATAACGAAGGACAAGGCGATGTCGGACAACTCGAACAGCGGCGACATGCGCGCCACCATGAAGATGCCGGCGGTCACCATGGTCGCGGCGTGGATCAGCGCGGAAATCGGTGTCGGGCCTTCCATCGAATCGGGCAACCAGACATGCAGCGGGAATTGCGCCGACTTGCCCATCGCGCCGATGAACAACAGGATGCAGATCACCGCCATCAGTGGCCAGGAATGGCCCTCGATCAGGCTGATCTCCTGGTTGGCCAGATGCGGCGCCATCTGGAACACCTGCTGGTAATCGAGGCTGCCGAAGTAAGCCAGCACCATGCCGATGCCGAGAAGGAAGCCGAAATCACCGACACGGTTGACCAGGAAGGCTTTCAGGTTGGCGTAGATCGCCGATTCGCGCGTGTACCAGAAACCGATCAGCAGATAGGACACCAGGCCCACCGCTTCCCAGCCGAAGAACAACTGCAGGAAGTTGTTGCTCATCACCAGCATCAGCATCGAGAAGGTGAACAGAGAGATGTAGCTGAAGAAGCGCTGGTAGCCGGGGTCATCCGCCATGTAGCCGATGGTGTAGATGTGCACCATGAGCGAGACGAAAGTCACCACCAGCATCATCACGGCGGTGAGGCGGTCGATCAGGAAGCCGATCTCCAGCGTCAGGTCGCCCGAGGTCAGCCAGGTATAGAGTGTGCCGTTGAAAGTATTGCCGGCTTGCACGTCCTGGAATACCGCCAGCGACGCCAGCAGGGAAATCGCCACACCGAGGATGGTGACCGTGTGCGCGCCGACGCGGCCGATCTGCTTGCCGAACAGGCCGGCGATGATGGCGCCGACCAGCGGCGCAAGGGGAACGATGAGGTAAAGGGTCTTGATGTCCATGGCTTAACCCTTCAGTCGGTCGAGGTCGTCGACATTGATGGTGCGCAGGTTGCGGAACAGCACCACCAGGATGGCCAGGCCTATGGCGGATTCCGCCGCCGCCACGGTGAGGATGAAGAACACGAATACCTGGCCGGCCATGTCGTTGAGGTAATGCGAGAAGGCGACAAAGTTCATGTTCACCGCCAGCAGCATCAATTCGATGGCCATGAGCAGGATGATCACGTTCTTGCGGTTCAGAAAGATGCCCACCACGCTGATGGCGAACAGCGCGGCGCCCAGGATGAGGTAATGGTTCAGACCGATCATGCCTCGTCCTCCTTGGGCGCTTCCGGTTTTTGCGGCTTGATATTGACCAGATATACGCGATCGGCGCGTTTTACTTTCACCTGCTCGGCCGGGTTGAGCCGCTTGGTGTCGCCGCGCTTGCGATGGGTCAACGCGATGGCGGCGATCATCGCCACCAGCAGTAGCACCGCCGCCAGTTCGAAGGGGTAGACGTAAACCGTGTAGAGCAGGCGCCCGAGTTCCTTGGTATTGCTGTAATCGGCCGGCAGCGGCGCGGGTTCGGCCAGGCCGAGGTCGGCCCCACCCAACACCATGACCATTTCCAACACCATCAGTCCGGCAACCAGCAGACCGGCCGGCAGGTAATTCCAGAAACCCTTGCGCAATTCGGTCAGATTGATGTCCAGCATCATCACCACGAACAGGAACAGGACCATCACCGCGCCGATATAGACCAGCACCAGTGTGATGGCGAGGAATTCGGCTTCCAGCAGCAGCCAGATGCCGGCCGCCGTAAAGAAGGCCAGCACCAGGGCCAGCGCGGAATGCACCGGGTTGCGCGCGGTAATCACGCGCAGGGACGCCAGCAGCAGGATGGCGGAGAAGACGTAGAAAACGAGGCTCTTGAATTCCATGAGTATGTCCGTCAGCGGTACTTGGCATCGACCGCGCGGTCGCGCGCGATCTGTTCTTCGTACTGGTCGCCCACCGCCAGGAGTTTTTCCTTGGTGTAGTAGAGATCGCCGCGCTGTTCCCCGTGGTATTCCAGGATGCGCGTCTCGACGATGGCGTCCACCGGGCAAGCTTCTTCGCAAAAACCGCAGAAGATGCATTTGGTCAGGTCGATGTCGTACACCGTGGTGCGGCGGGTACCGTCATCGCGCTGTTCGGATTCGATCTTGATCGCCATCGCGGGACAGACCGCTTCGCACAGTTTGCACGCGATACAGCGTTCCTCGCCGTTGGCGTAGCGGCGTTGCGCGTGCAGGCCGCGGAAGCGCGGCGATTGCGGGGTCTTTTCCTCCGGGAACTGCACCGTGATCTTGTGCGCGAACAGATTGCGGCCGGTCAGGGCCATGCCGCGCAACAGCTCGGTGAGCAGGAAGGTGTCGAAGAAGGACTTGATGCCGTTGAACATGGTCGCCGTCCTCCTTAGTGGAACAGGTAGCCGTAAGGCGTCTGCATGGCGGCGCCAACGACGATGATCCACACCAGAGTCACCGGAATGAAGACTTTCCAGCCCAGCCGCATGATCTGGTCATAGCGATAACGCGGGAAGGTGGCGCGGAACCAGAGAAAAAGGAACAGCACGAAACTCATTTTCGCGCCGATCCAGATGATGCTGTCCGGCAGGAACGGGAACGGCGACAGCCAGCCCCCCAGGAACAGGATGCTGGTGAGGCCCGCGACCAGGATCATGTTGGCGTATTCGGCCAGGAAGAACACGGCGAAGGCCATGCCGGAATATTCCACATGGAAACCGGCGACGATCTCGGATTCGCCTTCCGCCACGTCGAACGGCGCGCGGTTGAGTTCCGCCACGCCGGACACCAGGTAGACGATGAACAGCGGGAACAAGGGCAGCCAGTACCAGTGCCAGAAGCCGCCTTCCTGGCCTTTGACGATTTCGGTCAGGTTCAGGCTCTGCGCGCACATCAGCACGCCCACCAGCGCGAAACCCATGGCGATTTCATAGGACACGATCTGCGCCGAGGAACGCAGGGCGCCGAGGAAGGCGTACTTGGAGTTGGACGCCCAGCCGGCAATGACCACGCCGTACACGCCCATCGAGGTGATGGCCATGATGTACAGGAGTCCGGCGTTGATGTTGGCCAGGACCAGGGTCTCGCTGAACGGGAATACCACCCAGGCCGCCAGCGCCGGCGCGAGTACCAGCACCGGACCCAGGATGAACAAACCCTTGTTGGCGCCGCTGGGGATGATGATTTCCTTCATCAGCAGCTTGAGGCCGTCGGCGATGGGTTGCAGCAGGCCGAGCGGACCGACCCGATTGGGGCCGATACGCACCTGCATGTAGCCGATCACCTTGCGTTCGGCATAGGTCAGATAGGCCACGCCGATCATCAGGGGCGCGACGATGGCGATGATCTTGGCCAATGTCCAGATCGGCAGCCAGGCGGGGCCAAGCAGTTCAGCCAGGGGGGCGAGCATTGCGTCCATATCAGGCTTTCTCCACGCTCACAGGGCCGAGACGGGCGCCCAGGGTGGCGGTCAGGGGATGCGCGGCGGCCACCCGCACGGTGTCGATTGCCAGACGGTCATCACGGCGCACCGGCAGGATGGCTTCGGCGCCGCCCTGGCGCACCCGCACCATGCCGCCTTCGGCGATCCCCAGACCGGTCAGCAACTCGCTACCGATCCAGATCACCGGAACGGCGGTGTCCACAGTTGCCTGCAAGGGACGCGAACGGCGCGCGATGGGATCGAGCTGGTACTGCGGCGTTTCGCCCACACGTTCGAGGCCGTCATCGGAATTCAAGATAGGTAGATCAGCCGCAACCGGGGTGTTGTTCAGTCCCACCACGAATTCCGTGGGCAGCGCATCGGCGCGCACCGCCTCCGCGTTGTCGTAATCGAACCCGCCCAGGCTGAGCAGATTCCCCAGCACACGCAGCACTTTCCAGGCCGGGCGCGCTTCGCCTTGCGGCTTGACCACGCCGTGAAAGCTTTGCAGACGGCCTTCCATGTTGATGTAGCTGCCGGCGGTTTCCGTGAACGGCGTGATGGGTAGCAGCACATCAGCGTAGTCCAGCGCCGCGGTATTGAAGGCGTTCAAGGCAACCACGAACTCGGCACTGTGTAGCGCCGCTGAGGCCGCGGCGGCGTCATAGGCGTCCAGCTCCGGTTCGGCGCCGAGCAGGATGTAGGCCGATAACTTGGCAACCTCGGAGGAAACCCCAGGCGCGCCCAGCATCTTGGCGGCACCGAACCCGTCGGGGCCGGGCAATGCGCCCACCAGTTGCGCGCCGACGCTGTTGGCGGCGGGAGAGAGGAAACCCAGTGTCGCGCCGGAGGCGGTGGCAATGGCATGAGCCAGAGCATGCAAATGGTTGGCGGCGGGATGGTTCTGCGCCAGGGCGCCGAGCAACACGGCTTTCTTTTCACCACCGCTGTTGCCGCCGAGCAAGCTGGAAGCGATGGCGCGAGCGTTATCGCTGGCGACGACCAGGGAAACCACACCGGCAACCGCGCCCAGATCGGCGCCGGCTTCCTGCATGGCGCGAGCAATCTGAGCCAAGCCATTCAGCCACGCACTTGGCTTGGTGATCAGGCGTGCATTCACCTTGCACAGCAGATCATCGCCGGCGGCGTGCAGCACGTTGATTTGCGCGCCGCGTTTCACGGCCTGGCGCAGTCGTTGCGCAACCAGGGGTTGTTCATGGCGGATCGTGGAACCGACCAGCAACACTCGATCCAGCGTATCGATTTCGGCGATCGGCATTCCCAGCCAGCGCGCGCCGGTGCCGACCGTGGCGTCGGCCTGGGCCAGGCGGTGGTCGATATTTTCCGTGCCGATTCCACGCATCAGTTTGGTGAAGAGATACAACTCCTCGACCGTTTGATGCGGCGAGGCGAGCGCGCCGATGGCGGCCGCGCCTTTGCTTTCGCGGATCTGGCCGAGACGGTCGGCAACGAGTTCGAGCGCCTCCCGCCAATTCGCTTCGCGCCAATGGCCGTTTTCCTTGAGCATCGGCGAGGTCAGGCGTTCGTCCGAATTCAGCGCGTCATAGCTGTAGCGGTCACGGTCGGCGATCCAGCATTCGTTGATGGCTTCGTTTTCCTGGGGCACCACGCGCATGACGCGGTTGTTCTTCACATGCACCTGGATGTTGGCGCCAAGGCCGTCGTGCGGGCTTACCGATTTGCGCCGGGAGAGTTCCCAGGAACGGGCGCTGTAGCGGAACGGCTTGGAAGTCAGGGCGCCGACCGGGCAAAGTTCGATGACGTTGCCGGAGAGCTCGTGGCTGACCTGGGTTTCCAGGAATGGCATCACCTCGGTGTGCTCGCCGCGGCCAGGCATGCCCAACTCCATCAGCCCGGCAATTTCCTGGCCGAAGCGCACACAACGGCTGCAATGGATGCAGCGGGTCATGTCGGTGGCGATCAGCGGGCCGAGGTCTTTCTCTTTCACCACGCGCTTGGCTTCGCCGTAGCGCGAGGCGGAACCACCGTAGCCGACGGCGATATCCTGCAACTGGCACTCGCCGCCCTGATCGCATATCGGGCAGTCGAGCGGATGATTGATGAGCAGGAACTCCATCACCCCCTGCTGCGCGGTGATGGCCTTGGGCGAACGGGTCATCACCTTCATGCCGTCGGTCACCGGCGTGGCGCAGGCGGGCAAGGGCTTGGGCGCTTTCTCCACTTCCACCAGGCACATGCGGCAACTGGCGGCGATGGACAATTTCTTGTGGTAGCAGAAATGCGGGATGACGATGCCGGCCTGATGCGCGGCATCCATCACCGTCGCCCCGGCGGCGATCTCGATCTTCTTGCCGTCAATTTCGATCAAGGGCATTTCATGACTCCCGACGGGCCGCCCCGAGAGAGGCATGGCTCCCCCTCGGGGGGACGCGAACGGAGCGAGCAAGGGGGTTGTTCATAATTCCACCATGCAGCGTTTGTTTTCGATGTGGTACTCGAACTCTTTGCGGAAATGCTTCACGAAGCTGGCAACCGGCCCCACCGCCGCTTCACCGAGCGCGCAGATGGTGTTGCCGGCGATGTTCTTGCCGATGCGCAACAGTTCATCCAGATCTTCCGGACGCCCCTTGCCGTGCTCGATGCGGTGGATGATGCGATACAGCCAGCCGGTGCCCTCGCGGCAGGGCGTGCACTGGCCGCAGGATTCCTCGAAGTAGAAGTAGGACAGGCGCTCCAGGGCTTTCACCATGCAAACGCTGTCGTCCATCACGATCACCGCGCCGGAACCGAGCATGGAGCCCGCCTTGGCGATGGAATCGAAATCCAGGGTACAGGCCATCATCACGTCGGCGGGCAATACCGGCGCGGAAGAACCGCCGGGTATCACCGCCTTCAGGGAGTGCCCCGCGCGCACGCCACCGGCCATTTCCAGCAGGTCGGCGAACGGGGTACCGAGCGGAATCTCGTAGTTGCCGGGCTTGTTGACGTGTCCGGAGATGGAAAAAATCTTGGAGCCGCCGTTGTTGGGCTTGCCCAGTTCCAGGAAGGCCTGGCCGCCGTGGCGCATGATCCAGGGGATCGATGCCAGGGTTTCGGTGTTGTTGATCGTGGTCGGCTTGCCGTAGAGGCCGTAGCTGGCGGGAAACGGCGGCTTGAAGCGCGGCTGCCCCTTCTTGCCTTCGATGGATTCCAGCAGCGCGGTTTCCTCGCCGCAGATATAGGCGCCGTAACCGTGGTGCGCGTGCAGTTCGAAATCCCAACCGGAACCGAGGATGTTCTTGCCCAGGAAGCCGGCGGCGCGCGCTTCCTCCAGCGCCCGCTCCCAGGACTGATATGCCTCGAAAATTTCGCCGTGGATGTAGTTGTAGCCCGCCACCGCGCCCAGGGTGTAACCGGCGATGATCATGCCCTCGATGAGCTGATGCGGGTTGAAGCGGACGATGTCGCGATCCTTGAAGGTGCCCGGCTCGCCCTCGTCGGTGTTGCACACCACGTATTTGTCGCCAGGGAAATTGCGCGGCATGAAGCTCCACTTCAGGCCGGTGGGAAAACCGGCGCCGCCGCGGCCGCGCAGGGCGCTGGTCTTGACCTGGGCAATGATCTCCTCGGCCGGCGTCTTCTCGGCGAGGATCTTCTTCAGCGCTTCATAGCCGCCGTTGGCCGCGTAGGTGGCGAGGCTGGCCGGGTCGTCATGCCCCAGCGTCCAGAGACAGACCTGGGTATCGAGCGTGTTCAAACTCATTTCATGTCATCCAGGAGTTTGTCCACCGCTTCCGGGGTCAGGTGATCGTGCATCTTGTGGTTGTTGTGCAGGCACAGGGGGCCGTGGCCGCAGGCGCCCATGCACTCACCTTCCTTCAGGGTATAGCGGCCGTCTTCCGTGGTCTCGCCAAAACCGATACCCAGCTTGCTTTGCATGTGCTCGGCTATCTTGTCGGCGCCTTGCAACTGGCACGGCAGGTTGGTGCACAAGGTAACCTTGTTGCGGCCGACCGGCGCCAGGTCGTACATGTTGTAGAAGGTGGCAACCTCGTAGGCGGCGATGGCCGGCATATCGAGATAATGAGCAACAAACTCGATGGTATCGCGCGACAGCCAGCCCAGTTCATTCTGGGCAATGCGCAGCGCGCCCATCACCGCCGACTGTTTCTTGTCGGTCGGGTACTTGGTCAATTCGTGGTCGATCTGGGCTAATGATTCAGCGGAAAGCATGTCTGTTACCTGTCTATATCGCCAAACACGATGTCGATGGTGCCGATGATGGACACCACGTCCGCGATCATGTGGCCACGTGACATTTCGTCGAGGCCGGCCAGATGCGAGAAACCGGGGGCGCGCAGCTTCAGGCGGTAAGGCTTGTTGGCGCCATCGGAGATCATGTAGACCCCGAACTCGCCCTTGGAATGTTCCACCGCCGCGTAGCACTCGCCTTCCGGCACATGCATGCCCTCGGTGAATAATTTGAAGTGGTGGATCAGCTCTTCCATATTGGACTTCATGGACTCGCGTGAAGGCGGAGCGACCTTGTGGTTGTCGCTGATCACCGGGCCGGCGCCTTTCGCGGAATCAGCTTTCAGCCAGGCCACGCACTGCTGGATGAGGCGGTTGGACTGGCGCATTTCTTCCATACGCACCAGATAACGATCGTAGCTGTCGCCAGTGCGGCCGATGGGTATCTCGAAATCGAGTTTGTCATAGACCGCATAGGGCTGCATCTTGCGCAAATCCCAGACGATACCGGAACCGCGCAGCATGGGACCGGTAAAGCCCAGCGCCTTGGCGCGATCGGCCTCGACCACACCGATGCCGACGGTGCGCTGTTTCCAGATACGGTTATCGGTGAGCAGGGTCTCGTACTCGTCGACGTAACCGAAGAAACGCTTCGAGAAATCCTCGATGAAGTCGAGCACGCTGCCCTGGCGGTTTTCGTTCAGGCGGCGCAGATCGGATTCATTCTTGCGCTTGCTCGCCTGGTATTGCGGCATCGTGTCGGGCAGATCGCGGTAGACGCCGCCCGGTCGATAGTAGGCCGCGTGCATGCGCGCACCGGTAACCGCCTCGTACACGTCCATCAGGTCTTCACGTTCGCGAAAGGCGTAGAGGAAGACGGTCATGGCGCCAATGTCGAGCGCGTGAGTACCGAGCCAGAGCAGGTGGTTCAGGATGCGGGTGATCTCATCGAACATCACCCTGATGTATTGCGCGCGTTCCGGCACCGCGATGCCCATCAGGCGCTCGATCGCCATGCAGTAGGCATGCTCGTTCTGCATCATGGACATGTAGTCCAACCGGTCCATATAGGGCACGTTCTGCAGGAAAGTGCGGGTTTCCGCCAGCTTTTCGGTACCGCGATGCAGCAGGCCGACGTGCGGGTCGGCGCGCACGATCACTTCGCCATCCAGTTCCAGCACCAGACGCAGCACGCCGTGCGCGGCCGGGTGTTGCGGACCGAAGTTGATGGTGTAGTTGCGGATTTCGGCGGAGGAGGCAACTGATGTGGCAACTGATGTGGCGGTCATCACGCTGCCCCGTAGTTGTCTTCGCGCACGATGCGCGGAGTGATTTCACGCGGAGCGATGCTCACCGGCTGGTACACCACCCGCTTGAGTTCCGGGTCGTAGCGCATTTCCACATGGCCGGAAATCGGAAAATCCTTGCGGAACGGATGGCCGATGAAACCGTAGTCCGTGAGGATGCGGCGCAAATCGGGATGCCCATCGAAAACGATGCCGAACAGGTCGAAAGCCTCGCGCTCGAACCAGTTCACCGCCGGCCAGATTTCCATCAGGGAAGGCAGGATGGGCAATTCGTCGTCGGCACAGAAAGTACGCACGCGCAAACGGTGATTGCGCTTGATAGACAACAGATTCAGCACCACGGCAAAGCGTCGGCCTTCCCAGGCGCCATCCTTGTAAGCGGAGTAATCGACGCCGCAGAGATCCATCATCAGATCGAAGGCCAGAGCGGGGGTATCACGCATGGTCGCACACACTTCCAGCCAGTCGCCGACCGGCACCTCGATGGTGATCTGATCCTGCGCGATCTTGCTGGTGAGAACCTTGTCGCCCAGCGTATCAATGACACGCTCAAGCAGGACTTCTGGAGTCAAAGACATATGCGTGCGGTCCTCTCAGCGGGCGATGGTGCTGGTACGGCGGATTTTCTTCTGCAACTGGATCAATCCGTACAGCAGTGCTTCCGCCGTGGGAGGACACCCTGGCACATAGATATCCACCGGCACGATACGGTCGCAACCGCGCACCACGGAGTAGGAATAGTGGTAATAGCCGCCACCATTGGCACAGGAGCCCATCGAGATCACCCAGCGCGGCTCAGCCATCTGGTCGTAAACCTTGCGCAGGGCCGGCGCCATCTTGTTGCACAGGGTACCGGCAACGATCATCAGATCGGACTGGCGTGGACTGGGACGAAATACGATGCCGAAACGATCCAGATCATAGCGGGAAGCGCCCGCCTGCATCATCTCGATGGCGCAGCAGGCCAGGCCAAAGGTCATCGGCCACAGGGAACCGGTACGGGTGTAGTTCACCACCGCGTCGACACTGGTGGTGACGAAACCTTTTTCCAGGATGCCTTCGATGCTCATATCGTCATTCCCAATCCAGGGCGCCCCGCATCCATTCGTATACGAAACCCACCACGAGGATGCCAAGGAAAATCATCATGGAAACAAACCCGAACAGGCCGATCTCCTCCAGCACCACGGCCCAGGGGAAGAGAAAGGCGATTTCCAGATCGAACAGGATAAACAGGATAGCCACCAGGTAATAGCGCACGTCGAACTTCATGCGCGCATCCTCGAAGGCTTCAAAACCGCATTCGTATGGGGAATTCTTTTCCGCGTCCGGCCTGTGCGGGGCGAGCACGAAACCGGCGACCATTGGAGCGACACCAACGGCCAGACCTACCAGAATGAACATCAGAACCGGAAAATAATTTTCGAGCATGGCTCCCCCGAACGGCGAGTGCACACTGCAAACTACGCCAAGAAGGCGCGCAGTCTAGGCTTTCAGCCACCTTACGTCAAGGCGACAGAAAACAAAAAACCCATTAATATCAATGGGTTATTAAACAGCTTAAGGGAATATAAAGAAATTCGATGGTGCCGACGGCGAGACTCGAACTCGCACGACTTTCGTCACTGCCCCCTCAAGACAGCGTGTCTACCAATTTCACCACGTCGGCGTTTACAACTACTTGCACGGCATGTTCAAAGAACATGCCGAAGAACTCATTTCGGGATTGCGCCCGACTTATCCAGCTCCGTAGGCGCCTGCACCGGAGCCTGCTGCGGAGCTGCGGGTAGCGCGGGATGCGCGGCCAGTTTCGCCGCATTGCTCTTCTGGCCTGAAAAATAGGTCAAACCCATGCTGGTCAGGAAAAACGCCGTCGCCAATACAGCGGTCGTGCGAGACATAAAGTTGGCCGAGCCGGTCGCGCCGAACAAACTACCGGAGGAGCCACCGCCAAACGCCGCGCCCATGTCGGCGCCCTTGCCGTGCTGCATCAGTACCAAGCCGATCACGGCCAATGCCGCCAGCACATGAAAGACCCAGAGGACAAATTCCATTTTTCTACCTTTAGCCTGCCCGGCAAATTGCCAGGAATTCTTCCGCATTCAGAGCCGCGCCACCAATCAGGCCACCGTCGATATCCGGCTGACCGAGCAACTCGACCGCATTGTTGGCCTTCATGCTCCCACCGTACTGGATGATCAGAGCATCCGCCACAGCCACATCCAGCCCACGAATCTTGGCGCGGATGAACGCATGAACCGCTTGCGCCTGATCCGGGCTCGCCGTCACACCCGTTCCAATCGCCCAGACCGGCTCATAAGCCACCACGGCCTTGGCAAAAGCGGCCACACCACATTTGGCGATCACGGCATCGATCTGGCGCGCCACCACGGCTTCTGTAACGCAGCCCTCACGCTCGCTCAGGGTCTCGCCCACACACAGGACGGGGGTCATCCCGGCCGCCTGAACGGCGGCGAATTTCTCCGCCACCAACTCGTCGCTCTCGCCATAAATGGCGCGCCGCTCGGAGTGGCCGACAAGCACGTAGGTACAAGCAAAGTCCTTCAGCATGCTGGTGGACACCTCACCGGTGAACGCGCCCTTGGCCTGCTGGCTCACGTTCTGCGCGCCCCAGGCGATGGCGCTGCCAGTCAGCTTGGCCTGTGCCTGAGCGAGATAGGGAAACGGGACACAAACCGCCACGTCCGCCTTCACGCCGCCCATGCCGGCGAGAATGCCGGACAACAGCGCTTCGTTTTCAGCCAGACTGCCATGCATTTTCCAATTGCCGGCGATCAGTTTGCGACGCATCGGGTTTCCCTCTCCAAAAAAGGCCGCGAATCGTATGTTGAAACTTGGCCCAGGTCAATCCGGAACTGAGCTATTACTTCGGGCGAGGCGGGTTTCGTTGGACTCGCGCGCGCCTCTCCGAATGAGCGGCTTCCGGGTACAGTAGTGGCGGGCGAAATTCAACAAGTCGCGCGGACCGCGATGCGGCCCGCGGCCGCTCAGGCCCGGGGGGGGCAGTGTGTGGCGTTGCCCGCGTCCCGCCGGCACGCCTCGCAGCCCGAGTCCGGCTTGAGGCGAATGGCGCGCCAATCGGCGGCAAGCGCGTCGAACAGCAACAGGCGGCCGGACAGGCTTTCCCCGATACCGATCAGCAGCTTCAGGGCCTCCAGCGCCTGCATCGCCCCCACCACACCGACCAGCGGCGCGAATACGCCGAATTCCGCGCAACGCATTTCCGCGTCCCGGGCATGCTCGGGAAACAGGCAGGCATAGCAGGGCGCCTCTTCACGGCGCAGATCGAATACAGCTACCTGCCCATCAAAACGCACCGCGGCGCCGGATACCAGGGGTTTTCTGTGTGCCACGCAGGCGCGGTTGACGGCATGTCGGGTGGCGAAATTATCAGAGCAATCGAGCACCACATCGGCGCTGGCGATGGCGGCATCTAGATCCTCACCCTGCAAGCGCACCGGCAATTCGACCACCTGTACATCCGGATTCATCGCTCGCATGCGGCCAGCGGCGGAGTGCGCCTTGTTCTGCCCCACACTGGCAAGATCGTGGGCGATCTGGCGCTGTAGATTAGTGAGATCGACCACATCGTGGTCCGCCAGGGTGATACTCCCCACGCCCGCGGCGGCAAGGTAGAGCGCTACTGGTGAGCCGAGACCACCGGCACCGATGATCAAAGCGTTGGCGGCCAGCAGGGCTTCCTGCCCGGTAATCCCCACCTGGTCGAGCAGGATGTGGCGGGAGTAGCGGAGGAGTTGGGAGTCGTTCAAGGGGGAAGTTCTCAGATGGCCGTTGGCCTGATTGCTAAGCGCCAACTGCCAACCTGTGTTTATTTGTACTGCCGCCACTCTGCCGGCGTTTCGTCGTGGTCGCCGTGCGGGTTTTTTCCCCAGGCTTCCATGTGCGGCTTGTACTTCTTGGTTTGCACTTCCGGTTTGAGCAAATTTTCCCGCTGTACGTGTTCACAGTAGTAGGCAAGCGCGCGCTTGACCCGGATCAGCAGGGTCGCCTCCAGGTGAAAGCCGTGCATACCCAGCATGGATTCCACGTCCTGCAGGGAGTGATCAGTGATGCAATAAGAGATTTGCAGGGTTTGCGGCCCGGTTCGCATGGCCTTCAGGCCCGGCATGCCGGCCAGCAGATCAAGGGCGCGCTCGATCTGCTCGGGGGGCAGGGGGTGGAAGACGATCTCCCGCAACTTGTCGACGTCACTGCGCGTCGACACGGCTCACTCCTTGCGGCCTTGCAGAAGATTGAGGCCTTTGAGCAGAATCAGCGCCTGGCTGAACTGATAGTCGTTCTTGCTGACGACCTCGCCAGGCTCCAACGCGGGCTTGCCATCTTTCTTGCCATCCTTGGCTTTATCCACTTTTGGCTTCTTATCATCCTTGGGCGCATGCGGGGCTTTGTCCGCGTTTTCTTCATCGCCGTTGGTGAGATGTCGTTCCAGGTCAGCCTCGCGCACTTCCATCTTGGACGTCTCGCCCGATGAAACCGTCGCTTCTTCCACGGGAATGTCCGGGGTGATGCCCTTGGCCTGGATGGAGCGGCCGCTCGGTGTGAAGTAGCGCGCGGTGGTGAGCTTGATGGCGGTGCCGTTGTTGAGCGGCAGGATGGTCTGTACCGAGCCCTTGCCGAACGACTGTGTACCGACAATCAGGGCTCGCTTGTGGTCTTGCAACGCACCCGCGACGATTTCCGAAGCCGATGCCGATCCGCCGTTGACCAACACCACCATAGGAACGGTCTTGGCCCAGGCTGGCAGATTCTTGAGGTAATCGACCTCGCCGGAACGCAGGTAGTTTTCCCGCGAATTGGTCAGACGCATCTTGGCGTCGTCGATGCGGCCATCGGTATACACCACCAGTTCCCCAGGCTTGAGGAAGGTGCCGGAAACGGATACGGCGGTATTGAGCAGACCACCGGGGTCATTGCGCAAATCCAGTACCAAGCCCTTCAGCGCACCCTTGTTCTGCTCACCCAGGTCGTTCAGCGCATCCACCAGGTTCTCGCCGGAGTGCTCCTGAAACTGGGTGATACGCACATAACCGAAGTCGGGTTCGACCAACTTGTATTTGACGCTCTTGATCTTGATGATCGCGCGCGTGATGGTGGCCGTGATTGGCTTGGTTTCACCCTTGCGGATGATGGTCAAGGTGATGTCGGTGCCGGGCTTGCCGCGCATGCGCTTGACCGCGTCGTTCAAGGTCATTCCCTTGACCGGGGTATCGTCCAGTTTGATGACCAGATCGCCACTCTTCACGCCAGCCTTGAAGGCGGGGGTGTCTTCGATCGGGGAAACCACCTTCACGAAACCGTCTTCCATACCGACCTCAATGCCAAGGCCACCAAACTCGCCCTGGGTTCCGACCTGGAGCTCCTTGAAGGCCTCCTTGTCGAGATAAGCGGAATGCGGATCCAGCCCGGAGAGCATGCCGTTGATGGCTTCGGTGATCAGCTTCTTGTCTTCCACCGGCTCGACATAATCACTCTTGATCTTGCCGAAGATTTCGCTGAATGCGCGGAGATCCTCGAGTGGCAAGGGCTCGGGTTCGCGTTCCGCGTTGGCCGAATAATTGAGGGTGAGCGCGGCGCCGAGCAGGACGCCCATTCCCACAAGACTGATTTGCTTGAATTTGCTGGCCATGATGCCTCTGGCTATTTGAGATTGACCCAGGTGAGTGGATCGAAGGGTTTGCCCTGACGGCGTAGTTCAAAGTAGAGGCCGGGTTCATCCTGCCCCCCGGTGGCGCCAACGGCCGCCACCACATCGCCCGCCCGGATAGGATCGCCTGGCTGTTTATACAAGCTTTCATTATTACTGTACAGGCTGAGGAAACCGTCACCATGATCAATGATCAGCAAGTTGCCAAAGCCGCGTAGCCAATCCGCGAAAGCCACTTGGCCGGAGCCTACCGCGCGCACTTCCTGTCCTTGCCGGGCACGGATGAACAGCCCTTTCCAGGCCGGGCCGCCGCCATCGCGGCTCTGTCCATAGCGATGCAGAATTTCTCCCGCCACCGGCAGGGCCAGCTTGCCTTTGAGACGATTGAAATCCAGCCCGGCCAGACTGGCATCGGCTACCCGGTTCACTTTCTGGCCCGGTTTGCTTGTCGCCTGGGACTTCGGCACGGCCAGTCGGGCGAGACGCTCGATCAGGCGAGTCAGACGTTTCTCGTCGCGCACCAGGGTGTCGATTTCCTTGCGCTGCTTGCGAATCTGCTCGGAAAGTTTGTTAAGCACCTGTTGGCGTGTACTTTTCTCGTTTTCCAACGCCTTTTTCTGAGCCACACGGTCGTCCCTGACCTGACTCAGGTTGTCGCGTCGCGCCTGGGCTTGTTCCTTGAGTGTGCCGAGGCGGGCAAGTGAATTCCGGTAATCCCGGATGATCTCGGCACGGGCACGGCCGATGTAACCGTAGTACTCCAGATTACGCGCCACCTCGCCGGGATTCTGGCCGTTGAGCATCAGCTTCATGGCATCGTTCCCGCCTTGCACGTAACGTTCACGTAACAGTACGGTCAGACGTTTCTGCTGATCCACGATCTCGTCGCTGACCAAATGGGCTTCCGCTTCCAGTTTCTTCAGTTCGCGCGCCAGGCGACGTTGCTTCGATTCCAGATCGCGCAAGCTGCGCGCCACATTGGAAATACGGCGCTCGGATTTCTTCAGGCCATCCACTGCCTCCGTTCGGTCTTCACTGGCCTGTTCCAGATCCTGCTGCAGGGCTTCGATGCGTCCGCGCAAATCCTTGAGTTCCTCTTGCTTACCGGTCTCGGGACCGGCCAAGGCCGGGGATGCAAACGCGATAACCAGGAGAACTGCACGATTCAAGGAATACACGTCATTCGAATTCGATGAGCGCGCTGCCGGTCATTTCCGGCGGTTGCGGCAGGCCCATCATTTTCAGCAGAGTGGGCGCGAGGTCTTCCAGCGCACCGCTATGTTCCAGGCGCGCCGGCCTGCCGATGTAGACCAGGGGCACCAGGTTGATGGTGTGGGCGGTGTAAGGCTGGTTGGTGCTGGTGTCCAGCATGGTCTCGGCATTGCCATGGTCGGCGGTGATCAGCACTTCTCCGCCAGCGGCTTGCATGGCCGCCACCACGCGGCCCAGGCAGGTGTCGACCGCCTCCACCGCCTTCACGGCGGCTTCCATGATGCCGGTATGGCCCACCATGTCACAGTTGGCGTAGTTGCAGATGATGGCGTCGTATTTGCGGCTCTCGATCGCTTCGACCAGTTTGTCGGTGACTTCGAATGCGTTCATCTCGGGTTTGAGATCGTAGGTCGCCACCTTCGGCGACTGCACCATTACGCGATCCTCGCCGGGATAAACCGTTTCCTCGCCACCGTTGAAGAAATAGGTGACGTGCGGGTATTTCTCGGTTTCCGCGATACGTAACTGGCGCAGCCCCAGGTTGGCGATGTATTCACCGAAACCGTTGCGCACCCGTTCCGGCGGGAAGGCGACGGGCACATCGAATTCTTCGCTGTAGCCGGTCAGGGTGCAGTAACTGGAGAGCTTCGGCACGTATTCGCGCGCGAATTCCTTGAATCCCGGCTCGATGAACGCCTTGGTGATCTCGCGGGCGCGGTCGGAACGGAAATTCATGAACACGACGGCATCGCCGTCCCGCATGCGCACCGGCTCGGAGCCTTTCTCGACGATCGCGGTGGGTTTCACGAATTCGTCGTTTTCGCCACGCTCATAGGCCATTTCCAGGCCCAAAGCCGCACTGGGCGCCTGATATTCAGCGCGACCCAAGGTCAGCAGATCGAAGGCAACCTTCACCCGATCCCAGCGTTTGTCGCGATCCATGGCGTAATAGCGGCCGACGATGCTGGCGATACGGCCACCGCGCAGCCCGTCCATCTTGTCCTGCAGGCAACGGATGTACGCCTCCGCGCTTTTCGGCGGGGTGTCACGGCCGTCCAGGAAAGCATGCACATAGACTTTCTTGAGTCCTTCGCGCAATGCCAGGTCCAGCATGGCATGGATGTGGTTCTCGTGGCTGTGCACCCCGCCATCCGAGAGCAAGCCGAATATGTGCAGCGCGCCGCCATTATCCTTGAGCTTGGTGATGACTTCATTGAGCGCCGGATTGCTCGGGAAATGGCCGCTGTTGATGGCGTGGTCGATGCGTGTGAATTCCTGATACACCACGCGACCGGCGCCGATATTAAGGTGGCCGACCTCGGAATTACCCATCTGGCCGGCAGGCAAGCCCACCGCCGCCTCGGAAGCCTGAATCAGGCTATGCGGATAGTCTTTCCAGAAATGATCGAAATTCGGTTTGCGGGCGCTGGTGATGGCGTTATAGGCATCAGCGCGGCGACAACCGAAACCATCGAGGATGATGAGCAGAACGGGTGTGATGGAAGCAGGAGGCATTAGCGGATTTTATCGTCTCTAACAGACTTTTTCATGCCGTATTTTAGTATATTTGAATACTTTACGAACTATACTGATGCGGCTGGCATCAGCTCGCGTCTTTATACAACCGGCAGCACGGAGCCCACAATGACCACCGAGTCCACCGATCTCATCGACAAGGACGAGCATATCGAGCAAGCATCCCGCGCCCTCAAAGCCATGTCGCACCCTTTGCGGTTGAAGATTTTGTGCGTGTTGGGCGACAAGGAAGTCAGCGTGCAGGACATCGTGGAAAGCGTTGGAACCTCACAAAGCAATATCTCCCAGCATCTTGCCATCCTGCGCGACAAGGGCGTGCTGCGCACTCGCAAGGACGCCAACCGGGTCTACTACCGCGTCGGCGACACCCGCACGCTGCTGCTTATCGGCATGATGCGCGACGTTTTTTGCGGTTTCGCGAAATAGCCGCACCGCCACCGGCTTAAAACATGCAGCCGAGCTTATCTTTGCATAAAAAAAACTGATCATGTATATTAGCCACGTCTAATATTCCCCGCGCGCCTTGTTGGCCATGGGGTCAGCGTCCCAGCAAGGAGCGTTGTCATGAAGAATCGCAATCCGCGACAGCGTCTGGTTGTCGCAATCACCTTGGCCCTGTCACTGGCTGCCTCCGCCGCCTGGGCGGAGAAGCTGGAGTTCAAGCAGTGCGTCGAAACCGCGCTGGCGCAAAATCCGGATCTGAGCATCAGCCGCGCCCAGATCGAACAGGCGGAAGCCGCCTTGCGCCAGGCTCAGGGCAACCGTTTGCCGCGTGTGAACCTGTCACTGACGGCCATGCGCAGCGACGACGCTCTGAATGCCTTCGGCTTGAAACTGGGGCAGCGGCGCGTCAACCCGGCAACCGATTTTGGCCCGACCGCGTTGAACCATCCCGACGCCGTCAACAACTTCAACTCCCGCATCGAAGTGCAGGTCCCCGTCTACAACGGCGGCATGGTGCAAAGCTATATCGATACCGCGAAAGCCCATGTGCGCGCCGCGCAGTCGGGTGACGAGGTGGCGCGTCAGCAACTGACCAAAAATATTTTGATGGCCTACCAAGGCATTCACACCGCTCGCGCTTACATCAAGGTAACCGATGAGGCGCGTGCCGCCGCCGAGGAATACGTCCGCATCACCGACAAATTGCACAAACAGGGCATGGTGGTGAAAAGCGACCTGCTCTCGGCCAAGGTCAATCTGGAAGACGTCAAGGTCAAGGGCCTCGAAGCCCGCAATACCGAAACAGCGGCATTGAACCAGTTGGCCCTGCTGCTGGGCAGGTCGCTCGACGAGCCGCTCGACGTCGGCGCGCCAGTCACGCCCACTCTGCTTGCCGGTAGCGAAGCCGATCTGCGCCGCCAGGCCCGCGACAGCCATGCCGGCCTGCGCGCCCTGCGCAACCAGATCGAGGCGGCCGGCGCCCAGGTCAGCGCCGCCCGCGCCGGCAAGAAACCGCAATTCAACGTCATGCTGCGGCAGGACTGGAACGACAAGAACCTGGGCATCGATGCGTCCTCCTACACGGTGGCCGGCGTGCTGTCCTGGGCGGCGTTCGACGGCGGCGTGAGCAATGCCGGGATCGACCGCGCCGAAGCGGCCCGCTCCGAGTTGAAGGCGAAACTGCGCCAGGCCGAGGATGGCATCGGCTACCAGGTCACCGACGCGCGGCGCCGCGCCCTGGAAGCCGAGGAGAAGGTCGCCGCCCGTGCAGCCAATCTGGAGCAGGCGCGGGAAGCGCAGCGCCTGGTCAAGCGGCGCTACGAGAACGGCATGGGCACCATGGTCGAACTGCTCGCAGCCCAGGCCCAGCTCGACAAGGCCAACGCCGATCTCGTCGCCAGCCAATACGAACTCGCCGTCAACCGGGCGGAACTGAAGCGCGCCGTCGGCGTGCTTGCCGCCGACACGCTTTAACCGGAGGCCGACATGCCGACCACATATTCCACCGACTTTTTCAGACTCGCTCTCATGAAACCGCTTGTCGTTGCGCTCGCGCTGATCCTGGCCGGTTGCTCCGGCGAGGACAAGGCCAAATCGGCCGAAACCGCGCAACCCGTCATCCACGCCCAGGTGACCGTGCTGCAAGCGACGGAAGCCGTCACCACCAGCGCCACGCCGGGCAACGTCGTCGCGCTGGAATCGGTACAGGTCGCCTCGCGCCTGATGGGCTATCTGCGCAACATCGCCGTGGTGGAAGGGCAAACGGTGAAAAAAGGCCAGCGCCTGTTCACCATCGACCCGCTCGACATCGAGGGCGCGGTGGAACAGGCCCGACTCGGCCTGCAACAGGCCGAGGACGCGATGCGCGATGCCAAGACCGATTTCGAGCGCTTCGAGAACCTCTACAAGGAGGAAGTGGTGAGCCGTCAGCAATATGAAAAGATGAAGCTCAACCACGACATCGCCGTGTCGCGAGCGGCACAGGCCAAGGCCGGCCTCGGCACCGCGCGCGGTCAGATGCGCTACGCCACGGTGACCGCTCCGATCAATGGCGTGGTCACCCGCAAGCTGGCCAACGAGGGCGACATCGCCGCCCCCGGCCAGCCGGTGTTGCTGCTGGAGAACCCGGCCCGGCTTCAGGTGCAGACCAGCGTCGACGAGGACTTGTACAAGCGCATCAAGCTGGGCGACAGCGTGATGGTCGAAATCGATGGCCAGAACCAGCCCGTGAACGCGAAGGTGGCGCGCCTGTCACCCGCCGCCGACCCGATTGCCCACACTTATGTGGTCAAGCTCGACGTTGCCGCGCCCGGCCTGAAAAGCGGCGCTTTCGCCCGCGTCCTGTTCCCTACCGGCAAGCGCAATGTCCTGGCCCTGCCGCAAGCCGCCGTGCTGGACCGCGCCGGCATCAGCGGCGTCTTCGTGGTGGACGACAAAGGCACCGCGCAATACCGCATGGTGCGTTTGGGCAACAGGTTCGGTGGCCTGGTCGAAGTCCTGTCGGGGCTCAACCCGGGCGAACGGGTGGTCAGCGGCAACGCCCAGGCGGTGAACAACGGCGACAAGATTTCCGGATAAGGCCATGAGCGATCAAGCATCTCATCAGGAAGCGCCGATGAACCTGGCGGGCAAGCTCGCCAAAGGGTTCCTCACCTCCAAGCTCACCGCCCTGTTCATCCTGGCGGTGACGTTGACCGGCCTGCTCGCGCTGGTCGTCACGCCACGCGAATACAATCCGCAGATCGTGGTCCCCGCGGCCAACATCATCGTCGCCAAACCCGGCGCTTCCGCCAGCGAGATCCACAATCTGGTGGTGAAACCGCTGGAAGCGGTCATGAACGCACAATCCGGGGTGGATCACACCTTCGGCTACGCGAACAACGATTTCGGCGTGGTCACGGTGCAATTCAAGGTCGGCGAAAACACCGTGGACAGCCTGGTGAAGATGTACAACCAGTTGATGCAGAACATGGACCGCATCCCGCCCGGCGCGATGCAGCCCATCATCAAACCGATCGACGTCGACGACGTGCCGATCATGACCCTGACCCTGTCTTCCGCGACCTATGACGATATGCGCCTGCGCCAGGTCGGCCAACGCCTGTTGGAACATCTGCGCAACGTGCCGGGCGTATCGTTCACCCAACTGCTGGGCGGCCGCGCCCAGGCGGTGAATGTCTGGATCGACCCACAGCGCCTGGAAGCGTCCGGCCTCACGCTCGACCGCATCGACCAGATGCTGCGTGGCGCCAACGTCGCCGCGCCGCTGGGTGAACTGGTGCGGGACAACAGAAGCGTGCCGCTACGCCTGGCCGGTTTTCTCGGTTCCGCCGAAGAAGTGGGCAAGATCGTGGTCGGCACCGGCAAATCCGGAGGCGGGCCGATCTATCTGAAAGACGTCGCCAGGATCGAGGACGGCGCGGCCGAAATCGAAGAAACCACTCGCTTTGCCTACGGCCCGGCCGCGGCGGACAAAACCGCCGGCAAACGACGCGGTGAACACCCCGCCGTCACCCTGGCCATCGCCAAGAAAGCCGGCACCAATGCCGTGGTGGTGGCCGACGCGGTGCTGGCCAAGATGTCGGAATTGAAAAAACAGGCGATCCCGACCGGCATCGATGTGGCCGTGACCCGCAACGACGGCGCCAAGGCCGACGCGGCGGTCAACGAACTGGTCATGCACCTCGGCATCGCCATCGCCTCGGTGGTGGTCATCCTGGTGTTCTTCCTTGGCTGGCGCGAGGCGGGCATCGTCACCATGACCGTGCCGCTGATCCTGTTCGTGGTGCTGGCCGTCGGCCTGGCGTTCGGCCAGACCATCAACCGCATCACGCTGTTCGCCCTGATTCTGTCACTCGGCCTGCTGGTCGACGCGGCCATCGTCGTGATCGAAAACATCCACCGCCACCTCCACCATGGCTCGAAAAAGCCGTTCGCGGAAACCCTGGTCATCGCCACCAACGAAATCGGCAACCCCACCAATGTCGCCACCATCGCGGTGATCCTGGCCTTCATCCCGATGGCCTTCGTCACCGGCATGATGGGCCCGTTCATGTTGCCCATCCCGTTCAACGTCCCGGTCGCCATGATCGCCTCCATCGTCATCGCCTACATGGTGGTGCCGTGGGCGGCCAGGCTCTGGCTGGCGAAGAAAGCCGCGCGAGAGGAACTGGAACGCACACCCTGTCTGGAAGAACCCGACGCGCGGAATCCAGATGCGCTGCAACGCGCTTATATCGCCGTGCTGACGCCGCTGATCGGCTCCAGCGCCAAGCGCAACATCACCTTTCTGGTGGTACTGGGCCTGTTGGCCGGGGCCATGCTGATGCCGGCCTGGCAGTTCATCCGGCCGTCCGGTCTCAACGGCCCGCTCTCGCTGTTCGGCGTGGAGCTCAAGATGCTGCCCAACGACAACACCAACACCATGCTGTTGCAGATCGACATGCCCGCCGGCACGGCCCTGGCCGCCACCGACCAGGTCGCGCGCGAAGTGGGCGCGGTGGTGGGCAGGTATCCGCATGTCACCGACTACCAGACCTTTCTCGGTCTGACCGCCCCGATCGACTTCGCCGCCCTGGTGCGCGGCGACATGATCAAACGCGGCGGCAACCTCGCGCAGATCCGCGTCAACCTGGTCGACAAGCATCATCGCGACGAAGCCTCGCACGAGATCGCCCAGCAACTCGACGAGGCGTTGCGGGCGGTGCGCGAACGCTTCCCGACGGCGCGCATCAAGCTCTACGAAACCCCGCCCGGCCCGCCGGTGCAGGCGCAAATCCTGGCGGAACTGTACGGCCCCGATTACGACGCGCTGCGCGCCGCCACCCCCGAGGTGGATGCCGCCTTCGCGCGGATGTACGGCATGATCAACGTCGACGACTCCGTCACCGCCAACGCCGACAGCTACCACATCCATGTCGACAGCGAAAAAGCCCTGCTCTCCGGCGTCGCGCCAGGCCAGATCGCCAAGCTGCTGCGCGATTACGTTTCCGGCTTCGACATCGGCACCCTGCACGTGGACAGCGCCCGCGAGCCCATCGACATCAAGGTGCGCCTGCCGCGTGAACTGCGCGCCAGCCCGGAAACGCTGATGAACCTGCGCGTCAGCAACCCTCACGGCATGCAAGTGCCGTTGTCCGCCATAGCCCGCGTCGAGCGCGTGGTCGAAACCAAGCCGATCTACGCCCGCGACCAGCATGCCATGGTCATGGTCGGCGGCGAACTGCTGAAATCCAGCCCCGTCTACGCCGTGCTGGCGATGGACAAGCTGCTGGACGGCAAGAAATTACCCAACGGCACCACCTTCACCACCGGCAACCTCGGTTTCACCCAGGCCAGCCCGAAGGACGTCGTGGACTACACCCTGCTCTGGGGCGGCGAGATGCGCCTCACCCTGGACGTATTCCGTGACCTGGGTTCCGCCTTCATCATCGCGCTGATCCTGATCTACCTGATGCTGGTGGCCTATTACAAATCGTTCATGCTGCCCTTGATCGTCATGGGCGCGATTCCCCTGACCCTGGTCGGCGTCTTCCCCGGCCACTGGGCCACCAGCCAGGCCTTCACCGCCACCTCGATGATCGGCGTCATCGCCCTGGCCGGCATCGTGGTGCGCAACTCCCTGCTGCTGATCGACTTCATCCTGGAATACCGCAAGCAGGGTTACGCCCTGGAGAAAGCCGTGATCGAAGCCGGCGCCGTGCGCTTCCGCCCGATCCTGCTCACCGCCCTGGCGATCATCCTCGGCTCCGCCATCATGATCACCGACCCGGTGTTCGGAGGCTTGGCGGTCAGCCTGATCTTCGGTACCTTCGCCTCCACCGCGCTGACCCTGGTCGTCATCCCCTTGATGTATTACCTGTGGCAGCGAAAAACACAAACACCCTGATCCATCGAGAGGAAACACGATATGACCATCGAACGCATCATCCGCATCATGGCCGGCGCATTCATCCTGCTGTCCCTGGGCCTGGCCCACTTCAGCGGCCAGGCTGATCTTTCCAGCCTGTCCTGGCTCTGGTTCACCGCCTTCATCGGCCTCAACCTCCTGCAATCCGGCTTCACCGGCGTCTGCCCACCGGAAAAACTGCTCAAGAAACTCGGTTTCCAGGAAGGCGGCGGCGCCTGTAGCGTCAAGTAAGCCATGTACTGAAATAATGGCCGCGGGGCGATGTGATTCACCCCGCGGCTATTTTCCGGCGTTTCATGGGCGATAATCCGCCCCCGACGCAACACGGGAGATCGACATGGGTCTACCGCAACTCAAAACCGAGCACTACACCTACGCCGACTACTGTTCCTGGCCCGACGACACTCGTTACGAGTTGATCGACGGCGTCGCCTACGCGATGGCGCCGGCGCCGACGCGGACGCATCAAAACCTGGTGCTGGAACTGGCTCGCCAAATCGCCACCGCGCTCAAAGGCAAGCCTTGCCAGCCGTTCGTCGCCCCCTTCGATGTGCGCCTGCCGCACGCCAACGAGGGAGATGATCAGGTGGATACGGTGGTGCAACCGGATGTGTTGATCGTCTGCGACCCGACCAGGCTCGACGAGCGTGGAGTACGCGGCGCGCCGGACTGGGTGGCGGAGGTCATTTCTCCGTCCAGCGCGGCGCGTGACCAGATTGTCAAGATGGCGTTGTACGAACGCGCCGGGGTACTCGAATACTGGCTGTTGCATCCGACCGACCGGCTGGTCACGGTTTACCGATTGGTCGATGGCCAATACGGTCGCCCGGAGATCAGCGAAATGACAGGAACCTTGGCCATCGGCGTCTTGCCCGAGGTCACGGTCGACTGGTCACTCTTCCCCAACTGAGAAGGAATACGAATGGATTTCGCATTACAAAACATCTGGCTGATTCTGCTTGCCGGCCTGTCCGGCTTCATGCTGCTGGGCGGCGGCCTGTTCGGGCGTATGTCCGGGGTCAAGCAGATCGGCCCACAGGAGGCGGTGATGCTGTTCAACCATGAAGACGCCCTGATGCTGGACGTGCGTGAACTGTCGGAATGGAGCGACGGCCATATCGCAAACGCCCGGCATATCCCACTGAGCAAACTGAAGGACCGCTTGTCCGAGCTGGAGAAATACAAGGGCAAGCCCATCATCGCCGTGTGTCGCAGCGGCAATCGCTCCGGCAGCGCCTGCGGCACGCTCAAGAAAGCGGGTTTCGAGAACCTGCACAACCTCGCCGGTGGCATGCAAGCCTGGGAACAGGCTGGTCTGCCGCGCGAAAAATAACCAAGGAATTACACGATGCCCCACGTCAAGATGTACTGCACCGCCACCTGTCCCTACTGCACCATGGCCGAGAAGCTGCTGGCCAAGAAGGGTGTCACCAACATCGAGAAAGTTCGCGTCGATCTCGACTCGGCCCAACTCGAAGAGATGATGCGCATCACCGGCCGCCGCACCGTGCCGCAGATCTACATCGGCGACCGCCATGTCGGCGGCTTCGACGACATCTCCGCGCTGGATGCCGG
Source organism: uncultured Thiobacillus sp. (assembly GCA_964542455.1). Lineage (GTDB taxonomy): Bacteria > Pseudomonadota > Gammaproteobacteria > Burkholderiales > Thiobacillaceae > PFJX01. Next base: position 3,152 of record CAZIUC010000033.1, on the reverse strand, counting down.
CGGTGAACTGGAGCCGTTGCTCGCGGCCTGAAGCCATCCCCAACGTCAGGTTGCGGTTTTATCGCCATCTGACCATCCACCTCAAACACGGGAAAAGTCTTCAGTTAGTCGCTGTGTGCCAACCCGATTACACAATCGCCACTGTTCCGGGTGGTAGCTGGGTGGCGAGTGTTTCCGCCAACCGCGCCATGGTGTAAGCGAGCGGTGAGCGGCGGCGCCAGACCAGGCCGATGCCGCGCGAGGCGCCAGGGGCCGCTATCGGTTTCAAGACGACCTGCTGACCGCTCGGGCTAATACTGGCCAGGGAGGGGATGAGGGTCACACCCAAGCCCATCGCCACCATCTGACGCAGGGTTTCCAGGCTGGTGGCACGGATTTCTTCGCTCTTCAGGCCTTGCAGGTGGCAGGCCTCCAGCGCCTGGTCGCGCAGGCAGTGGCCCTCCTCCAGCAACAGCAGTCCGGCCCGGGCAAGTTCGTCGATATTGATTTCATCGGCGGCGGCCAGTGGGTGATCGGCGGGCACGGCGGCGAGGAAAGGCTCCACGAACAGCGGCACCACTTCCAGGCTCGGATCGCTGATCGGCAGCGCCAGCAGGCCGGCGTCGAGTTTGCCTTCGGCCAGGTGGGCGAGCATGTGCGGGGTCATTTCCTCGCGCAGCAGCAACCTCAGATTCGGATGCGCCGCGCGCACTTGCGTCAGCACATGCGGCAGGTAATAAGGGCCCAGAGTGGGGATGATGCCGAGATGCACGGTGCGGTCCATCGGGTCTTTGGCATAACTGGCGAGTTCCCGAATCCGCGCGGCTTCTTCGACCATACGGCGCGCCGACTCGACGATTTCACGGCCGATGGGGGTAGGTGTCACCCGCTTCAGCGAGCGGTCGAACACGATGACTCCGAGAAAATCCTCCAGTTTCTTCAGGCCTGTGGACAGCGTCGACTGGCTGACGAAACAGGCCTCGGCGGCTTGCCCAAAATGGCCGCAATCGGCCAGGGCGACCAGGTAACGCAGTTCTTGCAGGGTCATGGCGGGATAGATCTGTTTGGCAGATTGCAAAAATATAGTTAATGCACGGCATTGATGAAGATTACCGCACCGCAATCGCGGCCAGTGGCAGTTTCCCCCGTCGCTCTCTTACCTTCCGGCGAGGAGTGCCCAAGCTGATCAAATGCCGCAAGCGCAATAGCGCAATGAAAAACCGAACCGCTGCCCCCGTTTTTCACATCAGGTGTTAATCATCCCTCCCTCAATCGCGCCATTTGTGGATTGCGGATGATTCCGTAGCCTCTGGTGTCGCACGGATGTGTTGTCCTGGGCGGGGCATCACAGCCCCAGCGCTCTCACATCGAGCTTTCCTTCGCTCATCGGTGGGCACCAGAAGTAGGCGCCGCTGACTGGCCGCGTGAAATCGAACAGGGCATCGCTGACGCCGTCCTCGGCGCCCACCATGCGCCGCAACAGCGCCTCGAAGGCGGCAAGGGAGTGGCCGAAGGCGACGAACACCAATCCCGCCGAGCGGGCATCGGCCCAGGGCATGGAACGGCGCAGGACGAACGCCTCCGGGGTGAAGCTTTCCTGGGCGGTGCGTTTCACGTGGGCCGACTCCGGGGCGTCGTCGATCTCCTCGTTATCCGCTTTGCGGCGGCCGAAGGTCAGATCCTGTTGTTCGCCGCTCATGGCGGCAAAGCGGTTCAGTTCATGCACCCATTGCTGCACCGCAACGAAGCTCGCGCCATCGCGACCGGGGCCTTGCCCGGTAACCACGGCGGCCGCCAACGCCGCTTCGTCCGTGGGGTTCTCGGTACCGTCCTCGTAGCCGGTCAGATCCAGGCTGGGGCCGTACTGGAAGGCATCGACCACGCCATCCAGGCGCAGCGCCGGGGTGAGGGCATGCTCCAGATCGCGGCCGCGGTGCAACAGTTCGCCACGGTCGTCACCACGCAACCAACACCACAGGGCGGACGGCGTGGAAGGAACGGCGACGTCCGCCGTCTCGTAAGTCGGAAAGCCATGCAGGCCGTCGATAGTCGCTCCCAGCGCCGCGACCAGAGTGCCACCCAGACCGGCCACGGTGGCCTCGCCATCGGCTAGGCTGACCAGCGCGGCCAGCGCCGCGCGCGCGGCGGCGGGGCTTGCTCCAGGTTCCAGCGAGAAAAACAGGTGTCTGGCCAGGCGTGGAACGGGGGCCAGGATGCCACTCTGGGTGCTGCTCATCGTCATCTCCTTGTGCATTGTGCGAGAAAGTGTACCTACCCGCGTCACTTCGGCCTACGCCAGGCACGAGGCAAAACAAGTTACCCTTATAGCCACCTTGAAACCAACCGAAGAGAATTGCCCATGGCCAAACCCAACTATGCGTTCGAAAAGCGTCAGCGAGACCTGGCCAAGAAGCAAAAGAAGGAAGAAAAACGGCTGTCGAAAGCCGAAGCTCAGCAGCCTCCCGCCGAGGAAGTGTCCACAGCACAGTCGCCTGAGGATGCGACGACTGAACAGTAGGAGCACGGGTTTTCCACACACTGCAAGTCGATAGCTAAATCTGTCTATCCGCCGGCAACGGCAATGCACCATGAAACGCAATATCAGAACTTTCTGCGCCGTCGTATCGCTATGCCTACCGCTTGCCGCGTTCGCGCTGGATCAGAACGCGAGCGTCAAGGTCATCCCCCTGCTCAAGACGAGCGCAAGCTGGAACGGCGCGCCCATCGTCTACCCGGAGGGCAAGGCCGAGATCACCGCGCTCTGGGTCGAGATCGCGCCGGGCGGTGAAACCGGCTGGCATCGCCATGCCGTGCCGTCCTTCGCCATGCTGCTGGAAGGCACGCTGGAAGTGACGCTCAAGGATGGCCGCGTCAAGCGTCTGCAAGCGGGCGAGGCGTTGGCCGAGGTGATCAACACCGCCCACAATGGCCGCAATGTCGGCGACACGCCGGTCAAGCTCGTGGTGTTTTATACCGGCGCGGCGGGCAAGACACTGACCAGCAAAGAGCCCTAGCAGCCTGTCGGACTTTGGTCGTCGATAGCGAAAAGCGATCCCGGCGAGGCCAGTTTTTGCCGGATTCGCCGCCTCATAGTCGAGCTATGGGGCAAGAAGTCGGAGAAAAATGGACCGCCGCGGTCGCTTTGCAGCCGACGATTCCAAAGGTAGAGTCGA
>CAZIUC010000032.1:0-42367 GCA_964542455.1 uncultured Thiobacillus sp. | reverse complement strand
GGCAACCATCGACATACGTGAAAAAGGGAACATCAAATTCGGTGACCACACTCACCCGGCCGGGAGGCCGGGCGAAGCTCTAAGGTACCGGGGCTCCATACCGACTCTACTCGTTTCAATCCGCGCCCGGCCGGGAGGCCGGGCGAAGCCTGGTCCAGGTTGCAATGATGCAGACTTATCCCGGTTTCAATCCGCGCCCGGCCGGGAGGCCGGGCGAAGCGCCCGCAGCGCCGCCGGCAATCTCTCAATGGTCGTTTCAATCCGCGCCCGGCCGGGAGGCCGGGCGAAGCCGCGCCACGGTGAAGAAGTGTGCTTGGGCGCCACCGGTTTCAATCCGCGCCCGGCCGGGAGGCCGGGCGAAGCACTGGGCAGCCTCAAATTCGGGGTAAGCCAGGGCGTTTCAATCCGCGCCCGGCCGGGAGGCCGGGCGAAGCGACGGTCCGATGCTGCGCTGTTCGGCCACCGATGGTTTCAATCCGCGCCCGGCCGGGAGGCCGGGCGAAGCCCCCTGGGCGGCGGTGCGGGTTGACCTGGCGCCGGAAGTTTCAATCCGCGCCCGGCCGGGAGGCCGGGCGAAGCAGGGTAGGGCCGTCGCTGACGGTCGGCGTTTCGGGTTTCAATCCGCGCCCGGCCGGGAGGCCGGGCGAAGCGGACGAACGGATGAAATACATGATGTTTGACCCGGAGTTTCAATCCGCACCCGGCCGGGAGGCCGGGCGAAGCCTATATCTGGCTGCGTCTCTGGCGTATACGGGTCGTTTCAATCCGCGCCCGGCCGGGAGGCCGGGCGAAGCATGCGACGTCCTACGACAACATAGCGACTATCGAGTTTCAATCCGCGCCCGGCCGGGAGGCCGGGCGAAGCAACAATCCTGCACGGTCTTCCATGGCAATATTGCGTTTCAATCCGCGCCCGGCCGGGAGGCCGGGCGAAGCCCGTTGGGGCTGTGCGGTCGCTGGTCTTGTCGTCGTTTCAATCCGCGCCCGGCCGGGAGGCCGGGCGAAGCAGGGGGCAACTCGGCGATCAGTTCCGCCTCGGTCGGTTTCAATCCGCGCCCGGCCGGGAGGCCGGGCGAAGCCCGGGGTTTTCGCGGGCGCGTAGATCTCGATTGGGTTTCAATCCGCGCCCGGCCGGGAGGCCGGGCGAAGCGACACATCGCCGGCATCATCGCCGCACGAAGGTAGTTTCAATCCGCGCCCGGCCGGGAGGCCGGGCGAAGCTGGCGCAGTTGGCGGCGTCGGTATCCGGGATGCCGTTTCAATCCGCGCCCGGCCGGGAGGCCGGGCGAAGCTCACCCCAGGCGTAAGCCAGCCTGCAAAGCCAATCGTTTCAATCCGCGCCCGGCCGGGAGGCCGGGCGAAGCGCTGATCGGCCAGGTCGCGGCCCGTGGTTTCGGTGTTTCAATCCGCGCCCGGCCGGGAGGCCGGGCGAAGCCCCAGCCCTCGCCGGCCTGCGCGAGTTCCAACAGTTGTTTCAATCCGCGCCCGGCCGGGAGGCCGGGCGAAGCTCCGCTTTCGCAACGTGCTGTTTTGAATGCGGAATACCACGAGCTTGCGCGAACCGGCTTGTCAGAGCAAGCAGGGTAGGCGTTTCGCTCTGTCCATACTTTGCTGAGTTGTTAAAGAACAAGGGGTTACTTCTTGCGCGAAATGACGGGGTTTTCGTCTTTGCTTGGGGTTCGCGCGTCATACCAACAGGGGGCCTTCAAAATCCACCGAACGGAAGGCGCCAAATTGTTTTATCCGTATTTCAACGGGTTCGGTGATTCGATAGAAACGCAGGTTGTCTTCTTTCTCGTTGATTTCTGTAAGTAGGGTGCGTTCCAGTTGCTCGAACTGCATTTCATTGACTTGGCATTCAAATACGGATTTCTGCACGCGCTGACCCATGCTTTCGCAGGCTTTGGCGACGCGGCGCAGGCGTTTGCGGCCAGCGGCGGTTTCGGTGGAGACGTCGTAGGTGACGATGATGAGCATGGCTTACCTGGAAATGAATGGCAGGTAGCCATTCATCTCGCCTCGGATGGCGCGCGCCATCAGGCGGGCTTGCACAAGGGGGAGCAGGCCGATGGGTATTTTGCTTTCCAGTAGCGGGTGGGTGATTTCTTCCTGTTTGCGTTCTTGCCAGGCGGTAACGACGGCGCGGCGCCCTTTTTCTCCCAGCGTGACGGCGCCACCTTCGCGGATTTCAAAGTCGCCGGCTGCGACCTGGCCCCGGTTGATGAGAGTGAGGGCGAGGCGGTCGGCCAGCACGGAGCGGAATTCTTCCTGTAAATCCAGGGCAAGCGCGGCGCGGCCGGGCCGCACGGCGTGGAGGAAGCCAAGTTGCGGGTCGAGGCCGACGGCTTCCAGAGCGGAACGGCAGTCGTTCATGAGCATGGCGTAGAGGAAGGAAATCAGCGCGTTGAAGCGGTCCAGCGGTGGGCGACGGCTGCGGCCGTCGAGTACGAAGTGTTCCCGCATCTGCGGTTTGACGATGCTGTTGAGGGCGGCGAAGTAGCCGCGCGCGGCCTCGCCTTCGACGCCGCGCAGTTCGTCCAGGTTGCTCGCCACCGCCGCCGAACGCAATGAGGCGGCAAGGTTGTCGGCGGCGCGGCCGAGTTGTGCGGCCTCCCCGCTATCGGCAGCTTCGCGGGCGCCGCGTTGCAAGGTGACTCGGCTGTTCTTGAGCTTACCGGCGACGCAGGCGCGGGCATGCTCCAACGTGGCGGTGGGCTCAATCGCGGCTTTGTGCTGAGCCTGGCGCAGCAGGATGTTGCCGGAGACGGGGCCTTCCATCCGCGCCTTGAAGCGGCCGTGTTCATTCAGCAGCACCAGGGATTTGCCTTCGTCGGCCAGGCGGTGCATGAGCGCGGGCGAAACCATGACATTGCCGAAGGTGACCAGGCCGGCAAGGTGATGCAGCGGTACTTGCAGGCGTTTCTCGTGATCCACATCTATGCGCACGGTGGCGTTTTCCAGGTGCGCGTATGCGTGGGGCGTCATCACATAGAGGGTGTTTTGCAGGGTGTGCATGGCTATACTGTGCCTACGATTGTGTACAGGAGCGTGTCATGGATTTTGTCACCGTGCGTGAATTGCGAGCTGAATCGGCCAAGGTGTGGGCGAAGATCGAGGCGGGTGAAGAGGTGGTGATTACCCGCAACGGCAAGCCGTTCGCCTTGTTGTTGAATACCAAGCCGGAGGAGTTGGAGAGCATGTTGCGGGCGGTGCGAGGCCAGCGCTTCGAAGCCACACTGCGCAAGATGCAGGAACACGCCGAAGAGCAAGGCTTGAGCGGCATAACGATGGATGAGATCGACGCCGAAATCGCCCTGGTGCGTAAGGAAAGGCGTGAGCGTAATGCTGGCGGTCATTGATACCAACGTCCTGGTTTCGGCCTCCATCAATCGGGAAGGCGTGCCAGGCCAGTTGGTCGCAAAGATTCGCACCCTGGAACTGACGCCCGTGGTGAGCGCCGCCATCCGGGACGAATACGCGGAGGTGCTGCGCAGGCCGCGTTTCAACTTTCCGCAGGATTGGGTAGATGACCTGCTCGCAGACATGGAAGCCCTGGCGCTGCATGTTCGCCCCGCGAGCATCGCCACCGGCAACCTACCCGACCCTAGCGATGCCCCCTTCATCGCCACCGCCCTGAGAGCAGGCTGTCCCATCGTCACCGGCAACGCGCGACACTTTCCCGCCGATTGCGGCGTGAAAATCCTGAGCCCGGCGCAATTTCTCTCCCGCCTCATCGGCTGACCTCCGCGTCGTCAATCACATAAAGTCCGGCGGCCAGCCGCTCCCAGCGGGCTTTGCCGGTCAGCGCCTCCGGCTGGCAAATCTCCTTCAACGAACATTCCCGGCAGCGCGCGTCGTTCACGGGCGCCGGCAAGGTGCCGGAGGCCAGCATGGCGCGGATGGAGTTGGCGGTTTCGGTTACCAACACGCGCAAGGCCGGCGTGATGGCGACCTCGCGCCGGCGATGGCTGCTGGCGTGGTAGATCGCGCCGCGCGGCACCGGGCGGCCGAGCATGTCTTCCAGACAGAGCGCCTGGGCGGCGAGTTGCAGGTCGTCATACAACTTCTGTCGTTTGGGACCGTGCTTGAATTCCACCGGGAACACCGTGCCGTCCGAGTGAAATTCGACCAGATCGGCCTTGCCGATCAGTCCCAGCCGGTCTGACCAGAGGGGCAGGGCGCGTTCCACCTTTACGCCCGCCTTCATCTCATAGCCGGGCGTATCGACCAGGTGATGCACCGCCTGGCCGCGCGCGGTGTGAAGGTTGTCCTCGAACGCCTGTTCCAGATGAATCAACCCGCACTGGCGCGGGCAGTAGGCCCAGTGCTGGAGGGCGGCGAGGGGGATGGGGTCAGCGTTGATCACTGGGTCAGGCATGGCGTACCTTTGGCTTCCGTAGTCCCTTCGGCATACATTCTTGGAGTTCTGCCATGTCCCTCACATTCGAACAAATCAAGGTCGAGGCCATGAAACTGTCACCCGAGGAGCGCGCCGATCTGGCGGATTTGCTCTGGATCAGCGCCTGCCCGCGCGAAGAGGTGGAAGCCGCCTGGGATGCTGAAATCGCCAGACGGGTTGCAGAAATGGACGCCGGCCCGGTTGAGTTCATACCCAGTGAACTGGTGATGGCGGAAATCCGAGAAAAAATACGCAAGGCTGGCGAGTGAGATTCCTTGGGACGAACTCGAGCTCGTGCGCTCTCTGAACTCATGGCGTGGCGGCCCGAAGCGGCCTGGAGCGGAATGTCGCACCATCGAACACGACGAACTTCCCTGCGTGCATGTCAGCATCCTCGACCATCCTGATGATCCACCGCGCGGGCTCGGTCGGACGATAGGACGGCGGGCGAAGCAGGGTTACGGCGGGTGGTGCAGGCAAGCCGCGACGGAAAATCAGTTCGCCATAGTCGCGGTCAAACGTGATCAACCAACGCTGTTCCGCTACCGCCAATGCCATGACTCGTTCATCGTCCCAGCCGGAACAGCATTCGCCGATAGCTAAGATGTCCAGGCCGGCTGCACGCAACACCCCTGTGGCTGGGACAGGAAAGTTTTCGTTAAGCAGGAGACGAGGCTTCACGCCGCCACCTTGTTGATGGCGACAAAGGTCTCCTCCTTGAACAATTCGGCGGCGAATGAAAGCGCGGCCAGCACGTCCTCACGGGTGATGGTTGGGTAAGCGGACAGGATGTCCTCCATCGTCCAGCCGTCGGATGCCCGGTCCAGAATCAGTTCGACGGAAATCCGAGTGCCCTTGATGGTTGGCTTGCCGACCAGGATGGCCGGGTCGACGACGATGTGGTCTTTCCAGTTGGTCATGGATGTTCCTTATGAGCAAAGGATGCGTAGTTCGACACCGGGGAAGGCTTCGAGTTTGCCTTCTGGAGGTGCGGTGACCTGGTAGTCGGTGAAATCGCGGGAGGGCTTGGTCTTGTTCGTCAACTCGGGGTGAATCAGGTCGAAGAGTTTGTGGGCCGGGGCGTTGCCTTTTGGATTGTCGTGAGTAAAAACATACAGCCCTTGGACGCTACGCTCACCGCTGCTTGCCGATTGGAAGTTACGGAATAAGTCGGCGAGCGCTTCCCATAGGGACTCTAGATCAGACTGAGTTACTCCCGTTGTTGGCGCCAAGTAGGGATTGAAGTAGCCATGTGCGCGGTAGAGTCCATAGGGGATGAGGGTTTTTCGCCCCATTTCGGTAGTACCCGTTTTCATTCGCTCGGCAGTGGTGCGAGCTTGTCTGGTAATGGGTATATCCATTGGAAACACGGGGTCAATGGAACGGGCAAACGTAAGCTGTACTGGTCCACGCACTTGTCCAGCGTTTAAACCCGTTGCTAGCACAGCGCCGAACATACGAATATCAAAATACTTCTCGCACAACTTGTCGCGGGCCGAATCCCGCGTTTCCTGGGTGATCGCATTGCCTCTTCCGTCCCTGCCTGCATCTCCGAGGCGTTTTGCCAGTTCTTTCAGTTTCTTGAGAAGTTCTTTGCTCCCTTCGTCAATCTCGGCGCATAGCAGCTTGGTGATGTCGGCTTTCTTTATTGTTTCGCCGGAGAACATGAGCGCTCCCCCTTCCACCAGAAACCCGGAGTCGGATTTGCCATGCAGTGTCGCCAACAACTCCTGATCTTCTAGTTCAGCTTCCGATAGCGGCACCTGCAACGGCTTAACATCGAATGAATCGTAAATGAGCTTATTCAGCGCCACCTTGCTTTGGATGAAGATGGGTGTGCCATGAATCATCTGGACGTAATCACGCACCTTGCGTTTTAGTGCGACATCCGTCACTAGGCCATGCATGGTCTGAGGATCAACTCGGGGCAGGTTTCCACCATCGGGGTCGCCATTTGGGTTGCCGCTCTTGACATCGAAGAGCAGGACGAATTCGTGACGCTTGGTCGGGTCGGTGTGGCTCATGGCTGATCTCCTTCGGTTTGTTTGTTTTTGACAGGCCGGTCGGCGCGGAATTTGGCGCGCTGGTGATAGAAACCCAGGCCGAATTCAGCCTGCTGGGCGAGGGTAAGGGTATCCGGGAAGCCGCCAACCTCATCTAGTTTGGTCATGACATCCTCTACCAAGATGTTGATGTCCTTGCCAACGTCCGGAAGGTGCGCTGTGGCGGCTAGACGGATCAGGCCACCAAAATTGACGCCCGGCGCTGTGGATACCGAGCCATAGAAACGATTGACGATGGTCGTATCCAGCCGGCTTTTGTGCTTGATGAAGTGTGATTTCTGCTGGGCTTCTTCGAGGATTGCCAGGAGCGTGCCACACAGATAGGCAGGGCCACGGTTATTCGGATCGTGCTCATTCATTGTGTTTACCTCCTTGGTTCCGAAATAAAGGACGAGTTTGAAAAGACTGGCGAGGGCATGCTGTCGCCAAGTCTCCTTGGGGTCTTGTTTAGAGTTTTGCAGGGTATTGGGGTTACGGAATGCGTTTACCGCTGCCGGCAGTAAGCCAACCGGGGGCAGATGACCAAGATAGGCGGTGCGCAATAGACCGCGTGTGAAATTGGGGTTCTTGGCCTCGATTGCCTGGAGCAGGGCGGCGATGGAAAACGGGCGCGAGGTATCACCCCAGGGGGAGACTATACGAGTGCTTTCCAGGAAAACGTTCAGTCGCCCTTTTATCATTTCAAGAGAGTCAGCAATCCACTCCCGTAGCGCGACCCGTCCGACATTTGGGGATAGGACCGCCAGATAGAAGCCGTAATCATCAAGTCTCAAAGAAGAGTCTTTGGGTTTCCAGGGAAGCTTGAGCAAGTCGGCGAGTTGCGAGAGTGTGGCCTGGGGTGCCACATCCTTGCTATGGGCTTCGGACAGTATCGTGCCTAACCTGGCATCGAGGTCATCCAGATCTATTTCCACCTCACCGACCATGACCGGCGACGGGGCTTTCAGCCAGAACAAGGCAATTTGGTTGGCAAGGCTGTCACGTTTGTCCTTGTCGTAGGCCAGGGTCTTCCGATGTTGCTCGGACTGGCTCAAGTAGTTGAACGCCCGTGAAGCGGTATCGCCGCAAGTAAAACAGAGACCGAGGTGGGCCTGCTTGAAGTTGTCGGCGCCAGACTGGAATGAAGTGAAGGCATCTGCGTTCAGTGAATGAAGTGGTGTTACGCCAGCCAACTTGACGCCGAGAGGTATCTTTCCAATCAGGGGAAGATTGTTTCCTCCGCAAGTTGCGCACTGTCCAATAACTATCCGTTTGTTCTTTTTGTCTCCAGGGGCACAGCGCGCTTGCATCACCTCGATCCAATAGGCCTTTGCCAACTCATGCTCGAATAGATGCTGTCCTGCGAGTGGACCAGCTTCTGGTTTAAAGGAAACCCAGTCCTTACTCAGGATTTCCCCAATGCGTGAATCTGTCGAGACGTCTGGTCGGTCGAGCGCGTTCATTAACCAGCCAAGTGCTTCCCGTAAAGAAGTGTCTGTCAGGCCATCCCAGGCGAGAAAGCCCTTAATCAGATTCTTGAACTGCTGGTGCTTGTCTCCCGCACGCTTGTCTTCACCTCCACCCTTCGTTTTTTGAATACCAAGGGCATACCCTGCTTCGTCCGCGAGGAGGTGAGCCTCCATATCTGAAGTTCGACCACCGTAGGGCCGAGGAATGGACTGCTCTGTTCCGACTAGACATGCTCGGTCAGGCCAAAGGGCTACGTACCATTTAATTGGCTCGCCATACTCATAGAAACCGGCGGGTGGCAACTTGTCTTGTTGTTCAAGTTCTCTCCCAAGCCTGACTAACTCACTAAACATGACCACCCTCCAAGCGGTAAAGCGCCCCGTATTGCTCGGGAGGTACTTCTAGCCATCCTTCCTTTACTGTTGCATCGAAGAACAACGCCTGCGCATACCCCTTTGCCGGTTCATCCCGTTTTGGGCGTTTGAATTCCATCTCGACACGGCTGGCATCCTCGACGAACGCAATATCGAACAACATGGAACCAATAGTCAGATCAAGCGGTAGTGGGTTATCGCCATTGGCGGGTTCAAAAGCGGCGGCGAATTCGCGCGTACCCAGATAGGGCGTGTGGTGGCACTGGCCTTTTTCCGCCTTGCGGTTGAACTGGTCGAGGTATTTGCCGATGGGCTCGGTGGCGTGGGGGCGGAGTACCGCATCGGCCTCGATCAGGTACTCGACATCCTTGAGGATGAGGCTGGACCGCTGTTGTCGCTTGTCTTCGATGAAGATGGGTTTGTTGCCCTGCCGATCTTCTAGTTCGTTGCGCAGGATCACGGTCTGTGTACCCAATTTGAGGATGCCGATGTGTCGAATCTCGTAGCGAAATTCTGGTTTCCAGAAAACTGCCTCCAGCACACCCCGCGCCGCGCTGGGGGTGATAACCGGGTAGGACACACGTTCCACCTTGAATTCAGGCCTGGAAAAGCAGGCGTAATCGCCCCAAACCTTGAGTCGTACCTTGCCAGTTTGTTGCATGTTGCCTCCTAGACCATCAGGTCGGCGGGGTCGCTGAACCCCTCAATCAGACCCAGTGTGTTGTCATATCCCCCCGTCCATACATACAGATCGGGCGTGACGGGTTCGAGCCATTCCTGTTTTTTTTGGACTTCGTGCCGGAACAGGTTAACCAGATAGGGTTGGAGCTGCTGCCAGTTGCGTTGCGTAGGGGCGATCTTCCAGTCTTCCAGCCGTTGCAACCCTTCTCCATAAGGCGCGACAACTGTAACGGTATCCGATTCGATGAGTCGGTAGCGGCGCGCAACTTCCGGGTGGTTTAGTTCCGCCCTGTAGGACTGGATGCGTTTCCTGTCGGTGTCGACGATGTCGAAGACTCGCTTGAAATAGTCACGGAAGATTTCAGGGTCATGCAATCGGTCGATGGGCTGCGTTTCCAGCAGGAAATTCGCTTGTTCCATGCCAACCTTGTACGGGCCGCGAGGAGCGCCACCTTCGACCGGATCGAAAATGACAACCTTGCCGGTGGCTCGCAGCCCCTCCCGGTTGCAGCGTCCGGCAGCTTGAACGATGCGGTCAAGCGGGCCGGTCGCCCGCCATACTTCAGGGAAATCCAGGTCCACACCCGCTTCCACGACTTGGGTGCTGATGAGTCGAACCGGCTGAGGGTTATTCAAATCAAGCCTGACCTTGACTTCCGCCAGAATGTTTTGTCGGTGAGCGCCACAAAGCAAGGTTGAGAGATGGAAAACATCGGGTGCTTTGCCGAGGGCATCCAACAAGGCCAGGGCGTTTTTGCGTGTGTTGAGCACGACAAGAATCTGTTCGCGTTGGCGGATTTCCCCAGCCAGTTCATGCCATTCCATTTTGCCAGGGCGACGGGAATAGGACACCCGCCCAAGCTGCTCCAGTTCAGCAAAATGGCGGCGATAGTCCGGGACGATTTCCTGTATCTCGGTTCCCTGAAAGGCCTCCAGCCAGCGGCTGTCTTCGAAGGCCGGCTGGGTGGCGGTGCAGAGCACCACGGTTGCCCCATAGCCACCGGCCTCGACGGGGGTGGTCAGCAGCTTCAAGACGTCTAGGGTTGGCGTGAGCAATTCCGGCGGTAGGGTTTGCACTTCATCCAAGATGATTACTGCGCGAGCCAGCCGATGCAGCTTGCGCACTTTTCCAGGGTGATTGGCGAACAGACTCTCAAAGAGTTGAACCGTGGTGGTCACAATCAAGGGGGCGTCCCAGTTCTCGCTGGCCAGTTTCCGCCGCATGTAGTCCGTGTCCTGCCGGTCGCTGGTGTCGTCCGGTAAAGGAACGGCGGAGTGATGCTCCAGCAGGGCATCCTCGCCCAGGATGTCCCGGTAGGTTTGGGCCGTCTGGGTGGTAATGCTGGTGTAGGGGATGGCGACAACGACACGCCTCAGAGTGTTTTCAAGAGCGTGTCGTAAAGCGAAAGCCAAACCGCTACGCGTCTTGCCGCCGCCTGTCGGGACGGTGAGCCGGAAAAGTCCGGGTGGCAAAAGGGCAGATTGGAGGCAGGCTTCGTAGACCTCACGGCGGATGCGATTGACCGGGGTGGCGTCATTGATGATGTCTTGCTGGGCGGTTTGCAGCTTCTCCCAAAGAGTGTCCAGTGATGGGTATTGGGCCCGTCGTTCTGCTTGGACTGGATTGAAATGGGATTCCGTGTCCAGATAATCGGCATCCACCAAGGCGGAGAAAGTCATACGGATGAAAAACTCCCGCCGGTGCGGTATCAGGTCAGGAAGCTTGAAGTTGGGAACTGACGCATTCAGATTCTTCAACGCCTCTTTCATGGTCAGGAGGCAATTGGGCTGCTGCTGAAGGAACTGGCACAGTTTGGCGCTGGCGTCTCCCATGTCATGCAAGCCTGCGTGATGACCAAGAATCGGTAAGGCGATTTCCTGCCAACGTCCTTGGCTGAATAGCCGGTATGCCAAAGCCGCACCCCAGATTGCGTGCGGGATGGAGGGATGCTGTCGGCCTTCGTACTGGGCGATGAGATAGTTCTGGAATTCTGGATTCAGCTTGCCCAGGTCATGCCAAAGCCCCAGGAGATAAGCAATTTCGGAGGCATTGAACACTTTGGCGAAATTGCTGGCTCTACTGGCAACTTGAAGCAAATGCTCGTCAAGCAAGTGCCACTGGGTAGAACCTTTAGGCGGTGTATGTGCGTAGACGGGGCGGTGCTGGTCATTCATGGCTTTTCTTCACTCCCCAAATTTGCCGCTTCCACCTCCGCCCCCACCGCATACCCCGCCGGAACCCGCTTCCGATATTCCGGCAGTTCCAGCAGCAGGCGCGCGATGGCCCAGTCCCAGGTTTCTTTGCTGAAGTCATGGCGCATGAATCCGAACATGCGGGTGTCCGCTTCCCCCTTGGCTTCGCGTTCTTGCCATTCGACGTGGTCATGCAGCAGTCGGCTGATTCGGTCCAGGGCGTGTTGTTGGGTGATACGCGCCTGATAGTGCGCATGGGCGTGGTGTTGGAGGGCTTCGGCCTGGCGTTCGGGGGATTGCCATAGTTTGCCAATGACTTCGGCGGCGCTGCGGGCTTCGGTTTCGTCTCGGGCGACGAAGTCGCCTGGTAGGTAGTGGTTCAGGACGTTGGCGAACTGCTTGCTTTGCACCGCCAGTTCACGCGACTGGTGGTGGATGTGGAAGGTGTCAAACATGCCCATTGGTGTTTCCCCCCTATGAGTGGTCGTAATGGTTTTTTCTAGTCATTGGGTTTTTATCTGATCTCCGATTGGTTTGCACGTCGATTGCGGCCATCGTGCCATACCCAGTGGCTCACCAGGTGCGCCATACCGGAAGCCTTGCTGGCAGCGGGTTCAGCGCGAAATGGCATAAATTGCCATAGCCACGCACGGCGTAGATGCCAATTTTCAGAGTGGGGGACGTGTGGCGCCGGCATCCTTGCCGGATGCTGTTGTTGGCAAAAAAACGCCGGCAGGGATGCCGGCGCTACATGCGGCTTACTTGATGGCTTGCAGGAAGGCTTCGACTTCGATCCGGGCTTGTGCGGCTTGTTTGCCGCATTCGGCCGTGTCGGCGGCTTTGGCGGCGGTTTCCAGGATGCGGGCGCAGGCTTCGCCGCGGCGCGCGGAGAAGGTGGCGAGCACCCCTTTGAGGGTGTGCGCGGCGCGGGTGAGGAGGGGCCAGTCGGCGGCTTGCAGGGCGGTGTCGATTGCGTCGAGATAGTTGGGCGCGTCGGCGACGAACATTTCGATCAGGGTGGCAAGGAGTTCTTCGTCGTCGGCGATGCGCGAGAGGGCATCGCCGCGGTCGTAGATCGGTAAACCTTCTTCCGCCTCCTGGGCGGGGGCGGGGATGCCACCACCACCTCCAATGCTCGCACCGGTCGGTGCGTCAAGCACGCGCTCGATTTCCTGGTACAGAACTTCGGGTTTGACCGGTTTCGAGACGTAGCCGTCCATGCCGGCTTCCAGGCAGCGTTCGCGGTCGCCCTGCATGGCGTTGGCGGTCATGGCGATGATGGGGATGTGCTCATTGGGGTGCTCATTGGGGTGCTCATTGGGGTGAACTCGGCTCTGTTCTTCCGCGCGAATGCGGCGGGTGGCTTCGAGACCGTCCATCTCCGGCATCATCATGTCCATCAGCACTAGGTCGTGTCCCCCCCGGCGCCAGGCTTCCAGGGCAAGCTGGCCGTTGTCGGCGACGTTGACCGTATGACCCTGTTTTTCCAGGAGTTTGACCGCCAGTTTCTGGTTCACCGGGTTGTCTTCGGCGAGCAGGATGGCGTATTTGCGGCGCTCTTCGCGCAGGCTGTGGCGGGTAATCAGACGGTCGCCGTCGTTCTGGCCTGGGATTTTGCTGATCGCGGCTTCCATGGCTGCTCGCAATTCGGCGAGGGCGATGGGTTTGCTGAGGTAGGCGTTGAGGCCGAGTTCCTTGCAGCGGGCGGCGTCACCGCGCAGTCCGGCGGAGGTCAGCATGAGCAGGCGGGTGGCGGCGTGGCGCGGGTCGCTGCGTACTTCCTGGGCCACCGCGAAGCCGTCCATGCCGGGCATGCGGGCGTCGAGCAGGATAAGGTGGTAGGGGTCACTCCGCGCGCGCGCCTGCTCCAGCCTGAGCAAAGCGTCGCCGCCATCGGTGGCGAGGTCGTGGCGGATATGCAGGTGTTTGAGCATGAGGCTCATGACGTGCAGGTTGGTGGGATGGTCGTCCACCACGAGCACGCGCGCTTGTTTGAGGCTGGCTTCCTGATGGGCGATTTCTTCCGGTTCTTCGGCGGCTTGTAGCCAGATGTGGAAGATGAAGTGGGAGCCCTGGCCGACCGTGCTTTCCACCTGTATCGACCCGCCCATCATTTCGATGAGCTGTTTGGTGATGGTGAGCCCCAGGCCCGTTCCGCCATACTTGCGAGTGACCTGGCCGTCCGCCTGGGCGAATGCGGAGAAGATGTCGGCCTGTTGTTCCAGGGCGATGCCGATGCCGGTGTCGTGAATGTGGAATTCGAGGCAGATGCCTTCCCGTTGCGCGGGATTGGCGCAATTGACCAGGGAAAGGCCGACTTCGCCGTGCTCGGTGAACTTGATGGCGTTGCCGAGCAGGTTGATCAAGATCTGTTTCAGACGCGCCGGGTCGCCGCTGACGAAGCGGGGCGTGCCTTCGCCGAGGTCGTAGCCGAGTTCCAGATCTTTGAGGGCGGCGCGCGGGGCGAGTGATTTGAGGGTTTCGCCGACCAGATCGATGAGGTCGAAGGGGATTTCCTGGATGTCCAGTTTGCCGGCTTCGATCTTGGAGAAGTCGAGAATGTCATTGATGATGGTGAGCAGGTGATCCGTGGAGTTTTTCACCAGCATCAGATATTCGCGTTGTTCGCGGCTGAGGTCCGTTTCCAGGGCGAGATCGGTCATGCCGATGATGCCGTTCATGGGGGTGCGGATTTCATGGCTCATGTTGGCGAGAAATTCGCTTTTCAGGCGGTTGGCGGCTTCCGCGCCCTGACGCGCCAGGGCTAGTTCGTCATGTTGCGTATGGAGTTGTTGGTTGAGGCTGGCGAGTTCCCGCTTCTGCTGTTCCGCTTCATCGAGGGCGCGGGTCAGTTCGGTGGTGCGCGTGCGGATCATGGCATCGAGTTCGGAAGCCAGGCGGCGCAGGCTCTGGTTGCTCTGGTAAAGCTCCAGTGACTTTTCTTCCAGGATGCGTTCCGCTTGTTTGCGGGCGTTGCGTTCACGTTCGAAGCGCGGTTGCCAGACGGAGTCGCTCATGGTTTAACTCTTCAAAGTGAGTATGAAACGGGCTTGCGCGCCGGGCAGGTTGCCGGGCCCTTCGCGCCGCACCTCCATGGCTTCGTCGAAGTGCGCCACACAGCCTTCGATGAGTCCGTGCGCGAGATCGACGAAAGGGTGTTCCGAGAAGTAGGTCAGGATAAGGCTGCCGGCGGTTTTCGTTACTTCAAAGGAAGGTGGTTCGGCGTCCGGGTAAAGCTTGCGAACGTCTGCATGGATCAGATTCTCCAGGCCGACGAGGAAGGTGAAGCTGCCGCCGATGCCTTGGAAAAAGCGCGGATAGGCGAGGGCGAAACGGCCGAACAGGTGCTGACCGAAAGCGCGTATCAGGTCAGGTTCGGCGATACCGGTTTCCTGGGACAGAGCGGCCACCAGGGCAATCATTTCCTCATGCGGATAGGTGCCCACCGAGGTATAGGCACCAGCGGAAGCGATATTGGATCGCGCGATGAGTGTGTCCACCATGTCCAGCGACCAGGTGGCTTCCACCATTTCCATGAATTCCGTGAAGATCATGCCTTTCATGTTTCTGCTCCTGGCGAACCATTCGCCGTCTGTAGCCAGGTCGATGCGGTTCGCTGCGCTCTGATGAAGCCCCTACCCTTCGGTAACCACATCCTACGGGCCTACGTTGCCATGATGACCCGCGTGATTTCCCGCTTCAATTCGTCGAAGCGGATGGGCTTGGTGACATAGCCATCGGCGCGGCCTTCCTGAAACTCTTCGATGTCGCGGCGTTCGCTCTGGGAGGTCATGGCAATGATGGGGGTACGCCGGCCCGCGCCGTTCATATTCGCGGCATCCATCGCGCGGAACTGGTCGAGGGCGTTCATGCCATCGCTGCCGGGCGTCATCATGTCCATCAGGATCAGGTCGAAGCGACCAGGGGCGTAGGCGGCCACCGCTGCTTCATCGCTTCCCAGTACACGCACGCGATGGCCCAGTTTTTCCAGAAGGGTGATGGCCAGTTTGCGGTTTAGCGGGTTCTCCTCCGCGAGCAGAATATTGAGGCCGGTAATGATGACGGTTTCGCCCCCGCTTTCCACGCTGTTCCGCGAGGTGTAGGGGAGGGTGAAGTGGAAGCGGGTGCCCTGGCCTTCCTCGCTTTCCACCCAGATGCGCCCGCCCATGAGGCCGACCAGTTTGCTGGAAATCGTGAGGCCGAGGCCGGTGCCGCCGTATTTGCGTGTTATCGAGCCATCCGCCTGGGTGAAAGCATCGAAAATGGATCCCAGCTTTTCCTGTGCGATGCCGATGCCGCTGTCACTCACGCAAAGGCGCAGGCAATCGGGCTGCTCGCGGCCCGCGTGATCGACGCTGACGCTTACGCCCCCCTCGCTGGTGAACTTGATGGCGTTGCCGATCAGGTTGACCAGAACCTGGCGGATGCGCCCGGGGTCGGCGGTGATGTGCGTGGGCAATTCATCGCCCATTTCCAGCGTGAGGGCGAGGTTCTTTTCCTTGGCCCGGACTTCCAGGCCGCGCAGGGTTTCTTCCAGCATGGGGCGCAGGGAGAACGGTTCCCGCGAGAGGGTGAGCTTGCCAGCCTCGATTTTCGAGAAATCGAGGATTTCGTTGATGATGCCCAGGAGATGTTGTGCGGAGGATTTGACCAGATCCAGGTATTCGCGTTGTTCCGGGTTGAGGTCGGTGTCCAGGGCCAGGTCGGTCATGCCGATGATGCCGTTCATGGGAGTGCGGATTTCGTGGCTCATGTTGGCCAGGAATTCGCTCTTCATGCGGTTGGCTTTTTCGGCCGCGTCGCGTGCCTGGCGCATGGAATCCTCGGCCTGCTTGCGCTCGCTGATGTCACGCGCCACGACAATGCGGTAGGGCATGCCATGGAGGTTGAAGCGGGAAAGGGTGAGGTCGGCCGGAAAGCTGTGCCCGTTCGAGCGTAACGCGGTGGTTTCCGCCTGCACCTTGTCGTCGCCGTCTGCTGGGGCGAGTTGTTCCCAATCCGGCAGCAGGCGGGCGGTGGTCAGACCCACCAGTTCATGTTCCGCATAGCCGAACAGGCTACAGGCGGCGGCGTTGGCGCTTTCCACCATGGCGTCGGCGTTGACCGTGAGCAGGGCATCGGAAATGTTGCCGAACACCGCTTCCATGCGCTGGTTGGCGGCGGACAGAGACATTTCTTTGGCGTACAGCCAAAGCGAAGTCTCATTGAGTGCATGCACCAGTGCCTCGATTTCGGCGGCACCTTTGTACTCGGGCATCTGCTCACCCAGTTTGCTGGTGAGTTCTCCGGCGAAGTGGGTGGCCTCGCGCACTACTCGAATCGGGCGGTGGAGTATGCCGATGAGGAGGAGGACACTGAGCGAGCCGGCGATAAGCGAGGCCAGAATACCGTCGCGAATTAGATTCCTGAGGTCGTCTTTCAGGGCGTCGGTGCCGACCTCGAGCTGCAGTGCGCCGTCATAGCCGTATTCGGCAAGGGATCGCCAAAGCACCAGGCGATCAGCCTTCCAGGTAAATGCGTGGCCGGCAAGGGGGGTTCCCCGCGCGTCCAGCCAGATCGCTCGTGGGTCGGCGGCTGGGGACAGGGTGAGAAAGTCGAACACGGCCCGCGGTTCCTGGCCAGGCGCGTGCAGCACTTGGGTGACGACCTGGTGGTTGGGGCCCACCACGCGCAAGGCGCGAATGTCAGCGTGATGGGCGGAAAGCAGCAACAGGCGCTCGACCGCGCTGTAGTCGCGTGTGAGCAGGAATCCCGCGCTGGATACCGCCAGGTTCCGCAACTGGGTCTTCATGTTTTGCAGTAGCGCGACTTCTGCTTTCTCCGCTTGTTGCAGCGTGGTGTAGAGGGTGTGGCCGACGATGGCGATGACCAGCATCAGCGCGGTGAATAGTGCCAGTTGCAGCGTGAGCTGGCGTGGCAGCAGACGCTTCAGAAAGTGTGGAGAAATTGCTGGCATCAGTCGGATGGGGCGTTATTACTTGTCGCCGGACTTTTCAATCTGTGTGTATTGGCCCAGCTTCAGTTTCTCCAGGGGGGCGTAGTCGCGCGCGTAATCAGCGGCCAGGGTGTGGTCCAGTTCCACCGCCGCCAGTAGTTTGCGGCCGGCCGGGTCGCGGTCGAGTTTGAGCAGGGCCGCCGTCAGGCGTTCACGGACCTCGGCGGGTACCCTCGGATGCGCGGCAAGGGGATGCGAAGCGACGCCGGGAGTGGTGTAGAGCACGGTGAGCCGGGATTGCATGCCAGCCGATTCCTTCTCCAAAGTGGCCCCGACTCCGCCACCTGCCGCCACTTCACCAAGCAGTACATGACGATAGACATTCTGGTGGGTGCCGACATAAGTCGTCCTGAAAGTGATCTTTTCCTTTTCGGCAAGCAACGAGCGCATATAGAGGGAAGCGCCGAAAGCGTTGGGGGAGGGGAACGCCAGTGTCTTGCCGTTGAGATCGGCGAGGCGCTTGATCGGGCCGTTGCGATCCACCACCAGAATGCCGTTGAGCAGGGCTCCGCCGCGCACCAGGGGGATATAGCCGTGTGCCTTCATGGCCATGACCGCGTGGTAGGGGTTGAGAAAAACGAGATCCGGTATTCCGGCAAGAAAATCGGATTCGAATTTGGGGATACGTTCCATCATCCGCAATTGCAGCCTGATACCGGCTTCCTTTTCCAGATAGGTCAGCATGGGGGACCAGCGCAGGCCGATATCCACCGGCGTGAACTGCGGCACCACCGACAGGGTGTAGACCTGGCTGGCCCAGGCGGAAGGGATGTACAGCAACAGGACGAGCAGACGAATCATGACGGGTGATTTCATCAAAGCTGCGCGAGGACCGGACCTTCATCCTGAAAGCGGGCGCGGATAAGCAGCATGTTATTCAGTTGTGCGATGAAAGCGTCGACACAGGCCGGGTCGAAGTGGCTGCCGGCGCCTTCCTCGAGGAAGCGCACCGCGTGCTCGATTTCCCAGGCTTTCTTGTAGGGTCGCTCGGTGGTGAGGGCGTCGAATACGTCGGCTACCGCGACGATGCGACCGTAGAGTGGAATGTCCTCGCCCGCGAGGCCTTGCGGATAGCCGCCGCCATCGAATTTTTCGTGATGCGTCCGGGCGATCAGGGCGGCGGTGTCGAGCAGGCTGGAAGCGCTGCCGGAGAGCAGTTCGTAGCCCTTATCGGCATGGGTTTTCATGATTTCGAATTCAGCCGGATCGAGGCGGCCGGGCTTCAAGAGAATTTCGTCGCGGATGGCGATCTTGCCGACATCGTGCATCGGCGCGGCGCGCAGGAGTAGTTCCTGTTCTTCATGTGGCAGACCAAGCTGCCGCGCGATCAGATGCGAATAGTTGGACATGCGCTGAATGTGGGCGCCGGTTTCCGGATCGCGGAATTCCGCCGCTCGCGATAAGCGCGTGATCATTTCGCGCTCCCGGTCGAGAATTTCCTCGGTGGCCTCGGTCACTTTTTCCGCCAGCCAGGCGGCGCGATCGGAAAGTGCCTTCTGGCTGCGCCGCAGAGCCAGCATGTTGCGCAGGCGGGCAAGGAATTCGGCGCTGTCGATGGGTTTGGTCAGGAAGTCGTTGGCGCCGGTCTCCAGCGCGGCGTAGCGGGTTTCCCTTTCATGGTCGGCGGTGATCATGAGTACCGGGACATCGGCATTGGCTGGAATTTCCCGGAAGCGGCGGATGAATTCCATGCCGTCGGGTGGCGGCATCATGAAATCGACGATCAGTAAGTCCGGGGTGTGTTTCAAACACCAGCCCAGCCCCTCGCCGGAATCCTGGAAGGTCATGAGGGTGTAGTCGCCGGCCCGCTTGACCAGGCTTTCCATCAGCTTGAGATTGAGCGAATTGTCGTCGACGATGATGACCTGCATGACCCGTTCCTTGCGCGTGAATTCCTGCCGCGCATATCGGCGGAAGCCCCAGGAACTTTAGCCATCCCCCGTAACTGGGGGATGGCCAGATCACACGCTATTCGCGCGCCGGCTTGGTCATCATAGGGCGCTTTTCCACCTTCGCCAGCGCCTGCATTTCGGTTTGCTCGCGGAGCAATCGCAGTTGCGCGATTTTTCCCGGCGGCAGCGCGGCGATCAGGTTGAGCAGCGAGACGGAATCCTTGACCGGCGTGCCGTTGACGGCCACCAGCACATCACCAGGATGGATGCCGGCGCGGTCGGCGGGTCCGCCACGCAGGACGCCGGCGATCAGCGCTCCATCGGTCGATTTGAGTCCGAAGGATTCCGCGATCTCGGGGCTGATTTCCTGAACTTCGATGCCGACCCAGCCGCGCGTCACGCCACCGTGCGTGATGATCTGGTCCATCACTTGGCGCACGATGGAAACCGGAATGGCGAAACCGATACCCAGGCTGCCGCCGCTGCGCGAAAAAATCGCGGTGTTGACGCCCACCAGGTTGCCGGTGACATCGACCAGGGCGCCGCCGGAATTGCCCGGGTTGATGGCGGCATCGGTCTGAATGTAGTTCTCGAAAGTATTGATGCCCAGGTGGCTGCGGCCGAGCGCGGAGACGATGCCCATGGTCACGGTCTGGCCGACTCCGAACGGGTTGCCGATCGCCAGAACGACGTCGCCGACACGCAGGTTGTCCAGTTTCGCGAAGGTGATGGCCGGCAACTGAGTGTGCTGAACCTTGAGCACGGCGACGTCGGTTTCCGGATCGGTGCCCACTACCTTGGCCGGCAGGGTCTTGCCATCCGGCAGGGCGACCTGGATTTCGTCGGCGGCTTCGACGACATGGTGATTGGTGAGGATGTAGCCGTCGCTGCTGACGATGACCCCGGAGCCCAGGTTGGAAACCCGTTGCGGCCTGTTGTTCGCGTTGTTGTCGGCGTTGAAGCGATCGCCGAAGAAACGGCGAAATACCGGGTCGTCCATGAGCGGATTGCGTTGAGCGCGCACTTCTTTGCTGGTGAAAATGTTGACCACGGAAGGGCGCGATTTGGCCGCGGCATCGGCAAAAGTGGAAATCGGATGTGCCGCGCCGTCATATGTTGCGTTATTGGCCACTTCACGGATGATGATGCCATCCCCGGGAACGGGCAGCAGGCCCGGGATCAGACGGTCCAGCGCTAGTAGAGCGGCAAGGACGAGCACCACGGCGGCGACGATCTGAGCAAACAATAACCAGGGTTTTTGCATGAGGTCTTGTATTCATAAGTGCGGGACTGGTGGCAATTCTAGCGCAACGATCCAGGTGGCTTCCTGGATCGCCGGGCCTCCTGGATGAAGCGCGCTTTGGCAATACCAGAGCTATTTACTCAGTTGTAATTGCTGCAGGTGCGAACTAACCTGACCCACATCATGCGAACCCTGATTCTGGGCATAGGCAATACCCTCCTTACCGACGAAGGTGTCGGGGTTCACGTACTGCAAGCGCTGGAAACGGCGTTGGCCGCTGAACATCCCCCAATAGATGATCTAACCCTGCTCGACGGCGGCACTCTGTCGTTCACGCTGGCCGGTCCGATCGAGGACGCCGAAGCGCTGATTGTGGTCGATGCCGCCAACATCAAGGGTGAGCCGGGCGACTGGGTGTTGCTGGAAGGCGAGGCGATGGATGCTTTCCTGCTGGGCAATCGCAAATCCACCGTGCATGAAGTCGGGCTGACCGATCTGCGCGCCATCGCCATCCTGGCCGGGCACTGGCCGGAAACGCGGGCGATGCTGGCGATTCAGCCACAAATCATGGATTGGGGCGAGCAACCCACCCCCGCCGTTGCCGCCGCCATTCCTCCCGTCTGTGCCGCCATCCTGAAACTGCTGCGGAGTTGGAATCATGCCGCTTGATGCGATCCCTGTCGTCGCCGTCCCCCCCGGCCTGCGTGCCGGTGAACTGTCCGGCAACGCGCCGGCCCTGTTGCGCGAAATCGCCGAAATGGCGCGGCGCCTGCTGGCCAGCGGCGATACCTCCGCTATCGATCTGCAGGCGCTGCCACTCACTCCGGCGGATCTGGAATGGCTGCGCGAACAACTGGGTGAGGGCGAAATCGCCGTCAACCTGAATGCGGATGGTGAGTCCAGCTTGAACGAGACGGCCTGTCCCGGTGTCTGGTGGGTGACGCACCGCAACCCCAAGGGCGCGGTCGTTTCCGAGTTCCTCGAAGTGGCCTTCGTGCCCGACATGGTGAAGGCACATCAAGACGATGTAGTTCTCGGATTAGAACATCTTGAATTGCTGATTTCTGATCTAAGCTGAAGCAACCGTTCCGAATCAACCGTTGTTGTTTGAGTGTGTCTCGAGCCAGGAGGCGAAACATCATGCAAGGTCCATTGATCGAAACTCTCGCGCGGCAAGGTGTTACCCGTCGCTCGTTCATGAAGTATTGCGCCACCCTGGCGTCCATGATGGCGTTGCCGCCTTCCGCGGGTCGCGCGATGGCGGAAGCGATGGCGGCGGCCCCGGCGGCGAGCAAACGGCCGTCGGTCATCTGGTTGCCGTTCCAGGAATGCACGGGCTGTACGGAATCCATTACCCGCTCACATTCGCCCACGCTGGAAGGCCTGATTTTCGACGTGATCTCGCTTGATTATCAGGAAACCCTGATGGCCGCGGCCGGCCATCAGGCGGAAGAGGCGCTGCATGCCGCGATGGCGGCAAACGACGGCAAGTACCTGCTGATCGTCGACGGTTCTATTCCTCTGGGCCTTGATGGCGCCTATTCCTGCATCGCCGGCAAATCCAACCTGGATACGCTCAAGGAAGTGGCGAAAGGCGCGGCGGCCATCGTCGCGATGGGCTCCTGCGCGGCCTACGGTGGCCTGCCTCACGCCAAGCCGAATCCGACCGGCGCGGTGTCCGTCTCGGACATCATCAAGGACAAACCCATCATCAACATTCCCGGTTGCCCGCCCATCCCGACGGTCATCACCGGCGTGCTGGCCCACTTCCTCACCTTCGGCAGCCTGCCGGAACTCGACCAGCATGGCCGCCCGAAAGCGTTCTACGGCGAAACCATCCACGACCGTTGCTATCGCCGCCCGTTCTACGACCAGGGCAAGTTCGCCAAGACCTTCGACGATGAAGGCGCGCGCAACGGCTGGTGTCTGTTCGAGCTGGGCTGCAAGGGGCCGGTGACTTACAACGCCTGCGCCACGGTGAAGTGGAACGGCGGCACCTCCTGGCCGGTGGAATCCGGTCATGGCTGCCTGGGCTGCTCGGAACCGGATTTCTGGGACGGCGGCGGTTTCTACAAGGCCCTGTCGATGCCGGCGAACCCGCTGAAGTTGGCGGGCAAGGCGGCCGCGGTGGGCGCGGTGGCTGGCGTGGCGGTGAGTTTTGTCAATCGTGGCAAGAAGAGCGCGGCCAAGTCGGCTCATGAGACGACCACGCTGGCTGATCTGGAGAAATGATCATGAATGAAATTCAACTACTGACCTGGGTTCGCGGGCCGGGCCTGGATATCGCCGTGGGCATCTTTCTGCTGGGGGTGTTCTGGCGTCTGATCGAGATTTATTCCCTCGGCCGCAAGAAGGATCTCTCCGCGCCACGCGGCGCCGCCGGAGCTTCCGGCTGGCACACCATCTTCCGGCGTTCGCTGCCCCCCCAAGGCATGCTGAAAAAGTCTCCCGTCAGCTATATCGGCGGCTACACCTTCCACTTCGGCCTGGGCATCGTGGTGTTCCTGTTCGCGCCCCACATTCTGTTGATTCATAGCCTGACCGGACTGTCCTGGCCCGGGTTGCCTTCCCAGTTCATCGATCTGGCGGCGGTGGTGACCATGGCGGCGATGGTCGTGGTGCTGGTGGATCGCATCAACAAACCGGTGAAGCGTTACCTCTCCACCTTCGGCGACTGGTTCACCTGGGCGGTGACCTTCCTGCCCGTGATGACCGGCTGGATGGCGGTGCAGCACCTGCTGTTGCCCTATACCACGATGCTGGCGCTGCACATTCTGAGCGTGGAGGTCCTGCTCGTGGTGCTGCCTTTCAGCAAACTGTTCCATGCCGTCACGCTGTTCGGGTCGCGCTGGTTCAACGGGCAAGTCAACGGTCACAAAGGAGTTGCGGTATGAGCGCCTCTCTCGAAAAGGGCGTGCGCGTCCTCAAGGAAGTCATCGACGCGCCCATCGCCAGTTATTTCAGCAGTTGTGTGCATTGCGGTCTGTGCGCCGAAGCCTGCCTGTTCTATACGGAAACCGGCGATCCCAAGTACACGCCGATCCACAAGCTGGAACCCATGCGCCGCCTGTATGAGCAGGAATACACCCTGCTCGGCCGGCTGAAAAAGATGGTGGGCCTGTCCAAGCCCGTTACCGACGCCGAACTGGGCGAGTGGCAGGAACTGGTCTACAACTCCTGCACTCTGTGCGGCCGCTGCTCGGTGGTCTGCCCGGTGGGCAACGACATCGTCTACATGGTGCGCAAATTCCGCGAAGGCATGTCGGCCGCCGGCCATGCCCCCGATGGGATCAAGGGCGCGGTCAACCGCACCGTCACCATCGGCAGTCCGATGGGCGTGAAACTACCCGCTGTGAAGGCGCAGATGAAGCACGTCGAGGAAGACTACGGGATTCCCATCCCGCTCGATGCCGAGGGCGCCGAGTACATGGTCATGTTGTCCTCGATGGAAATCATCAACTTCCCCGAATATCTGGGCGCCATCGCCAAGATCATGAAGCAGGCGGGCAAGACCTGGACGCTGTGTTCCACCGCCTTCGAAGCCACCAACGCCGGCATGCAGATCGGCAACTCGGACCTCGCCAGGGTGATCGTTTCGCGCATCGTCGAAGGCGCGGAAAAGCTCAAGGTCAAGACCGTGATCAGTCCGGAATGCGGCCATGCCTACACTGCGCTCAGATGGGAAGGCGCCAATCTGGTCGGCCGTCCGTTCACCTTCCAGGTCAAGCACATCATCGAGGTGCTGGGTGAGTTCCAGGAACAGGGCCTGCTCAAGACCGAAGGCTTCGAGACCGACAAACTGACCTTCCACGATCCCTGCCAGTTGGCGCGTCGCGGCGGCGTCATCCAGCCGCAGCGCAACCTGATGAAGATGGTCGCGAAAGACTTCGTCGAAATGCCCGACGCCGGTTTCATGAACTGGTGTTGCGGCGGCGGTGGCGGCGCTTCGGCCATCGAGGAGGGCGAGGAACTGCGCCTGGAGGCCTTCAAGATGAAGAAATCCCAGTTGGAAGCGGTCAAGCCGGATCGCCTGGTCACCGCCTGCGCCAACTGCCGCATCGTGCTGGAAGAGGGTCTGGAGCACTATCAGATGGATATTCCCGTGATCGGCCTCACCGAGATGATCGCCGAGCACATCCCGGATCAGACCAAGTCGGAAGGAGCTTGAAGCCATGCCCACCAATGACAGGGAATTCAAGGCGCAACTGGGCAGATTGCCGATCGCTCATCAACGCCATGTCGCCGCGCAATTCGTGCAGCGGGTGCTCCCGCTTTCCGGTGATTTCCGCCTCAAGACCGCCATCGAATTGGCGCGGCGCCAGGATGTCACCGAAGCGGAACTGAGCGCGGCCTGCCAGGCGGCCAACACCGCCCGGGTGGAAAGCTATACCCAGTGCGGCAAGGAAACCGACTGGACCGCGCAGGCCGGCCACTTCGTCGCCAAGGCGGCGGTGGCCTGCGTCAGGCCCGCCGGCGAAGACGACAACCTGGCCTGGGAAGCGGCCATGTCGGCGCGCATGGCGCGCACCTGCGAGACCGTCGCGATCGGTGAGGGCACCGAGAACAGTGAAACCGAGGAGCAATACCGCATCCTCAGAGATTTCTTGAATAGTTGAGGAACAGACCATGGCCATCGCTCAAAGAGTCGTTGTCGACCCCATCACCCGTATTGAAGGCCATTTGCGCATCGAGGCGGAAACCGATGCCGACGGCAAGATCACCAGCGCCTATTCCGCCGGCACCATGGTGCGCGGCATCGAGATCATCCTGCGCGGGCGCGATCCTCGTGACGCCTGGGCTTTTGCCCAGCGCATCTGCGGCGTCTGTACCCTGGTGCACGGCATCGCCTCGGTGCGCTCGGTGGAAGACGCGCTGCATCGGGCCATTCCCACTTACACCATTCCGCAAAACGCGGAACTGATCCGCAACCTGATGATTGCCGCGCAATATGTGCATGACCACGTCATGCACTTCTATCACCTGCACGCGCTCGACTGGGTGGACGTGGTGTCCGCGCTGAAGGCCGATCCCAAGGCGACCTCGGCGTTGGCGCAGAGCATCTCCAGCTATGCCAAGTCCTCGCCCGGCTACTTCGCCGACGTGCAGAAAAAGGTGAAAACCTTCGTCGAGCAGGGCCAGTTGGGCATCTTCTCCAATGCCTACTGGGGCCACCCCGCATACAAGTTGCCGCCGGAAGCCAACCTGATGGCCGTGGCGCACTATCTGGAAGCGCTCGCCTGGCAACGCGACGTGGTCAAGCTGCACGCCATTTTCGGCGGCAAGAACCCGCACCCCAACTTCGTCGTGGGCGGCGTGCCTTCCGCCATTTCCGTGCATGTGGATCATCCCGGCCAGGGCAAGGGACCGCACTATCGCGGCGGCCAGGATGCCACCGCGGTCAACATGGTCGGTTTGCAGATCGTGCAGAACGTCATCAAGCAGATGCGTGAATTCGTCGATCAGGTCTATGTGCCAGATCTGCTCGCCATCGCCTCCTTCTACAAGGAATGGGGCGGCATCGGCGATACCGGCGGCAACTTCCTGTCGTTCGGCGACATGCCCGGCAAATCCTTCTGGGACACCGATTCCTACCTCATCCCGCGTGGCGTCATCCTCAACCACGACATTTCCACCATCCATCCCATCGATCTGGACAAGGAAGACGAGATCCAGGAGTTCGTCAGCCACTCCTGGTACAAGTACGGCGGCGGCGATGGCGAGGGTCTGCACCCGTTCAAGGGCGAGACCGAACTCAACTACACCGGCCCGAAGCCGCCCTACGAGCAACTGGAAGTGGAGAAGAAATACTCCTGGCTCAAATCACCGCGCTGGCAGGGCAAGGCCATGGAAGTCGGCCCGCTCGCGCGCGTGCTGCTGATGTATGCCGATACGAAATCCGCCAGCCACGCGCAGACCAAGGAACTGGTCGACTACACATTGAAGACGCTCGATGTGCCGGTCACCGCGCTGTTCTCCACCCTCGGCCGTACCGCCGCGCGCGGCCTGGAGTCGAAGGTGCTCGCCGACTCCATGCAGGGCATGTTCGATCACTTGATGGCCAACATCAAAGCCGGCGATGTGCGTACCTTCAACGACCAATACTGGGATCCGTCCACTTGGCCGAATCACATGCACGGCGTCGGCCTGATGGAAGCCCCACGCGGCGGCCTGAGCCACTGGATCGTGATCGACGACGGCAAGATCAGCAATTACCAGGCCGTGGTGCCCAGCACCTGGAACGCCGGTCCGCGCGACGCGCAAGGCCAGCCCGGTGCTTACGAGTCCGCTTTGCAACACAACCATGTCATGCATGATCCCAAGCAGCCGATCGAGATCCTGCGCACCATCCACAGTTTTGACCCGTGCATTGCATGCGCGGTGCATGTGACCGATCCGGATGGCGAGGAGTTGGTACAAGTGAAAGTGAAATAAGGCCCCTCCCTTCCCCGGGAGGGGATGAGTATGGAGGTGTGAAATGACATCCGAACGTAGAGAAGTTGAACACAAGATTTACGGTTGGGGCGGGTGGAAGATGCCCATCCTTCACCTGAACGACCCCGAGTATTGCGAATATGGGTGTCCGATTTGCACTCGCGCGAGAAATGGCATTCCCTGGGCGGTTGCCGTGCAGAAAGCCGAATTGGCATTGACGCTCGGCGGCTGTCCCTGGGGTCGGGCACGCCATCGCAAATATGGTGTCGGCCCCGATCAACCGATAGCGAAACAGACCCACTGACAGGCCGAGAAGCCAAAAATGGAAGATTCACTCAAACGTCTTCTGGAAGCCGAGGCTCGCGCGCAGGACATCATCGATGCGGCCAGCGCTGAGCGGCAACGTATTCTTGATGAAGCCTTGGCGGCGGCGCGCGATGCCGAGGCGCGATTCGAATCCGGGCGCGTGGATCTGCGCGCCCCTTTTCTGAAGGAAGCCGGCGGCCGCGCCGATCAGGCGGTGGCCGAGTTGTCCCGGAAATACGAGGAGCGACAGCGCAACTTGCGCGAGATGGCCTCGCGCCACGAACAGGAGGCGGTCGACGCCGCGCTGAATCTGTTGCTCGATCCGACCGCCTGATCTCGGTGCCTGCTGGATGATGTCGTGTCCGCCTATCTGAATACCCGCGTCAGCCTTTTCGCTGGCCGCCTCTGGCGGGCGGAAGATTTCAGGGTGCTATTGAAGGCATCCGAGGCCGAAATTCCACAGGTGTTGGTGGACGGTGGCTTGGCGCAACTGGCCGGCCTCATTCCCGGCAACGATCTTCATTCGCTGGAACAGAGCATCATCGCCCAGTTGCTGGACGAGACACTGGTATTGCTGCGTCCATTGACCGGATCGGCGCGCGCATTCCTGCTTTATTGGACCGAGCGTTTTGAAGTCACCAATCTGAAGACCCTGCTGCGCGGCAAGATGACCGGCGAACGTCCCTCCGCCTTGCTCAACCGGCTCACCCCGATGGGCGCCTTCGGTCGTCTGGAGGTGCGGGATCTGGCCCATGCCGAGGATGTGGCGGAATTGCTGCGCCGCCTCGAATCCGGGCATTACGCGGGCATCGTGCGCCAGGCCAGGCAGGCATTCGAGGATAGCCACGATCCCTTCCTGCTCGATGCCGCGCTCGATCGCAGTTACTACGAAGGCTTGGCGCATCGCGCCCGACAACTGGAAAAGGAAACCGGGCCCGCGCTACGACGATTGACGGGGCCGCTGATCGACCGCATCAATCTGGTCTGGCTGCTGCGTTACCGCTTCAACTACAAGTTGCCGCCCGCGCAAGTCTATTACCTGCTGGTGGCCGCTCACTATGGCTTGTCCAGTGCCAGGCTCAAGGAACTCGCGGCACTGTCCAGCTTGGAGGACGTGTTGGCCGCCTTGCCGGAAGGCATGAAGCAAAGACTCGCCGGTGCCGCCACGATTCCCGAAGTCTTCGCTCTCATGGAGCATTTCTCAGCACAGGAGGCCGATAAGGTGCTGCGTTCCGATGCGCCCGCGATTGCCCGCGCCTTCGCCTATCTGATCCTGCGTGAACGCCAGTTGCGCGGCGTACGCGCCATTCTGCGCGGCCGCAATCTGGGCTTGCCGGGTGTAATGATCGAGCAAACAGTCGGGCAACTCGCACTGGATACCCACTGATGTTCCGCGCTCAGCCCATGTCCCGTGTGACTCTCTACTGCCTGACCAGCGAGGCGCAGGATGCGGCCCTGCTGTTGGCGCGGCATGGCCTGTTCGGTCTGGCGGCGGATGAAAACGTGTCCTTCCCGGAGTCGCCGGGGGACGAGTACCGCGAGACCTACCTGGAGGCCGAGGCCCGCCTGGCCAAGATTGGCGAACTCTGTGGCCATCTTGAGGTTCCTCCCATTCCGCCGGATGTCATCGCGCCGAATCTTCGCGAGCTGAAAGGTATAAACAATCGTTTACGGGAGTTGTGGCAGAAGTGTTCCGCCTGCGCGGAACATGGGCAGAAAATCGAGGAAGACTTGCACCGCCTGGCGGCCCTGCGGGATACCTTCGAGCGCCTGAAAACCCTGGATGTGGATGTCTCCCGGCTGCTCAAGGTCGATAGTCTGCTCGATAGCCGAATCGGGCAGGTTCCCAAGACCAATGTGAAACGCCTCAAGGATGCCCTGCAACTTGCCGGCTACATGCTCACGGTGTTCGACCAGGCCGGCGAACAGGCTTTTGTCGTGGTCGCCGGTCCACGTTCCAACGGCGAACTGGGCGGCGTGCTTTCCCAGGCGGGTTGGCGTGAACTGGTGATTCCGCTGGAGTTGCAGACGCACCCGGAAATCGCCGGTAAATACCTGGAGCGGGAGACCGCGCGACTGCAAGGCGCGGAGGCCCAATACTGTGACCTGAAAGTGCAAAGCGTCGGCGAGCAGAGGGAGTGGCTGGGACAGGCCCGCCTGTTGCTGGCGCTGGCCCGGCCCCTGGCGGAAACCGCGTTGGGTGGCTTGCGCGGCAAAGGGCAACTGGTCTCCATCTCGGGCTGGGTGCCCAAAGATGCGGTGCCGCGTCTGCGGCGGGCATTGGCGGAGCGTTTCACCAGCCGCTATCTGATCGCCAGTCGGGACCCTGATTCCAGCGAGCGCGGGCGAATTCCCTCCTTCCTCAAGTATCCCGTCTGGCTGCGGCCGTTCGTGCCGCTGGTGAAAAGCTACGGTATTCCGCGCTATGGCGAGTTCGACCCTTCCTTGCTGTTCGCGCTGACCTATCTCTTGTTGTTCGGCGCCATGTTCGGCGACGTCGGCCACGGCGGCGTGATCCTGGTCCTCGCGCTGCTGCTTTATCGCAAGCTGGGACAGGTGGCCTGGGTGGGCATCGCGGCCGGCGTGGCCTCGATGGGTTTCGGCCTGCTCTACGGAAGCGTTTTCGGCTACGAGGATGTGCTCACCCCTGTTTGGCTCTCGCCTTTGCATGATCCGATCCGCGTTCTCACGGTGGCCATCCTGTTTGGCGTCGGCTTCATCGTCTTCACGTTGCTGGCGAACATCTGGAACAAGCTCACGGCGGGCCATGTGGCGGAAGCCTTGTTCGATTCCACCGGCCTGGCCGGCCTGCTGTTCTATCTCGGCGCGGCCGCCGGCCTGGCTGGAGAGGCCGGGCTGCCGGCGGTTTCCGGCCTCAGCGCGCCGGCCTGGAGCCTGGCCTTGCTCGGCATCACCACGGTTGCCGTGTTCAAGTGGGTGGAAACCCGCGCCAGCCTGGGCGAGCGTGCTCTGGTGACCGCCATCGAAACGCTGGAAACCGGGATCAACCTGTTTGCCAACACGCTGTCCTTCATGCGGGTGGCCGCTTTCAGCCTCAACCATGTGGCCTTGGCGCTGGCCGTGTTTACCATCGCCAATGGTCTGGGTACAACGGGCCATTGGTTCACCATTTTCCTGGGCAACGTAGTGATCATCGTCCTGGAAGGCGGCATCGTCGCGATCCAGGCGCTGCGCCTGATGTATTACGAAGGGTTCTCCCGTTTCTTCAGCGGCGATGGCACCGAGTTCGTCCCGCTGAAGCTGGTGGGTGTGAAGTAACGGTTTGATTGATTTGATCTGGCTTTTAGCTGTACCCCCGGCTCGGAAAATCGCCCGAGCCGCCCCCCGAGGGGGCCAAGTCGTTCTTGGGGCGGCCCGGCGAACAACTTGATAGGAGAAAAAAATGAGCTGGCTGATCGCATTGATGGGTTTTTCCGTAGTCGCCACGATCGGCGCGGGCGTATGGCTGGAACTGAAGCCGCGCCGGTTGCCCCCGCCAAACTGGTTAAAGGGAGGTGTGCTGGCGAATTTCCTGGTTTTCGGCCTGGCCCTGGCATCCATGCTGATGATGGGGGTTCAGGAAGTGATGGCGGCGGAACCGATAGTCGGCGCCGCGATGGAGATTTCCCTGGGCAAGGGCCTGGCGCTGATCGGCATCGGCCTGCCTACCGCCCTGGCCGCGATCGGCGCCGGTATCGCCCTGGGCCCGGTCGGTTCCGCCGCGCTGGCGGTGATCGCGGAGAAACCCGAGATGTTCGGCCGTACCCTGATCTACATGGGCCTGGCCGAAGGTGTGGCGATTTATGGCTTGGTCATGTCCATCCTGATGTTGGGCAAGATTTAGGTGTATGGCATGCGGCGTGAAGCGGAAATTCCCTCCGGAAGCGCGCGTTTGGTCGTGCTCGGTAGCGCCGGATTGACCGAGGGCTTCAGCCTGATCGGCGCCGAGGTGTATCCCGACGCCGATCAGGCACGGGTCGAGGAAGTTCTGGCGCAACTGGCCAAGGACGGCAGTGAAGCGCTGGTTTTGCTGGAGTCTAATCTGGCTCATGCCGGTGGCCACTGGCTCGATCGCCTGCGCAACGAAGGCGGCCGCATCGTGGTCACCGAACTGCCGCCGCTGTCGGCGCCGCATGACTACGCCCCCGCCGTCGATGACGTGGTGCGCGCGGTGCTGGGGCCGGAGGCGCTGAAATGAAGGCCGCGCGAGCTTGGAGAAGAACATGGACGCTGATGCACAAGTAACCCAACTGGAACAGGCCTTGATCCGCCAGGCGGAAAGTCTGGCGCGGGAACAGCGCGAACGTGCCGAGTCCGGCAAGGCGCGCATTCTGAACGAGGTCTCCGACAAGATTCGGCTGGCGGAAGAACGCGAGGTGATGGCAGCCAAGGTGGAAGCCGAGAAGCACGTGCGGCGTCAGGCGCAGGCGGCGGAAACCCGGCTTGCCGCCGAACTGGACCGGCTGCGCTGGGCGCTCACCGAAGCCACCCTGTCCGGTGTGCAAATGGCGTTTCAGGAACTGGTGGACGACGACGAACGCTATCTGGCGGTACTGGAGCAATGGCTTGCCGCCGCCGCGAAAGACCTGCCGCCGGGCGACCTGGTGGCCGAAGCGCGGCCGGCGGATCAACCCCGCCTGGCGCGGGATTGGGCGCGGATCAGCGAGCGTGCCGCGCCGGGCCGCAAGGTCGAACTGAGCACGCTCGCCCAGATCAGCGAGGGTGGTATCCGCGTGCGTTTGGCCGATAACCGCGCCCGCCTCGACCAGACCTTCGAGGCCCGCCAGTCGCGGCTGGCGGATGAGTTGGCGAGAGTGGCGATGGAACGCCTGTTCGCCAGCGCACCCGATCTCGGGACGCTGGTGCATGGCTGAGATGGCAAAGGCTGAAAGGTGAAAACCGCTGTGGTCATTGAGAAGGGTTCCCCCCTTTTCCAAAGGGGGAGACCACGTTTCCATCGACTTTCGCGCATATCACCAGGAAACGCGAAAACAGCTTTTCAAGGGAGGAGCCACGCTCCCACCCTTCACGGATAGGAAATAGAAATGGGCAAAATTCTTGAAATCAACGGCCCCCTGGTCAAGCTGCAACTGCCGGAAACCGTGATCGGCGAGCAGGTTCGGGTGGGGCGGATCGGACTGGTGGGCGAGGTGATCAGCCGTGATGGCGACACCGCGCTGGCGCAGCTCTATGAAGATACGGCGGGGCTGCGGCCCGGCGAAGTGGCGGAAGGGCTGGGCTGGCCTCTCTCGGTGGAACTCGGCCCGGGCCTGCTCAACGCCATTTTCGACGGGGTGCAGCGGCCATTGAACGCGGTCTGGGAAAAGAGCGGCGACCGCATGGCCCGGGGTGTCGCTGTTCCTTCTCTGCCTCGGGAGAAACGCTGGCATTTCGTGCCCGATCCGCACCGCCGCAACGCCACCCATGTCGACGGTGGCGATGTGCTGGGCGCGGTACAGGAAACCGAATCCATCCTGCACCGCATCCTTACCCCGCCCCTGATTCATGGCGAACTCATGGATCTGGCGCCGGAAGGCGATTACAAAATCGACGAGGTGATCGGTCGGGTGAAATTGCCCGATGGCCGCATCGAAAAGTTGCGCATGTTCCACCGCTGGCCGGTGCGTATCCCGCGCCCGTTCAAACGGCGCGACCACGCGGTGAAGCCGCTGATTACCGGGCAGCGCATCCTGGATACCTTCTACCCGCTGCTGAAAGGCGGCAAGGCGGCCATTCCCGGCCCGTTCGGCGCCGGCAAGACCATGTTGCAGCAGCAGATCGCGCGCTGGTGCAACGCCGAGATCGTGATCTACGTGGGCTGCGGCGAGCGCGGCAACGAACTGACCGACGTGCTCGAATTCATGCCCGAGCTGAAAGACCCGCATACCGGCCGGCCCCTGATGGAGCGCACCCTGCTGGTCGCCAACACCTCCAACATGCCGGTGGTGGCGCGCGAAGCCTCCATTTATGTCGGCATCACCCTGGCCGAATATTTCCGCGACCAGGGCTACGACGTGGTGATGGTGGCCGACTCCACCAGCCGCTGGGCCGAAGCCCTGCGCGAAGTGGCCGGCCGCCTCGGCCAGATGCCGGTGGAGGAGGGCTATCCCGCCTACCTCGGCTCGCGTCTCGCGGCCTTCTACGAGCGGGCGGGGCGGGTGGAAACCCTGTCCGGCGACCACGGTTCCGTCACCCTGATCGGCGCCGTATCGCCCCCCGGCGGCGACTTCTCCGAGCCGGTCACCAGCCACACCAAGGAAATCATCCAGACCTTCTGGGCCTTGTCGAAAGAACTGGCCGATGCCCGCCATTACCCGGCGGTGGACTGGCTGGAAAGCTTCTCCGGTTATGTGCCCTCCGCCGCCAAATGGTGGGCGGAAAACGTCGATCCCGGCTGGGAAGCGGCGCGCGCCGAGGCGCTCGACTTGCTCGCCGCCTCCGAAGAATTGCAGCGCATCGTCAACCTGGTGGGCGTCGAGGCGCTTTCCAGTGAACAACGCTGGACCCTGGAAGCCTCCGGCCTGATCAAGGAAGGCCTGTTGCAGCAGTCGGCCACCGATGAAATCGACAGCTTCGCCTCGCCGGAAAAGCAATACGCCCTGCTCGCGGCGCTGCTGGAGATTTACCGGCAAGGCATGAAGCTGGTGAAGCTGGGCGCCCCGGCGAGAAGGTTGATCCAGATGCCGCTCCTGTCCCAGGCGCGGCGCTGGAAGAGCCAGCACAAGTCGGACGACCTCGCCGCGCTGAAGGAAAAAATTGCCCGGATTCCGGCCGAGTTCGAGCAGATCGCGCTGGATTACGAATAGCCCTGAATGACATATGATTCGAATGTATACATTGCAATCAGGAGTACACCATGAGCAGCGTTCTTACTGTTCGCGTAACGGATGAAATGAAGGATCAAATGGATGCCCTGGCCGGGGCGACCGGTCGGAGTCGTTCCTGGATCGCCGCCGAGGCCATTCGCCAATATGTAGTGAACGAAGGCTGGCAAGTCGCGGAAATCCGGCAAGCACTTGTGGAAGCCGACGCCGGAGATTTCGTCGAGGACGAAGAAATGGAGCGAGTGTTCAACAAGTGGTCCCCCGAGGGGCGCGCGAATGCGGGTTAAGTGGTTGCGCGAGGCGAGCCGCAACCTTGAACAGGAAGCGGACACCCTGGCCAACAATAATCCCGACGCCGCTGATGCCATGCTCCAGAACATCCGTTCTTCCGTAAGTCTCCTCGCCCAACAGCCCGGCATCGGCCGTCCCGGGCGTGTGCCGGGTACCCGGGAGTTGGTCGTACAACACTATCCCTATTTGATCCCGTACCGGGTGCGGGGCGACGTGCTGGAAGTCCTGCGGGTCTTCCACACTTCCCGCAAACCACCTGAAAAATGGTGAAGCCATGAAAAACATCGAATTCCGTACCGCGACCTCCGCTCAGGGCGGTCTGGTCGTCATGGGCGGCGTGCCCGGCGTTTCCGCCGGCTCTCGGGTGTCATTGCGCGATCACGTCGGCAATCTGCGCAGTGGCCTGGTGATCCGCACCGCCGACGATGCCGTGTTGGTGGAAGTATTCGAGGGCACTGACGATCTCGATTTGGAGCGCACCTGGGTGCGCTTCCTGGATGAGCCGTTCAAGTTGCCGGTGTCGCGCGACATTCTTGGCCGCGTGTTCAACGGCGCCGGCCTGCCGCGCGACGGGCGTCCGCCGATCATTTCCGGCGACCGCCGCGACGTCAACGGCGAACCGCTCAACCCCGCCGCCCGCGCCTACCCGCGCGAGTTCATCCAGACCGGGATTTCCGCCATCGACGGCATGAACTCGCTCACCCGCGGCCAGAAGCTGCCGATCTTCTCCGGCGGCGGTCTGCCGCATAACCGGGTGGCGGCGCAGATCGTGCGCCAGGCCAAGTTGCTGGGCGAGGAATCCTCGGAATTCGTGGTGGTGTTCGCCGCCTTCGGCGCCTCGCACGCCGACGCGCGCTTCTTCCAGGAAAGCTTCGAGGAAAGCGGTGTGCTCAACAAGGTGGTGATGTTTTTGAATCTCGCCGACGAGCCGGTGATCGAGCGCCTGCTCACCCCGCGCGCGGCGCTCACCGCCGCCGAATATCTGGCTTTCGATCTGGATTACCACGTGCTGGTGGTGATGACCGACATGACCGCCTACGCCGAGGCGCTGCGCGAAGTGGCCGTGCTGCGCGGCGACGTGCCGGCGCGCAAGGGTTATCCCGGCTATCTCTATTCCGACCTCGCGGAAATCTACGAGCGGGCGGGGCGGATCAAGAACCGGCGCGGCTCCATCACCATGATTCCGGTGTTGTCCATGCCTTCCGACGACATCACCCACCCGATTCCCGACCTCACCGGCTACATCACCGAAGGCCAGATCGTGCTCGGGCGCGAGTTGTCCAACCAGGGCGTCTATCCGCCGGTCACCGTGCTGCCTTCGTTGTCGCGCCTGATGAAGGACGGCGTCGGCAAGAACTTCACCCGCGAGGACCACCCCCACGTCGCCAGCCAGTTGTTCGCCAGCTATGCCAAAGCGCTGGAAGTACGTGGACTGGCGGCGATCATCGGCGCCGAAGAATTGAGTGATGCCGATCGCCGCACGCTGGAATTCGCCGAGGCTTTCGAGCGCCGTTTCATTGGTCAGGGGGAGGATGAGGATCGCAGCGTCCATGAAACCCTCAATCTCGCCTGGGACCTCCTTTCCATGCTGCCGGCGGAGGCCCTGATCCGGGTTTCAGAAGAAGAGTTGGCGAAGTACCACAAGGGGGCGGCATGAGCGTCAGCCACCAATATGTAGGATGGGTAGAGCGCCGCGAAACCCATCAACTCGCTGGAGAAAAAGCCGGCTGGAAGCCGGCGCTACAACTGCCATGAAAAAACGCCTCTCCGTCCCCCCCACCAAGAGCGCCCTGTTGCAAGTCGGCCGTCAGGCGCGTTTCCTTGAACAGGGTCGGCAGATGCTGGAGAAGAAGCGCGATCTGCTGACCCGCCTGGTTTACGAACGCCTGGCCCAGTATCGCGAATTGCGCGCCCTGACCATCAAGGAACTGGCCGAGGCCTATCACTGGCTGGGCATCGTGCAGATGCGCATGGGCGGGCAGATGCTGCGCCAGTCCTCGGTCGGCCTGAAGCTTGCCGTGGCATTGAAGGTGGTCGCCCGTTCCAGCGTCGGTGTGGAATACCCCAGCGTCTCGGCCGAGCCGCTGCCGCTGCAACCGGTGGGTCTGATGTGGACCGATGTCAGCTTCGACGAAGCACGCCTGCGCCTGCGCGACCTCACCATCACCCTGGCTCGCCTGGGCGAGGCGGAAAACGCCCTGTGGCGCCTGCTCGCCGCAAGCCGCAAGACCCAGAAGCGAGTCAACGCCCTGAAATACAACATCATTCCCCGCTACCAGGCCACCGTGCATCACATCCGCGCCGCCCTGGAAGAAGACGAACGCAATACCCTGTTCCAGATCA
Source organism: uncultured Thiobacillus sp. (assembly GCA_964542455.1). Lineage (GTDB taxonomy): Bacteria > Pseudomonadota > Gammaproteobacteria > Burkholderiales > Thiobacillaceae > PFJX01. Next base: position 5,882 of record CAZIUC010000032.1, on the reverse strand, counting down.
AGGTGCTGCGCGCGCGGGCGACGACGTGAACTTCTGGCGGCCTGTCGCCGATCCAGATCGGCCGCGATCTAAGAACCCACTACATTCAGCGTCGCCCCAACTCCGATTTACTTCAAACCATGGCGCGTGAGCTTGCGGTACAGGGTGCGCTCGCTGACGCCGAGAAGGTCTGCCACGGTTCTGCGGTGGCCGTCGTGGCGGGCGAGGAGGTCGCGGATGTATTCCTGCTCGGCCTCTTTCAGACTGGGGTCGGAGCGTTTGGCGCGCGCGGGGCGAGGCAAGGCGGTGGGCATTATGTTGGGAAGCTCCTGCTGGAACGCGATGTCTTCCGCGCCGATCACTCCGTCGCGGCAGTGCAGGAGCGCGCGTTGCAAGAGGTTGCGCAACTCCCGCACGTTGCCGGGGAAGGCGTAGTTCTTTAATTTCTGGATGGCGGCCTTGTCGAGATGGCAATGCGAGTGGCCGTGACCGGAAAGGCGGGCGAGCAGCGCCTCGGCCAGGGCGGGAATGTCCTCGCGCCGCTCGCGCAGGGCGGGTAGGGACACATCGATGCCGGCGATGCGGTAGTAGAGATCCTCGCGGAAACGGTCCTGGTCCACCCAATCGAGCAGATTGCGGTTGGTGGCGGAAACCACGCGCACATCGGCGCGCAGGGTGACGGTACCGCCGACGCGGCGGAACTCGCCGGTTTCCAGCACGCGCAGCAGCTTGGCCTGCTGGGTCAGCGGAATCTCGGCCACCTCGTCGAGAAACAGCGTGCCGCCGTCGGCGAGTTCGTAAAGCCCCTTCTTGAGCGCGGCGCTGCCGGTGAAGGCGCCCCGTTCATGGCCGAACAACTCGTTCTCGAACATCGCCTCCGGCACCGCCGCGCAGTTGATCGCGATGAATTGTTTGCCGGCGCGAGAGGAGCGTTCATGGAGAAAGCGCGCCGCCAACTCTTTGCCAACCCCACTCTCGCCATACAACAGCACGGAAGCCTCTGATGCCGCCGTGCGCGCCAGGTTGTCGATGCAGGCCAGGAAAGCCGGTGAGTGGCCAACCATGCGCATTTCCTCGCAGCCTAGCGGCAGTTCCGCCTCCAGCGGATAGACCACTTCGCCCAGGTAAAGGCGGCCGTCCGGACCGTGTATGGCATGGCCCTTGATGCGCGCGCGGGCGGCATGCCCCTCGCCGTCGTAATGGGTGTGCAGCACCTCGCTCGCCTCGCCACTGGCAAACAAGGCGAGATGCGGACATAGCTCACCGTTTTCATGACAAGGCAGCGATGAGTGATGGGAAACCTCATGGCAACGCCGCTGCAATACCTCCTCGCGTGTCATGCCGTACTGGCGGCAATAAGCCGCATTGGCGGCGACGATGCGGTAATCGTGGTCGATCACCACGAAGGCACGCTCGTTGGTTTCGATGAGGCTGTGCAGGTCGACGGGCAGCATGACATCTCCAGGTTTTGTCATGACACATCGTAGTCGAGACATGTCTTTTATGTCATGACATATCTTGGGGCCGGCCATTTGTCACCGGCGAGCCCGCGTAAACGCGTTGGCAAAACGTATGGCATGGGTCTTGCAACAAGTAAGTCCCTTACCCAAGCACAAGGATGGAGACATGACCGTAGACAAAAAAAACTGGAACCTGCAACCCGACGTGGCGATGAGCCCCGAGGTCGCCAACGAAGTGGCCAAGATCGCCTGCGCCCTGAAAAGCCTGTCCGCCTACACCACCTTCGCGATGGAACGTGAGGACTGCCCGGAAGACCTGCAAAAACTCGTCGAAGAAGGCCTGGATGCCATGGCTCGCGTGTTCGTCTGGTAATGCAATAAACCAATCAAATCAGGAGTAACCATTCAATGGCTCGCATCGTCATTCTCGGCGCCGGTATCGGCGGCATGTCCATGGCCTATGAAATGCGCGAAGAGGCCCGCGCGGAAGACAGCGTCACCGTCGTATCCAATCACCCCTTCTTCCAGTTCACCCCCTCCAACCCCTGGGTCGCGGTCAACTGGCGCACGCGCGACGACATCATCCTGGAAGTCGGCCCGCTTCTGGAGAAGAAGGGCATCGAATTCATCAACTGCGGCTGCCGACGGCTCCACCCGGATCGCAATGAACTGGAACTGGATGATGGCCGAGTCGTCGGCTACGACTTCCTGATCATCGCCACCGGCCCCAAGCTCGCCTTCGACGAAGTGGAAGGCCTCGGCCCCAAGGGCCATACCAGCTCGGTCTGCCATGTCGACCACGCCGTGGAAGCCGGCAAAGCCTGGGACGAGTTCGTCAAGGATCCCGGTCCCATCGTGGTCGGCGCGGTTCAGGGGGCTTCCTGTTACGGCCCCGCCTATGAATTCGCCTTCATCATGGACACCGATCTGCGCCGCCGCCGCATCCGCAGCAAGGTGCCGATGACCTTCGTCACCGCGGAGCCCTATATCGGCCACCTCGGCCTCGGCGGTGTGGGCGACTCGAAAGGCCTGATGGAATCCGCCATGCGCCATCGTCATGTGAAGTGGATCTGCAACGCCAAGGTCACCAAGGTCGAGGAAGGCAAGATGTACGTGGCCGAGCACAACGACGACGGCAGCGTGAAGAAGGAACACGTCCTGCCCTTCAAGTACTCGATGATGCTGCCCGCCTTCAAGGGTATCGACGCCGTGTTCGGCATCGAAGGCCTCACCAACCCGCGCGGCTTCATTACCATCGACGAATTCCAGCGCAACCCCAAGTTCAACAACATCTACAGCGTCGGTGTCTGCGTCGCCATCCCCCCGGTCGAAGCCACCCCGGTTCCCACCGGCGCGCCGAAAACCGGCTACATGATCGAAACCATGGTGCGTGCCGCCGCCCACAACATCCGCGCCGTGCTCGACGGCAAGAAGCCCGACCAGAAAGCCACCTGGAACGCCATCTGCCTGGCCGACTTCGGCGATACCGGCGCCGCCTTCGTCGCCCTCCCGCAAATTCCGCCGCGCAACGTCAACTGGTTCAAGGAAGGCAAGTGGGTTCACCTCGCCAAGATCGCATTCGAGAAATATTTCCTGCGCAAAATGAAAAAAGGCACCACCGAACCCCTCTATGAAAAATACGTCCTGGGAGTGATGGGGTTGAAAAAACTGAAGTGATCCCACGCGTTCTGTTGCCGCCATAGGCAACCGAACTTCACGGCGCCGCCCGGCAACGGGCGGCGCCGTTTTTCTTGATGCGGTATGCACATGGCGTGGGTGTTCCCCCCTTTTCCAAAGGGGGGCAGGGGGAATTTGGCCACGCCCGCACTCGCGCAACCCTCAAACAAATCCCCCCCGCCCCCCTTTGGAAAAGGGGGGAGCAGGTTACTCGGCACGTCGCCATATCACGGAAACTCAGCCCACGTCAGGCGCCGCCGACAGTATTGCCGCGCCGGTTGACACATTCTCCCCGGCTCATGTTTGCTACCGTTCGTGAAGTGTGGGGACTACGCTACGCCCAAGTCCGTGACTCACGGTCGTCCAGCCTCTCGCCGAGTCGTCTGCCTCGGCGGTCACCCTGAAGGAATGGAGAACTCTCATGCGAACTCTGCTACGCACTTTGCTGTTGACCTTGCTTGTTGTTCCCTTTTCGGCGCCGCCTCTTGCCCATGCCGACAGCGCCACAGCCCAAGCGGAAGCCCGCCCTCTGGTCATGGTGGAGAAGAACGCGCGCTATCGGGTCGTCTACGACATCCACAGTGACGAACTTTCCGCCGGTATCTCGCGTGGTTTGTATTACGCGCGCGGCTTGTATGAGGCCTTCCGCAAGCAGGGGGTCGAGGCCGCGCAGGTGGGGACGCATCTGGTGCTGCATGGCGATGCGGCGGTGTTTCTGCTGAACGATGAGACTTACCAGTTGGCGATCAACGACCCGTTCGCGGTCAATCCCAACGCCAAGATCGTCCAGGATTTGCTGGACCTGGGAGTCAGCGTCGAAATCTGCCATAGCGCGATGAAGAGCAAGGGCTGGAAACCGGAAAACGTCCTGCCCGGGGTGACCATCGTGCATGACGGCTATACCCGTTTGATCAAATTGCAGAACGATGGCTACGCTTATCTCGGCGGGTTCTGAATCCGGGGGGATTGCGGGATTATTGCGCTTCGCCCGGTAGAAGCGCCGTCGTTGTGCCCCTGTAGCGCCGGCATCCTTGCCGGCGTCTTTTCAAACAGCCGGCTGGAAGCCGGCGCTACAGGAAGCATCGGGTTTTTTCCACATGTGGTCAGCTTCTGTGGAAATCTCCCCTGTCCCCCTTTGGGAAAGGGGGGACTCAACTGCTCCCGCTCATTCGTAGGCCGGCAGGGTAGTAAGTCGCGCGTCGTCGACGGGGATTCCCACCGCGAAGTGGTAGACCACCTGGTATTTCGTGTCTTCCAGTCCCAGCACTTCATGCACGGCGTCGTCGAAGAAGCAGCCGATGCCGGTGCCGCGCCAGCCGGCGGCTTCGGCTTCGAGGGTGAGGCAGTGGCCGAGCATGCCGGCTTCCCAATGCAGGTGGCGCCAGGCGGCGGGGTTGTCCGCGATGGGGGCGGCGAATTCGGCGATGAAGGCGAAGGTGAGGGCGCTGTGCGAGGCGATGTCCTGGTGGCAGGAGAGGGTGCGGGCGGTGCGTTCGGTCTTGGCGGCGAGTAATTGCCGGAGAGGGAGCTCCGGGTCGGCCGGGGTCCAGGTGAACATTTGCGGCATCGCCTGTTTCAGGCCGGCCATGCCGGTTTCTGAACGCGGTAGCGCATAGAGGCCGGGTTTCATGTCTTCCACGCGATGCACAAGCAGGATCGGGTGCACGCGCGGGGCATGTGGCCACAGCCGCCAGACCGGAGAGCCGCCGGGCAGCAGCGCGGCGAGCAGGCTACGGAAGACGGCATGGGGCATCACCGATTGGCCGTCGAAGGCTTGCGCGCTGCGGCGTTGCAGAATGACTTGCGTGGCGGGGAGGGAGGAGGTGGCGGCGACCGGTTTCGCTGCATGTACCGGCGCGGGCGATGCGGATGGCAGGGGGCCGCGCGTGGCCGCCGCGACTTCCTCGATCACTGGCCATTCGTACATCGGCTTCGCGTCGAGCAGGCTGGGTTTGCCTGCCCAGTGGCTCCAGATCGGCGGCGCGCCGGCGCCGGATTGCAGGGTGACGATGGCTTCGGCTTCTTCGTGTTCCACGCCGTTGAAATCGGCGTCACGATCCGTCCCGAGGCGGGCCGCGACTTCCTCCGACGTGAGCGGCAGCAGGCGCGCTTGCCAACCGTGCAGGGCGGCGGCGTAGGCGAGGGCGGCGAGCACATGGCCCAGGTCCAGTTGGCAGTAGCGGAAGGCGCGTTCGCCGTATTTCCAGGCTTCGCGCCAGGGGATGGAGCTGTAGCCGAACCAGACGCCGGGTGGGGAGGTGTCACCCCAGGCGCGCCGTTCCAGGCTGTGGTCGCGCGGTTGGTAGTGAAACAGGCCATCTTCCAGGCCGGGAACACCGCCGGCGATCAGCCAGGTTTCCGTGGGGTGCAGGTTGCCGGAGGAGGGGTGGGCGCGTAGCGACCAGCGGCTGCCGCCGTATTGTTTCCATGCTGTGAGGCCGGCGCACAGGCGCAGCAGGGAGCCCAGGCTGGCCGGGGTGAAGTCTTGCGCCGGGCGGGGTTGGTCAAGCTGGGGCCAGAGTATGTCCGTGGCCAGGGTCTCGCGCGGCAGAAGGGTGGCTTGCGTTCCCCGCCAGTGGCGGAACGAATCCGGCTGCGCATCCCAATCGAGGGAGCCGGGGCCGGCGGCGTAGCGGTCGAGCTGGTGTTTGGTGCGGGCGTGATAGGCCAGCGTACTGGCGATACGGTCGGTCACTTTGAATACCTCATGCGCTAGCAGCCTGTCGGAGTGCGCCGTGCAAAGGCGTTTGTTTTCCAGCGGGTGCG
>CAZIUC010000031.1:10997-42441 GCA_964542455.1 uncultured Thiobacillus sp. | reverse complement strand
CACGGCTTTCAGGCGTTCCTCGAACTCGCCGCGATACTTGGCGCCGGCCAGCAGGCCGGCCATGTCCAGCACCAGCACGCGCTTGCCTTTCAGGGTCTCCGGCACTTCGCCATTGATGATGCGCTGCGCCAGGCCTTCGACGATGGCGGTCTTGCCGACGCCGGGTTCGCCGATCAACACCGGGTTGTTCTTGGTGCGCCGTTGCAGCACCTGGATGGCGCGGCGGATTTCATCGTCACGGCCGATCACCGGGTCGAGCTTGCCCTGGCGGGCGCGCTCGGTCAGGTCCACGGTGTACTTGGTCAGCGCCTGGCGCTGGCCTTCGGCTTCCTGGTTATCGACGCCTTCGCCCCCGCGCACTTCCTGGATGGCCGCTTCCAGCGCGCGGCGCGTGGCGCCGTTTTCCTTCAGCAGGCGCCCCGCCTCGCCCTTGTCGTCCACCGCCGCCAGCAGGAACAGTTCGCTGGCGATGAACTGGTCGCCGCGCTTGCTGGCTTCCTTGTCGGTCAGGTTGAACAGGTTGACGAGTTCCTTCGAGGGCTGAATCTCGCCACCGGTGCCTTCCACCTTGGGCAGCCGGTTCATCGCCGCCTGTAGCGCGGACACCAGCGTCGGCAGGCGCGCGCCGGCTTTTTGCAGGATCGGGCGGGCGGAACCGCCTTCCTGATTGATCAGGGCGGCGAGCAGATGCACCGGCTCGATATAGGCATTGTCGTTGCCCAGCGCCAGGCTCTGCGCATCCTGGATGGCGGACTGGAACGGGGTGGTGAGTTTGTCGAAACGCATGGCGGACTCCTAATAGGATGACTGGCTCCTAAATGGGTGATTGCCTTCTGGTTTCAAGTGTAGATGCCGAAATGGACCCAAGAGATACCCCGCGCGGCTTTGCGATGACCCACCGCTTTCCGGTATGGTCCGAGGGGTACAACCCGAGAAACGCCGACATGCCCTTCGATTTTCCCACCGACATAGGCTCCCTGCTGGAAACCTGGCTGGCCCAACCGCGGTCACCCGCCTTCTGGTGGCAGATCGGCGTGCTGGGGATGGCCGCTGCCGGCGCGTTTCTGGTGCACCGCACCCTGGGGCAGAGCCTGGATCAACAGACCGAGAATAGCGTGGAATACACGCTGCGGCGGCTGACGCTGAAAAGCCTCCAGCGCCTCCTTTTTCCCATCAGCATGCTCTTGGGCGTGTTGGCGGGCAGGGTCATGCTGGACCATATGGATCACCAGATCGAGTTGCTCAATCTGGCCGTGCCGCTGCTCACCTCCCTGGCCAGCATCCGTTTGGTGGTCTATTTCCTGCGCAAGACCTTCCAGCCCGGCCCGGCGGTGAAGGCATGGGAAGGCCTCATCGCCACCTCGGCTTGGATCATCGTCGCCCTGCATCTGCTGGGGTGGCTGCCCACCGTACTGGAAGGACTGGACGCCATCGCGCTGCAAGTTGGCACGATCCGTATCTCGCTGCTGGAGACCATCAAGCTGGTCCTGGCCGTGGCTCTGACCTGGATACTCGCTCTGTGGCTGGCCCGTCTGATCGAAAACCGCCTGAGCCGGACGGATTACATGAATCCGGGCATGCAGGTGGCCCTGGTCAAACTGAGCAAATTCGCGCTGCTTACCCTGGCCTCCCTGCTGGCACTGGAGGCGGCTGGCATCGACCTGACCGCGCTGACGGTGTTCGGCGGTGCCGTGGGCGTGGGCCTGGGCTTCGGCCTGCAACGCATCGCCAGCAACTTCATCAGCGGCTTTATCGTGCTGTTCGACCGCTCCATCCGCCCCGGCGACGTCATCACCATCGGGGAAAAATTCGGCTGGGTGCAGGAGTTGCGCGCCCGCTACATCGTGGTGCGGGACCGCGACGGGGTGGAGCGACTGATCCCCAACGAGACCCTGATTACCAACGAGGTGATCAACTGGAGCTACACCGACCGCAACGTGCGCCTGAAAATCCCCGTGTCCATCAGCTACAACAATGACCCGGAACAGGCCATGGCCCTGCTGGAACAAGCGGCGCGAGTTGTTCCCCGTGTCCTGGCGGACCCTGTCCCCGCCGCCAGGCTGCTGGCTTTCGGTGATAACGGAATCGAACTGGAATTGCGTATCTGGATCAATGACCCGCAGCAGGGTCTGGTGGGCGTGCGTTCCGATGTATACGTGCAGATCTGGCGCCTGTTCAAGGCGGCGGGTATCGTCATTCCCTTCCCGCAACGTGATCTGCACCTGCTCGGCCCCTGGCCGGGCAAGCCACAGAACGACTGTTCGGAGTAGTCGCGCCGCGCTACAGCAATACCAGATTATCCCGATGGATGAGCTCCACCTCGTCCATGTAGCCGAGCAGGGATGCGATCTGGTTGCTCGGGTGGCGGGCAATGCGGCGCGCCTCGTCGGAACCGTAATTGACCAGCCCGCGCGCGATGTCGCGGCCGTCGCCGTCGATGCAGGCGACCACTTCGCCACGATGGAAGTCGCCGACCACCCCCGCCACCCCGATCGGCAGCAGGCTCTTGCCCTGTTCGCGCAGCGCGCGCACCGCGCCGTCGTCCAGTTTCAGACGTCCGCGCACTTGCAGATGGTCGGCCAGCCACTGGCGGCGCGCGGCCAGCGGCGCGTTGCGGGCCAGGAGTTGCGTGCCGAGGGCTTCACCCGCGCCCAGGCGCGCCAGGACATCGTCCTCGCGGCCACTGACGATGACCGTGTGCGCGCCACTGCGCGCGGCGCGCTTGGCGGCCAGTATCTTGGTCAGCATGCCGCCGGTGCCCACGCTGGAACCGGCGCCTCCGGCCATCGCTTCCAGGTTCGTCGTGCCGGCCACGGCTTCGTGTATGAATTCGGCGTCCGGATTCTTGCGCGGGTCGGCGCTGTAGAGACCGCGCTGATCGGTGAGGATGATCAGGGCATCGGCCTCGATCAGGTTGGCCACCAGGGCGCTCAGGGTGTCGTTGTCGCCGACCTTGATTTCCTCGGTGGTGACCGTGTCGTTCTCGTTGATGATCGGGATGACCTTCAGCTCCAGCAAGGTGCGCAGGGTGGAGCGGGCATTGAGATAACGCTCGCGGTTGGCGAGATCGGCATGGGTGAGCAGAATTTGCGCGGTGCGCAGGCCATGCACACGGAAACTGCGCTCATAAGCCTCGATCAAGCCCATCTGGCCGACGGCGGCGGCGGCCTGGAGTTCGTTCAGCGCAACCGGCCGGCGCGACCAACCGAGTCGACTGATACCTTCGGCGATGGCGCCGCTGGAGACCAGCACAATCTCCTTGCCCAGCGCGGTGAGCTTGGCGATCTGCGCCGACCACAGCGCCAGGCGCTCATGGTCGAGACCGCGCCCCTCGTTGGTCACTAGACTGCTGCCGACTTTCACCACCAGGCGATGAGCATCGGCAATGACGGAACGACTCATGCTATTTCCCTCGATTCAGCGAGCCAGCAATGTAGCGCCGGCTTCCAGCCGGCGTCTTTTCGAAACAGCCGGCTGGAAGCCGGCGCTACATAAACTCATGCGCCCTCGCCCGCCTCCGCGGCGGCGCGGCTTTTTTGCAGGTGCTCCATGATGGCGTACACCAAGGGCTGGCAACCTGTCGCGGAGATCGCGGCGATCGGAAATACAGGTCCTTCCCAGGCGAATTCCTTGATGAAGTCGGCGATGCGCTCGTCGCGCTCCTCCTCGGAAATCAGATCGGTCTTGTTGAGCACCAGCCAGCGCGGTTTGGCATGAAGGTCCACGTCGTATTTACGGAGTTCCTCGACGATGGCGCGCGCCTCGCGCACCGGATCGACTTCCGGATCGAATGGCGCCAGGTCGACCAGATGCAGCAACAAACTGGTGCGCGCCAAATGGCGCAGAAACTGGTGGCCCAGGCCGGCGCCCTCGGCCGCGCCCTCGATCAGGCCGGGCACGTCCGCGACCACGAAGCTGCGATCGCTATCGACCCGTACCACGCCCAGATTGGGGTGCAGGGTGGTAAAGGGGTAGTCGGCCACCTTGGGCTTGGCGGCGGAAATGGCGCGAATCAGGGTGGACTTCCCGGCATTGGGCATGCCCAGCAAACCCACGTCGGCGAGCACCTTCAATTCCATGTGCAGGCGCAATTCCTCGCCCGGTTCACCCGCCGTGGTCTGGCGCGGCGCCCGATTGGTACTGGACTTGAAATGCAAGTTGCCCAGGCCACCATTGCCGCCCTTGGCGATCAGGGCACGCTGGCCATCGGCCGCGAGGTCGGCGATCAGCGCGCCGGTCTCATCCTCGGTAATCACCGTTCCCACCGGCACGCGCAGGGTCAGATCATCACCGCCCTTGCCGTAGCAATCGGCGCCACGCCCATTCTCGCCGTGCTGGGCGCGAAACATGCGGGTAAAGCGGTACTCGACCAGGGTATTGATGTTGCGGTCGGCCTCGGCCCAGATACTGCCGCCCTTGCCGCCATCGCCACCGTCAGGCCCGCCCATGGGGATGAACTTCTCGCGCCGGAACGAGGCGGAACCATTACCGCCACGCCCCGCGATGACATCAATACGGGCTTCGTCGATGAATTTCATTGGATAGCCTGGGAAAAACGCTTTGAAATGAAAAAAGCCCTATCCGCGGATAGGGCTCCTTCGGGTGGCGATTGGGGCTTACGCCGCGACCGGCACCACGTTGACCGTGCGACGCTTACGCTCGCCCTTCACGGTGAATTCGACCACGCCGTCCACTTTCGCGAACAGGGTGAAGTCCTTGCCCAAGCCGACATTCAGGCCGGGATGGAACTGGGTGCCACGCTGCCGCACCAGGATGTTGCCGGCGGGCACGAACTGGCCGCCGTAGCGCTTCACACCCAGCATCTTGGGATTGGAGTCGCGACCGTTGCGGGAACTACCGCCTGCTTTCTTGTGTGCCATGTTTATCTACTCCTGTTCAGACGGAAGACGCAACATCGATGCCGTCGATGCGGATTTCCGTATAGTTCTGACGATGTCCCTGGGTCTTGCGATAGTGCTTGCGACGGCGCATCTTGAAAATCAGCACCTTGACGCCACGGCCATGCGAAAGCACGGTCGCCTTGACGGAAGCACCGGCCACCATCGGGGAACCGACCTTGATGTCGTCGCCATTGGCCACCATGAGCACGTCGGTGATTTCGACCTCACCACCTACTTCCACGGGAAGCGTCTCCACCTTCAGCTTGCCGCCGGTAGATACCTTGTATTGTTTACCACCGGTTTTGATCACCGCGTACATGCCAATCTCCAAAAATCTGGGCTAATCCGGAAAACGCGGCATTCTATGGGAAGGGTTCACCAATTGCAAACTGAGGAGCCTGCCGGACTTTATTCGTCGTGCGCGTTGCGGCGCGCGGGGCGAATAAAGTCCGGCAGGCTCCCAAGGTATAGTTCCCGCCCACTTTCCGCCATCCACGCAACATGACCACACCTTCCTTGCCGCGCCGCCTTGCCTGCCTCATCTATGAATCGATGCTGCTGACGGCCGTGCTGTTCGTCGCCGGCGCGCCTGTCGTGGCCTTGACCCTATCCCTACCCCCGGCCTTGTTTCGGCCGCTGCTCTGGGCTTACTGGCTGTTGGTCGCGGGGGGCTACTTCGCCTGGTTCTGGCGACGCGGCCAGACCCTGGCCATGAAAACCTGGCATATCCGCCTGGAATCCGCGAATGGCGCCCGTCCCAGTACCAGCCAGGCCGTGACGCGCTATCTGCTGGCCTGCCTGCTGTTCCCCATCAGTTGGGGGTGGGCGGTTTTCTCGGCGGATCGCCAGTATCTGCATGACCGCCTGGCGGGTACCCGTTTGGTCAACGCCGCTCCATCCACCAGATAGCGCCGCCGGCCGCCAGACCGAAAGCGAGGATGGGGGCTGAAGCGGATAGTGGGGCCGGCCAATCCTGCAACTGCGCGAATTGGGCGGACAACCGGTTGGCGAGGTGAAAGCCCAGCCCCAACAAGATACCCAGGAGCAAGCGCCCACCCGCCCCCCCAACGCGCGGGGGGTGATAGGCGAAAGCCAGGGCCAGCAGCAACATCACCGGCGCGGCCAGCGGGTAGGTCACCTTGTTCCAGAAGGCGATGATGTAACGCTGCGCATCCTGCCGGTTCTGCGTCAGGTGTTGAATATAAGAATGCAACGTGGCCATCGACATTCGCTGCGGGGAAACCATCAGCACCGCCAAGAGGTCGGGAGTGACGGCTGATACCCAGGCCTGATCCGCCAGCCGCAGGGTCTGGGTGCGCCCCTCGCCGAGGCGCGTTTCCGTCACTTTCCTGAGCATCCAGTTGCCATTTCTCCATTCGGCGGCTTCGGCGCGGCGCACGGAGCGCAACTGAAAGTGCTCATCGAAAACATACAAGCGCACATCCACCAGACTGGCATCTGGCCGCATTTCACGGATATTGATGAAAGTCGTGCCATCCTTCGCCCACACCCCGGTCTGGAACTCCTTGGCCACGACCCCACTGGTGGCGCGCAATTTGAGCTGTTGCGCGGCACGCTCGGCGGGCGGCATGACGTACTCGCCGAGCAGCATGGCCAGTCCGCCGATGAACAACCCCAAACTCATCATCCAGACCGCCAGACGGAGAGCGGACAAGCCGCCCGTGCGCATCACACTGAATTCCGAACTGAGCGCCAGACGGTTCCAGGCGAACAAGCCGCCCACCAGAACAGCGACCGGAATCAGCTCATTCAAGCGCCCCGGAATGTTGAGTATGACGAACAGTGTGGCGATGAATGGCGTATAGGTTTCCGCATGGCCCTCGGAAATTTCATGAATGAAATCGAAGAAAGTGAACATGCCGGTCAGCGCCAGCGCCGCCAAAACAGTCGCGCCCAGGATTTCCCGGGAGACATAGCGAAACAGAATGCTCATGACCGGTTGGGCCCATGAAAACGGCGCCAGTATGCCAGGGCCAGGATCGCCAGCATCACCCCATGCACCAGCAAGATGCCCTCGGTGGCGGATAACAGGGAGCGCCCCACCCAGCCCTGGGACAGGCCGACGAAGTTGTTGTAGCCAACGTAAATCAGAATGGCGAACACCACGTTGAGGGAACGGCCCGCGCGTGGATTCACATAGCTCAAGGGCACCGCCAGGAGGCAGAGGAGCAGGGCGCTGACCGGATAACCGAAGCGCCAGACCCATTCCGCCATGTTTTCCGGCGTCGGGTTGGCAAACAACATCTCCATGCTACGGGTGCGCGGACCGCCCGCCTTTTCGACAACCACCTGCGGCTCGATGCGCACGGCATAGCTGGCGAAATCGGCCACTCGGAAATCCGCTACACCGGGGGTACCCTCATAACGGTTGCCGCGCTCCAGCACCAGGAAGTGGTCGCCGTTTTCCATGCCCCGCACATGTCCTTGCTGGGCAACGATCACCCCCATACGCCCCTGCTGCACCGACTGGACGAATACGTTGCCGACACGCTTGCCGTTGGCGGACGCGGTTTCCACGAAAAACACACGCTTTCCCCCACGGTCCTCGGAAAACACGCCAGGCGCCAACGTGGATACGCGGTCCCGGCTATCCAGCACCTCCTCGTACTGCATCTGTTTGCCCTGTGACCAGGGAATCAACACCAGACTCACAAAAGCGATGATCAATACCCCCGGCAAGGAAAAAACCACAACCGGGCGCATCCAGTCGAACGGCCCCAGCCCGCCATTCATCCAGATCACTGCCTCACTGTCACGCCAGAGGCGGGACAAGCTCATGAATACACCGATGAACAGGGCCAGGGACAGCAAAACCGGCAGGAATCGCACGAATCCGAACCCCAGCATGGGGAAAACCGCGTCGTTGGCAAGGTCACCGATCGCAGCCCGACTCAACACGCGCACCAACAGAACAACGGCGAAGATCGCCCCCAGCGATGCGAACGCCATGCCGCTGCCGGCAGCCATCTCGCGGATCAGGGCACGGTCGAACATGCGCATGAAAGAAGCCATGGTCAAGGTGGTTGAATTTTGACTATTCGGGCATCAGATACCGATAATCCGCACAACTACCCGTTCACGTAAGAATTTGTATTTTTCAGGCAGGATCATCGGTTTTTTGGAGACTAGGATGGAATTCAGCATAAAAAGCGGCAGCCCGGAAAAACAGCGCAGCGCCTGCGTGGTGGTCGGCGTCTTCGATCACCGCAAGCTCAGCTTCGCCGGCGAAGTAATCGATCACGCCGCCCAAGGTTATCTGGCCGACATTCTCCGGCGTGGCGACATGGACGGCAAGCCGGGCGCCACCTTGTTGTTGCATAACGTTCCTGGCCTGTTATGCGATCGAGTACTACTCGTCGGCCTCGGCAAGGAACGCGAGTTCCGCGACAAGAACTATCGCGATGCCGTGCGTGCCGCGATCAAGGCCCTGTCGGATACCGGCGTCGGTGAAGCCGCCCTGTACCTGAGTGAAATCCCGGTGAAGAAGCGCGATCTCGGCTGGAATGTGGAACAAGCGGTACTGGTCGCGGAAGAAACGCTGTATCGCTTCGAGCAGATGAAGAGCAAGCCGGAAGAAAGCAAACGCACCCTGCGCAAACTCACCCTGGCGGTCTCCCGCCGTGGCGAACTGCCCACCGGCGAGGCGGCCGCGCAGCGTGGCCAGGCCATTGCCGCCGGCATGAAGCTGGCGAAAGATCTGGGCAACCTGCCGGGCAACGTCTGCACGCCCAACTATCTCGCCGCGCAAGCCGAGGAAATGGCGAAAACACATGGTTTCAGCATCGAAGTGCTGGACCAGGCCGCCATCGAGAAACTCGGCATGGGCTCCTTCCTCTCCGTCGCCAAGGGCAGCGACGAGCCGCCGCGCTTTATCGTCCTGCGCCACCAGGGCGGTGAAAAAAACCAGAAACCCGTCGTCCTGGTAGGCAAAGGCATTACCTTCGATTCCGGCGGCATCTCGATCAAGCCGTCGCCGGAAATGGATGAAATGAAATACGACATGTGCGGCGCCGCGTCCGTGCTGGGCACCTTTCGCGCCCTGGCCGAACTCAAGCTGCCGCTCAACGTGGTCGGCCTCATCCCCACCTGCGAGAACATGCCCAACGGGCGCGCCAACAAGCCGGGCGACATCGTCACCAGCATGTCCGGGCAGACCATCGAAATCCTCAACACCGACGCCGAGGGCCGCCTGATCCTGTGCGACGCGCTGACCTACGCGGAACGCTTCGAGCCGGCCTGCGTGGTGGACATCGCCACGCTCACCGGCGCCTGCGTGATCGCACTGGGCCATGTCACCTCCGGCCTCCTCGCCAACGACGACGGCCTGGCGCGGGAACTGCTGCACGCGGGGGAAGTGGCGAACGACCGCTGCTGGCAAATGCCGCTGTTCGATGAGTACGAAGAACAGTTGAAGAGCAACTTCGCCGACATGGCCAACATCGGCGGCCGCCCCGCCGGCACCATCACCGCCGCCGCCTTCCTCGGCAAGTTCACCAAGAAGTACGACTGGGCGCACCTGGACATCGCCGGTACCGCCTGGAAATCCGGCAAGGAAAAGGGCAGCACCGGCCGCCCGGTGCCCTTGCTGGTGCATTTCCTGGTAAAGCGCGCGGAAGGGTAGGAGGCACGCTCGCGGGCCGAATCACGGCTACCGGCGCGAACACTGGTTCGCGCCGGTAGCCGGGTGTCTCAGGCTCGCGCGAACCGGCTGATGGCGGTATCTTCTTCCGCCGCCACAACCTCGAAATCCAGCGCCATTAATTCTCGCCGTATTTCGTCGAAAGCGTGATACCGCTTGGTGTCGGAGACTGGCGGCCCATCCAGGGTAAACAAGACACGTCGCGGAAGCAGATTTCTTGACTTCAGGCGGCGTGCCTTCTGAATCCACGGATCGGCATGATCGTAAATCTTGTTCGGTTCATCCTGGGCCAGGAAAAACGGCTTGATGATTTTTTGCGCGGCACCGGGGACTCCCTGCACGAATGAAAATCGGGCATGAATCTCGTCGTTCCCCAGAACTTGCGGGTG
Organism: uncultured Thiobacillus sp.; assembly: GCA_964542455.1. Lineage (GTDB taxonomy): Bacteria > Pseudomonadota > Gammaproteobacteria > Burkholderiales > Thiobacillaceae > PFJX01. The sequence goes on along the minus strand of CAZIUC010000031.1, from coordinate 32,491 downwards.
AAACGGCTGGTTGAGCGCCATCGTTTTCAGCATCGCGGCGATGCGCTTTTCCAACTGGTTTTCCTGGTATTCGCGGGTCACGAAATCATGATCCACGTAGTGCCCAAACAGATGTTCCAAAGCCTCCTCGGGGGCTACCGCCAGATAAACCCGTTGCGGCGTAAACCGCAGAATGGCCTCACGCGCGTGGGTGAGGCGGTCGAATGCCAGTCGCGCGGCTTCCGGGTCATTACGGGCAAACGCCTCTTCGTTGAATCCTGTGGCGGCACCCTCCAATTCCTGCGCAAACAAACGCAGGGCGCGGGAATACGTGGTTCTGCCGATCCGCTCGAAAAATGCCGTGACCCGGCCGAAGCGCCGGGTTTGCAGGCGATAGCCGAAAAATTTCGCCTCCGGACAAAGCAGGATCACGCCCACGTTCGCGAACTCCCCAGTTTCCGGATAGGGGAGAAACTGGACGATGGCGTAGCGACAAGCCAGGGTGTTCATGGTCTTCTCCAGAAATCGGGGGTTGAACAACGCGCCAGTACGGCGCGGGCGGCGTTCGGATCGAAGTTGGCGGGAACGTCCTGTTCATCGTTGGCCCAACGCCATTCCGGAGGGGAATTATCACAAGCCGAATCCCAAATCTCCAGTGCCCGCTCCATCCGTTCCGAATACCGCGCCCGCTCGACCAGATCGGAGAAAACAGCTTCCGCCTCAGCCGCGAACAAATGCCCGATCAGAAATTCGGATGCCTGGAACAACGGATCGAAGGCTTGGTTGTGGTCGATCACCACCAGTTCCTCGACATCGGGCGCCCAAAGCAGGTTGGGATTTCCCCGGGTGCGATCCAGGTTGCGTATCCACCAATCGAATACCAGTACGTCACGGCGCAGCGACTCTGGAACGCGACCGATCGCGGCGGGTTCCAGCCACTGAGCCGCCTCGCGCTGGCGGGAAGCGAAGGCGATGCCAGAACCGATGGGACGCAATTCCGCGGGACACTCCCGCACCAGATTGGCCGGCACTTCCACAAGGCGGAAAGGCGGTATCGGCAGGCCAAACGCCCGGCCCACCTGTCCCGCCAGCCACTCCGCCCACTGGCTGGCCCGGCCACTATTGCGGCCCTTCACAAAATAAAGGAGATCATCGTCACCCCGACAGAGAAACGGTGTCGACAGCCCCTGCTCGGCTGGCTTGATAATCTCTATGATGGTCAGCGGCATACGCTTTCCTTCCCCAGGATTTCTCCCTTGTTACGAATTTCCCGGCGCCAGCACCGTATCCCTCGCCTCCGCCAACAGCCCCGGGTAATCCCGTGAGGCGTGCAATCCCCGGCTTTCGTGGCGTAGCGTCGCGCAGCGCACGATCAGGTCGGCGGTGAGCACCAGGTTGCGCAGTTCGATCAGGTCGTTGCTCACCCGGAAATTGCTGTAGTACTCGTCGATTTCGTCGGCCAGCAAATGGATACGGTGGCTGGCCCGCTCCAGCCGCTTGCGGGTGCGCACGATACCGACGTAGTCCCACATGAAGCGGCGCAGTTCGTGCCAGTTGTGGGCGATGACGATTTCCTCGTCGGCGTCGGTCACCCGGCTTTCGTCCCAAGCCGGCAGTTCCACTCGCGCGCCGGGCTCGGCTTCTGCGATGTGCGCGGCCGCCGCGCGGCCATAGACCAGGCATTCCAGAAGGGAATTGGAGGCGAGCCGGTTGGCGCCATGCAGGCCGGTACAACTGGTTTCGCCGATGGCGTAAAGATTATCGGCATCGGCGCGGCCATTCTGGTCCACCAACACACCTCCACAGGTGTAGTGCGCGGCCGGCGCCACCGGAATCCATTCGCGCGTGATGTCGATACCCAGCTCCAGACAGCGCGCATGGATATTCGGGAAGTGGCTGACGATGAATTTGGCCGGTTTGTGGGTGATGTCCAGATACACACAATCGAGGCCGCGCTTCTTCATTTCCAGGTCGATGGCGCGCGCCACCACGTCGCGCGGCGCCAGTTCGGCGCGTTCGTCGTGCTCCGGCATGAAGCGGGTGCCGTCGGGCAGGCGCAGCAGAGCACCCTCGCCGCGCATCGCCTCGGTGATCAGGAATGACTTGGCGTGCGGGTGATACAGGCAGGTCGGGTGAAACTGGATGAACTCCAGGTTGGCCACCCGGCAGCCGGCGCGCCAGGCCATCGCGATGCCGTCGCCGGTGGCCGTATCCGGATTGGTGGTGTAAAGGAAGGCCTTGCCGGTACCGCCGGTGGCCAGTGCCGTGAAGCCGGCGGCATAGGTTTCCACCTGGCCGCTGGCGGTATCCAGCACATAGGCGCCATGCACCGCCCTGCCTTCGCGCCCGAGACCGCGGTCGGTGATCAGGTCGATGGCGATGTGATGGCTGAACAGGGTCACGTTGGGCCGCGCCGCCATGCGCGCCAGCAGGATTTCCTGCACGGCGCGGCCGGTGGCATCCGCCGCGTGCAGCACCCGGCGTTTCGAGTGGCCGCCTTCGCGGGTCAGGTGATAGGCGGCACCCTCATGATCGAAAGGCGCGCCCTGTTCGACCAACCATTGCACCGCGGCCGGCGCCGCTTCCACCACCTGGCGCACCACGGCCTCGTTGCACAGGCCGGCACCCGCCACCAGGGTATCGCGCACATGTTCGTCGAAGCTGTCGTCCGGGCCGGTGACGGCGGCGATACCGCCCTGTGCCCAATAGCTGGAACTGTCTGAATCGGCCTTCTTGGTCACCACCGCGATGCGCATGCGCTCGGGCAGGGACAAAGCCAGAGTGGCGGCGGACATTCCGGAGCCGATGATGAGTACGTCGAAACGTTGCATGGCCTTGATCTAAAAAAGGGGAACCAACGCGGCGCTACCTGTGCCTTCACGCACAAGGCTGTACCGGCAAGTATTGCGACAATCGGCCCGGTTATACTCGACCCGACATGGATTGCAAGCCGTGGCGGCCACCGTCACGCGAGGACGAGGATGAGCGATCGGGAAGTCGACCTGCAACTGGTCGAGCGGGTACGCGAAGGTGACAAACAGGCGTTCGGGCTGCTGGTGGAGAAATACCGCCGCAAGGTCATCCGCCTGTTGTCGCGCATGGTGCGCAACGCGGACGACCTGGAGGACATCGCCCAGGAGACTTTCATCAAGGCTTACCGGGCACTACCGCAATTTCGCGGCGACGCGGCGTTCTATACCTGGCTGTATCGCATTGCCGTCAACACCGCAAAAAATCACCTGGTCTCGAGCGGCAAGGGCATGCGCACGGTAAGTGATCATGCGGTCAACGACGACGACGAACCGGATGAACGACTGATGGCACAGGACATCAGCACACCGGAAACGGAACTCTTGTCAAAACAGGTAGCCATAGCGGTGAACGAAGCGGTGGATGCCTTGCCTGAGGAATTACGCCAAGCCATCACGCTACGTGAAATGGAAGGCATGAGTTACGAGGAAATCTCCGAATACATGGCCTGCCCGATCGGCACCGTGCGTTCCCGCATCTTCCGGGCACGTGAGGCCATCGCCAGCAAGTTGCGACCGATTCTGGGCACTCCGGACGACAAAAGGTGGTAGCAAGATGAACAAGACACACGAAGCCGATGACAGCCTTTCCGCGCTGCTGGATGGCGAGCTTTCCGATCAGAGCGCACAACTGGCGTTACGCCAGCTTGCCAATGACCCAACGCGGCAAGCACGCTTTGCCGAGTACTGCGCCATCGGCGATCTCCTGCGCGGCCATCACAATGACCTTCCCGATCTGACCCGGAAGGTCATGGCCGCCCTCGAAGACGAACCCACCCTACTGGCACCAGTGCGAAAAACACCACAGCGACGGCCGTTGCTGTGGCTCGCGGCCGCCACCTGCGCCGCGATTACCTGGGGCTTGTGGAGTGCGGCGCCACGTCAGGAAAATGCCGTGCCGCTGGCATCACTGCAAGTCCCCGCGCACCCACCAGCCGATGTCATGCCCTACCTGGCCGCGCATCAGGACTATGCCCAGGCCGTGCTCACCGTGCCGGAAATGCATTTCAGCCGCGTCTCACTGAGCGGGGAAGCGCGGTGAGACCGATATGGCTGTTATTGCTTTGTGTGGCGAGCGCACAGGCCGCACAACCCCTGCCGCAAGCCGAAGCCGCCGTCTGGCTGCAAAAGATGGCGGATGCCGCGCGCCGCTTGCCTTATGAGGGGGTTTTCGTGGTACGCCAAGGCGATACGATGCAAACCCTGTCGATCAGCAACCGCCCCGCGGGGCAAGGCAATGAAAGCCGCCTCGTGGCCATGGACGGCAACCTGCGCGAAGTGCGTTGCAGCCAGACCGGCGCGGTGACCCTGGTGTCCGATGGCAGCCAGATGAAGGTGGAAAAACGCCTCAACAGCCGCCACTTTCCCGACCTCCTGCCGGCCAATCCTGGAGGCCTGACCAACTGGTATGAGGTTCGCCTCGGCGAAACGGCGCGCGTTGCCGGCCTGGAATGCCGAAACGTGGAAGTTCTGCCCAAAGATGCCTTCCGCTGGGGCTACATTCTGTGCGCGGAAATGGATAGCGGCCTGCCGCTGAAAGCTGTTCTGGTCAACGCCAGCAGCCAGCCGCTCATGCAATACGCGTTTGCCAAGGTAAAACTGGGAACGTCGGGTTACGCGATCAAATCACCGACTTGGCCGACTCCCCGACCGACACTCTTACCGGAAGTGCCGGAACCCATGCGCCAGCTCGAATCAGAACAAGTCGTGGCCAAGACACTGCCACCCGGATATACACGCATCACCGCCGTCAAACGCCACCTTCCCAATATGCCGGGTGAAGTGGAGCACTGGGTATTCAGTGATGGCCTCACCCACATCTCTCTGTTTCTGTCGCCCAGCGACAAGCCGGTGGACACCGTCAAGGGCGAAAGCCCGCGCGGCATGGTCCATCTGATGCGCCGCCAGGTCGGCGATTTCCAGGCCACCGTGCTGGGTGACGCGCCCTGGCTGGCGGTGGAAACCATCGCCCTGGGCCTGGAGCCGAGGTAATGATCGAAACCCCCGCCCGCATCACCCGATTGGAAGACGACAGCGCTTGGGTCGTCAGCGCGGCGCCCTCCTCCTGCGGCGCCTGCGGCGGCAAGGGTTGTGGCAGTTCGCTGTTCGCTCGCGTGCTGCATGCGGATGAACCGGAATACCGGGTCGACAACCCCATCGGCGCGACGGTGGGAGAGGCCGTGGTGGTGGGCTTGCCCGATGGCGCCCTGCTCGGCGCGGCGATATCGGGTTACCTGGTGCCGCTCCTGCTACTGCTGCTCGGCGCCGGGGTCGGACAGCATTTCGCCGGGGAACTTGGCGCGGTAACCGGCGGTCTTGCTGGCCTCGGACTGGCCGCGCTGCATTTGAAGCGGCGCAGAGCCCCGGTCTCTTGTCCGGTGGTGCTGCGACGCGGCGAAACGAATTGCGCCAGCCGCTGACTCGTAGCGCCGGCGTCTCCGCCGGCACCGATACCCCAGCCGGTGGTGACGCCGGCGCAACTTTCGAGGTGTGACATGAAGAAATGGTTTGTCCTTATCGGTCTGACTTTGAGCTTCCTGTCCGGCGCTGCCTCCGCGCAACTGCCGGACTTTGTCGATCTGGTGGAAAAGCAGTCGCCCGCCGTGGTCAACATCACCACCAGCCAGGAAGCGCGTCGCCTCAAACATGGCGGCAAGCGGATACCCGCTCCCGAAGAAATGTTCGATTTCTTCCGCAAATTCATGCCACCCGAGGGCGAAGCTTTCCTGCCGCCCCGGCAAGGCCAGGGGTCCGGCTTCCTGATTTCCTCCGACGGCTACATTCTGACCAATACCCACGTGGTCGATCATGTCGATGAAGTCATCGTCAAACTCGCCGACAAGCGCGAGTTCCGCGCCAAAGTTGTCGGCACGGACAGCCGCACCGATGTCGCCCTCATCAAGATCAACGCCGAAGGATTGCCACGGGTCACTCTGGGCGACCCCAACCAGCTGCGGGTGGGGGAATGGGTGCTCGCCATCGGCGCGCCTTTCGGCTTCGAGAACTCGGTGACCGCCGGCATCGTTTCCGCCATCGGCCGTTCCCTGCCGCAGGAAAACTACGTTCCCTTCATTCAGACCGATGTCGCGGTGAACCCCGGCAACTCAGGCGGCCCGCTGTTCAACATGAAAGGGGAAGTGGTCGGCATGAACTCACAGATCATCTCCCGCTCGGGTGGCTACATGGGCTTGTCGTTCGCGATTCCCATCGACGTCGCCACGGACGTAGCCGAACAACTGAAAGCACGCGGCAGCGTCAGCCGTGGCCGCCTGGGCGTGGTGATCCAGGAAGTCACCGCCGATCTGGCCGACTCCTTCGGCCTGAAGAACCCGGAAGGCGCCCTGGTGGCCGATATCGAAGACGGTAGCCCGGCCGACAAGGCTGGGCTCAAGGTGTCCGACATCATCCTTAATTACAACGGCAAACCGGTCGCGGGTTCCATTGATCTGCCACGCATGGTCGGTGCCAGCAAGCCAGGCAGCCGTGCCACCCTGAGTGTCTGGCGCAAGGGAGCGATGCACGAACTCGTCGCAACTATCGGCGAGGTCAAGGACGATCAGCTTGCCACCGTGATGCCGGAAAAGAAGAAAAGCAACCGCGCCGGCCTGGTGGTGAGCAAGCTCCCCGCCGAGCAGAGGAAAGCCCTGAAAATCAGCAGCGGCGTGCTGGTGGAAGAAGTGGAAGGCGAGGCCAGCCGTGCCGGCATCCAGAATGGGGACATCATCCTGGCGGTCAACAACCAGGAAGTGAACGACGCGGAGGAACTCTCCCGCCTCCTGAACGACCCGAAACGCAAGCGCGCCGCCTTGCTGATCAAGCGCGAGGACAGCACCCACTACGTCTCGCTGCGACTGGACAAGTAGCCAGTGGGGTTCGGCCCGTGAACGGGCCTACCGCCAAACCCGCAACGCCGCCCATCAGGCGGCGTTTTTCATGGCTCTTTTCACGGTAACGGTAAAAGAGCCTTTTTCATGCCCCCTGGCGGGTGACGTAAACCATGATGTGGTGGTGTTCCGTGGCTTCGATCTTGCTCAGTTGCGTGATGATGGCCGGATCGACCACATAGCCCTTGGCCAGCAACATGTAGCCGTCGCGGTGTTGCAGGTCGCGCGAGAGGACCATGCCGGGCTGCAGCGACGTGGGGCGCATCGGCATTTCGTCGATGACGTTCTTCAACTGGTCGCCGAGAATTTCCACATAGTGGTCGATCACAGCCGGGTCGTAGCGTTTGCCGCGCTGCTCGATCAGGTAGGAAAACGCCTCCTTCGGCTTCATCGGCGTCTGCGTCATGGTGCCGCTGATGAGATTGTCGTACTCGTTGGCGGCGGCGATGATGCGCGCGCCGAGCGGGATCGCGATGCCGGCCAGATGGTCCGGATAACCACTACCGTCGTATAGCTCATGGTGGTGGCGGATCAGCTGAGCGGCATCCTTGAGCTGTTCGATCTGCATCAAGGCATGTTGACCACGCTCCGCGTGGCGCATGAGTTCGGCGCGCTGGTTGGGGTCGAGGGCGAACAGCGGGCGCTCCAGGATGGTGTCGGACAAACCGATTTTGCCGATGTCATGCAGCAGCGCGGCGAACAGGACGTTCTGCTGATCGGCGTCGGACATTTCCAGCGCGCGCGCCAGGCTACGCGAGTGGTCGGCCACCCGGCGGGCATGACCGGAGAGGTTCTTGCCGCGCATCTCGGTGAGGCCGGAAAAAGCCTGCACGGTATTGACGAAGCCGGTCTTCAGCCGGGTATGCGCCGTTTTCACGTACTTGATCGCCTTCTCCAGTTCCGCCGTGCGTTCCGCCACTTTCTGTTCCAGGCCCGCGTTGAGCTCGCGCAGCTCGGCGTTTTGCGCTTCCACAACGGAATTCAGGCGGCTGTTTTCCTGCTCCAGGCGACGCCGTTCCAGCGCCTCGCGCACGATCAGGACGATTTCGGTGTCGTCCCAGGGTTTGTTGATGTAGCGGTAAATCTGGCCCTGGTTGATGGCGGCGATGGTGGACTCGATGTCGGCATAGCCGGTGAGCAGGATGCGGATGGCCTGTGGCCAGCGCAGGCGCGCCTGTTCCAGGAAGCGAGCGCCGTCCATCACCGGCATGCGCATGTCGGAGATGATCAGATCGACATGCTCCTTCTCCAGGATTTCCAGGCCGGCGGCGGCGCCCTCACCGGTGAATATCTGGTAGCCCTGCGGCCGGAACAGGCGTTTCAGCGAGGACAGGATGGACGGCTCGTCGTCCACGAACAGCAAGGTGGCGGGAGGGGTAGGTTCACTCATGATCAGAACTCTGGAAAGGTTGAATCGGTGGTGATTTGTGCCCCGGCACGGGGAAAACGCCCGAGCCGCCCCACGATGGGACCAAGTCGTTCTCTTGGCTGCCCCGCGAAAGACTTGAGAGTGGCAAACAAATACGGAATGTCGTGCCTTTCCCCGGTTCGCTTTCCACTTCGATGCGGCCACCGTGTTTCTGGATGATGCCGTAAGAGATGGAAAGTCCGAGGCCGGTGCCTACGCCGACCGGTTTGGTGGTGAAAAATGGATCGAAGATGCGGGTGAGCAGATGGGCGGGGATGCCCTTTCCGGTGTCGCTGATTTCCACTCGTGCTTCCTCATCCCGCATTCCGGTACGGATGGTGATCGTGCCCTGGCTTTCGATGGCGTGCGCCGCGTTGACCAGCAAATTCATGAATACCTGATTCAATTGCGCGGGCAGGCAGCGCAGCGCGGGCAGTTCACCGTATTCCTTGACTACGTTCGCTTTGTATTTGATTTCGTTGCTGACCACGTTGAGGGTGGACTCCAGACCTTTGTGCAGATCGGCCAGTACCCAGTCGCCCGGGTCGGCGTGTGAAAAATCCTTGAGATCCTGGACGATGCGGCGCACCCGGCTGATGCCATCGCCGGTTTCGCTGAGCAGATCGGCGATGTCGCTTTTCAGGTAGGTCAGATCGGCTTCCGCCTTGACTGCTGCCAGGTGTGTGCGGATGGCGCCCTCGGGCAACTCGTGTTCCACGGCTTCGAATGCCGCCAGCACGTTGAGCAGGCGATCGACATAACCACGCAAGGAACTCAGGTTGGAACCGACGTAGCCGATTGGGTTGTTGATCTCGTGCGCCACACCGGCGGCAAGCTGACCGATGGAGGCCATCTTCTCCGATTGCAGCAATTGGTTGTGTGCCTCTTCCAGGCGCTTGATCAGCGCGGTCTGCTCAATCTTCTCCTGTTGCAGGGCGGCCTCGGTCGCCAGTTTTTCGTCCAGGCGCGCGTTCAGTTCCTCCGACATCAGGTCCATCGAACGCTCGACCAGGCGACGCGCGTCGTCGGCATGGCGATAGGCGCGGTCCACCGCTTCCAGGAAATTGCCCAGTCCCTCCGCCACGCCGGGGGCTAGGTGTTTGCGAACCTGGCGTTCGAGCAGGGGGTGCATGGTCAGCAAGCCTCGGGTACGCCGGGGCGGAAACGGATGAAGGATGAGGGCTCCCCCCTTTTCCAAAGGGGGGCTGGGGGGGATTTCTCCAAGGGTTGTGCATGTGCGAGCGTCCGCAAATCCCCCCTAACCCCCCTTTGGAAAAGGGGGGTATCTCGCGCGAACAGGACCTTGATGGAGGGAGAAGCGGCCCCGGGTCGGGTGGCGTGCTCAAGCCTCATCTTCCACCTCCTCCACATGCTCGATCGGCAGCGTCACGCGGAACGTGGTGCCCATACCGACCTCGCTTTCCACTTCGATCCGTCCGTGGTGTTTCTGGATGATGCCGTAGGCCAGCGAGAGGCCCAGCCCGGTGCCCTTCCCCACCGGTTTGGTGGTGAAGAAGGGATCGAAAATGCGTCCCTTGACGTCGTCCGGGATGCCCTTTCCGGTATCCGCCACTTCCAGCCACACCTTGCCGACATCCTCACCCGTGCCCAGGCCGGTACGCAGAGTAATCGTGCCGCGCGGCCCCTCCATGGCGTGTGCGGCATTCACCATCAGGTTCATGAATACCTGATTGAGTTGCGAGGGCAGGCATTCGATTTCGGGGATATCACCGTATTCCTTGACCACATCGGCGTGATATTTGATTTCGTTCTGAACGATGTTGAGGGTGCTATCCAGCCCCTGAGTCAGGTTGGCGTATTGCCAATCGGGCGTGCTGTCCAGGCGAGAGAAATCTTTCAAATCCTGGACGATCTTGCGGACCCGGGTAATGCCTTCCTTCGATTCGTTCATCAACACCGGAATGTCTTCGCGCAGATAGGACAGATCCAGTTTCTCTTTCAACCGGGCCAACTCGGCGCGTTGCGGTGCATCGTCCGGCAGGGCCGCTTCCGCCGCCTCCAAACCGTTGATCAAGCTGAACAGGTCATGGATATAGCCATCCAGCGTGCCCAGGTTGGAATGTACATAGCCGATGGGGTTGTTGATCTCGTGCGCGACGCCGGCCGCGAGCTGGCCGATGGAGGCCAGCTTCTCGGATTGCAGCAACTGGGTCTGCGCCTCCTGCAACTTGTGGTGCAGGCTCGCCAGTTGTTGGTATTGCTGTTCCAGCAAAGCCTGCGAGCGCGTGCGCTCGGCGATGTCTCCCTCCAGTTGCTGCATGGCGCGCGACAGCGCCTCGGTGCGCTCATCCACCCGCCGTTGCAGGTCCACGTTGAGCTCCTGGAGCGATTCCTCCATCTGCTTGCGGGCGCTGATGTCGGTGCGGATGGCGATGTACTGGGTGGGATTTCCCGCCATATCGAGGAAAGGAACGATGGTCGAATCCACCCAGTAGAAGCTGCCATCGCGGCGCCGGTTGCGGATTTCGCCATTCCAGACCTGGCCGCGAGTGATCGTGTTCCACATCTCCTCGAAGAATTCAGGCGGGTGCAGGCCGGAGTTGACGATACGGTGGTTCTGCCCCATGAGTTCGCGCAGCGTAAAGCCGGAAATGGTGCAGAACTTCTCGTTCACATAGGTGATGTTCCCCTCCGTGTCGGCGATGCTGACGATGGCGTGCTCATCCAGCGCGGTTTTCTGTGCCTGCAATTCCTGGTTGGTCTGCTCCAGAAGGTCATTCATGTATTCCAGTGTGGTCAGATCCTGCGCCACGCAGAGCACGCCTTTCCAGGCACCGTTGCTACTGGCGATGGGAGTGCGAGCGATGATGTAGTGCCCCGACAACCCGCTGGCGGAGGTCAGGCGGCGGTCCTGATGCGAGGTCTGTCCGGTTTTCAGCGCCGTCTGATCTTCTTGGTCGTTCTTGTCTCCATCGACCTGGCCCCAGATCGCCACCTCACCTTTCCCGGTGATATCCGACCGGGTCTGTCCGGTAATCTTTTCAAAACCCGCGTTGCACCAGACGATGCGCGAATCGGCATCCTTGAACCAGATCGGCATCGGGATGTTCGCCAGCATGGCGCGGGCTTCACGCTCCCCTTCGCGCAATTGCGCCAGCAATTTCTGCTGGCGCCGGACCACTACCACGGCGATCAAACAGGCCAACAGAACCGCCACCACGGTACTGACGGTCATCAGATTGCGCGCGAACTGGTATTTCCCACGTGCCTCGATGGCGGCTTGGCGGCCCCGGCGAATCTGCTCGTCCAGCAGGCTGCGCAGTTGCACCGTGGCCTGGTTTTGCGCGGGAATGGCCTCGGTCATCAGGAGCCGCTCGGCGGCGGCCTTCTTGTCCGCCAGAGCCAGATCGAGCACTTCGTCCTGCACGCCCGAACCGTAGCCGGTGTAGCGTCCTTGCGTTTCCAGCAGTTTCCGTTCCAGAGGAGACAGGTCCATCTTCAGCAACTTTGCGCGCGCTCCCCGGAAGACGCCGGCCAGTTCATGGAAACGCGGCACCAGATCGTCGCGTTCGAAGGCATCCGGCTCCTGCAGGATGGCGTGCAGTTGCAATGCCCGTTCCCGCGCGGCGATGTACATCTCGGCGGCGAGATGGGCGCGCTCGTTATGATCCTCGACAATGTCCGTAATGGTGTCGTTCATGGCGCGCAGATACACCAGCCCCACACCCGCCAGCCCCAGCAGCAGGATGATGATCAGAAAGAAACCGGCCAGGAGATCGCCACTCGCCGCGTTCTTTTGCATGTTCATCGCGCTCATCCCCACTCAGGCCGCCAGGAGAGCGCAGTAGCTCTCATGTTCCTGTTCGATGCCCGGCAGCATGGCTTTCAGGCTCGCCGCGTCGAGGCCGAGACGGTGCCAGGCGGCGGAGCACAAAGTCGGCACCAGCGCCCGCGGCGCGCCGGCCAGATCGAGGGCATGGGCAAGGATGTTGGCGACATGCACCACATCGCCCAGCGAGGCGGCCGCGCTGTTTTCGGTGCCGCCTTCGGGGGCATGATGCAGGGCCACCGCGCGCACGATATCGGTCGGGAAGCGCCAGCGCGTGATCAACGCCTCGCCGGCCCGGGCATGATCGAAGCCGAGAATGGCCCGCTCCGCCTCCGGGACATGGCAGTCGTGTTCGTCCCGGTACGCCAGCACCCGACCGTAATGTTCCGGGCGGGTGGTGAGCAGCATCAGCACACCGATGTCGTGCAACAGGCCGGCGCTGAAACCGGCTTCCGTATCGAGTCCGGCATGGCGCGCCAGCGCTCGCGCGCACAACGCGGTGCCGAGGCCGTGGCGCCAGAAATGGCCAAGATCGAATGAAACTCCCTTGGGCGGTGTGAAATAACCGGTGACCGAAGCCGCCATGACCAGGCTGCCAACGGCCCTGAAGCCGAGAATGACGATGGCGTCATGAATGCTCGAAACCTTGTGCTGGATGCCATAGAAGGGGGAGTTGGCGACCCGCAGCGCGCGGGCGGCCAGGGATTGGTCCTTGGCGATGCCTTCGGCGAGCTGGTCGATACCGGCGGATTCGTTATCCAGCGTACGGATCAATTCGCCGACGACCGCCGGCAAGGAGGGCAACTGGCGAATCTCCACCAGGACTTCTTCCAGAGTGAGCGGAGGCAGTGTCGGCCCCGCGCCAGCTTGATCGACAGAGGCGTCAGACACGGTGTTCATGCCACTTGCTCCAGGCGATATTCCAGGATGATCCGATACAGCACGCGGTCGGTTTCGTCCTCACCCGCGCGCCGGAAAAGGTGCTGTAGGCGGGCACGCACTTCCTCGCGACGGGCTTCCCGCTCCGCTTCGGAAAGAACTTCCCGCACCTCGATCGCGGCCTGCCGCACGTCGCGCCGCCGCAACGAGGCGAGGTGTGATTCACTGAGTTCGGTGCCGGCGGCCAATAGCGTGGCGCCGTGGGCATCGTGAATGTCCCCCCCCAGCACCATGCCAGGCGTGACCTGATCCAGCGCCAAGATATGAATACTAGTCATGGGCACATCTCGCAGGGCAACAGCGCCAGCAGAGTGCCGCGCGAGCGGGAATGCAGACCCATCGGTTTGTAGACCACACGGTAGCGGCGACCGTCATGCGCCGTTTGTTCGGGAATGGAAGCGGGGTTGCTCAGCCAGGCGCGCATGGGTTCCGGCAAAATTTCGCGCGCCTCCTGACCCAGCAAGGGCGCGCCGCCGCCCAGACTTACATCCGCCGCCGTGTTGGAAAGCGCCACCAGACCTTCCTCATCGACGCCGATGAGCGGCCAGGGAATCAGTTGCAGGACTTCCTGCAGCGTGTCCAGCACGGTCGCGATCTGCCGTGCCTGGCGTTCCTTTTCCGCGATATGCGCCTGTAATTCCACGTTGGCGCTTTGTAACGCCCGCGCCAGACGCTGGTTTTCATCGGCGACCTCCTTGCTGCGAAAGGCCTCCCGGATGTGCTCGCGCAGTTGTTCGTCGTCCCAGGGCTTGGTCAGGAATTTATAGATCGCCCCCTCGTTGATCGCATCGGTGATGAATTGCAGGTCGGTGTAGCCCGAGAGCACGATACGCATGGTTTCCGGATGCGTTTCCTTGGCCAGGCGCAGGAACTCCACGCCGCTCATGCCGGGCATGCGCTGGTCGGAAAGAATCACATCCACCCGTTCGTTGGCGAGGATGTCCAACGCCTTGTGCGGGTCGTCGCTGGCGAGAATGCGGTAACCATCGCGGCGCAAAGCGCGTTGCAGGGCGCTGAGAATATTCTGCTCGTCATCCACCAGAAGGAGGGTGCGGCTGGGCGGGGTATCGGTCGGTTCGGTCATGATTGGACATGTTTGATTGAAGCGAGCGCGGCCTGGAAACGGAAGGCTTCGCGGATGCGCTCGCGCAGTTTCTCGTCGTCCCAGGGCTTGGTCAGAAACTTGTAAACGGCGCCATCGTTGATGGCGTCGATCACCGAAGCCATGTCGGCCTGGCCGGAAAGGATGATGCGCAGACAATCCGGGTGCATGTCCTTGACCCGGGTCAGGAACTCGGTGCCGGAGAGGCCGGGCATGCGCTGGTCGGAGACGACCACATGGACGTCTTCGAGCGCCAGCAACTCCAGCCCTTCGGCGGCATTGTTGGCGGTGAGGATGCGGTAGCTCTCGTAGCGCAACATGCGACGTAGAGCGGAGAGAATGCCGGGTTCATCGTCGACCAGCAGCAGCGTGCGTTCCGAACCTTCCGCCATCGGCTGGTCCGGCAGGGTTTTGCCTTCACTCAGCATGGCGAGATATACGGCCTCGGGCTCCGGATGGCTGAAGAAAAAACCCTGGATTTCATCGCAACCCAGCCGCCGCAGATAAGCAAGTTGCGCCGCGCTTTCCACACCTTCGGCCACCACGTGCAAGTGCAGCTTGTGCGCCAGACCGATGATCGCGGCGACGATGCCGGCGATTTTGGCGTTGCTCACCATGTGGCGCACGAAGGACTGGTCCACCTTGATCGTGTCGATGGGGAAGTGGCTGAGATAGGTGAAGCTGGAATAGCCGGTGCCGAAATCGTCCAGTGAGAGTTTGATGCCGAGGTTTTTGAGCCGCTGCAACTGAATGACGGCCGACTCGGGATCATCCATCAACATGCTTTCGGTCAGTTCCAGTTCCAGCCGCCCTGGATTGATCGCATGCCGCGCCAACGCATCAGACACCACCGTTTCCAGGTCACCCGCGCGGAACTGGCGCGTCGAAACATTCACCGCCAGGCGCGTCTCGCTATAGCCCTGGTCCGCCCAGGCGCGTAAACGGGCGCAAGCGCTGTCGATGACCCAGGAACCGATCGGCACCACCAGTCCGGAATGTTCCGCCAAAGGAATGAAATGGCCCGGCAGCACCAGGGTATCGCCTCGCCGCCAGCGCAACAGGGCTTCGGCGCCGGCGATGCGGCCGTTGTGGAGGTCACCCTTGGGCTGGAAGAAAAGCTCCAGTTCGCCTCGTTCCAGGGCATGGCTCAGGGCGAACTCCATGTCCTGGTCGAAGCTGGGCACGATGCTCATGCGCGTGCCCCCTGGTGGCGAATCATTGGCGGTACTCGGCCACCTGGCAGCCTGGCAACGATGCAATGGCGTTCGGTTTGCGGGGTGCGCATGAATGAATGGTCTAGGGAAAAAGACGCGACTTTCCGAGTAACGGCAGCCATAAGAAAAACTTGAGAGGTCCGCGTGGGATGGGTTTACCAAAGGGTATAAGCGGGGACTTGGCCGCCGTCTTTTGGCGGCTTAGTCCTTTGCTTAGGGGCTTCATCAGAGCGATAGCAAAACCCAACCCAAGCCAGCAGAGCCGGAACCAGACAGGTCACCAATCCGGGGCGGTTCGGCCCGCAAGCGGGCCTCCTACTCGGCGATAATCCATCGCTTTCTCAACCCGGTTTTTCCATGCACATCCTCATCATCAAGATGACGTCGCTGGGCGATGTCGTCCATATGCTCCCGGCGCTGACCGAAGCAGCCAGCCAGTTGCCGGCCCTGCGCGCCGACTGGGTGGTGGAGGAAGGGTTCGCCGCCATTCCCGGCTGGCACCCGGCGGTCGCACGGGTGATTCCCTCGGCCCTGCGGCGCTGGCGGCGCGGCCTTGGAAAAGTCGGAACCTGGGCGGAGATGGCTGGCGAGTTGGCCGCATTCCGCCGTGCAATCCAGGCGGAGAAATACGACCTTGTCCTGGACGCCCAGGGACTGATCAAGAGCGCGCTGGTGGCGCGCCTCGCGCGCGGGCCGCGCGCCGGCCTCGCTCGAGGCAGCGCGCGCGAGGGACTGGCCTGCCTGGCCTATGCGCGGCGCTACCCGGCGTCGCGCGAACTGCACGCCATCACCCGCAACCGTCTGCTCACCGCTCAGGCGCTGGGCTATTCGATGGGCGCGGAAGGCGCGCTTCGCTATGGCCTGACGGCCCCCGCGCCGTTTCAGGTTGCGGGTCTGGCGGCGGACTACGTGGTGTGTCTGCACGGCACCGCGCGGGTGGAAAAGGAATACCCGGAACGCAACTGGGTGGAGTTGCTGGCACGCGTCAGCGCGCTCGGCCTGGGCGTGGCGCTGCCCTGGGGCAACCAGCGGGAAAAGGCGCGCGCCGAACGCCTGGCGTCGGCGCTGCCCGCGGCTGTGGTGTTACCGCGCCTGGGCTTGCACGAGTTGGGCGGCCTGATCGCCACCGCGCGTGGCGTGATCGGCGTCGATACCGGCCTGATGCATCTGGCAGCGGCCTTCCGCAAACCCGGCATCGGCCTTTATCCCGCCACACCACCAGCGCGTTTCGGAGCTTTTGCGGAAGCCGACGCTCCCGCCCTGATCAATCTATCGCAGCCGGAAGCATTGCTGCCGGAAGCGGTGGCGGCGACGTTTTCCAGCCTTTTCCCCGGGCTTTCTCGGTAACACCTTGATTCGCCAGGAGAGGGCCGCTTTCTGGACTTTAAGGTGTGATTTACGGCACAATCGCCGCCGTTTACAACCAGCCGGCCAGCTCTCAAATGCCCCGAAAGCGCACGCCGAAGCAGTCTACCGAACAGGCCAGCCCGGCAACGCCCGGCAAACTCATCCTGGTTCTGCACGGCCCCAACCTGAATCTGTTGGGCACGCGCGAACCCAAGCATTATGGCCACCAGACTTTGGCCGAAATCGACTCCGCCCTGATCGAGCAAGGCACTGCCGTCGGAGTCGATGTGGAATGTTTCCAAAGCAATGCCGAACATGCCCTGATCGAGCGCATCCATGCCGCGCGGGAACAGGGCGTCGCTTACATCATCATCAACCCCGCCGCGTTCACGCATACCAGTGTAGCGATGCGCGACGCGCTGGCGGCGGTCGCCATCCCTTTCATCGAAGTGCATCTGTCCAACGTCCATGCCCGTGAAGCCTTCCGCAAGCATTCATATTTTTCCGACCTTGCGGCCGGCGTGATCTCGGGCCTGGGCGCGATGGGCTACCTTTTCGCGCTGGGCTACGCCCTCAACGCCCTGGAGGAATAAGTACATGGATCTCCGCAAGCTCAAAAAACTGATCGACCTGGTCCAGGAATCCGGCATCGCCGAACTGGAAATCACCGAAGGCGAGGAAAAAGTCCGCATCACCCGCGCGGTGGCCGGACAGACCGTCTACGCCGGCATGCCCATGATGCAGCCGGGCATGATGGGCATGTACCCGCAACAGCCACCCGCCGCCGCCGCTCCTGTGGCCGTGGCTGAAGCCGCCGAACCGGCGGTGCCGGAAGGCCATGTGGTGAAGTCGCCCATGGTCGGCACCTTCTATCGCACCCCTTCGCCCAACGCCAAGGCGTTCGTGGAAGTAGGCCAGGCGGTCAAGGCCGGCGACACGCTATGCATCATCGAAGCCATGAAGCTCATGAACGAGATCGAGGCGGACGAAGGCGGCGTGATCAAGGCCATCCTGATCGAGAACGGCCAGCCGGTGGAATACGGCGAGCCTCTGTTCATCATCGGTTGACGGATGTAGCGACGGCTTCCAGCCGGTGCTGCAACGCTTGAGGTATCTGTCATGTTTGAAAAAGTCCTGATCGCCAATCGCGGCGAAATCGCCCTGCGCATTCAGCGCGCCTGCCGTGAGATGGGTATCAAAACCGTCGCGGTGTATTCCGAGGCGGATGCCGAAGCCAAATACGTGCGTCTTGCCGACGAATCGGTGTGCATCGGGCCGGCGCCGTCGGCCAAGAGCTATCTGCACGTTCCCTCCATCATCGCCGCCGCCGAAGTCACCGACGCCGAGGCCATCCACCCCGGCTATGGTTTCCTTTCGGAAAACGCCGGCTTCGCCGAGCGGGTGGAAAACTCCGGTTTCGTGTTCATCGGCCCGCGCCCGGAAACCATCCGCCTGATGGGCGACAAGGTTTCCGCCAAGGACGCCATGAAGGCATCCGGCGTGCCGGTGGTGCCCGGTTCCGAGGGCGCCCTGAGCGAGGAAGATCCAGACGAATGGCTGCGAATGGCGCGTGATGTCGGCTACCCGGTCATCATCAAGGCGGCCGGTGGCGGCGGTGGTCGCGGCATGCGCGTGGTGCATACCGAAGCGCATCTGGTCCAGTCCGTGCAACTGACTCAGGGCGAGGCCGCCTCGACCTTCGGCAACCCCATGGTCTACATGGAAAAATTCCTCGGCAACCCGCGCCACATCGAGATACAGGTGTTGTCCGACACGCACGGCAACGCCATCCACCTGGGCGAACGCGACTGTTCCATGCAGCGGCGCCACCAGAAGGTGCTGGAAGAAGCGCCGGCGCCGGGCCTGGACCCGAAACTACGCAACAAGATCGGCGAACGCTGCGCCGAGGCCTGCCGCAAGATCGGCTATCGCGGCGCCGGCACTTTCGAGTTCCTGTACGAAGACGGCGAATTTTTCTTTATCGAGATGAACACCCGCGTACAGGTGGAGCACCCGGTGACCGAACTCATCACCGGCGTCGACATCGTCCAGGAAAGCATCCGCATCGCCGCCGGCCTGCCACTGGCGAACAAGCAGAAAGACATCCAGTTCCGCGGCCATGCCATTGAATGCCGCATCAACGCGGAAGACCCGGCGACCTTCATGCCCTCGCCCGGCCGCATCAGCCTCTATCACGCGCCCGGCGGCCCCGGCGTGAGGGTGGATTCGCACGTCTACCAGAACTACTACGTGCCCTCCCACTATGACTCCATGATCGGCAAACTGATCACCTACGGCGCCACCCGCGAACAGGCCATCGCCCGCATGCGCATCGCGCTGTCCGAGATGATTGTCGAAGGCATCAAGACCAACATCCCGCTGCACCAGGATCTGCTGGTGGATCAGGTGGTTCTGGAAGGCGGCTTCAGCATCCATTACCTGGAAAACAAGCTGGGGATGAACAAGCATTGACCTGTAGCGCCGGCATCCCTGCCGGCTTTTTCAACCAGCCGGCGAGGCGCCGGCGCTACATGGACGAACCATGGCTTGGCTCTCACTGAAACTCGCGGCTAACCAGGATGAAGCCGAAGGTCTGGCGGACGCCCTCATGGACGCGGGCGCCCTCTCCGTATCCACCGAGGATCGTGACGCCGGCACGGCGGCGGAATTGCCGCAGTTCGGCGAGCCGGGACTGGACGACCCCAAGGCATGGAATCGCAACTGGGTGGTGGCCCTGCTCGACGCCGATGCCGACCTGCCCAAGCTGTTCGCGCGGCTCGGTTTGCCCGCCGACCACGAACACGAGATCGAGCGCGTGGAAGAGCAGGACTGGGTACGCCTGACGCAATCCCAGTTCGAGCCCATCCCCATCTCGCAACGGCTCTGGATCGTCCCCTCCTGGCATGTCGCGCCCGACCCCGAGGCCATCACCCTGGTGCTCGACCCCGGCCTCGCCTTCGGCACCGGCAGCCACCCCACCACACGTCTGTGCCTGCAATGGCTGGAGGCGAATCTGGCGGGGGGCGAGACGGTCCTCGATTACGGCTGCGGCTCCGGCATTCTCGCCATCGCCGCCGTCAAGCTGGGCGCGGGCAAGGTCGTGGGCGTGGATGTGGATGCCCAGGCCGTCACCTCCTCGCGCGACAACGCGGAGCGCAATCAGGTGCAAGCCAGCTTTCACCTGCCGGATACCGCCCCGAACGGCCAGTTCGACGTCCTCGTCGCCAACATCCTCACCAACCCGCTGAAAGCGCTGATGCCTTTACTCGCCGCGCGCGTGAAACCGGGCGGCCGCATCGCCCTGTCCGGCATCCTGGTCGAACAGGCCGAGGAAGTCATGGCGATTTACGGCCAGGCCTTCGCCATGCGCCTGTGGAAAGAAGCGGAGGGATGGGTCTGCCTGGAGGGCGTGAAGGCATGACACGCTGGGTGTGCGCTTTCACCCCCCTTTCCCAAAGGGGGGCAGGGGGGATTTCCGCGGCGCATCCACAAACACACCGAGAAATCCCCCCTAACCCCCCTTTGAAAAAGGGGGGAACCTCCGCCCCAAGCGCTTCACCCGCGAACGCGCATAGAGCCTTTGAAAAAGGCGGTGATGAAACGACAGGTGCCTTCCCCCGCCCATGCTGACCACCTGTCCCGAATGCCACACCACCTTCCGGGTCACCCAGGAACACCTGGGATTGCGGCGCGGGCTGGTGCGGTGCGGTCACTGCGGGGTGGTGTTCAATGCCTACGACAGCCTGCTGGCGGAACTGGTGGCGCCGCCGGACGAGCCGGACAAGATCGAGGAAGCCGCGCCGCCGTTCGTGGAAACGTCGGATGAGGCAGAAGCCCCGCTTGCGGGCCGAATGGCGGAGGAAGAACACCTGGTGACGCCGCCGGACGAACCGGACCAGAGCGAGGAAGCCGCGCCGTCCCCCGAGGCAACGCCGAACGAGGTAGGAGGCCCGCTTGCGGGCCGAATGCTTGGCCGAATGGTGGACGAAGAAACCTCTGACTCCATTCTCCTTTCCGAACTTCCGACACGCATCAAGCGGGCACCGTCCGTCGGTCGCCCGCGCTTCATCCTGCAACTCCTGGCGGCACTGCTCCTGGGTGGCCTGTTTCTGCTGCAAGTGGCCGTTTTCCTGCGCGCCGATCTCGCCGCCACGATGCCGGCCACGCGCCCACTTCTGCAAACACTGTGTCAGCCGTTGAATTGCGTGGTGCCGTTGCCGCGCCAACTCGACAAGAGCGCCATCGCGGCTTCCTCGCTGGAGCACGACGCCGAAAACAAATCCCGCGCGCGTCTCTATCTGCTGCTCGCCAATCGCAGCGGCCAGGCGCAGACCTGGCCGCACATCGTGCTCACCCTCACCGACGTGCGCGACGCCCCCGTTGCCCAGCGCGTGTTCGCGCCCAAGGAATACCTGGCCAAAGACGCCAGATTGGCGGCCGGCATGGCAGCCGGAGAAGAGCAGGAAATCCGCCTCGACCTGGACACCGGCACGTTGGCTGCCACCGGCTACGCGCTGGATCTGGCATATCGGTAAAACGCGCAGGCAGTAGGTCAGGTTGGCGCGCAGCGACTACCTGACGTGCGTCCCATCAATCTGGCAGTTTGGCCGGGATCGTCAGGTAGCCTTCGGCAACCTGACCTACAAGGCTGGCGTATCGGATAACGCGCAGGCCGCAGGTCAGGTTGGCGCGCAGCGACTACCTGACGATCGTCCCATCAATCTCGCAGTTTGGCCGGGATCGTCAGGTAGCCTTCGGCAACCTGACCTACAAGGCTGGCGTATCGGATAACGCGCAGGCCG
>CAZIUC010000031.1:0-10897 GCA_964542455.1 uncultured Thiobacillus sp. | reverse complement strand
GTAGCCTTCGGCAACCTGACCTACAAGGCTGGCGTATCGGATAACGCGCAGGCCGTAGGTCAGGTTGGCGCGCGGCGACTACCTGACGATCGTCCCAACAATCTGGCGGTTTGGCCGGGATCGTCAGGTAGCCTTCGGCAACCTGACCTACAAGGCTGGCGTATCGGATAACGCGCAGGCCGTAGGTCAGGTTGGCGCGCGGCGACTACCTGACGATCGTCCCAACAATCTGGCGGTTTGGCCGGGATCGTCAGGTAGCCTTCGGCAACCTGACCTACAAGGCTGGCGTATCGGATAACGCGCAGGCCGTAGGTCAGGTTGGCGCGCGGCGACTACCTGACGATCGTCCCAACAATCTGGCGGTTTGGCCGGGATCGTCAGGTAGCCTTCGGCAACCTGACCTACAAAGCCGGTAGTGCGAGGGCTACAACCCCGCCAGTACCCGGATATGTTCGGTGACGCTGCGGCCCAGTGACGACAGGTCATAACCCCCTTCCAGCACCGAGACGACACGGTTTTTTGTGTGGGCTTGGGTCGCCAACATGGATTGCTCGGTGACCCAGATGTAATCGCTTTCCATCAGGCCGAACTGACCCATGTCATCCTCGCGGTGGCCGTCGAAGCCGGCGGAGAAGAACAGCATCTCCGGCTCGAAGGCGGCCAGCTTCGGTAGCACCTTTTCCTCGAACACTTCGCGGTAACGCTTGCCAGTGGTGCCGGCCGGCAGGGGGACGTTGATGATGTGGTCGCTCACCGTGTCGGCGCCACTGTAGGGGTAGAACGGGTGCTGGAAGGTGGAGCAGAGCATCACCCTCGGATCATCCTGGAAGATGTCTTCTGTGCCGTTGCCGTGGTGCACGTCGAAATCGACGATGGCGACACGCGCTAGATGGTGTGCTTCCAGGGCATGCGCCGCCGCGACGGCGACATTGTTGAAGATGCAGAAACCCATCGAGCGGTTGTGGGTGGCATGGTGGCCCGGCGGGCGGGCGGCGACGAAAGCGTTTGTAACCGCGCCGCGCATCACCCGATCCACCGCCATCACCGCGCCGCCGGCGGCGCGATAGGCGGCTTCCAGGCTGTGTGAATTCATCGCGGTATCCCCATCCAGGTTGACCATGCCCTCGTAGGGCGAGGCGGCCTCGATGGCGTCTATATAGGCGGGGTCATGCACCCGCGCGAGCTGGCTGCGATGCGCCAGCGGCGCTTCGTAATGAGCCAGATAATCGAACAGGTGCGCCGCATGCAGACGGTCGTTGATGGCGTTGAGGCGGGATGGGCTCTCCGGGTGCTGGTGGCCCATGTCGTGCCGGAGGCATTCGGGATGGGTGATGTAGGCGGTATGCATAAGGATCGAGAGGAAAAAGCAATACTGACTATACCCCCGGTTCATAGAACGGTAACCCACATAGGTCTATCATCCCAGGCCACAACAAGCCCCGTTCAAGAAATGGGGATAACAGCCGTAAACAGCACCAGCACCCTTATAACCACACGCTTAAACCATGTCCCACCACTATCTCCATCCCCTATTCATGCCCCGTTCCGTGGTCGTTTTCGGCGCCAGCGAGAAAGAGGATTCGGTTGCCGGCATCCTGTTCCGCAACCTGCGCAAGTCCGGCTTCACCGGCAATGTCTACCCAATCAATCCCAAGCACGACCAGCTTTACGGCGAGCGTTGCTACGCCTCGGCCGACGAATTGCCGGAAACGCCGGAACTGGCTCTGATCGCGACCCCCGCGCCGACCATTCCCGGCATTCTGGCGGCGTGCGGCGCGCGCGGCATTCGCCACGCGGTGGTGCTGTCCGCCGGCTTTCGCGAGGTCGGCCCGGCCGGTGTGGCCCTGGAACAAGCGGTCATGGCCGCCGCGAAGAAGCACAACATCCGTTTCATCGGTCCCAACTGTCTGGGCGTGCAGCGTCCCGCCATCGGCTTCAACGCCACTTTCAGCCAGGGCGCCACGCTTTCCGGCGATCTCGCCCTGGTATCGCAATCCGGCGCGCTGTGCACGGCGATGCTGGATTGGGCGGAGGCCAACGGCATCGGCTTTTCCAGCGTCATTTCCACCGGCGCCTCGGCCGATCTGGATTTCGGCGAAATCCTCGATTATCTGGCCTATGACCCGGCCACCAAGGGCATCCTCATGTACATCGAGGGCATCCGCGACGCGCGCCGCTTCATGAGCGCCCTGCGCGCGACGGCGCGGATCAAGCCGGTGGTGCTGGTCAAGGTCGGCCGCCATGAGGCCGGCTCCAAAGCGGTCGCCTCACATACCGGCGCCCTGGTCGGTTCCGACGCGGTGTTCGACGCACTGGTGCGGCGCGCCGGTGTGGTGCGGGTAAACAGCATCACGCAACTGTTCGCTTCCGCGCGCGCCCTCTCCTCCCATATCACCCCGACCGGCGGCAATCTGGTCATCGTCACCAACGGCGGCGGCCCCGGCGTGATGGCCACCGACCGCGCCGTGGACCTCGGCGTCGCGCTGGCGGAACTCGGCCCGGAGACCATGGAAAAACTCAACGCCGCGTTGCCCGCCAACTGGTCGCACAGCAACCCGGTGGACGTCATCGGCGACGCCACCGCCACCCGCTATCGCGCCACCATGGAAGCCTGTCTGGCGGACAAGAACGTGGACGGCGTGCTGGTGATGCTGACGCCGCAGGCCATGACCCGCCCGACCGAAGCCGCCGACGCGGTGGTGGAAGTCGCGAAGAACTCCAGCAAGCCGGTGATCGCCTGCTGGATGGGCGAAGCCCAGGTGGCGGAAGGCCGGCAGCGCTTCAAGGATGCCGGCATTCCCAATTTCTCCACCCCGGAACCGGCGGTGGAAGTGTTCTCCTACCTCTCCGCCTTTTACGAAAACCAGCGCCTGCTGATGCAGACCCCCGGCCCCATCGCCAAGGGCACCGAGCCGGATGTCGAAGGCGCCCGCCTGATCATCGAAAGCGCCCTGGCGCAGGGACGTCATGTCCTCACCGAAGTGGAATCGAAGGCGCTGCTCTCCTCCTTCCGCATCCCGGTGGCGCAGACTACCATCGCGCGAGACCCCACCGAAGCCATGCTGATGGCGCAGCAGATGGGCTTTCCGGTCGCCATGAAAATCAATTCGCAGACCATCAGCCACAAATCCGACGTTGGCGGCGTGCGCCTGGGCATCTCCAGCGGCCATGCCGTGCGCTCCGCCTACACCGGCATGATGGCGGAAGTGCAGCGGCGGATACCCGACGCGAAGCTCGACGGCGTTGTGATCGAACCCATGCTGGTGCGGCCGAACGCGCGTGAAGTGCTGGTGGGTGTGACCACCGACCCGGTGCTCGGCCCGGTCATCGTCTTCGGCAGCGGCGGCGTCGACGTCGAAGCCGCGCAAGACCGCGCCGTCACCCTGCCGCCACTCAACCGTTTCCTGGCGCGCGACCTGATGCACCGCACCCGCGTGGTGAAACTGCTGGGCGAATTCCGCAACCGCCCGGCGGCCGATTTCAACGCACTGGAGCAGGTGTTGCTGCGCGTCTCGGAAATGGTCTGCGAACTGCCCTGGATACAGGAACTGGACATCAACCCGCTGCTGGTCGATGAACACGGCGCCCTCGCCCTCGACGCCCGCATCGTCATCACCTCGCGTGTGCCCAGCGCCGACCGCTACGCGCACATGGCCATCCACCCCTACCCGGCGCATCTGGTGAGCACTTGGCAACTGCCCAACGGCACCGATGTGGTGATCCGCCCGATCCGCCCGGAAGATGCCGAACTGACACAAAGCTTCGTGCGCGCGCTGTCCGAGGAAACCAAGTACTTCCGCTATATGGATGCCGTGCGCGAACTCTCGCAAGCCATGCTGGTGCGCTTCACCCAGATCGACTACGACCGTGAAATGGCCCTGCTCGCCGTCACCCAGGTGGATGGCAACGAGGTCGAACTCGGCGTCGCCCGCTTCGCCATCAATCCGGATGGCGAATCCTGCGAATTCGCCGTGGTCGTCAACGACCAGTGGCAGAAACAGGGCATCGGCCACAAACTGATGGGCGTACTCATGGACGTGGCACGCGCCAAGGGCATGCGCGTCATGGATGGCGAAGTCCTGAAGAGCAACCGGCGCATGCTCAAACTGGCGGAAGCGCTCGGCTTCAAAATCGAAGCGCACCCGGAAGACGACAGCGTGCGGTACATCTCGCGCAAGCTGTAAACCACACGGAGTGATTGCGTCAAAAAGCCGGTGGGGCGACCCACCGGCTTTTTTATGGCACGGCCCGGTGTGTTGTTGGAACGCTTGCGGAGAACCGAGCCCCCTTTCAAAGGCACTGCTCGCGTAAGCGATTGAAACGGATTAGGAGCCAATGAACCAGTTCCCCCCTTTATCAAAGGGGGGCTAGGGGGGATTTTCGGACCCTCTCGCACGCACCACCCGTGGAGAAATCCCCCTCGATCCCCCTTTGAAAAGGGGGAAGCCACTCTCCCTAGCCCCTTCACCGATCCAGCGGACTCACCACCCCGCGCCCACCCTTATTAAGCACACATGGGTGTAGATCATCGTCGTCGACACATCGGAATGGCCCAGCAATTCTTGGGCCGTGCGGATGTCGTAACCCCCTTCCAGCAGATGCCAACCGCTCACGCAACCACCCCCCCCTTTCCCAAAGGCTCTTTTACCGTTAACTGTTGATGCGCTTGGTGCGGTGGCTCCCCCCTTTCCCAAAGGGGGGCCGGGGGGGATTTCTGAGGCGGCTGCTCAGGCAAACGTCGCTAACTTCCCCTCATTCCCCCTTCAAGAAAGGGGGAAGCCAAGTTTCCATCGGCTTTCGCGCATATCACCAGCCGTAGGTCAGGTTGCGGCTCTATCGCTACCTGACGATCCACCCTCAAACTGACAGAACAATCGTCAGGTAGTCGCTACGCGCCAACCTGACCTACGCCTGGCTCCCCCTTTGAAAAGGGGGTTAGAGGGGATTTCCGCGGCGGTTGGCCATGCAACGGCTGGAAACCAGCGCCAGACCGCCCCGCTCTGTTTCCAGGTTGCCAGCCCGACACGTGCCCACTACACTGCCCTCGTATCTACATTTGTTTCTACAGGAGTGACCGGATGAGCATTCAACAGATCAAAAAATGGGGCAACAGCCCGGCAGTGCGTATTCCGGCATTGGTCATGGAAGCAGCTCACCTGTCGCTGAATCAGGCCATGAATGTGCGCGCGGAAAACGGCCGAGTCATCCTCGAACCTGTCGCTCCCATCTACAACCTGGAAGAACTGCTGGCCGGCATGACCGATGAGAATCTTCACGCCGAAGTGGACTTCGGCGCGGCGCAAGGCAAGGAAATCACATGATGCCAGCCAGATATGTGCCCGAGGCGGGCGATATTGTCTGGATGGATTTCACGCCACAAAGTGGTCATGAACAGGCCGGCCGTCGCCCCGCAGTCGTACTCAGCCCGAAAACCTACAACGGGCGTGCGGGTCTGCTTATTTGCGTACCCGTAACCAATCAGATCAAGGGTTATCCGTTTGAAGTGAAACTGACCGGTGCAGGCGCAACCGGCGCCGCGCTTGCCGATCAGGTCAAGAGCCTGGATTGGCGGTCGCGCCAAGCAGAACGGAAAGGATTGGCAACCCCGGAAGAAATGGCGGAGATCAAGGCCAAAGTCGGCGCTTTGCTGGGGATGGAATAGCCAACCGCGCACCAACCCCCATTTCCCCAAAGGCGCTTTTCTCGTTAACGGGTGATGCGGTTGGCGCGGCAGTTCCCCCCTTTATCAAAGGGGGGGGCAGGGGGGATTTCTG
This sequence comes from uncultured Thiobacillus sp., assembly GCA_964542455.1. Classification (GTDB taxonomy): domain Bacteria; phylum Pseudomonadota; class Gammaproteobacteria; order Burkholderiales; family Thiobacillaceae; genus PFJX01. Next base: position 5,123 of record CAZIUC010000031.1, on the reverse strand, counting down.
AGACGGCTGCTCAGGAAAACGTCGCTAAATCCCCCATTCCCCCTTCAAGAAAGGGGGAAGCCACGTTTCCATCGGCTTTCGCGCATATCACCAGGGAACCTCCCCCCTTTCCCAAAGGGGGGCCGGGGGGGATTTCTCCAAGGCACGCACCGGCACCAACTTTGACGCAACACACACCCCTCACCGATCCAGCGGACTCACCACCCCGCGCCCGCCCTTGTTCAGCACATGGGTGTAGATCATCGTCGTCGACACATCGGAATGGCCCAATAACTCCTGCACCGTGCGGATGTCATAGCCGCCCTCCAGGAGATGGGTGGCAAAACTATGGCGCAACGTGTGCGGGCTTACCTGCTTGCTGATTTCAGCCCGACTCGCAGCCAGCTTCACCGCCCGCTGCACTCGCTTGTCATCGACATGATGCCGGCGCACCGCACCGGATCGCGGATCCGTGGAAAACCCCGCTGCTGGGAAAACGTACTGCCAAGCCAATTCCTTGGGCGCGTTGGGATATTTCATCGACAGCGCATCCGGCAACCAGACTTCGCCCCTGCCCAAACCCAGGTCGGCCTCATGCTGCGCTTTCACCACTGCCATGTGGGCTCTGAGTCGCTCGGCCAGGCTCGAAGGCAGCATCGTCACCCGATCCTTGCCGCCCTTCCCCTCTCGCACCACGATCTCATTGCGCGTGAATTCAACATCCTTCACCCGCAAACGGAGCGCTTCCATCAGACGCATCCCCGTTCCGTATAACAATCGCACGATCAAATCCAACAAGGGATCGGCCACCCGATCAAGCAACGCCCGGATTTCTTGTTGTGTCAGCACCGTGGGCAACCGCGTCGAACGCTTTGCCCGCGTCACTTCCGTCAACCAGGGGAAATCGATGCCCAGCACCTCCTTGTACAGAAACAACAACGCTGAGAGAGCCTGAGTCTGCGTCGAAGCCGACACCTGCCGGTCAACCGCCAACGAAGTCAGAAAAGCTTCTATTTCAGGTTTACCCATTTCAGCGGGATGGCGTTTCCCATGGTAATAGATGTATCGTTTAGCCCACTGCACATACGCCTGCTCAGTTCGCAAGCTGTAGTGTTTCAAACGCAACCGATCCCGTATCTGGTCAAAAAGCTTGGGCGGGCGGTCTGCGGCATCGGGGGATAACGGCTCAATACTCATGATGAGAAGCAAGCTGGAACAAGGAGGTCAAAATGTACGCAAGTCGTCGCCCATGTCCAATATGTCGAAAGGCTGGTCAGCTGTCGGCTAATTTGCATATTCCCAGCTTATTGGACATCTGCCCCGTATTCTGGGATTCCGTGCTTACCGGACAGATGTCCAAAAGACCTACTCTGCCGGGTGGTACGGGGCAGAGGTCGGCGAAGTAACAGTTGAACTAAACCGCCTCCCGGCGGTGGCAACCCGGCACGAAGCGAGGCCCGAGCCCCTCGCTTTTTTTACGTCCTGACGCCTTGTGCGATGGGCGAGTTCCTACCCTCGAAGGGTCATTCACCCGAAGAGGAGATCGTCATGAGCCCGTTACGCCAACAACTGCTCGATGCCATGGAATTGCGCGCCTTCGCCCCGCGCACGCGCGAAGCTTATCTGCACTGGGCCATCGAACTGGCCCGCCACACCCACACATCCCCCGAGCAACTCGACGCCGCCGATCTGGAGCGGTTCCTGCTCCACCTCCTGCGCGAGCGGCATTTGTCCCCCGCGACCTGCAGCCAGGCGTTGCATGCCTTGCGCTTTCTCTGGTGCGAAGTCCTCAAGCGGCCGGAGATCATCGTCGATCTGCCCAGCCCCAAAGTCCCGCTGCGCCTGCCCGTGATCCTCAGCCGCCTGGAGGTCGCGCGGATACTGGATGCCGCCGGCAACCTGCGCAACCGCGCCGCCCTCATGGCCGCCTACGCGGCCGGCCTACGCGTCTCCGAGGTCAGCCACTTGCGTGTCGCCGACATCGATAGCGAGCGCATGGCCTTGCGCGTCGAACAGGGCAAGGGCGGGCGTGATCGCTACAGCCTGCTGCCGCCGCAACTCCTGGAGACCCTGCGCCTCTATTGGCGCGCTTATCATCCCCATGTCTGGCTGTTTCCCCAGCGCCATGCCGATGTGCCCATCGACCCCGGCCAAGCGCAGAAATGGTTCTATACCGCGCGGGATCGGGCTGGCATCGCGAAGAAAGTCAGCATCCACAGCCTGCGTCACGCCTTCGCCACCCATCTCCTGGAAGCCGGCGTGGACCTGCGCACCATCCAGGTCCTGATGGGGCACGGCGCGCTCAGTACGACGCAGCGCTATCTGCATCTGGTCCAGCCCAACGACCTGTCCGCCACTTCGCGCCTGAATCTGCTGAACGGCCTGGCCGCCTGAAGCCATGCATGCGCCACGTCCCGCCCTGGCGCTGGCGGACATCCTGCGCGCCCACGCGCCGGCCTACAGCGTTCGGCATCCGCTGGCCGGGTTCCAGGCCCGCGCGATTCGCGCCATCGTCGCCTGCCGCACGCAGGCATTGGGTGGGCAGGTCTACCACTGCCCGGCCTGCGGCCATGACGAGGTGCGTTTCCATTCCTGCGGTAATCGCCATTGCCCGAAGTGCCAGGCCCTGGCGAAGGAGCGCTGGGTCGCGGCCCAGGTGGCCGAGGTGTTGCCGGTGGAGCACTTCCATGTGGTCTTCACCCTGCCGCATGCGATCAACGCGGTGTCGCCGACCACGGCGGTGGATGCCTTGTTGTTCGCCTGCGCCTCGCAAACCCTGCTGGCCTTCGCCCGCAACCCGAGATGGTTGGGCGCGGAACCGGCGATCACGATGATCCTGCATACCTGGGATCAGCAATTGCGGGCGCATCGCCATGTGCATTGCCTGGTGAGCGGCGGCGGGCTGACGGCCGAGGGGAAATGGGTGAATGCCAAGCCGCATTTCCTGTTCCCGGTGCGAGCGCTGTCCAGGGTATTTCGCGGCAAGTTCGTCGCGGCCCTGGCGGCGGGGTTGGATAAAGGTGAACTGCGCCTGCCGAAGGAAGGGCGACGGGATGCGCTGTTGGCGGAACTGACTCGGGTGGACTGGGTGGTCTACGCCAAACCGCCGTTCGCGGGGCCGGCTCAAGTGTTGGCCTATCTGGGGCGCTATACCCACCGTACGGCCATCGGCAACCAACGTCTGGTGGCGATGGAGGGCGATCAGGTCAAGTTCCGCTGGCGTGACCGGGCGCACGCCGACAAGGCGCGGGTGATGGCGCTCTCCGCCGAGGCCTTCCTCCACCGCTTCCTGCTGCATGTGCTGCCCAAAGGCTTCCAGCGCATCCGCCATTACGGCTTGCTGGCGAACCGGCACAAGGCGGCCTGCCTGGCGCGGGCGCGGGCGGCGCTGAACCTGCCGTCGGCTGAGCCGGTGGTGAAGGAGTCGGTCGAGGATTTCGCGCGCCGGGTGCTGGGGGTGGACATCCAGCGCTGCCCGGTGTGCGGCGAAGGGCGGTTGCGTTTGCTGGCGACGCTGCCGCGACAACAAGGGCCGCCGGAGCATGCGTGAAGCGCGGGGTTTGCCCGGTCGGCGGTGTTGCCCGAGAGGCGGCGGGGAAAACCCTAATCCCATTGACCAAAAGTGGCGGCTGGACCATAGTCGCGGCCAATACTCGGGCAGAGAAAAACCAGAAAAACCAGTAAAACCGCCCGCATCCCTTGGGAGGGTTCGCCGCCGTGACGCTTCGCTTCATCCCCCCGCCTCGCCGGGCGGATTCAATTTACATAGACGCTGCTTCCGCGCTGCCTGAGCTAAGCGGTTCAGTCCAACCACTCGTATCCCCCGCCCCCCAGTGGGCGCCGTGCATGGCCCAGGCCGGCTCGCGGATGGGGGGCGGGGGATACGAGTCTATTCGTTAGGCCACAATCGGCCCGACGTAATTGCACTCTTTCACGTCGTAGTTTTCGCCACGGTTAATGCGCTCTGCTTGCGCCAGAATCTTCGCTTGTTCAGCACTCAAAGCCCACATTTCCATGCTTCTGCCGTCCATAAAAACCACTTCGTATGCGCTCTTTCTCATTTTGGTTACTCCTTGTTGCCTAACATTTGCGTCAACGCGGACGCTCCGCTTCGCTACGCGCCGGTTACGCCAGCGTTGGGCGGCAATACAGACATGGCTATTTTGCAGTCATCGGCGCAGCGGCATTCTTTCGCCAAGTCAACGCAATCGCACGGCTTTGTTGGCCTACTTGGCGGTTGCGGCATCTGCATCCAGTGCGTCGGGACTGGCTGATACATCCCCTTACCTTGCCAGCCGTGATCGTAGTACGCCTCAAAAACAATCGGCTCTATATCGTCCATTTGCGGAGAAATTCCATTAGGCCATGTCAGACTTCCATAAAGGAGCACTCTAGTACCATCCTTGGGTGCCGTTTCAATCGGTTTCCATTCCATTTCACTCTCCTTTATTTGCCATGCAGCCCAACAAGCGGGTCAACTCGGACAAGCCAAAATGCCGGCTTGCCGGTTACCCTTGGCGTTAGAGTTTTTGCCATGCCTGAACGCACAGATTACTTTGATGAAAAGGACGCAATCGTCACTGCCGTTTTGCTTGGTGATTTCAGTGCTACAGAATTTCTGGTGAAGCGCGGAGCCGACATCAATGCCCAAGACGAGATTGGTCGTACAGCTGTAATCATGGCAATAGAGGAGGATTGGGCTGGTACGGCTTGGGTGGAATACCTGTTGGAAAATGGCGCAGATATACATATTTTGGACAAAGACGGCGATTCGGCACTTGATATCGCCAAGTACCGAAGGCGCACTGACATTGTTGAATTTCTGCTTGCACATGGCGCGAAAGGCAAGGACGGGCCATCATCCAAGGAACTGTGTGACGATTCTATTTATGCCGCATTCGACCAAGCAAATGCGGTAAAGCGTTTGGCGTCTGAAATTGAAAAGAAAACCACGTTAGAGGTTCGTATGCCATTCAACGAAACGCCCGTCGAAATCAAAAGCCAAGATTACTGGTTCAAGATCGTTGAGTTCCTTCAGCAAAACTGGGCACTGATTGATGAAACTGCTGGGGGCTGCACAGTGTTTTTCTTCGGCTCTATGTGAAATCGAGTGGGTTCCCCCGCTCATGCGTGCATCCGGCGCG
>CAZIUC010000030.1:0-43392 GCA_964542455.1 uncultured Thiobacillus sp. | reverse complement strand
GGAATGACTGTCCACCTTGCCGTGGAATGGGTGTCCAGGTTGCGTGGAATACGCAATCAGAATGACGATGCCGGCGAGCCGTCGGCGCCACAAGCCTGCCTCACTGCCTCGGTTAAGGGCAACCCGCGATCAATTCATTCAGCACTTCCCGTGCGGCTCCCTTGTTATTCACCGGCCAAATGCTTGATTTTGGAACCGTAAGCAAAACGGGATATGCAAAAAGTAATAAACTATGGACTTGTCGGTTAAATGACCACAAACCCATCAGATGATCGGACTGGATAGCACCTCCGCGCGCACGCGCTTGCAGTTATTGGTTTGGCGGGTCGCTTTCGCATTCGTCGCGGCTGTGTTGGCGGTGGGAGGGGCACGCGGGGCGGATCCTGTTCCGATCCTGATTCAGCATTCCTACAAGCTGGAATATCCCGGAACCAAATGGCGGCACGAGGGGGTTATCCAGGCCTTGCAGGCGGAGCGGTGGCTGGATCAGTCGCGTATGACCAGGCAGCTCGAAAAGCAGGAGTTCGCGCCCAACCTGAACCCGCCGCTGCTTGCACTGGAGTCGGCGACGGTGTCGCATCAGCCGATGGGATTTTATGACCGGCATCGCGAGCGCCTGCTGCAAGTGATCAGTGTGTTGTCCGCCGTGTTGTGTCTGGTGGTGCTCGGCAGCCTGGTCATGGCGACCCGCAAGAGCCGTGAGTTGCAGCGGCGCGCGCGGCAGATCGAGGCGCAGTCCGAGGCCTTGCGTGCCAGCGAGGAAAGCTATCACGGCCTGTTCAACAGCCTCCGCGTGGCGATCTACATCCAGGACGAGAACGGGGTGTTTGTCGATGTGAACGATGGCGCCGAACAGATGTATGGCTATACGCGGGAAGAATTGCGTGGCAAGTCACCGGCGTTCATCGCCGCGCCCGACATGAATGATCTGGTGGCCATCGCCACCCGGTTTCGTCTGGCCTGGGAGGGTCAGTCGCAGCATTTCGAGTTCTGGGGCAGGCGCAAGAATGGTGAATGTTTTCCGAAGGATGTGTCACTGACCAAGGGCAGTTATTTTGGCCGCGAGGTGGTGTTCGCCGTGGCTGTGGATGTGTCCGATCGCCACCGGGCGGATGAGGTCCTACGCGAGAGCGAGGCGACCTACCGGGCGCTGTTCGAGGCCTCGATCGACGCACTATCCATCCTCGACCCGGAAACCGGGCGTTTTATCGACTGCAACCAGGCCGCCATTCGCCTTCACGACACCGGCAGCCGCGAGCAGTTCATCGGCCGCACACCGGAGAGCCTGTCACCGGAATTCCAGCCCGATGGCGAGCGCTCCGAGGAATTGGCGAAGGCGTACATCCAGCAGGCGTTTGCCGAAGGCATGACCACCTTCGAGTGGCGGCATTGCAAGGCCGACGGCACGCCATTCCCGGTGCTGGTGTCGCTCTGCGCCTTCCAGTTGAAAGGGAAGAAACACATCCTGGCTATAGTCCGCGACATCAGCGAGCAGAAGCACGCCGAGGCGGAATTGCGGGTAGCGGCGATCGCCTTCGAGTCACAGGAGGCCATCATCATTACCGATGCCGCTCAGGTGATCCAGCGTGCCAATCCAGCGTTTACCAAGGTGACCGGCTATAGCGCCGAGGAGGCGGTCGGCCAGACACCGGCGCTGCTGCGCTCTGGGCATCACGACAAATCCTACTACCAGTCCATGTGGGCCGCGGTGCGGGAGCAGGGGGAGTGGCAGGGCGAAATGTGGAACCGGCGCAAGAGCGGGGAAATATATCCGGAATGGTTGACCATCACCGCGGTCAGGGATGCCGCCGGCAAGGTGATCAATTATGTCGGTATCTTCCAGGACATCACCGAGCGCAAGAGCGCGGAGGAGAAAATACGCAACCTGGCCTTCTATGACGCGCTCACCCAACTGCCCAATCGGCGCCTGTTGTTGGATCGCCTGCGTCAGGCACTTGCCAGCGGTAGCCGCAACCAGCGTCACGGCGCCCTGCTGTTCGTCGACCTGGATAATTTCAAGCTGCTCAACGATACCCAGGGCCATGACATCGGCGATCTGCTGCTGACCAATGTCGCGCGGCGTCTGCAAGACTGCGTGCGCGAAGGTGACAGCGTCGCCCGCCTGGGAGGCGATGAGTTCGTGGTGATGCTGGAAAACCTGGACGAGTCGCCTACCGAGGCCGCCAATCAGGCCGAAATGGTGGCTGTGAAAATCCATGAGTTGCTGAACCAGCCGTATGAATTGGGTCCGGTTGACCACCACAGCACACCGAGCATCGGTGTTGCACTGTTCCGCGACAAGAGCGATGCGGTGGACGATCTGCTGAAACGGGCGGATCTCGCCATGTATCAGGCCAAGGCTTCCGGGCGCAACACGATTCGCTTTTTCGACCCCGCCATGCAGGCGGCGGTGGAGGCGCGTTCCGCTCTGGAAGCGGAAATGCGGCATGCCATCCTGCGTGGGGATTTCATCCTGCACTACCAGCCGCAGGTACGCGCGGATGGGCGGATAACAGGTGTGGAGGCGCTGGTGCGTTGGCGGCATCCGGAACGGGGGCTGATCCTGCCGCATGCCTTCATTGCCCTGGCGGAAGAAACCGGGCTCATCGTCCCGATCGGCCAGCAGGTGCTGCAACAGGCCTGCGAGCAACTCAAGGCCTGGTCCGAACAAAGTGCCGGCGCGCATCTGAGCATGTCGGTCAACGTCAGCGCGCGCCAGTTCCTTCACCCGGATTTCGTCGACATGGTGTTGACCACGCTGGATGCCGCCGGCATCGGTGCGGGCAGCCTGATGCTGGAGATCACTGAGAGCCTGCTGCTGGAAAACGTGGATGAAGCCGTGACCAGGATGAATACCCTCAAAGCGCACGGACTGCGCTTCTCCATCGACGATTTCGGTACCGGCTATTCTTCCCTGGCCTACCTCAAGCGTTTGCCTCTGGACGAACTCAAGATCGACCGTACATTCGTGGCCGACATCGAGCATGACGACAACGCCGCCGCCATTTGTGCCGCTTTCATCAGCCTGGCCAATATCCTCGGCCTGCAAGTGGTGGCGGAGGGGGTGGAAACCGAAGGACAACACCACATGCTCTCTCGCGCGCACCGCTGCGACACCCTGCAGGGCTATCTGTTCGGCAAACCGATGCCGGCGGAAGCGATCGACGCGCTGTTGGCGGAGGCAGTGCGCGAATCTGCTCTGGTCTGACCCAGTGCGTGGACTACAGGTTCAGCGACCCGATGGATCTACGTTGCGTTGCAGCCAGTACTCCAGCAGCGCCAGGTGCCACAGTTTGCTGCCCTGGATGCGGGTGTGGTGTTGTTCCGGTTCGGCCAGCAGGCGTTCCACATAGGCGCGCTGATACAGGCCGCGTTCGCGGCAGGCACGCGAGTCGAGGATGTCGCGCATGAATTCGAGGAATTCGCCGCGCACGTATTTCAGCGCCGGCATCGGGAAATAGCCTTTCTTGCGGTCGATCACGGAGTCCGGCAGCAGGCCGCGCGCGATCTGCTTGAGCACGTGCTTGCCGCCCGAGGCGAGCTTCAATTCCGCCGGCATGGCGGCGGCGAGTTCCACCAGTTCGTGGTCGAGAAAGGGCACCCGTGCTTCCAGGCCCCAGGCCATGGTCATGTTGTCCACGCGCTTTACCGGGTCGTCGGTAATCAGCATGGTGACGTCCATGCGCAGCACCTGGTCGAGGAAATCCTCGGCGCCGGGCTCCGCCAGGCGCGCCGCTATCGTGGCGGCGCTGTGGTCGGGGCCATGCCAGGCGGGTTCCAGCATGCTCAGCATTTCTTCGTGGTCACGGTCGAAGTAGTGGCGGCGGAAGCGTTCCAGCGAACTGCCTGTGTGTTCAGCCTGCATCCGCTCGTACCAGTAATAGCCGCCGAAGACTTCATCGGCGCCCTGGCCGCTCTGCACCACCTTGACGGTCTTGGAAACCTGTTCCGAGAGCAGGTAGAAGGCGACCGCATCCTGTCCGACCATCGGCTCGGCCATGTTGTCGACGGCTTCCGGCAGGCGCTCCAGCACTTCGCTGTTGGCAATGCGGTACTGGTGGTGTCGGGTGCCGTAATGCGCGGCGACGGCGTCGGAATATTCGAATTCGTGGCCGGATTCTTCCGGCTGGTCCTCGAAGCCGACCGAAAAGGTCATCAGGTCGCTGACCCCCTGTTCCGCCAGCAGCGCCACGAGCAGGCTGGAATCAAGGCCACCGGAGAGCAGCACGCCGACTTTCACGTCGGCGATGGCGAGGCGTTTCTTCACCGCGTTTTTCAAGCTGGCATGGATGGCTTCCGTCCACTCGGCCTCGCTCTTGGCGACGGCGGGGCGTTGCGCTGCCAGACGCCAATAGGGAATTTCCAGGGTGCCGCCGCGCGCGTCCACACGCAGGCCGCTGGCCGGTGTCAGTTTGCGGATGCCGGAGAGCACGGTGCGTGGCGCCGGCACCACCGCGTGCAGGGTGAAATGGTGATGCAGCGCCACCGCGTCGAGTTGGGTGTCGATGTCGCCCGCCGCCAGCAGGGCCTGGACACTGGAGGCGAAGCGCAGGCGTTTGCCGGTGAGGCTGTAATAGAGCGGCTTGATGCCGAGACGGTCTCGCGCCAGGAAAACGCGCTGTTTGCGCGCGTCGTGGATGGCGAAGGCGAACATGCCGTGCAGGCGCGAAAGGCAGTCCTCGCCCCATTCGGCGTAGGCGCGCAGGATGACTTCAGTGTCGCCGTCGGAATGGAAAGTGTGTCCCTTGGCCAGCAATTCGGCGCGCAGTTCCGGGTAGTTGTAGATGGTGCCGTTGAACACCAGGGTGAGTCCGGCTTCGGCGTCGTGCATCGGCTGCGCCGAACGCGCCGAGAGATCGATGATCGCCAGGCGGCGATGAGCGAACGCCACCGGGCCGTCTTGCCAATACCCCGCCGCATCCGGCCCGCGCCGCGCCAGGCGGTCGGACATGCGCTGGATGGCGTCGCGCGCGGGCGCGTTGCCATCGAAGCGGAATTCACCGGCTATGCCGCACATGGGAAGCCTGGCGAGGGGTTTGGGAACCTTCCTTTTCCAAAGGGGGGCAGGGGGGATTTGTTGACGCTCGCGCGTGCGCCACACTTTGAAAATGGGGGATGCCACGCACCCAAGCGTTGTCACGCTTATCAACTTTCAACGCGCAACAAGCCTTTGTGTAAGCGGGGCGATGAGCATCACACATGCAGCGGCTCCTCCTCCATCAGCGCGATCTGCTCGCGCAGTTCGAGGATACGTTCCTGCCAATAATGCGCTGTGTCGAACCAGGGGAAGGCGGCGGGGAAGGCGGGGTCGTCCCAGCGGCGCGCCAGCCAGGCGGAATGGTGGATGAGGCGCAGGGTGCGCAGGGCTTCGATCAGGTGCAATTCGCGGCGGTCGAATTCGGCGAAATCTTCGTAGCCGGCCAGCACGTCACACATCTGCCGCGACATGCCGGCATGGTCGCCGGAGAGCAACATCCAGAGATCCTGCACCGCCGGCCCCATGCGGCTGTCGTCGAAATCCACAAAATGCGGGCCTTCGTCGGTCCATAAGACGTTGCCTGCGTGGCAGTCGCCATGCAGGCGCAGGTGGGCGACCTGGCCCGCGCGCGCGTAGCAATGACGCACCCCCTGCAAAGCCTGTTCCACCACGCTCTGCCAGGCCGGCAGCAGATCGGCCGGTAGCCAGGAGTGGGGTGCCCCCTGTTCGGAAAAATCGCCCGAACTCCCCCCCGAGGGGGGCATGTCGTTCTTGGGGCGGCCCGGCGAACGACCGGCAAGGATGAAATCGCGCGATTGCTCACCGAAGCTGGCGATGTCCAGGGTGGGGCGGTGGCGGTAGGGCGCCAGGGCGCCGACGGCGTGAATGCGGCCGATGAAGCGGCCCATCCATTCCAGCGTGTCCGGGCTGTCGAACTCCGGCATGCGACCGCCCCGGCGCGGGTAGGCGGCGAAGAGAAAGCCCGCGTGGCTATGCAGCGTGGCGCCATCCGTCAACCGCAGCGGCGCCACCACCGGCAGTTCGCGTTCGGCCAGGTCCAGGGTGAAGTCATGTTCTTCCTGTATCGCGGCCGCGCTCCAGCGGCCGGGACGGTAGAACTTCACCACCAGCGGCGGTCCTTCATCCATACCGACCTGATAGACGCGGTTCTCGAAACTGTTGAGCGCGAGCAGACGGCCATCAGGCGTAAGGCCGACGCTCTCGAGGGCGTCGAGCAGGCAATCGGGCGTCAGTGTGGCGTAGGGGGTGGAGCTGTTTTCGGAAGCGGGTGACATGCCCGCCATTGTAGGCGCTCAGCCGCGCTTGCCGGGTCTTCCCAGGTGGGCGCCCGGGTGGAGAAGGGCGGCACTGATCAGCCCGAATTTCACGCTGGACATCAGGCTGACCATCAAGGTAAAGCGGGTATCGACCACACCCTGGATGAAGCCCAGGAGAAACACGTTCTCCACCGCGTCCAGCCCGCCCGCCAGAAGCACGCCCCAGGCGAGCCAGGGTGCCCACTTCCGCCGCGTCGCGCGCAGCAGTTGGGCAAGCAGCGTGCTGTAACCGATCAGGAACAGATAGTCGGCGTAGAGGCCGTGGCTGACCCGGGCGCGCCCGGCTTCACCCCAACTCGCCAGCACGGCGCGGGTCTGCTCCGCCGTCCAGGCGAACTGGAGTTGCAGTTGGCTGCTGTGGGTGTTGGCCCCGGCATGCTCGAAACCCACCATGAGCAGGAAGCCGGCCAGGGTCATGGCCAGGGCGGTAAGGAGGGGGAGTTTACGAAGCATGATGATTGCGTGAAGCCGCACCCAGGCTACGGTAGCGGCCGGGGGCCAAGTAGTGTCTGGAATTAGCGATCCGGCAGCACGGAGAAAGACTCCGAACCCTGATCATATTTTTCCAGGTAATCGGCGATGCGCTCGAAGGTGGTGGTCACCGGTTCGCCGGGTTGATCCGACAGGGTCACCTCACTGCTGAACATGGAGCCGAACAAGAGCTTGAGGGGGCTGATGTTGACCTTCTGTGCCGTGAAATATTGTTTTTCGGCACTCTTGATCTTGCGGATGTCGTCCGTCTGGTAGACGGCGGCATTCACCACGTCCAGCACGAATTCCGTGCAATTCTGGTATCCCAACGTGTAGGGGTTGGCTATGGCGGAATATCGCGGTTCATGCAGGGCCTGGTAGGTGGGCGACGTGATGATGGACAGGAGTCGCTGCTGCAATTCCGCCGAAGGGATGATGATCCCGGCCTCCAGTACCGCGACGCCGGCGAAGAAGTCCACCGGATAGTCTTGAACCAAGGCGCTGGTGTTGGGTGTGGCGGCATTCTGATAGAGGTTGTAGATAGCATAGCCGGGCAGTTTGCGGCCGTCCCGCGTGGTGATTTCCGAATAGACGGCGAAGCCGGCGTGGGTGAAATGCATGCCTTCCGGCAGTTCGGCGGAAGGGCGGCCCATGCGCGCCAGAATGGCGACCCGCGCGCCTTTTGCCGCGAGTGCTTTCTCCACTTTTTTCGAGAAATGGATGATGGCTTCCGGGGCGAACTGGCCGGCCTCGTCGCCCTGCCGGCTGTCTCCGCTGAAACCCACGGCCCCGACCGGCAGCGCAGTGGCGGCCGCCAGCAGGAACAACAGGGTTCGAACTATCCGGAACATGCGATGCCTTCGGGGCCGGGCTTACTGGTCCGGCAGGACGGTGAAGGATTCCGATCCCTGGTCATACTTCGTCAGGTAGTCGGAGATGGTCTCGAAGGTGGCGGTAGCCGGGTCACCGTCGTGGTCCGAAAGCGAGACCTCGCTACTGAACATGGAGCCGAACATCAGCTTGAACGGGTTTACGTTGACTTTCTGCGCCGTGAAATAGCGCTTCTCGATGCCTTTGATCTTACTGATGTCGTCGGTCCGGTAGATGGCGGAATTCACCACGTCCAGCACGAATTCGGTGCAGTTCTGGCGCCCCAGTGTGTATGGATTCGCGATGACCGAGTAATGCGGGTCGTGCAGCGAGTTGTAGCTTGGTGTGCCGATCAGGCCCATTAGGCGCTGCTGCAATTCCGGCGAGGGAATGAGGATGCCCGCTTCGAGCACGGCGACACCGCCGAAGAAGTCCACCGGGAAATCCTGTACCAGGCTGCTGACATCCGGGCGGCCGTCTTCTTGGTAGAGGTTGTAGATGGCGTAACCCGGCACTTTGCGGCCGTCCTGGGTGGTGATTTCCGAATAGACGGCGAAGGCGACATGGGTGAAATGCATGCCGTTCGGCAGTTCGGCGGGGGGGCGGCCCATGCGCGCCAGGATGGCGACCCGCGCGCCCTTGGCCGCCATGGCCTTTTCCACCTTCTTGGCGAATTTGATGATCTTTTCAGGTGGGAAATGGATTGCTTCCCCGGCGCTGCTACTGCTGCCGCTGAAACCGATCGCTTGGGCGGAGAGGACGGGAGCACAGGCCAGACATAGCAGGAGAAAGGTACGGGATAACCAGGTCATGTCAGCCATCCCTTTTAAATACCGTTCTTGAGCTTGTCGGACTTGTTCTTCAGCGCCTGATCGGGCGGTGGCATGGCCGTGATGGTTTCGTCACCAATCTCCAGGGGCTGGTTCGCGGCCCGGGTGGAATCCTTGGCCACCGCCGTGCTGCCCGCTCCGGCGGTGGCGGATACCACGCCTCCGCTAGCCAGCGGTACGGCCGCGATGGCGGAGGTTGCCTGGCCCGAAGCCGCGATGGCGTGGGCGGCGCTGCCGCTGGCGTGACCGCTGGAAAGCTCCCCTTGCCGAACCGCCTGTCCGGACTGTGTGCCGACGTCCGCGAAGGCGCTACTCGACGCAACGAATATGCCGAGGACGATAGTGATCCATTTGGATTTTACGAGGTTCATCGCATGCCTCCTTGAAGTTGGTGGGGCATTACATGATGTTCCCGGCATGAAGGCAAGCGCCGCGAGGCACACTCCGGGCTATACGGTAAGGCGGCCATAGTAAACCCTGGTCCAGCCGAATATAGCGCCTGGATCGCGATTGGCCGCGTGTTAGGGCTACACGGCGGGTCAAGCCGTGAAAGTGCGCAGTTTCTGGCAATCCAGGATGGTAATGGTGCGGCCCTTTACCTTGATCAGGCCGGCGTCGGCGAGGTGGCCGAAGACGCGTGAGAGTGTTTCGGGGGCCAAGTTGAGTTGTGAGGCGATGGTTTGTTTGCTGGCCGAGAGGTGGATGTCGCAGCGATTCTCGTCCTGTGAGTGGATCGACTGGGTAAGGAAACACACCACCCGTTGCGCGCTGGTGCGCAGGGTGCAGGTTTCCATGTCGTCGAGCAGTTCATGCAGGCGCACCGACAAGCTGGCCAGCATCTTGCGCGAGAGCGCGGGGCTGGCATCCATCGCATCCAGCAGCGTGCGCTTGGCGATCAGGAGAATAATGCTGTCCACGGTGGACTGCGCCGTCACAGGATAGGGGCGGTCCAGAAACAGCACCGCTTCGCCGAAGGTGTTGCCCGGTCCGCACATGTGAACAACTTTCTCCACGCCGTGCGCCGAGGGGATGGCCAGCTTGACCTGCCCCATCACCAATACATGCAGGCCGAGAGCTTCGTCGCCTTTCTGGAACAAGACTTCGTTCTTCCTGACACGGAATTCCCGGCAACCGGCTGCGATCAGCTGTAATTCTTCCTCACTCAGGCCGCGAAACATGGGCTGTCGGGAAAGGATTTCGGCGATGGAGTGGCGGGTTTCCTGGATCAAATGAGTACTCCTCTTTCAGGGTGCGCGATTAATACATTTAAAGCCTGCGCCAAACTTGATCATTATCAAAGTAATTAAAGGACGGCGTTGTCAGGATTTGCCCCGCATCTAACCCCAAAGGAGTATCGCTGTGAATTTGTCAGGCATTTTGGTGGTAGCCCAACCGGAGAGCCAAGGGCAGGTGGTCGCGGCCCTGAATGCGCTCGAAGGCGTGGAGGTGCATCAGGTGGATGAGGCTACCGGTCGCATCGTCGCGGTGCAGGAAGCGGAAGATATCCATGCCGAGATCGAAGGTGTCAAGCGCATCAAGGCGATTCCCCACGTCATCATGGCGGAGATGGTTTATCACTATCTTGCCGAGGATGAACGCATTTACGAAGCCATGCCGCCGGAGTTGATTGAGCAGCAGGATGGGTTCGAAACCTGTGCCGTACCGGCATATTTGAATAGTTGATCGAGCTAGGAGGCTGATATGGGACTTTCGCGTCGTGATTTTCTGAAGACCAGTGTTGCCGGTGCCACTGCCGCTACGGTGGGGATGCCGTTATCCGAACATGCAGAGGCCGCCATCAAGGGTGGCGAGGCGGGCTGGCAGTGGGACAAGGGTGTTTGTCGTTTCTGCGGTACCGGTTGCGGCATCATGATCGCCACCCAAGACGGCCGTATTGTCGCCACCAAGGGTGACCCGGATGCGCCCGTGAACCGCGGCCTGAACTGTATCAAGGGCTATTTCAACGGCAAGATCAACTACGGCAAGGACCGTCTGACCCAGCCCCTGCTGCGCATGACCGACGGTAAGTTCGACAAGAAGGGCAAATTCCATCCCGTATCCTGGGATCAGGCGCTCGACGTCATGGAAGAGAAGATGCGCTGGGCCATGAAGGAAAAAGGGCCGCACGGTCTCTCCATCTTCGGTTCCGGCCAGTACACCATCCATGAGGGCTATGTCGCCGCCAAGTTGATGAAGGCCGGCTTCCGCTCCAACAACATTGATCCCAACGCCCGCCATTGCATGGCCTCCGCCGTGGTCGCCTTCATGCAGACCTTCGGCATCGACGAGCCCCAGAATAACTACGACGACATCGAGTACACCGACACCGCCGTGCTGTGGGGCGCCAACATGGCCGAGATGCACCCCATCCTGTGGTCGCGCATCACCAACCGGCGATTGACCCACGACAAGATGAGAGTGGTGAACCTGACCACCTACGGCAACATGTCCTCGGACATCGCCGACCTGGAAATCATATTTTCTCCCAGCTCCGATCTGGCGATCCAGAACTTTATCGCCCGCGAAATCGTCAAGCGTGACGCGATTGATCACGATTTCGTCAACAAGCACACCGTCTTTGCTACCGGTCCCTATGACATCGGCTACGGCTTCCGCCCGAAGAACGTGGAGAAGTTCGCGTCAAGTGCCGAGATGGATATCTACAAGAACGAGAAAGTGCATGTCATCGACAAGTACGAGGCCATCGCCCAGCGCAAGAAGGAGGGCGAGGAGGTCGAACAGAAGAATACCGGCAGCGCGATGAAGGATTGGTCGATCAGCTTCGAGGATTTCAAGGCCGCGCTCGAACCCTACACCCTGGACTTCGTCGCCGAAGTCGCCAAGGGCGACCCGGATGAGCCGATGGATCAGTTCAAGGCCAAACTTCAGACACTGGCCGATCTGTACTGTGAAAAAGGCCGCAAGATCATGTCCTTCTGGACCATGGGTTTCAACCAGCATCAGCGTGGTTCCTGGGTCAACGAGCAGGCTTATATGAACCATCTGCTCACCGGCCGCCAGGCGGCACCGGGCAATGGCGCCTTCTCGCTGACCGGCCAGCCCTCCGCCTGCGGCACGGCGCGTGAAGTGGGCACCTTCGCCCATCGCCTGCCCGCCGACATGGTGGTGATGAACCCGAAACACAGGGCGCATGCGGAAGAAATCTGGAAACTGCCGGCCAAGACCATCAATCCGCAGATGGGCAGCCACTTCGTCAAGATCATGCGCGATCTGGAAGACGGCTCGGTGCTGTTCTCCTGGACCCAGGTGAACAACCCCTGGCAGAACACCGCCAACGTCAACCACTGGATCAAGGCCGCGCGCGACATGAACAACTTCATCGTCGTCGCCGATTGTTATCCCGGCGTTTCCGCCAAGGTGGCCGACCTGATCCTGCCCGCCGCCATGATCAACGAGAAATGGGGCGCTTACGGCAACGCCGAGCGGCGTACCCAGGTCTGGCGTCAGCAGGTATTACCGCCCGGCCAGGCCCGCGCCGACATCTGGATGATGCTGGAGTTGTCCAAGCGCTTCAAACTCAAAGAAGTCTGGGGCGAGCAGCCGATTCCCGGCCTCAAGGCCGATGGTTTCGAGGATGGCAAGCTGCCCAGCGTGCTCGACGAGGCGGTGAAGATGGGCTACACGCCGGAGTCCACCCTCTACGACGTGTTGTTCGCCACGCCGGAAAACAAGAAGTACAAGTGGCCTGACAACGCGGTCGCGGGAGGTCACGGTAACCATGTCTGCGATCTACTGAAGGATGGCTGGTTCCCGGAGAAGGCGATGTTCGAGGAATACCGCAAGTTCGGTTCCGGCCACGGTCACGACCTGGCACCGTTCGATGTCTATCACAGCGACAAGGTGCGCGGCCTGAAATGGCCGGTGGTCGAGAAGGACGGCAAGTGGGTGGAAACCGCTTGGCGCAACAACGAGAAGTACGATCCCTACGTCAAACCAGGTTCGGGCTTCGATTTCTACGGCAACAACGGCCAGAAGATGATGGTTGGCGATCTGGAGAAGCCCAGCGGTCCCGAAAAGAAGGTGGATATCTCCGGTAAGGCCAAGATCTATTTCCGCCCCTACGCTTCGCCGGTCGAGAAGCCCGATGCCAACTTCGACCTCTGGCTGTGTACCGGTCGCGTGCTGGAACACTGGCACTCCGGCACCATGACCCGGCGGGTGCCGGAACTGCACCGCGCCGTGCCCTCCGCCGTGTGCTGGATCAACACCAAGGACGCCGATGCCAAGGGGCTCAAGCGCAACGATCTGGTCTGGGTCGAGTCGCGCCGCGGCAAGGTCAAGGTGCGCCTGGAAACCGGTGGCCGCAATCGCGTGCCGCGCGGCCTGGTCTATGTGCCCTGGTTCGACGAGGGTGTGTTGATCAACAAGGTCACTCTCGACACGACTTGTCCGCTCTCGAAAGAGACCGACTACAAGAAGTGCGCGGTGAAAATCTACAAGGCGTGATGTAGCCATCCTTCCCTCTCCTTCGGGAGAGGGCCGGGGTGAGGGAGCACTGCCGGCTTCCTCACCCCGGCCTCGATAATGCCCACATTCGATAGGTGTAAGAAATGTCCGAACAAGGCCCTGGTGGCCTGAATCCATCCCGCCGCGATTTTCTGGTGAAGCTGGCACAAGGCGCCGCCATCGCCGGCACCGGTGGCCTGCTGTGGGACTACATCCTGCGCAACGAGGCGCGTGCCGCTCCTTATGCGTTGCGCCCGCCCGGCGCATTGGCGGAAAACGATTTCAACGCCGCCTGCATCAAGTGCGGCCAATGCGTGGTCGATTGCCCGCCACACATCCTCAAGCTGCAACCGGCCGGTGGCAAATTGCCTATCGGCATGCCGTTCTATGAGCCACGCACCGGCGCCTGCATCATGTGCCCGGATATTCCCTGCATGAAGGCCTGTCCGACCGGGGCGCTGTCACCCAATTTGAAACGCATCGAGGATGCGCGCATGGGATTGGCGGTAATCGACATCGAGAATTGCCTGTCCTACCAAGGCTTGCGCTGCGAAATTTGCCACCGTGAGTGCCCGATCAAGGGCAAGGCAATCACGCTGGAGACGCACCCACGACAGACTTCCAAGCACGCCATGTTCATCCCCCTGGTGCATTCGGATGCCTGCACCGGCTGCGGTATCTGCGAGAAAGCCTGCCCGACCGAAATCGCCGCCATCCGCATCCTGCCGAACAAGTTGGTGCAGGGAAAAATCGGCGAACACTACCGGCTTGGCTGGACTTTCGATACCGAGGTCACTCAGGACTTCAAACCAGCCGAGGCATTGCCTGCGAACGCTGTGGATGCCCCCGTGCCGAAGACGGCACCCGGCATGGATTATCTGAATGAGGGCGGGTTATGAACGCGCTTCCTCCCTTCAACAAGGCCGATGCCCTGGCCTCCGTGGAAAAGCTGCATAGCCGTTCCGCCGCTGCCCAGATATGGTCCTGGCGCTACATCATCCTGCGCCGGATCAGCCAGTTCGGCATCCTGCTGCTGTTCTTCGGCTCGGCGCATTGGGCCTGGCAAGTGGCGAAGGATGTCCCCCTGCTGCGTGGCAACCTCTCGGCGTCAAAATTCATTGGCCTGATTCCCCTGACCGATCCCTTTGCCGCCTTGCAGATATTCCTGACCGGCCATGTCCTGCGACAGGAAAGTTTGATCGGCGCCGCCATCGTGCTGGGCATTTACTTTCTGCTCGGTGGCCGTGTGTTCTGCGCCTGGGTTTGTCCAGTGAACGTGGTGACCGACGCCGCCGGCTGGTTGCGCAACAGGCTCGGCATTCAGGCCATTTTCCATATGCCGCGCACGCTACGTTACTTCATCCTGGTGGCCGCCCTGCTGATTACGGCCATCAGTGGCCTGGCCGCTTTCGAGTGGGTGAGCCCGATCGGCATGGCGCATCGCGAGATCATCTTCGGTTTGGGGATGGGGTTCACCGCATTGCTGGCCATTTTTCTGTTCGATCTGCTGATCCTCAAGAATGGCTGGTGCGGCCACCTATGCCCACTCGGCGCTTTCTACAGCCTGATCGGCAAGACGTCCCTGGTGCGGGTGCGCTTCGACAAGAACACCTGCACGCGTTGCGGCGAGTGCGCCAAGATCTGCCCGGAGCCGCAGGTACTCAATCTGAAGAAGCTGGATGAACGTGGTTATGTGTTTTCCGGTGAGTGCAGCAACTGCGGTCGCTGCACGCCGATTTGCCCCGAAGGAAGTCTGAAGTTCGATTTCAAACCCCTGATCCGCGGCCACAATGTGCAGGCGGACGCCATTGCCGTTCAAAGGAGGACGAAATGAGGAAGACCTTGCTATTGAGTGCTGTACTGGCCTCTCTCTTGTCCCTGCCCGCTATCGCGGTACAGGACCAGGCCATCTCCGAGGATTCTCTCGGTTTATACAATTCCAGTGTCTACGACGTTCGTGATCCGGCTGTGACCAATTATGGCGGTGGCGACCCCGGTACCAACAAACGCTCGGTTCGCTCCTATAACTCCGCGCCACCCATGATCACGCATACCACACAGGATATGCTGCC
The DNA here is from genome assembly GCA_964542455.1 of uncultured Thiobacillus sp. Taxonomy (GTDB): domain Bacteria; phylum Pseudomonadota; class Gammaproteobacteria; order Burkholderiales; family Thiobacillaceae; genus PFJX01. The sequence continues at coordinate 28,367 of CAZIUC010000030.1, read as the reverse complement.
CATCACGCGTGACTCCAATCTGTGCAAGGACTGCCATGTCCAGCCCGATCTGATCGGCCAGAAGATCGTCAAGGGCATGCCTATTCCGGCGCCAGCCAGCCACTATGTTGACGTAAAGAAGGGCGAGCTCTACATGGGGCGCTGGAACTGCACCCAGTGCCATCGTCCGCAGGCCAAGGTGAATGTCCTGGTGAAAAGCACTTTCCAGAAAGCGAAGTAACCGCTGATTGTTACGTCCATCCATCAGGGGTGGCGTGGCGGTCGCGGGTAAAATGGCCGGCCTCGCAAAGGCTGGCCATTTCATGCACCCAGAACCGATAGTCCACATTCTGTTTCCCGCGCCGCTTAACCTCGGGCCGGGAAAAATTCGTCTGCTGGAAGCCATACACAGCGCGGGCTCACTTTCTGGTGCCGCTCGCAAATTGCATATTTCCTATCGCCGCGCCTGGGATATGCTGGATTCACTGAATCGAAATTGTCCGGTTCAACTGGTAGAGACCGCTACCGGAGGGGTAAGAGGGGGTGGAGCCAAACTCACCACGCAAGGTGTTGTGTTGCTTGAGGGTTATCGCAAACTGGAGGCCAGCGTGAAAACACTGGTCGCGGCCGAAGCTGCGGACCTGGCGAAAATGTTTGAAGCCTGATGCGCTCTGGTGGCCGTTTGTTGGCCACCCGGATTATTCGTCGGCCGGCTTTTCAGCGCTTTTCAGGGTCGGCAGTTCGATCTGCTTGGCCGGTGAAACGGTGGATATGGCATGCTTGAAGATAGCCTGTACCGCCTGGTCGTTACCGCGCAACAACACCATATACTGGTCGAAGGATTCGATTTTGCCGACCAGTTTGATGCCGTTGACCAGGAATACAGAGCAATGCACATGCTCCTTGCGCAGGGTGTTGAGAAAAACGTCTTGAAGATTCTGGCGCTCGCTCATGATTAATTCGCTTGGGTTAAATTCGACGGTGCATCATAGCACGCACGCGCGATAGCGCTTCGCGGCTGCTTGCAAGGCCGACAAGACTTCCCAATCCAAGCATCAGGAAAAATTCATCACTACCCCCATGAAATATAAAGATTATTACCAGATACTCGGCGTGGCCCGAGATGCCAGCAAAGAGGACCTCAAGAAAGCCTATCGGCGCCTGGCGCGAAAATATCACCCTGACGTCTCCAAGGAGGCGGGCGCAGAGGAGAAATTCAAGGAGGTCAACGAGGCCAACGAGGTTTTGAGCGACCCCGAGAAGCGCGCCGCATACGATCAGCTTGGCAGTTCCTATCGCCCTGGGCAGGACTTCCGCCCGCCACCGGGGTGGGGCGGTGCTAGTGGCGGCGACATGTCCGGTGCGGATTTTTCCGATCTGTTTTCACAGATGTTCGGAGGTCGTCAGCAGACTGGCGGTAGCCGTCGGCCTGGATTCCACGGCGGTGGTGCGATGCCAGGCCAGGATGTTGAAGCCAGTCTCACGCTAACTTTGGAAGAGGCCTTTCACGGAGTGGAGAAGCATCTGAGCTTGTCCGCGCAGGATGGCACGCGCGATGTGAAACTGAGGGTGCCGGCGGGTGCCTTGCCGGGCAAACGACTGCGGGTGCCGAGGAAGGGTCAGCGGTCACCCTATGGCGGGCCGGCGGGCGACCTCTATCTGGTGATACAAATTGCTCCCAATGCGCGTTATCGCCTGGACAACAAGGACATCTACCTGGATACGCCGATTGCGCCTTGGGAAGCCGCTCTGGGCACCGCAATCACCGTGCCGACACTGACCGGCAACGTGCGGGTGAAAGTGCCGGCCGGCACACGTAGTGGACAGAAGTTGCGTCTGTCCGGACGCGGTATGCCGGTTAGCGGCGGGGCAGGGGACTTCTATGTGCAGTTGCAGATCGTGCTGCCCGCAACACTGAATGAAGAGGAGCGCTCCCTTTATGAGCAGCTTGCCAAGCTGGCTGACTTCGATCCGCGGCCGGAATTTCCCAAGGATTGAGTGACGCAGGTTGGGCGCAATGCTGCGTGCCCAACCTGCGCAATCCCGGTAGTTACTCCACCTTTGCGGTGGCGGCCAGTTCCTTCACCAGTTTGCCGATTTGTTGCTGCTGGAGTTGGCCAGCGATGCGGTTCTTGATTTTTTCGTAGTCGGGGAAATCCAGTTTTCGGGTTTCTTCCAGTTGGATGACGTGCCAGCCGAAGCGAGTTTGTACGGGGCTCTTGGTGATCTCACCTTTTTTTAGGCCGACCATCGTCTGGGCGAATTCCGGCACCAGGTTGGCCGGTAGCACCCAGCCCAGATCGCCACCGTTGTCAGCCGAGGTGTCTTTGGAGTATTTCTTGGCCAGATCCTCGAATTTTGCTTTCTTCCGCGCGGTGAGCTTGGCGATCACGTCCTTGGCTTCTTTTTCGTCGTTCACCAGGATGTGGCGCACGCGGTACTCGGTTTCCCCCGCCTTGACCTTGGCTTTTTCATATTCCGCCTTGACGGTCTCTTCGGTGATGGGGTTGGCGCGCAGATAGTCTTCAAGCGCCGCGCGGCCGAGCAGTTCCATCTTCTGGAATTCAAGAGCGGCCACCACAGTGGGTTCTTTGTCCAGGCCTTTCTTCACCGCCTCCTGGGCCAGCAACACAGCTGTAACTGCGCCATCCTTGATGGCGTCATCAGTTAGCGACTCGGGCGGCATGTTGCGCTTGATGCGGTTTTGTCGAATGAAATTGGCGTACATGCCGGGAACGGCTTCGCCGTTGACGACGGCCAACGGCTTGTTGGCGACTGGGGTAGCGGCGGGTGTGGTGGTGGATGCGTCAGCCGCATGGACGGGCAGGGCGCAGCAGGTGATCAACAGAGACAGCAGTCGTACGTGTTTCATGAGTTCCCCAAGGGTTGGTGTGGTCGTTTCGGAGTGCGAGCGTGCGTGCAAGTTCCGCGGGCTAAAGTTCACCGGGTGCCAGGGCCGTGATGGAAAGGGCATGGATGCGGGTTGTCATCAGGTCGCCCAATGCCTGGTAGACGGCACGGTGGCGGGCCATGCTGTTTTGCCCCGCGAAAGCGGCGGCAATCATGGTGAGCTGGTAATGGCCGCCACCCGACCTGGCGCCGGCATGACCGGCGTGCAGCGCGGATTCGTCGACGATCTCGATATGCTCCGGCGCCAGCACGGCCAGGCGTTGTTTCATTTCACTGATCATATCGTTCATTTAAGTAGCCTCATGGCAACACCTTCTTGAAGGGTTTGACGCTGATCTGGTCATAAACGCCTGCGGCCACATAGGGGTCGGCATCGGCCCAGGCCTGCGCGGCTTCCAGACTCTCGAAGGCGGCGACGATCAGGCTGCCGCTGAAGCCGGCCGGGCCGGGATCTGGACTATCGATGGCAGGGAAAGGACCGGCCAGTAGCAGACGACCGGCATCCTTGAGCTGATTGAGTCGCGCGAGATGGTCGGGACGCGCGGCCAGGCGCTTTTCCAGACTGTCCGCGACATCCTCGGCGACGATGGCGTAGAACAGATTCATTCCTCTTCCTTGATGTGCCGTGACAGATAAATGGTTTGGCCGATGATGAACAGCAGCATCAGGCCTAGCGAGCCGAACATCTTGAAATTCACCCAGGCATCGGTGGAGTAGTGCATCGCCACCCACAGGTTGGCGATGCCCATCATCGTGAAGAATGCGGCCCAGCCGAAGTTGAGTCGGGTCCAGACCGCGTCGGGCAGTGACACGTTTTTTTCCATCATCAAGCGGATCAAATTGCGCTCGAACAGGATCGGTGCCAGCCCCAGAGAGAGCGCGAAGATCCAGTAAAGCACTGTCGGCTTCCACTTGATGAAAGTTTCGTCATGCAGGAATAGCGTGGCGCCGCCGAAAACCACGATCAACACCAGCGAAATCCACAGCATGGTTTCCACTTTGCGGTGGCGCAGCCATACCCAGGCGATCTGGCCAAAACTGGCGATGATGGCGACCAGCGTGGCCAGGAAGACACCGGGCTTGGTGCCGCTGTCGAGGATGATGCCAAGCGCGGCCAGCCAGGCGGTGGCGCTATCGGGATTCTTTTCGCCCACTTGATAGGCGGCGAAAAACAGGATGATGGGGAACAGGTCGAACAGAATCTTCACGGGGGGGGCGGGATAGGGTAGGGGGGGGTGAAGGGAGAGGGGGAGGGTGGCGGGCATTTTGCTATGATTGTCGGCCGCGTCACAAGTCAGAGTGTCACAGTCAGTATGCCGGTCTACGATCTACACAGCCATTCCACCGCCTCCGACGGCGTGCTGTCACCCAGTCAACTGGTGCGGCGTGCCGTTGAACAGGGGGTGAACTATCTGGCGCTTACCGATCACGACGACCTGCGTGGCCTGGTCGAGGCGCGCGCCACGGCGGAAGAACATGACATCGAAGTGGTGGCCGGGGTGGAAGTGTCGATCACCTGGCGTAACTCCACGGTGCATATTGTCGGCTTGCGGGTTGACCCCACCGCTGAGCTCCTATCCAACGGCCTCTACCAGAACCGTGCCGGCCGCACCGCACGCGCCGAACGCATGGCGGATGATCTGGCGCGCCTGGGTATCGCGGGTGCCCTGGAGGGGGCTTATGCTTTTGCCAGTAACAAGGATTTGATCGGCCGCACTCACTTTGCTCGTTTCCTGGTGGCAAGCGGCGTGGTGAAAGATGTGAAAACCGTGTTCAAGAAATATCTGGTCAAAGGAAAACCCGGTTATGTGCACCACGACTGGGCCAGCCTGGCAGATGCCCTCGCCTGGATCCGCGCCGCCGGCGGCCAGTCCGTACTGGCACATCCCGGCCGTTACCACTTCGGACGTGAGCGCATGCGCGACTTCCTGAAAGAATTCAAGGAACTTGGAGGGGATGCCATCGAAGTCGTTACTGGTAGTCATACTGCCGACCAGGTGCCGGTCTATGCCGATCTGGCGGTGGAGTTCGATTTTCTCGCTTCGGTCGGGTCCGACTTTCATGCCCCGGGCGAAGGCGGCCGCGAACTCGGCCGCCTGATGCCGCTGCCGCTGCGTTGCCGGCCGGTCTGGCACTGCTGGTAAATGAGCTGGTAAATGAGGTATTAAGCATGGCCCGTGTATTCGAGGTTCACCCCGACAACCCGCAACCACGCTATCTGAGCGAGGCGGTAAAGCTGCTGCGCCAGGGCGGTGTGATGGTGTATCCCACCGATTCCTGCTACGCCATCGGCTGCATGATCGGCAACAAGGATGGCATGGCCTTGATCCGCCAGATCCGTGACGTCGACGAAAAACACCACTTCACGCTGATCTGCCGCGACCTTTCGGAAATCGCTCGCTATGCGCGGGTGGACAACAGCCAGTACCGCTTGCTCAAGGCCGCCACGCCGGGCGGCTATACGTTCATTTTGGAAGCCACCCGTGAAGTACCGCGCCGCCTGCTGCATCCCAAGCGCAGCACCATCGGCCTGCGCGTGCCCGACCACAAGGTCATCGCCGCGTTGTTGGAAGAACTGAACGAACCCATCCTGTCCATGACCCTGCAACTGCCGGGCCACGAATATCCGCTCAACGACCCGGACGACATCATCGAGAACCTGGATAACCGTGTCGAAGTGATCCTGACCTGCGGCTACTGTGGCATCGAACCCACCACGGTGATCGATCTCACCGGCCCGGTGCCGGAGTTGATTCGCCAGGGTACCGGCGATGTGGCGCGCCTGGGATTGCAATAACCACAACGAGCCCCCTTTGGAACTCAACCTCATTCAGAAAATCTCCGTCTTCGCGCTGCCGGTGCTGTTCGCCATCACCCTGCACGAGGCGGCACACGGTTACGCGGCGCTGAAATTCGGCGATCGCACCGCGCAACTGCTCGGGCGCATCAGCCTGAACCCGATTCGCCATATCGATCTGGTCGGCACCATCATCGTGCCGATCGCCATCCTGCTGCTCACCAAGCTCTCGGGTGGGGCCGGCATCCTGTTCGGCTGGGCCAAGCCGGTGCCGGTGAATTTCAATCAACTGAACCGGCCCAAGCAGGACATGCTCTGGGTGGCCGCCGCCGGGCCGGGGGCGAACCTGCTGATGGCCTTGATTTGGGCCGGCATGATCAAGCTGGCCCTGGCCATGCCGGGCTCGTCGATTGCCATGCCGCTGGCCTTGATGGGCGCGGCGGGCATCTTCATCAACGCGGTGTTGATGGCGCTCAATCTGCTCCCGCTGCCACCTCTGGATGGCGGCCGTATCGCCGTCAGCCTGCTGCCGACCAATCTGGCCATCAAGATGGCGCGCATCGAACCCTATGGCCTGTTCATCCTGATCGGCCTGATGTACCTGGGGATACTCGGCATGGTGATGTGGCCACTGATCGAGGCCATCATCAGCTTCGCCGCTTTCTTGTTCGGCCTGGAGCCGATCAAGCTCCTGGCTCTCATTCAAATCGTCCTCAACTAGAGAAACCATGTACGCAGACCGCGTTCTCTCCGGCATGCGCCCCACCGGCAGCCTGCATCTCGGCCACTACCACGGCGTCCTGAAAAACTGGATACAGCTCCAGCACGAATACGAATGCCTGTTCTTCGTCGCCGACTGGCATGCGCTCACCACGCAGTACGACAACCCACGCGGCATCGAAGAGGCCACCTGGCAGATGGTGATCGACTGGCTCGCGGCCGGGGTCGACCCGTCCAAGGCCACGTTGTTCATCCAGTCGCAGGTGATCGAACACGCGGAACTGCACCTGCTGCTGTCCATGATGACCCCGCTGGGCTGGCTGGAACGGGTGCCCACCTACAAGGATCAGCAGGAAAAGCTCAGCGAGAAAGACCTCTCCACCTACGGTTTCCTCGGTTACCCGTTACTGCAAAGCGCCGACATCCTGATCTACCGCGCCAACCAGGTGCCGGTGGGCGAGGACCAGGTGCCACACATCGAGTTCTCGCGCGAGATCGCGCGCCGCTTCAACCACCTCTACGGCAAGGAGCCGGGCTACGAGGAAAAGGCCACGGCGGCGGTGAAGAAGCTGGGCGGCAAGAAGGCCAAGCTTTATGAAGAACTGCGCACCCGCTACCAGCAGGCCGGAGACGACGCGGCGCTGGAATCCGCGCGCGCCCTGCTGGGCGAAACCCAGAACCTGTCGCTGGGCGACAAGGAACGCCTCTACGGCTACCTGGAAGGCGGCGGCAAGATGATTCTCACCGAGCCGGAAGCCCTGCTCACGGTGGCCTCGAAAATGCCCGGCCTGGACGGGCAGAAGATGTCCAAGTCCTATAACAACACCATTTCCTTGCGCGAAGAGCCGGAACAGGTCGGCAAGAAGATCCGCACCATGCCCACCGACCCGGCGCGCGGGCGCCGCACCGACCCGGGCGACCCGGAAAAATGCCCGGTATGGCAACTGCACGAGGTATACAGCGGCGACGATCTGAAGGCCTGGGTGCGGCAAGGCTGTACCAGCGCCGGCATCGGCTGCCTGGAATGCAAGCAGCCGGTGATCGACGCCATGCTGAAAGAACTGGCGCCGATTCAGGAACGCGCCCGCGCCTACACGGAAGAGCCGGATGTGGTGAAGAACATCATCGCCGACGGTTGTGAGAAAGCCCGCGATCTGGCGCGCGAGACCATGCGCGATGTGCGCGAGTCCATGGGCCTCAACTACGGGTGAGCAGCTACCTGGTGCATGCGCCAGGTGCCGCGCCCTTCCTGTTTGGCCCGATACATGGCGGCATCGGCCAGCCTCATCAATGTCTCGCTGTCTTCCGCGTCGCGTGGCGCCAGGGCTATGCCGATGCTGGCCGCGGTTTGCAGCGTGGCATTTTCCAGAAGAAAGGGCTTTGCCAACTCGGCAACCGCCTTCTCGGCCACGCTGATGGCATCTGATTCCCGCTCGATCTCGGGTAGCAGGATGGTGAACTCATCCCCGGCCAGACGCGCCACCGTGTCGCTGTCACGCACGCAGGCCCGCAACCGTTCCGCCACCGCCAGAAGCAGCAGATCACCAATGTGGTGACCATGCTGATCGTTCACCCGCTTGAATTTGTCCAGGTCCAGAAACAGCAGCGCGGCCAGATGTCCTCTACGCCGGGCCAGGGAGACTGTCTGACGCAGGCGATCCTGGAACAGCATGCGGTTGGGCAGGTCGGTCAGGGCATCGTAGTGCGCCATATGGTAGATGCGCGCCTCAGCCTCCTTCTGCGGGGTAATGTCCTCCAGGATGGAAATGAAGTGTTTGATGTGCCCACCGTCTGCGCGAATCGGCGTGACCGTTTGCCGCGCGGTGAACAGATGGCCATCCTTGTGCCGTTCGATGGCTTCCGCGCTCCAGGTCACGCCCGCCGAAATGGTTTCCCAAAGCTGCCGATAGAAGGCTTCCGACTGCATTTCCGACTTGAGAAAACGGGGGTTGCGTCCCAGCACTTCGTCCAGCGGATACCCTGTCATGTGGGTGAACGCCTGGTTGGCCCACTCGATAACGCCCGTTTTATTGGTGATGAATACGGCGTTGCTGGCTGTGGACAAGGCCGAGCCGAGCAGACGCATCTGCTCCTGATCGAGGGCGGATTCCAGAACGACGCAGATGCGCCCGCTCAGGCTGGTCAGGCGCTCTATCGTGCCCGGCGCGGCAAAGGCATCGGGGCGGTCGGAATACAGGGTCAGGGTGCCATAGACCTCGCCGCGCAAGACCAGGGGAAGCCCCAATACGGCTTCCAGACTGTAGCGGCTGGCGGATTCTCGCCAGAGTGAAAACGCGGCATCATCGCGATGAAATAGCTGTGGTTGGCCGGTACGGATGGTGACGCCGACCGGCCCCATTCCCGCCGGGCCGCTATCCCAGCGCACACCAATTTGCCGCAATTCCTCGCCATATCCGGTGGCGGGACCGGCCCCCGCCTGGAAATACACCTGGCCGCCGACTTCCTTACGGCCCACCCAGGCGAAACGCAGGCGGAACAGACGGACGATTTCCGCGCAGATAAATGCCAGCAGATCGGGCAAACGCTGGCCTCGCAGAACTTGTCGATCCATTTCGGAGAGCAGACTTTCGAGTGCCTGCAATTGAACCTGCTCGGTGACGTCCGTGGCATAGACGGCCAGGCGCGACACCGTGCCGTCAGGATCGATGGCCGGATACATGTCGATGTCGAACTCGCGCCCCTGGCGTTCGTCACGAAAGTGAATGGGGCGGCGGTAGCGAATGACTTCATCCATCTGCAGGCGGCGATGCTTCGCCACCTTCTCCGGCATGAAATCGTACACATCACGCCCTTCCATCTGTTCCGGCGTCAGGCCGAAACGCTGAGCCGCCACTTTGTTGACAGCCAGCGCCGTGCCGTCAGCGGCGATCAGGAATGCGGACTCCGGAGTGACATCCAGGAGCAGACGCGCGTTTTCCTCGCTCAGGCGCAACGCAGCCCGCATGTTCGAGCGATCCCGCAGATCTCGCGCCACGCTGATCACGACGGGTTGGCCTCCGAATCGGGCAAGGCGCGCGCTGATTTCAACAGGAATAACCTGCCCTTCGCGCGTCCGATGAGCGGATTCCAGCACCACCTGCCCATCCTGGCGTAACTTCTCCCAAATGGCGGGAATGCGGGCGGCGAATTCCGGGGTGTCTATATCGGCGGGAGTAAGTTCGAGCAGTTCTTCCCGGCTGTAGCCCAGGCGCAGGCAGGCGGCCTGATTGACCTCAAGAAAACGCCCCTGCATATCGTGGATAAAGATGGCGTCGTTCACGCTGTTGAACAGGTCGTGAAACGCCGGATCCGATTCCTGATGTTTCTGGTGCCGCCCTAGATGCCGCGGTACCAGAACGAGCAGTGTAAAAATGCCCAATGCGGTGATAGTGCTTCCGAGCCAGCCAAACCAGTCTCTGCCGGCGCCATAGTGCAGCAGGCCACCCAGCACGATGGACAACAGCGCGGCGATGGGAATGACGTGGCGTGAACCGACCCCTGACGGAATTCCGGTAATCGGTGTCGGCTTGCGGGCCTGGGTATGAGGCGTGCGAGGCAAAAGCATAGACGTCGAGAAGCGCTGAAATAGGGGGAGCTACAAGACAAGATAACGAAAGTTCTACTACGAACGTAGTGCAATAACGTGGAACCGTTCCGCATTTTCTAAGACACTACAGGCCATTTTCGCCTCGAAGGTTGATTCAATGCGCCACGTTCTTCCCTGGCCCGAGATCGACACCATCCTGCTGGACATGGATGGCACCCTGCTCGACCTGCATTACGACAACCATTTCTGGCAGGTCTATGTCCCGGAGAAGTTCGCCGAGAAGCATGGCATCGAGCCGGTGGCGGCGCATGCCGAGTGTTTCCGCCGCTACAACGCCAAGGCCGGTACCCTCGATTGGTATTGCGTCGACTACTGGAGCGAGCAGCTCGAACTGGATATTGTCCGCCTCAAGGAAGAGTTGGCTCACCTCATCCAGGTGCATCCCGATGTGACCGAGTTCCTGTCGCAAGTCCGAGAGGCCGGCAAGCGCGTGGTGCTGGTGACCAATGCCCACCATAAAAGCCTTAATCTGAAGATGGACCGCACTGGCCTGGCTGTGCATTTCGACGCCATGTACACCTCTCACGCCTTCGGCATGGCTAAGGAAGACCCAGCCTTCTGGGCGGCGCTACGCGATGAGGAACCGTTCGACCCCGCACGCAGTCTTCTGGTGGACGACAGCCTTCCGGTACTGCGTTCCGCCCGTGAGTACGGCATCGCGCATCTGTTGGCGGTGCTGCAACCCGATACCCGCCTACCGGACAAGGATGTGGCTGATTTTTCCGCTATCCGCCACTTTGGCGACATCCTGCCGGTTTCTGTTGAGATACCGCGACCATGAATGCCACCCTGCAAAAAACCGATTTCGAATCTCTACGCCGCTCCTATCTGTTTTCCGGTCTGCAGGATGATGAATATCTGGAAGCACTCGGCCATGCCGCGCCGGTACATTTGGCGCCGGGCCAGTTGCTGTTCAATCAGGGTGACACTGTGGAGGCTTTTTACTGGGTGGCGGAAGGCGTCATCAAGCTGTTCCGCGCCTCGCCGCAGGGCGACGAGAAAGTGATTGAACTGGTGGGCGCCAACCGCCTGTTCGCTGAAGCGGTACTGTTCATGGGGGGGCAATACCCGGTCAACGCGGCGGCGCAGACGCCGGTGCGTCTGGTTGCCATCAACGGCCGCGAGTTCAAGGCCTGGTTGGCGCAGGATGCCAGTCGCTGTTTTCGTTTGATGGCCGGCATGAGTGCGCGCATGCACAAACTGGTCAACGAAATCGACCGACTCACCCTTATGAAAGGCGCCGACCGTCTGCTGCAATACCTGCTTGACCATTCCGACCCGGATGAAACCGGGCGCCATAAAGTTGAATTGGAAGCGCCCAAGCAGGTCATCGCCTCGCGCATCGGGGTCAAGCCGGAAACGCTCTCCCGTTTGCTGCACAAATTGTCCGACCAGGGATGTATAGAAATTCAGGGGCAGACTCTGTACATGTGCGACCCGGATGAGTTGCGTCAAATCAGGGTCGAAACCTGATCGTTCATTACAGGATCAAAGCCGCCGCCACGCGCCGCCCCTCGGCGGCGAGAATGTTGTAAGTGCGGCAAGCGGCGGCGGTATCCATGACTTCCACCCCGATACGCGCCTTGATCAGCCCGGCATAGAGGGCGGGGGAGGGGAAGCGCAGGCGGGCCCCGGTGCCCAGCAACACGATCTCCGGCGCGCGCATCAGCACGACATCGAAATACGGCGTGGACAAGTCTTCGAATCGGGAAACCCAGGTGCCGACGACTTCATCGGGCAATACGATCAAGCTGGTTTCATGGCGCACCCCGTTCACCAGCACATGGCCCGGGCCATGGCCGGTGATCTGGTAGGTATCGGTGCTACGCGAAAGATGCAGTTTCATGATGAGGCGGGAGGCCCCTTGCGGGCCAAAGGTCATGGGAATAATCGATGGTTTGCTTGCCGCGCTCGACGCTGAGCGCTCGACTCCCGTAAGATTACGCGCTTTCATGGCACCCTGCGGCAACCTCCCTCCGATGGACGAATTTCCCAGAATTACTCGCTTGCCGCCTTATGTTTTCAACATCACCGGCGAACTCAAAATGGCCGCTCGGCGACGTGGCGAAGACATCATCGACTTCGGCATGGGCAATCCCGATCAGCCTACCCCTCCGCACATCGTCGAGAAGATGGTCGAGACCGCGCGCCGTGGCGATACTCATCGCTACTCGGTTTCCAAGGGCATTCCACGTCTGCGCAAGGCCATTTGCAACTGGTACAAGGCCCGCTATGACGTGGACTTCGACCCGGAAAAGGAGGCCATCGTCACCATCGGTTCCAAGGAGGGCATTGCCCACCTGGCCCTGGCGACGCTGGATCGCGGCGACATCGTGCTGGTACCCAATCCGAGTTACCCGATCCACATCTACGGTCCGGTGATCGCGGGCGCAGACATCCGCCATCTGCCCATGGTGCCGGGGGTGAATTTCTTCGAGGAAATGGAGAAGGCCATCAAGGACTTCTGGCCGAAGCCGAAGATGCTCATTCTCAACTTCCCCAGCAACCCCACCACGCAATGTGTGGAGCTCGAGTTCTTCGAGAAGGTGGTGGCGATGGCGAAGGAGTACGGCATCCTGGTGGTGCACGACATCGCCTACGCCGACATCGTGTTCGACGGCTACAAAGCGCCCTCGATCATGCAGGTGCCCGGCGCCAAGGACGTGGCGGTGGAATTCTTCACCCTGTCCAAGAGCTACAACATGCCCGGCTGGCGGGTTGGTTTCATGGTCGGCAATGCGCGTCTCTGCGCGGCCCTGGCTCGAATCAAGAGCTACCACGACTACGGCACCTTCACGCCCATCCAGGTGGCCGCCATCACCGCCCTTGAAGGCCCGCAGGATTGCGTTGAAGACATCCGCCTGATGTACCAGAAACGGCGCGATGCCCTGGTCAAGGGTTTGAATGATGTGGGCTGGCACGTGAAGGCGCCGAAGGCCACCATGTTCCTGTGGACGCCGATTCCCGAACCCTATGCGCACATGAAATCCCTGGAGTTCTCGAAAAAGGTGCTGGCCGACGCCAAGGTGGCGGTCAGCCCAGGAATCGGCTTCGGCGATTATGGCGACGACCACGTGCGTTTCGCCCTGATCGAAAATGAAATGCGTACCCGCCAGGCCATACGCGGCCTGCGCGATATGTTCAAAAAAGATGGATTGCTGAAATGAAACCAATCAATGTAGGCCTGCTCGGTATCGGTACCGTCGGTGGCGGCACCCATGCCGTGCTGACCCGCAACCAGGAAGAAATCACCCGGCGCGCCGGTCGTCCCATCCATATTGTCGCCGTCGCCGATCGCAACATGGAACGCGCGCGCGAACTGGTCGGCTCCGACGTCGCGGTGACCGACGACGCCTTCAGCTTGGTGAAAGACCCAAACATCGACATCATCGTCGAACTCATCGGTGGCTATACCACCGCGCTGGACCTGGTGATGATGGCCATCGAGAACGGCAAGCATGTGGTCACCGCCAACAAGGCATTGCTCGCCGTCCACGGCAACGAGATTTTCGCCGCCGCGCAGAAGAAGGGCGTGATGGTCGCCTTCGAAGCCGCCGTGGCCGGCGGCATTCCCATCATCAAGGCGCTGCGCGAAGGCCTCTCCGCCAACCGCATCCAGTGGCTCGCCGGCATCATCAACGGCACCACCAACTTCATCCTGTCCGAGATGCGCGACAAGGGCCTGTCCTTTGACACCGTCCTCAAGGAAGCGCAACGCCTGGGTTACGCCGAGGCCGACCCGACCTTCGATATCGAAGGTATCGACGCCGCGCACAAGGCCACGCTGATGGCCTCCATCGCTTTCGGCATTCCGGTGCAGTTCGACCGCGCCCATGTGGAAGGCATCAACAAGCTGGACGCCATCGACATCAAATACGCCGAACAACTGGGCTACCGCATCAAGCTGTTGGGCATCGCCAAGCGCCAGACCGCGGGTGTTGAGCTGCGCGTGCATCCCACCCTGGTGCCGAGCAAACGCCTGATCGCCAACGTCGAAGGCGCCATGAACGCCGTTCTGGTGCAAGGCGATGCCGTCGGTGCCACACTTTACTATGGCAAGGGTGCCGGCGCCGAGCCCACCGCCAGCGCCGTGATCGCCGACCTGGTCGACGTCACTCGGCTGGCCACCGCCGACCCGCAGAACCGCGTGCCACACCTCGCCTTCCAGCCGGATCAACTCTCCGACCTGCCGATCCTGACCATGGAAGAAGTGGAAACCGCCTGCTACCTGCGCCTGCGCGCCCTCGACAAACCCGGCGTGCTGGCCGACGTCACCCGCATCCTGGCTGATCTGAATATCTCCATCGAAGCCATGATCCAGAATGAACCCGCGGAAGGCGAAGAGCAGGCCGACGTCGTCCTGCTCACCCATGTCGCCCGCGAAAAAGACATCAACGCCGCCATCCACAAGATCGAGTCGCTGGCGTCCATCCACGGCAAGGTCACACGCATTCGCATGGAAGCGCTCAACGGCTGAACCACACTCCGGCTGAACTACCCGATGAAATACCTCTCCACCCGCGGCCAAGCGCCCAAGCAATCCTTTCTGCAAATCCTCCTGGGCGGTCTGGCGCCGGATGGGGGGCTTTATCTGCCGGAGAGCTACCCGCGCTTCTCCGCCGCCGAACTGGAATTCATGCGCGACATGGATTACCGGCAACTGGCGTTCACCATCCTCTCGCGCCTGGCTGACGATATCGAGCCGGACGACCTGAAGGCTTTGGTTGATAAAACCTATACGAGCGAGGCCTACTGCCACGGCCGTCCTGATTCGGATTTCAGCCAGATCACGCCGCTGCGCAAACTGGAAGAGGGTGTATTCATCCTGGAACTGTCCAACGGCCCGACCCTGGCGTTCAAGGACATGGCGATGCAGTTGCTGGGCAACCTGTTCGAGTACGCGCTGGACCAGGCCGGCCAGGACATCAACATCCTCGGCGCCACTTCCGGTGATACCGGGTCGGCGGCCGAGTATGCGATGCGAGGCAAGCACAACGTGCGGGTGTTCATGCTCTCGCCAGAGCATGGCATGACTCGTTTCCAGCAGGCGCAGATGTATTCCCTGCAAGACGCCAATATTTTCAACATCGCGATCAAGGGCGTGTTCGACGAGTGCCAGGACATCGTCAAGGCGGTCTCCAACGATCATGCCTTCAAGGCGAAATACCGCATCGGCGCGGTGAACTCGATCAATTGGGCGCGGGTGGCGGCGCAGGTCATTTATTACTTCAAGGCTTACTTCGCGGTGACCACGGAAGCGGGCCAATCGGTGGATTTCGCCGTGCCCTCGGGCAACTTCGGCAACGTCTGCGCCGGCCACATCGCCCGCATGATGGGCCTGCCGATCCGCAAGCTGATCGTCGCCACCAACGAAAACGACGTGCTCGACGAGTTCTTCCGCACCGGCGTCTACCGGCCGCGCAAGTCGGCGGAGACGCTGCATACTTCCAGCCCGTCGATGGACATCTCCAAGGCCTCCAACTTCGAGCGCTTCATCTTCGACCTGGCCGGTCGCGACGGCGCCCAGGTTGCGGCACTGTGGCGCGCGGTGGATGCCGGCGACAGCTTCGATCTGAAACCCGCCGGCTTGTTCGACGGCGTATCCGCTTTCGGCTTCGTCTCCGGCAGCAGCAGCCATGCCGACCGTCTGGCGACCATCCGCATGGCCTGGGAGAAATACGCCACGGTGATCGATACCCACACCGCCGACGGCCTGAAAGTGGGCCTGGAGAACCGCGAAGCCGGCGTGCCGCTGGTCTGTCTGGAAACCGCGTTGCCGGCCAAGTTCGAGGACACCATCGTCGAAGCCCTGGGCCGCAAGCCGGAACGCCCGGCGGGGCTGGAGAACATCGAAAGCCTACCGCAACGGGTCGAAGTGATGGACGCCGACGCGGCGGCCGTAATGGCGTTCGTCGCACGGCACGCAAACGACTGATGTAGCGCAGGCTTCCAGCCCGCGTTTTTTGATCAGGCGCCATGCTCAACCTCCGACTCCTGCTTCTCCTCGCTCTACTGCCTTTCGTCGCGGCCTGTGGCCAGTCGCCGGAGCCAACCGCACCCGTCGTTGCCGACCTGGCGGCCGCCAGGTCGCTCGAACCGGCGCATGCCGCGGCGTCCGCCGTGGAAATCACCATCGCCGACCTGCCGTCAGAAGGCCGCGCCACTTTGGCGCTGATCAAGCGGGGCGGCCCGTTCGCTTATCCCCGTGACGGCATCGTCTTCGGCAACCGCGAGGGTCTGTTACCACCCCGGTCGCGCGGCTACTACCATGAATACACCGTGCCGACGCCGGGTTCACGCGATCGTGGTGCCCGCCGCATCATCTCCGGCGGTGGGGGAGGGGAGTATTGGTACACGGCCGACCATTACCGCTCGTTCAAGCGGATCAAGGAATGACTGAAAACGGCGTCTTTCGGGTAAGCGCGTTACCCACAGAACCCATGCATGTTCTCGATGGCCGCTTGCTTGGCGACAAGGCCAGCCTGCTCTGCGCTTTGAGCCGGGAACTGCATTTTCCCGATTACTTCGGCGGCAACTGGGATGCGCTGGATGAATGTCTGGCTGACCTATCCTGGCACGCCGGCCCGCTGCGCTTGTTGATCACGCACGCGGAAAGCCTGCCGGACGATTTGCGGGAAAGCCTGGTCGAGATATTTCTCGGTGCCGCGAAGCTGTGGGCCGAGGAGGGCAGGCCGTTCGCGCTGTATTTGGCGGACGGCGCCGCGTCGTAGGTCAGGTTGCAGCGGGTGACCTGACGCTGATACGTCTCAATGCACCTGGTCGTCGCGATGCCGGCGCCAGATCACCGTCATGGCCAGGCTGATGAACAGACCGAAGCTGACGATGACCCAGTGGATGTGCACGCCGTGTCCGACCATGAAGGTGTAGACGCCAAGCAAGACGAGAATGCCGAGGTTTTCGTTGAAGTTCTGAATGGCGATGGAGTGGCCGGCACCCATCAGCAGGTGGCCACGGTGTTGTAGCAGGGCGTTGAGTGGCACCACGAAGAAGCCGGACAGCACGCCAATAAAGAACAGCAGCACGGCGGCGATGCGCCAATCGGTCACGAAAATCATGGCGATCACCGTCAGACCCAGAATGATGCCGGCCGGCAGTACTTTCACCGAGTTTTCCAGCTTCACCCACTTCCCGGCGATGCCCGCGCCCACCGCGATACCCACGGCGGACATGGCGGTGAGCTGGGTGGCGTGGGTGAGGTCGAATTTCAGGTTGAACGCGGCCCAGGCCAATACCACCAGGCGCAGGGTCGCGCCCACGCCCCAGAACAGGGTGGTGACCGCCAGCGAAACCTGTCCCAGCGGGTCTTTCCACAGCAGCTTGAATGAGTGCCAGAAGTCGTAGAGCAGGAACGCCGGGTTCTTGCGAGGTGGTTTGTGGTCGATGGCGACGACCGGGATGTGCAGGTTGAACCAGGCCGCGCCCAGATAAAGGAATGCAATGATGATAATGGCGAACTGCGGCACGCCGAACCAGGCGTCCAGCCCCCAGTGATGTAACGCTGTCCCGGCAATCTTCGGGCTGATCATGAGGCCGCCGAGCACCGCGCCGAGCACAATGGCGGCCACGGTGGCGCCTTCCATCCAACTGTTCGCTTTTACCAACTGGCTGGGCGGCAGATACTCGGTGAGGATGCCGTACTTGGCTGGGGAATAGGCCGCCGCGCCCAGGCCGACGATGGCGTAGGCATATAACGGAGGCATGCCCGCCAGCATCGCCAGGCAGCCCCCCAGTTTTATGAAATTGGTGACGAACATGACCCGTCCCTTGGGCATGGAGTCGGAATAGGGGCCGACGAAGGGGGCGAGCAGGATGTAGGAAAGGATGAAGAATTGCTGCAGGAGCGGCACATGCCAATCCGGCGCGGAAATCTCCATGAGCAAAGCAATGGCGGCGAACAGGAGGGCGTTGTCGGCAAGCGCGGAAAAAAATTGCGCAGCGAGAATGATGTAAAAGCCGCGATTCATCAGGCCGGAATGGTGGGGGGTTATCGGTATGCCATCGGGAGCCGAACTTATATCACGGCACTTGGGTGCCCGCTATCCGGAAACCGCGTCGGTACGCCGTATTCCGGCCTGTCACAGCGAGTTTTCTTGATCTTCGTCGCTATTACTTCTGGGCTAGATAAGAAAATTATGATTGAATCACATAACTAAAATTTATCCGTACATAAGAATGGCCGACAGACGCCTGCAAGTTTTTCATACCGTTGCGAAACAGCTTTCTTTCACAAAAGCGGCGGAATTGCTGTTCATGACCCAGCCGGCCGTGACCTTCCAGGTCAAGCAACTGGAAGAACACTTCAACACCCGACTGTTCGAGCGCTCACACGGGAGGATTTCGCTTACTCCAGCGGGTGAGTTGGCGTTGGATTTCGCCGAACGTATCCTCAATCTGACCGGCGAAATGGAAGCGCGCATCTCCGAACTCACCGGCCAGGTGAGCGGGCCGCTACTGATCGGCGCCTCCACCACCATTGCCGAATACATGCTTCCCCGCCTGCTGGGTGAGTTCAAGCAGCGCCATCCGGAAACCCAGGCACGACTCACTGTCGCCAACTCCGAGACCATCGAGAATAAGGTAGCGGACCACACCCTGGATCTGGGCCTGATCGAATCGCCCTCGCACCATCCCAATCTGGTCACAGAGGTGTGCTGCGAGGATGAACTGGTGATGATCTGCGCGCCGTTCTCAGACCTCGCCAAAGTGATCTCGGTCAGTCCCCGCCAGGTGGCCGACCATCCCTACATCAGTCGTGAATCCGGCTCCGGCACGCGCGAGTGCATTGACGATTTCCTTCGCCTGAATGGTGTCAACATGGACGAAGTCAATGTGGTCATGGAACTGGGTAGCCGTGAGGCGATCAAGGGCGCGGTTGCGGCTGGCCTGGGTGTGGCTGTGGTCTCCAGCACCACTGTGGTCAAGGAAATTAAACTGGGCGAACTCATCGCCATCCCGCTTGACCCCCCCCTGCGTCGACAACTCACGCTGGTCTATCCGCAGGAAAAATTCCGCAGCAAACTGCTCCAGTCCTTCCTCGATTTCCTGGAGAAGAGCCCCTTGGTCAAGGAATACGCCCTGCCTCGGAAGATTCAATGACCGCCGACGAACGTCGACTGCTGCGTCTCTATCGCGCGCTTTCCCCCGTCCGCCAAGAAGGCTTGTGTGACTACGCTGAATTCCTGCTCGCCCGCACCCAGCCGGAGTTGCCGGAAACACCCAGCGAGCCGCTCGCCATTCCTCGTCCCGCCCAGGAAAGTGTGGTCAAGGCGATCAAACGGCTAAGGGCAACCTATCCGATGCTGGATCGCGCCAAAATACTGCACGAGACTTCCGCGCTGATGACGCAGCATCTGGTTCATGGCAAATCCGCGCCCGATGTCATCGACGAACTGGAGGCAATGTTCCTCCGCCATTTCGAGGCGCTGCAATCTGCCGGGTAGCGCAAAGCGCCCTCCTGAAAGACAATCGGGTCCGCTTACTTACTTACAAATGCACAAAGCAATTCAACGAGGTTCTCATGGCCAACGCCGACCAGGCTGAACTGGATAAATTCAGCCAACTTGCCCACCGCTGGTGGGATACCAACTCCGAATTCAAGCCCCTGCACGACATCAACCCACTACGGCTGGAATGGGTAGACCAGCAGGCCGGCATTCAGGGTAAGCGTGTAATTGATATTGGTTGCGGTGGCGGCATCCTGGCCGAGAGCATGGCCGCCAAGGGAGCCCAGGTCACCGGTATCGATCTGTCCGAGAAAGCGCTCAAGGTCGCCAAGCTGCATCAGCTTGAAAGTGGCGCGCAACTCGACTACCGCCTGATCTCCGCGGAGGACATGGCCGCCGAACAGCCGGAAGCATTCGACGTGGTCACCTGCATGGAAATGCTCGAACACGTGCCGGACCCCGCATCCATCCTGGCCGCCTGCGCGAGGATGGTGAAACCCGGTGGTTGGGTATTTCTTTCCACGCTGAACAGAAACACCAAGAGCTATCTGTTTGCCATCCTCGGCGCTGAATACGTTCTCAACATGCTGCCGCGTGGCACCCACGAATGGGCCAAGTTCATCCGTCCGCACGAACTCGCCAGCCACGCCCGCCAGGCCGGCCTGGAAACCGTCCAGATCATGGGCATGACCTACAACCCGTTTACCAAGGTCTACCGTCTGGAGCAGGATACTGACGTCAACTACCTGATGGCCTGCCGCAAGGCCTGAAGAACTCACACTGCTGTGGCGAGGGGCGGGGTGAGGGAGTACACGCTTCCTTGCTCCAGCGTTTTCGACCATGCCTACCAACCACTACCGCACCATCCTGTTCGACCTCGACGGCACACTGGTCGACACCGCGCCCGATCTGGCCTACGCACTCAATGTGCTGAGAAGCCGACGTGGCCTGCCACCCCTGGCGGACAATCTCACCCGGCCGCAAGCATCCCATGGCACGCAAGGATTGCTCCGAGTCGGATTTGGCGTCACCCAGGAACAAGCCGAGTTCTCCGCCCTGCGCGAGGAGTTCCTTGAGGTTTACGCTACCCATCTCACCGCCCATTCCCGGATGTTCCCCGGGGTGGCCGAGATGCTCTCCGAGCTGGAGGCGCGTGGCCTGAAATGGGGCGTGGTGACCAACAAACCCGCGCGCTACACAGAACCCCTGCTCGACCACTTGGGCCTGCTTGCGCGCGCTGCTTGCGTAGTTTCTGGCGATACCTGTGTCCAACCAAAACCGCATCCCGCCCCCATGCTGCACGCCTGCAAGCTGACGGCCAGCGACCCCGCCGAATGCCTTTATGTGGGCGATGCGGAACGTGATGTCGCTGCCGCAGCCGCAGCCGGCATACTTACCCTGGTTGCCCTTTATGGCTACCTGGGCGAAGACGACCAACCGGCAGTCTGGGGCGCGCATGGCTATATTGAGGTACCCCTGGCTTTACTTGACTGGCTACAACCCGGCGCGTAGATTGTTTCTTCCCATCGGCTTGAACTTTTGTCGGTGGGACGCACCTAAGTAATACCTTATGGGGGCGACCTGGCTTCGACGTGGGTCGCGAAGCAGACAAGGGCATACCGAGGACCAGTTCCCTCGTAAATCCAGCTGGGATTTTATATTCGCTAACGACGAAACCTACGCTCTGGCCGCTTGACGGTCAGACTCCACACCGGTTGGTCCATGGGCCGGGCAGGGCAACTTGCAGTGGAGTCATTCACATGGACTCGCTTCGATTCGGGCCGCTTGAGTCGAAGTTAAATTAAGGTGGCTCGCCTGAACCAAGCCTGTCTGGCCGGCGTGGCTCGGGTTAAAACCAAATGACCGGACTAAGTATGTAGAACTTGCTGTAGAGGATTTGCGGACGCGGGTTCGATTCCCGCCGCCTCCACCATGTAACACCAACGGAAACAACGGCTTACGTTGTTTCCGTTTTCTTTTGTTGACCTTGTTTGGGGCTGTTTTGGCTCCGGTTGGTCAGCTTTTTTGCCGGCATTTCAGGACCGAACATGGCCACCGCGCGGCTGCCGGTTTGGGTGTCCGCGTCGGGTATCCACTTTCCGTAAATCCTGCGGATCATGCCCCAGTCGGCGTGTCCCATTTGCTGCGTTACCCACATCGGGTGCTCGCCTGCGCTGAGCATCATCGAGGCGTAGGTATTGCGCGTCTGGTAGGGGTTGCGGTGGCGGACTTCGGCCCGCTTGAGGGCGTGGGTTCATAGCGTTTTGCGGATGGGTTGGTCACCGGTCCAACGCTCGCCGGTACGGGGATTCTGGAATACCTCCTCACCTTTCAGGAGCGTCCACACCTTCTGCCGCCCAAGGGCTTTCCGCAGACGTCCTCGACGAACAGACAATGCACATCGACCGGCCCTTCCTCCTGGAACAACGTTAGGCACTATTTGTGGGGTATCAGCCGGGTTGTGTCGGCGCGCGTTCTATTGCTGCTTCCAGGTTGCATGGATACCACTTATTCGGGAAATCAAGCCGCAGTCTGAAAATCCAGCTCAACTATCCAGCGCATTGTCCGACTCGACAAGCGCGTAGGCGGAGTGGTTGTGGATCGACTCGAAGTTTTCCGATTCCACCCTGTAAGCCTCGATGCGGCTGTCCGCGTTCAGGGCGGCCGCGACGTCACGCACCATGTCTTCCACGAACTTGGGGTTGTCGTAGGCCCGCTCGGTGACGAACTTTTCGTCCGGACGCTTGAGCAGGCCGTAGAGCTGGCTGGAGGCATTTTCTTCGGCGAAGCGGACGATCTCCTCGATCCAGACGAAGCTGCTGGAACGCACGGTCAGCGTGACGTGGGAGCGCTGGTTGTGGGCGCCGTAGTTGGATATCTGCTTGGAACAGGGGCACAGGCTGGTGACCGGAATGACCACCTTCATGGTCAGACGGTAGCGGCCATCCCTGATTTCGCCGATGAAGGTGACATCGTAATCGAGCAGGCTCTCCACGCCGGACACCGGCGCCTTCTTGTTGATGAAGTAGGGGAAGCGCATCTCGACGTAGCCGGAGCGGGCTTCCAGGCGTTCCACCATCAAACGCAGCATGTGCTCGTATGACTCCACCGAAATTTCCCGTTCGTTGCCGTTGAGGATCTCGACGAAGCGCGACATGTGGGTGCCCTTGAAATGATGCGGCAGATGCACGTACATGTTGAACAGGGCGATGGTGTGCTGCACGCCGCCGCTCTTGTCGAGCACCTTGATCGGGTGGCGTATGTCCTTGATGCCGACCTTGTCGATGGCGATCCGGCGTGAGTCGGGTGTTTTCTGGATGTCGGGCATGGACCCGATCATCTGCGTCGTGGGGCAGGGCCAATCGGTTTCGCAGACGGTGTCGCATGTGGTCATGAGAATTCTCTATCAGTTGTCATCAAGGCAGCAGTCTGGAAACCAGCCGCAGCAGTTCCGTGGAGGGTGTGCCGTAGGGAATGATTCGAACCAGCTTGCCGCTGGTGTCGATCAGGAAGGTGTTGACGGTGTGATCCACGGTGTAACTTGAGCCGGTCTGCACATAGCGGAACTGGGCGCCGTACTGATCGGCCACCTTGCGAAGTTCCGCTTCACTCCCGGTCAGCGCCAGGATTTCCTTGCTGAAATGGCCGATGTAAGGATCCAGCACTTCCGGGGTATCCCGTTTCGGGTCAACGCTTATGAAGATGGGCTGCACCAGCCGGCGTTTGTCTGGTGGCAACTCGGATAGCAGGCGCTGGAACTGGAGCAATTCCGTGGGACACATCTCCGGGCAGTAGGTGAAGCCGAAGTAGAGCAACACCACTTTCCCTTTCAGGGATGCCAGGGAAACCGTTTTCCCCTTGGTGGTGTGCAGGGTGAAATCGCCGCCCGGAGTCGCATTCGCCCAGGCGGGTGACGCCAGAACTAGGGCAAGCCAGGCCAGCAGAATACGCGGCAATCTCATCTCGATTTTCCTGTTGAGGCATGAAGAACCTGCCTCTATGCAGGAAGCATGCCATGAGCCACTGACGCCGCCGGAACCGCCAATGCCACTGACCGGCGGTAGTACAGGTTGTAACAACCGCCATCAAGTCGCTCGCGTGACAACGTCCCATCTTCGATACAGTTTGTCACGCCACCCTGGCCTGTTTGGACGCATCTGAAGCAAGTGCGGCGCCGTAACCCACTGTGCCTCAAGAACAATGGCTGACTTTATTGGTCTACTATTGCCTGGCGCAGATATTGCTTTTCAGAAGGATGGAGCTATGCAGAGGCAGGAAATCTTGGAACATGCTCGTCTGGTAAACGCGGTGGTCGGCCTGGATGGCGGGATGGACACGATAGAAGTGGTCCCGGCCATCGTGCGATCGTGGAACCGGTGCGTCCATGACTTCGGTCTGGACCCGGTTCGTGACGAGCCTGTCGTGGTGCTGAGCAGTCGCGAGCTCAAGGATAGGCAGGAGCCGCTGGCGCGCTTGCGCACCATTGCCCAGGGCGAGATGGCCACGCTCTACCAGCAACTGGCGGGTTCCGGCTTCTCGGTGCTGCTGACCGACAAGGAAGGCGTGGTGCTGGATTTCCTGGGCGACACGTCCTTCACCGAGACCGCCGCCCAGTGCGGCATGGTGGAAGGCGCCCTGTGGAGCGAGCAACACCAGGGCACCAACGGCATGGGCACCTGCGCCATCGAGCAACGCCCGCTCCTGGTCCATCAAAACGAACACTTTCTGACGCGCAATGTCGGGCTGACCTGTTCGGCCGCGCCGATCTTCGACCATGAAGGTGGCCTGCTTGCCGTGCTGGACGCCTCCAGTTTTTCCCACATGGCCCAGCAGCACACGCTGGTGCTGGTCAACATGTCGGCGCAGATGATCGAAAACCGCGCCTTCCTGTGCCGTTTCCGCGACCAGTACGCGCTCCGTTTCCATAGTCGCCCCGAGTTCATCGGCACGCTCTGGGAAGGCGTGCTGGCTCTGGATGAAGGCGGCGCCATCCTGGCCGCCAACCGTAGCGCCCTGTTCCAGTTGGGTTACAAGAAGCCCGCCGATCTGGTCGGCCTCCAGGTGCGCGATCTGTTCAACACCGGCATGGCCACCCTGCTCGGCCACAAGACTCAGGGTTGGCTCAACCCGGTCGCATTGTACGAGGCCCGCCAGGGCAATCGTTTCTTTGGCCTGGTGCGGCCACCGGAGCACAACAGCGCGCCCGCCACCACCAGTCGCCGCCCCTTGCCCGCAACCGTGGCGGCGGGTGAGGCGAGGGCTGTGCGCCTGGACGACCTGCAATTCGGCGACCAGACCATGGAATACAACGTGCGCTGCGCCAAACGGGTGCTCTCGCGCGACATTCCCATCCTGCTCACGGGCGAGACCGGCACCGGCAAGGAGGTGTTCGCCCATGCGGTCCATTACGAGCAGGTAGGCGACGCGCGGCCTTTCGTCGCGGTGAACTGCGCATCGATTCCGGAAAGCCTGATCGAGAGTGAATTGTTCGGCTACAAGGCCGGCGCCTTCACCGGCGCCAGCCGCGAAGGTCGGCGCGGCAAAATCCTCCAGGCCAGCGGCGGCACCCTGTTCCTGGACGAGATCGGCGACATGCCGGTGATGCTGCAAGCCCGTTTGCTGCGCGTGCTGGAAGAGCGGGAAGTCATTCCCCTGGGCGGAGAAGTTCCGGTCAAGGTGGATATCAAGTTGATCAGCGCCACCCACCGCAACCTGAAGGAACTGGTGTCCGAAGGGCACTTCCGGGAAGACCTTTACTACCGTCTGCAAGGCATCACCCTCAACCTGCCCCCTTTGCGCGAACGCCAGGACCGGCTCGATCTGATCCGTCACATCCTGGTTCTGGAATGCGGCGGCAAGGAAGAAGCCGTGCTCAGCGAAGGCGCCCTGCGCCAACTGGAAGCCTATCCCTGGCCGGGCAACATTCGCCAACTTCGCAACGTGCTGCGCACCGCCCTGGCCCTGCGCGAGGGACACGAAATCACGATCTACGATCTGCCCGAGGAAGTCAGCCGCTTGGCGCCGCTCAAGCAAGCGCGCGACAGCGATGAGTCGGCGCCGCTGTCCGCACTGGGCACGGCGGAGCGCGACGCCATCCTGCAAAACCTCGAGAAATGCCGCTGGAACGTCACTTTGGCGGCCAAGCATCTCAACATCAGCCGCAACACCCTCTATCGAAAAATGAAAAACCTCAATATCCGCATCGAAGGGGAGGAATAAATTGCAGTCCTCACCTTTCGTCACCTGGGTCGAGCCCGCCGACCTGGGCTTCAACTCCGCCCACTTCATCACCTACGGCAAGGTTTGCGAAAACCTGCACGGCCATAATTTTCACACCCGGGTAATCGCCCACGGCGATGACACCGGCGAAGGCTATGTGCTCGATTTTGTCGCCCTGACTCGCCTCGCCCGCGACATCTGCCAGGACCTCTCCGACCGCGTCATCCTGCCCGGCAACAGCCCGGTGGTTCGTCTTGAAGAATCGGACGGCCTGATCAAGGTGGAGAGCTTCGGCAAGCGTTTCTGGCTGGAAAAGGAAGGCTGCGCCGTGCTGCCCATCGCCAACGCCACGGCGGAACTGATCGCCTTCCACATCGGCGAACGCCTAACCGCCGCGCTGCGCCGCGAGAATCTGGCCGCCGGCGTGCGCCTGCTGGAAGTGGGCGTCGAGGAAGCCGATCGCCAATGGGGCATTTCGCGTCACCCCATGGCATGAGCCAGCCTGCCGAGTCGCAAAGCAAGCCGCGCATCGCCTGGGGGCTCACCGGCTCCGGCCACTATCTGCGCGAAACCCTGGCGCTCATCGACGGCCTGCCCGATGTCGACCTGTTCGTCACCAAGGCCGCCGCCGAAGTGCTCAGCATGTACGACATCCCGCTCAAATCCCTGCGCGAGAAACACCGCATCTATCAGGACAACACCGCCAGCAGCGTGCCGGTGGGCTTCCTCTATTCCGGCCACTACCACACCCTGATCATCGGCCCGGCCACCTCCAACACCGTCGCCAAATGCGTCGCCGGCATCTCCGACACCCTGGTCAGCAACCTCTACGCCCAGGCCGGCAAATGCCGCATCCCCAGCATCGTGTTCGCCTGCGACTGCGAAGCGACGGTGATTACCGAAGCGCCGGGGCAGACCGTCACGCTCTATCCCCGCCCCATCGACCTGGAAAACACGCAGCGGCTGAAGGCCTTTCCTTACACCACCGTGGCCGAAGATATCACCGCCCTGAAAGCGGCCATCGACCAGCGCCTGGCATGTCTGAACACCTCCTGTTCCTGACCGGCCGCCTGGCCGAGCCGCAACTCATGCGCGTGCTGGGCGATCTGGGCGACGCCGGCTTCACCTGGGAAGTGCGGGTGCTGGGCGTGCAGGTGGCGGCCCTGATGACCGCCGACATGATCCGCCGCCGCCTCAGCGACATCGGCCAGGCCGATCGCATCCTGTTGCCGGGCCGCTGTCGTGGCGACTTGGCCACGCTGTCACAAAACTTCGGCATCCCGGTCGAGCGCGGCCCGGATGAACTCATGGACCTGCCGGAGTTCTTCGGCAAGCAACGCCGCGCCCCCGACCTCTCGCGCCACGACGTGCGCATCTTCGCCGAGTTGGTGGACGCGCCGCGCATGAGCATCGAAGCCATCCTCGCCCAGGCCGCCAGCTACGCCGCCGACGGCGCCGATGTGATCGACATCGGCGGCCTGCCACAAACGCCGTTTCCCCATCTGGAAGAAACCGTGCAGGCGCTCAAGGCCGCCGGCCACCGGGTCAGTATCGACTCCCAGAACCCGGATGAACTCCTGCGCGGCGGCCGCGCTGGCGCCGACTACCTGCTCTCGCTGACTTCGGAAACCTTGCACCTGGCCGACGAAGTCGCCGCCATCCCGGTACTGATCCCCGCCCGCCACGGCGACCTGGACGATCTGGTCGCGGCCATGGAACAGATGGAGGCCAGGGGCAAGCCCTACCTCGCCGACCCCATCCTCGACCCGCTGCCCTTCGGCCTGGCCAGCTCCCTCGCCCGCTACCACGAACTGCGCCGGCGCATGCCCGAGGCGGAAATCCTGATGGGCACCGGCAACGTTTCCGAACTCACCGATGCCGACACCGCCGGTATCCACGCCCTGTTGTTGGGGATCATGGCCGAGCTGAACATTCGCGCCTTGCTCACCACCCAGGTCAGCCCGCATTGCAAGAGCGCGGTGCGCGAGATCGACGCCGCCCGCCGCCTGATGTTCGCCGCCCGCGAAGCGCAAAGCCTGCCGCGCGATTTCTCCGACGCGCTGCTCGGCCTGCGTCACCGCAAACCGTTTCCCTACTCGGCCGGCGAGATCGCCGCCATGGCTGGCGCGGTGAAGGACCCCAACTTCCGCGTCCAGGTCAGCCGCGACGGCCTGCACATCTACAACCGTGACGGGCTGCACAGCGCCACCGACCCCTTCACCCTCTGGCCGCATCTCAAGCTGGAACAGGATGCCGGCCACGCCTTCTACCTCGGCGTCGAACTCGCCCGCGCCCAGATCGCCTGGCAACTCGGCAAACGCTACAGCCAGGACGAAGAACTGGCCTGGGGCTGCATGCAACCGCGCCGGGTCGACGATCTCAGCGTCCAGTGCGCGCCCGGCAGCACCCGCGCGAAAACCTCTCCGCCATCGGAAAAGGCGCTAAGCGCGATAGCGGGTGACGCAGTGATTCCCCCCTTTGAAAAAGGGGGGCTAGGGGGGATTTCTGACACGGTTGATCAAGGCAACTCCGTCAACTTCCCCTCTTTCCCCTTTGAAAAGGCTCTTTTACCGTTACCCGGCGATGCGACAGAAAGTGCCAGTGGGAGTGACCTTGCCCTTTTCCAAAGGGGGAATGAGGGGGATTTAGCGACGTTTGCCTGGGCCGCCGC
>CAZIUC010000029.1:0-44235 GCA_964542455.1 uncultured Thiobacillus sp. | reverse complement strand
AAACGGTTCAGATCGTGGCTCGCTGCGCTCGCACGATCTAACCTTATTCGTTAGACATATTTAAAGTGCCAACACTTCCCCAACAATGTCGTCAGTCGTAATAGAGGGCGAGCTTAGGATTCTTTCAACCCTCGAACCCTGCTTCCGCACAGGATGGACCACTTTATTGTAAATTGTTATGAAATGATGTCGCTCAAGAACCGCAAGAACAGGATCGATGTAACGCTCAACGTCCGACTGTGTTATCCCACGCGTTAGGGCGGATACCTTTCTGCCAGCCCCCGCTTGTTTATACAATTTGCGAAGAATTGTTAAGAGAGCCTTCATTTGTGGAGGAATATTAAGTTGTAGCACTGCATTATTGGTGGCCATATTGTCAAAATGCAAAATTTCACAGTCGTCGCCAATGATGTTACGAGGCACTCCGGTGCTATTGGCTATGCCAGATATTTTTTCAATAACGCACCCATTCAACTTTACCCCGCTAGCGCAGCCCTTTGTGCCGAATACAATTTCTTTTACTGTGCAGTCCCTAATCTGCAATCCCGATATGGAAATGTCCTCAAAACAAATTCGTCCTATGCTTGCTGACTCAATAACAATTCCCCTGAACTCTAGCTTACCTAACTCAAGGTCTACTGCCATGCTAAGTGCAGTCATGGCGCAATCCGCTATGATCTGTCGAGATACTCTGTCGTTACCTGCACTACGGTATAGTCGCTCAGTAATTGATGTAAGAGTTTCCGGTCTAGTTTGGTTTCTTAGCAGTTGATACGTCGCCATAGCTATGGCCTTCTCCGAAAGCTCGGATAAAGGCGCCTTAAGGCTTTCCTGAAAATTTCCCAATACTTGTTTCGCGAACGCTCCGCCTTGAAGTGCCCCAAGCATGTCTTCATCAACAAAGGAGCGTGATCCAGGCTCGCTATCACGCTGTGTTAATCCAGGCAATCGCTGCAACTGTGCAAGTACACCTTCGCCTGCAGCTTGTCCTGTTTCAAGATTGTAGGCCTCAGATAAATCATTTCCTGTTACAGGACCAGTACCGGATGGCTTTGTTCGTACTGAATCTGCGAGCCTTTCCATTACTGAGCGAAGCGTTTGTGGATCCATGACGGAACTTTCTAATGCCGCCTCGCGCTCACAAATCCTATCAAGAAATGAATCCCAAGCAAAAGCAAACCCTTTTGAGGAATCAATTGAAAGAATTGAGTCTATTAAGTTATGCCGAACAAGATATGCAAGAATTAATGGCTTTCTAGGCAACCAATCGGGTAGTTGTGAGTTTATCCCGTTGCGACGCAAAAAATCTTGAGCTGCATCATCCGTAAACTCCTCAAGTTTAACGACAACAAAAGATTTTCCACTAAGACCCAAGCCGGCGATTAGTTCTTGCTGATTGTCGAAATAGTGGTCTCGGCCGCAAATAAAAATGCCTGTATTTAATGGTATCTTATTAGTAAAGTCTCGGACACCTTGAAGGGCACGTCTTCTGGCATCGCGCATGAAATTCTTATCATCAGTGCGAACAATTGACTGCGAGGCAACTTCATCGAATCCATCAACAAGCAGGCATGCTAATCCTGCACGCCAAGCAATGACTATTTCTTCGCGTGGACTATATCCGATAGTTCTTGCGTGCCTTTCTAGTATTTCGTCACTGTAGTCTTCTCCCCAATGCTCGCGAAGATTTAACACTAACGGAATAGGTGAATTCTGAGCATTCTTGTGAAGCTTGGCGAGGTGTTTGAATATCTCCCGAGTTGTTAGACTTTTTCCAGCGCCAAACGGTGCCAGCATAACAACGATCTGCCCATCTGCCACATATGAGCATATCTGGTCTATTGTGATTTGGTTTCCAACCCCGCCAATTGAGGTATTGGCAGAATTGAATGTAATAGTCATTGGAAGCGGAACATACGCATCTTCTGCAATGTTGATAGAGTCAGTATGTGGATCCCGAGCGGAACCAAACGCTGCTCGCGCTCGTAGACCTAAGTATTTGTAGGTATCGAAGAATCGTCTCTGGAATTGCTCAAATGTTAACACCGTCACGTTGGATTTTCGTGCGTGCTCAATGTGCTGAGCGTCGAGTTGTGATTGTGTTACCAGCCACTTAGACACAGCGGGAGCTTTAGATTTTTCGATAGATTCCGCTGCGTTTAGTTTTTTTACATCTGATTTAGCCTTTTCTAACTTTGTGCTGGTCGTTACCATCAGCAAGTGAGTCACGTCTCGGAGACGAGCTATGCCATCCAATTCCCGTATAACTGGGTCGCTTTCATAATGCATTGGTTGACATGATCCGGGCTCCATATTCCATACCGCTTCTGCAACGCGTCTGACATCGGCCTCAAATGTCATATTTTGTTTATAGGCACTTGGCATGATTGAAGGATCTCGATTGTCTAACGTAATATCGCCGACATTTGACCAATAACACCCGCCAGCGCCTGATTACTGGTCACCTGTCCGGTACGACCTGTCGAACTCCTATGACTCACGCTACACATTGATTGGCTCCCCTTTCCTGTGATTCTCAATCCGGGCATTTCCCGGTGGATACTCCGATCCGTCATGAACTGGCCTGTCTTGAAGCCTTGTTTTAATTTTCTGTGACAGCCGTTGCGGGCAGAACGATACCGCTATTTTCACGACGTGTGCCAGTTTCCCGGTTTGATGTTTGGAGACTGCCCATCACGCATGGGGTCGGCAGGACGCCCTGCTTCCATGGAGGGGAATGGGGGGTGGTGCGGACTTTCTCCGATTTGGCGCCGCTCGAACGCTAGGCAATCCTTGTAGAAATCCCCCCCGGCCCCCCTTTGGCAAAGGGGGGGGAAAACGGCGCCTACGCCACGCAATCCACGTAATAGCGCGTCTTGCCGTTGTTCTTGTCCTTCACCAGGCCGTGCACGTCGGTTTCGAAGCCGGGGAATTTCTCGTTGAATTCACGGGTGAATTTCAGGTAGCGGACGATGGTTTCGTTGAAGCGTTCGCCCGGGATCAGGAGGGGGATGCCGGGGGGGTAGGGGGTGAGCAGGATGGAGGTGATGCGGCCTTCCAGGGCGTCGATTTCCACTCGTTCGATGTCGCGGTGCGCCATGCGGGCGAAGGCGTCGGCGGGGCGCATGGCGGGAACCATGTCGGAGAGATACATCTCGGTGGTCAGGCGGGCGACGTCGTTGGCCTTGTAGACCTCGTGGATGGTGGTGCACAGCTCTTTCAGGCCGGTGCGCTCGTAGCGCGGATGCTTGGCGACGAAGTCCGGCATGATCCGCCACAGCGGCTGGTTGCGGTCGTAGTCGTCCTTGAACTGTTGGAGTTCGGTGACCATGGTGTTCCAGCGGCCCTTGGTGATGCCGATGGTGAACATGATGAAGAACGAGTAGAGGCCGGTCTTCTCGACGATGACGCCGTGTTCCGCCAGGTATTTGGTGAGGATGGCGGCGGGGATGCCGGTGTCGGCAAAGTCGCCGTCGACATCGAGGCCGGGGGTGATGATGGTGGCCTTGATCGGGTCGAGCAGGTTGAATTCCGGCGCCAGGTTGCCGAAGCCGTGCCAGCGCTCGCCGGCGCGCAGCATCCAGTCCTCACGGTCACCCATGCCTTCCTCGGCCAGTTCTTCCGGCCCCCAGACCTTGAACCACCAGGCGGCGCCGGCTTTGCTGGCCGCATTGGTTGCCATATCGGCTTCCATTTCCGCGCCCACCTTGCGCATGGCACGGCGGAAATCCAGGGCTTCGGAGATGGATTCTTCCACCAGGGCGGTGCCGCCCGGTTCCTCCATCATCGCCGCCGCCACGTCGCAACTGGCGATGATGGCGTACTGCGGGCTGGTGGAGGTGTGCATCAGGAAGGCTTCGTTGAACACGTCGCGGTCCAGCTTTCGGTTCTCCGATTCCTGCACCAGGATCTGCGAGGCTTGCGAGAGGCCGGCCAGCAGCTTGTGGGTGGATTGTGTGGAAAACACCATCGAATCCTTGCAACGCGGGCGGTCCGAGCCGATCGCGTGCATGCCGCGATAGAAGGTGTGGAAGGTGGCGTGGGGCAGCCAGGCCTCGTCGAAATGCAGGGTGTCGATCTTGCCGTCGAGTTCCTTCTTGATCTCTTCGACGTTGTAGAGAATGCCGTCGTAGGTGCTCTGGGTGATGGTGAGCACGCGCGGTTTGGCGTTCTTGTCCGGGGCGAAGGGGTGGGCGGCGATCTTCTTCTTGATGTTTTCCCAGTTGAATTCCGAGCGCGGAATCGGCCCGATGATGCCGTAGTGATTGCGCGTCGGCATCAGGAACACGGGAATGGCGCCGGTCATGATGATCGCGTGCAGGATCGACTTGTGGCAGTTGCGGTCCACCACCACGATGTCGTTGGGCGCGACGGTGGAGTGCCAGACAATCTTGTTCGAGGTGGAGGTACCGTTGGTCACGAAGAACAGGTGGTCGCACTTGAAGATGCGCCCGGCGTTGCGCTCCGATGCCGCCACCGGGCCGGTGTGGTCGAGCAGTTGGCCGAGTTCGTCGACCGCGTTGCAGACGTCGGCGCGCAGCATGTTCTCGCCGAAGAACTGGTGGAACATCTGCCCCACCGGCGACTTCAGGAAGGCGACACCGCCGGAGTGGCCTGGGCAGTGCCAGGAATAGGAGCCGTCCGCCGCGTAATGGGTCAAAGCGCGAAAGAACGGCGGCGGTAGGGAATCCAGATAAGACTTGGTCTCGCGCACGATCAGGCGGGCGACGAACTCCGGCGTGTCCTCGAACATGTGAATGAAGCCGTGCAGTTCACGCAGCACGTCGTTCGGGATATGGCGGCTGGTGCGGGTCTCGCCATAAAGAAAAATCGGGATGTCGGTGTTGCGGTGGCGGATTTCCTTCACGAAGGCGCGCAGTTCGGCGATGGTTTCGTCGGTTTCCCCGGAGGAGAAATCATCGTCGTCCACCGACAGGATGAAACCGGAGGCGCGGCTCTGCTGTTGCGCGAATGAGGACAGGTCGCCGTAACTGGTCACCCCCAGGATTTCCATGCCCTCGTCTTCCAGCGCCTTGGCCAGGGCGCGGATACCCAGGCCGGATGCGTTCTCGGAACGGAAGTCTTCGTCGATGATGACGACGGGAAAGCGGAAACGCATGGTGGTGCTCCTGAACGGGGGGTGGAACGGACAGCGCGCGAATTATAAGAACGCGAGAAAAGCGGCGTGTTAAATCTTGGCGCGCGGGTCAGCGCCGGATCAGTCCGCCCAGGCTTCCAGGAACTCGAACCAGTGGTCGGCGCCGATTTCTTCCAGACTGGAACGAACCAGGGCGATTTCCTGCTCATACTGGGCGGGGCTGATGGCGCCACGCATACGCTGGAAGCGCAGATAGACGAGGTAGGTATTGACCACGTCGGTCTCGCAATAGTCGCGGATGGCGGCAATTTCACCGCGCTCGTAGGCGGGCCAGACGGCGGAACCGTCCATGCCGAGTTTGCCGGGGAAGCCATAGAGCTTGGCGAGATCGTCCAGCGGGGCGTTGGCGCGGCCGGAGAACATCGCGATCACGTCCATCAGGTCGAGATGGCGGGTGTGATAGCGGTTGAGGTAGTTGTTGTATTTGAAATCGCGATTGTCATCACCCCAGTCCCAGTACTTCGGCGCGGTGACGCCATGCAGCATGGCGCGGTAGTGCAGCACCGGCAGATCGAAGCCGCCGCCGTTCCAGCTCACCAGTTGCGGGGTGTATTTCTCGATGCCGTCGAAGAAGCGCTGGATGATCTGGCCCTCGTCGGCATCCGGTTCCGAGAGCGAGAACACGCGAAAGCGGTCGCCCTCGCGCAGGGTGCAGGAAATGGTGACCACACGTTGCAGATAGTGCTGCAGAAAATCGGAGCCGCCGGTCTGCTGACGGCGCATCAGGAAGGCCATTTCACCGACTTCGTGGTCGCTGGCTTCCGGGCCGACATTGTGGAGACGGCGCAACCCGGCAATGTCGGGAATGGTTTCGATATCGAAGACGAGAACGGGTGTCATGGGGAGGGGGCGTAAAATTCGGGCGATTTTATCCGCTTTGCCCTCTCCTCTTTTTACTTCCCCTTCCCACTTCCCATTCCCTGTGCTTTCCGATGCAAACCCGCTGGCATTTTTCCGACTCAGATACGGCCTGGTTGGCCGAAGCGCTGGCCTTTGTCGCCCGCGCCGAGCAGGCGGCGCTGACGGCGCGCGGCGAGTTCCACATCGTCCTGGCCGGCGGCAACACGCCACGCAAGGTCTACGAGGCACTGGCGCGGGAAGCGCATGACTGGCCGAGCTGGCGCGTCTGGTTCGGCGACGAGCGTTGTTTGCCAGTCGATCACCCGGAGCGCAACAGTGTGATGGCGCGCGCGCTGCTGGAGCGAATCCGCGCGGCATCCGGCAACCCCCACCCCGCTGATATGAATGAAGCGGCCGGGGAGCGTGGCCTCCCCCTTTATCAAAGGGGGATTGAGGGGGATTTCTCCAAGGGTGGCGCATGTGCGGGCGTCCGAAAATCCCCCCTAACCCCCCTTTATCAAAAGGGGGAACCTCACCTGCAAGAGTCAGGAGCTAACGCGAATAGAGCCTTTGATAAAGGGGGGAGTATTTACACCATTCCCGCTGAACTTGGCCCCGTCAAAGCCGCGGCCGCCTATGCCGTCGAACTCGCCGGCGTCGGCGAGTTCGACCTGGTGATTCTCGGCCTGGGTGAAGATGGCCATACCGCCAGTCTGTTCCCGGGCTACGTTCCCCAACCGGAAGCCGATGCCCTGGCTGTCTTCGACGCGCCGAAACCCCCGCCCGAGCGCGTCAGCCTTTCCGCCGACCGCCTGTCACGCGCTCGCCATGTCCTGTTCCTGGTGAGCGGCCTCGGCAAGCGTGATGCCTTGCGCCGTTGGCGCGCCGGCGAACCCGCATTCGCCACCATTCCCGCCGCCACCATCCAGCCCGAAGCCGGGGTGGATGTGTTGCTGGCCCCCGATCTTTCCACTCCTGGAGTATTCCCATGAAAACCACTTTGCTCGCCCTGGCGGCACTCACTGTTTTGTCCACCGCGCAGGCCGCGGAGGAACGCCGTTCCACCGCGGCCGACCAGACCGCTTTGGCGGTGACCATTTACAACGGCGATCTGGCTCTGGTGAAGGATGCGCGCCGGGTCAAACTTGGTGGCGGCGAGAACCAGCTCGCCTGGCGCGATGTCTCGGCGCGCATGCAGCCGGAAACCGCGCTGTTGCGCAGCCTGGACGGGCGCAAGTTGACCCTGCTGGAACAGAACTTCGATTTCGACCTGCTCACGCCGAGGAAACTGCTGGAAAAATCCGTGGGTGAGCCAGTGCGGGTGATCCGCACCCAGCCGGTCACCGGCGTGGAATATGCCGAGAATGCCCGCGTGCTGGCGGCCAACGATGGCGTGGTGTTGCAGTTTGCGGATCGGGTCGAAGGCGGCATCCCCGGCCGCATCGTTTTCTCAGGCGTGCCCGCCGACCTGCGCGACCAACCCACCCTGTCGATGCTGTTCAGTACCGACGCTCCCGCTGTTACTTCGGCGTACCAAGGCGGCACCGGTACCGAGCATGGCCTGGAGTTGTCCTATCTCACCGGCGGCCTGACCTGGAAGGCAGACTACGTTGCCGAACTCTCCGCCAAGGAAGACCGCATCGACCTCAACGGCTGGGTCACCCTCACCAATACCAGCGGCACCAGCTACCCCAATGCGCGCCTGCAACTGGTGGCCGGCGAGGTGAACCGGGCACAGCCGGAACGCATGCGCGCCGAAGTGATGATGAAAGCCATGTCGACCGCCGATGCCGCCCCGCGGATGCAGGAAGAAAGCCTGTTCGAGTACCACCTCTACACCCTGGACCGGAACACCACTCTGGGCGACAAGCAGACCAAACAGGTGGCCTTGCTGTCCGCGCAGAAAGTGGCGGTGGACAAGGAATTCCGCCTGGTCGGCGGCGACTGGTACTACAACGGCCAGTACGGCGACCTGGGCAAGAAGATGAAGCCCTCTGTGTTCATGGAGTTCGCCAACCAGGGCGAGAACCTCGGCATTCCCCTGCCCAAGGGCGTGGTGCGGGTTTACAAGAAAGACGGCGCCGGACGCGCCCAGTTCATCGGCGAAGATCGCATCGACCACACCGCCAAGGGCGAAACGGTGAAGCTGAAGCTGGGCGAGGCATTCGACATCACCGCCGACAAGAAGCAGACCGATTTCCAGAAGCTGGCCGCCACCTACAACAGTCGTGGTGGCGTGATCGAGTCCGGCTACCAGATGGAAATCCGCAACGCCAAGCACGAAAAAATCGTGGTGACGGTGATCGAGAACGTGCCGGGTGAATGGCAGATGATTCAGGAAAGCCTTCCTCACAAGCGGGAAAGCGCCAACAGCGCCGTCTGGCAAGTGCCGGTGCCGGCGGAAGGCAAGACCGTGCTGACCTGGCGCGTGCGAGTGAAATATTGAGCGCGAGGCGCATTTGTAGCGCCGGCTTCCAGCCGGCTCTTTTCAACGACGTCGGCGAGAATGCCGAAGCTACGGGAGTCCGGCGTGAGTAGCGAAGCGCGCATCGTTACCGCGTTGGCCGACACCGGCTGGTGTGTGATCCCCGGATTTCTCGGTGAGTCCGAGTCAGCGGCTTTACGCGCGGAGTGTCTTCAGGCGCATGCGGCCGGGGCCTTCCACGCCGCCGGGGTGGGGCGAGGACAGGCGCGGGTGCGTTCGGAAGTGCGCGGCGACCATGTCCTGTGGCTTGATGAGTCGAATACCGGCCCGGCATTGCGCGAATTGCTCGATCGCTTCGAGTCGCTGCGCCAGGTGGTGAATCAGGAACTGTTCCTCGGCCTGCTCGACCTGGAAACACATTTCGCCGTCTACCCGCCCGGCGCCGGCTACCAACGCCATCTCGACCGCTTCCGCGACGACGACCGGCGCAGCCTGACGGTGATCCTCTATCTCAACGAGCCGGACTGGTCCGAGGAAGACGGCGGCCTGCTGCGCTTCTGGCCGGATCCGGAAACCGCGCCGCTGGAGATAGTGCCGGCCGGCGGCACGCTGGTGACCTTTCTCTCCGACCGCTTTTGGCACGAAGTATTGCCGTCCAGGCGCCAACGTCTCTCGCTGACCGGCTGGTTCCGGCGCCGCTGATACGCCGCAACTGCCCACACGCAACGGCCTATTGCCAGTCGTGGGTATGCCAATGCCGGTGCTCCACACCACCGTGGCGGTGCCGGTGCGCATGCGCCAGGTTGGCGGCCACCAGCTTTTCCGTGTCGCCGAGAAACGGTTCGATCGGGCCGTCGTAGAGCAGGCGGTGATCCTCTCCCAGCACCAGGGTGCGCGCGCCGAGTTCCGGCGCCAGGCCGAGATTGTGGGTGGTGGTGAGCAGAGTGATCGGCAGGTCGGCGAGAAAATCCACCAGCCAGCCTGTGCCGCGCGGGTCGAGGGCGGCGGCGGGTTCGTCGAGCAGCAGCAATTTCGGTTCCACCGCCAAGAGCGCGGCCAGCGCGACCTTCTGTTTCTCGCCGCCGGAAAGCGTGAAGGGTGGGCGTTTCAGGAACGCCGTCACCCCCACCAACTCGGCCCAGTGCGCCACCCGCTCGTCGATGCTGGATAGCCCCATCTGGCGCGGGCCAAAGGCGATCTCGTCGTAGACGGTCGGGTTGAACAGCATCACGTCCGGGTTCTGGAACAGCAAGGCGACATCCTGGCGAAAGCGCCGACGCAGGGCGCCGTGCTTGAGTTGATCCGGCGTGATGTGCTCACCTTCGTAGAACACCCTGCCGGCGCGTGGCGCGACCAGGCCGTCGAGGATTTTCAGCAGGGTGGATTTGCCGCTGCCGTTGCTGCCCAGCAATACCGCTTTCTCTCCGGCCGCGAGGCTGAAACTCACGTCCAGCAAACAGGTTTTTTCTCCGTAATGGTGGCTCAGGCCTTCTACCCGAATCATCGAAACATCCCCCGTGCTTGCATGGCCTGCGCCGATTCATGCGCGTTCGCCAGCGCCCGGTCGAGCAGCCAGGCGGCGGCATGGGCGGCGGCGCGGTAGCGGGCGCGCAGGCCGGCCGGGCGCGGGCTGCGGCTTTGCAGGCCGAGGCGGAATTCCGCCAGCGTGCGTTTCAGGCCCAGCGACTGGCTCAGCGCCAGCACCAGCAGGAACGACAGGCGGCGGGAAAACGCCAGCGCCTGGAACAGATTCACGCGTTCGATGAACAGGAAGGTGAGCAAGGCCATCAACAGCACGCGCAGGTTGACCGTGAGCAGCCAGTCCAGCGGCAGGGGCCGCGCCAGCCACCAGGCGTGGCCGAGGTAGGCCAGCGAGACCGTGCCGCTGAAGCTGGCGGTGGCCAGCAGGGCGCGGCGCGACAATCGGCCGGCCGCGCGCCCGCACGACAGCAGAACCGGTAGCAGGCCGCCCACCAGCCAGACCGGCGCGGTCAGCCAGGAGGCGGTGACAAGAGCGGCCAGGTAGGCGGCGAGCTTCCGTTGTTCAGTCATTGCGATAGCGCAGGCGCAGACGCTCGATCAGCCGAACCCCGAGCAGGGTCAGCGCGCCCTCGCCGAGGCCGAGCAGCGCATGGGGGATCAGCAGGGCGGGCAGGGTGACCGACCAGCCGAACGGGAAGTACAGCG
This sequence comes from uncultured Thiobacillus sp., assembly GCA_964542455.1. Taxonomy (GTDB): domain Bacteria; phylum Pseudomonadota; class Gammaproteobacteria; order Burkholderiales; family Thiobacillaceae; genus PFJX01. The sequence continues at coordinate 33,625 of CAZIUC010000029.1, read as the reverse complement.
GCGCGCCGGCCGCGTCATGGGCAAGCAATGGTTGCGCGCCCAGCGCCAGGGCGATCAGCGCGGCGGGCAGGAAAAGGCCGATCCAGCCGGCCAGGAACAGCGCCAGCCCGGCATGCACTTGGCGCAGGGCCAGGAACAAGCCACGCGCCGCCACCGCCCCGGCAAAACCCATCGCCAGCGCGTTCAGGGGCAGGGTGGTGACGCCGCCATCGCCGAACAGCAGGGCCTGGATGGCGAACACCAATGAAGCCGCCATGAAGGCATTCCAGATGCCGAACGAGGCCGCCAGCAGCCCCACTCCGGTGACATGCGCGCTGGTGCCGCCGGGTAGCGGCAGAGCGACGAAGGACAGCGCGAACGACGCCGCCGTCAGCGAAGCCAGCCAGGGCAGGGTGGATTCGTCCAGGTCGCGCGCCACCCGTTTCGCGCCGTAGGCCCACAGCCCGGCGGCGAGGCCGTAGAGCGGCAGGTACATCTGCGGGGCGATGAATCCGTCGGGGATGTGCATGGGCGCGGCGGGTCAGAACATCGCCGAAAATGTGGCCACGAAGCGGTACTTCTCCTTGCCTTCCGAACCTTGCAACACGCTGCCCGGAGTGGCGTCGAGTCGCGCCCAGAGCGGCTTCTTCACGGCCAGGCCGACGCTCATGCTGTCCTTGTACAGGCGCATGCCGAGCACGCCATAGAGGATGTTGCCGCCCGTGTTCGGGTCGCGCCCGCCCACCGTGCTGTCTTCATCCTGGCCCAGGTTCAGGTAGTTGAGTTCGACGTTGCCATCGAGACGAAAGCGGCTTGCCGGCAGGGTGATCAGGCGTTGCGCGAGGGCGGCGTTGACGCGGGTTTCCGTGGCGAATTTCATGCTGTTGCCGTCGTCGTAGCGGTAGCGCTGGAAGCGAATCTGGTTCACCTCGAATACCGCCGTGGCGTCGTTGCTGAACTGCTTGGTGGCGGTCATCCCATAGTTGAAGCTGGCCTTGCCGAAACCCAGCGCTTTGCCGGGGGCTATCGTGCCGTCGGCGAGGCGGTGGTTGGCGTCGCCGCTGGGCAGGCTCATGCCGAAATTGGCCGTGAAATGCCAGTCGGCCAGGTCGTCCAGGCTCTCGCCGGCGGGCACCAGCAGGAAACGCTGGTCGTATTTGAAGCCGATCACCACCGCCAGTGAGAGATCGGTGGGACCGCGTGAGTCCAGGCCGCCGGCTTCGTCCACTTTCACGTTCCAGGGTTGGAAGGCGTAGGCGGAAAGCCAGGGTTTGACACCGTAGCCGACCCCGGCCAGCCAGTAGGCGTTGTAATCCGTCTCCGCCGTGAGCGGATCGTAGGTCTTGAATTTGGCGTAATCCAGCTTCACCAGCCCCAGCCACTTGCCTTGCGGCAGGGTCGCGGAACTGGAGGTTTCCACCGGCGCGCCGGGCCCTTCCAGCCCCGCCGCGCCGAGCGAGGCGACGCCGTGGTGGGCGGAGGCGGGCGCGGCGGCAAGCAGCAGCAACAGCGCGCAATGCGGCGGCCTCATGGTTTCCTCCGCCGCGCGAACAGGGACAGGGATCCGAACAGGCCGAGTATCACCGCGATGCCGACGACGATGCGCCCGTAGCGCTCATAGGCCGGTTTGTCCGCCGCTTCGACCTTGGCGGCGGCGTCCGTCTTCAGCGTGAAATCGAGGCCGTGGCCGTCCTCGGAAAAGGCCTTCACGCGCCAGTCTCCGCCGCGATCCGGAAGGAAGGCGATGCGCCCTTTCGCATCGCTGCGGCCGACCTGATAAGGCAATTTCTCGCCCGCGCGATAGACCTCGTAGCCCTCGAAGCTGAAAGGTTTGTCGTCCACGAAGAACAGGCGAATCACCACCGCCTGGCCGCCGCTGACCGTGTATTGCAGATCGTGGGCGGCGGCGGGTTGCGCCAGGCTGAGCAGGGTGGCGGCTATCGCAAGGGGCGACGGTTTGACTCCCCCTTTTTCAAAAGCTCTTTTATCGTTAAGTGGTGATGTGGTCGGTGCGGTGGTTCCCCCCTTTTCCAAAGGGGGGTTAGGGGGGATTTCCGAGACGGTCGCGCAGGCAAACGTCGCTAAATCCCCATTCCCCCTTTGAAAAAGGGAGGGGCTACGCCCTCGGGCGTTTTCTGTCGCATCGCCAGCCAACGGTACAAGAGCCTTTCCAAAAGGAGGGGGCAGATGCCGCCGCGCTCGCCAGGAGGGTTGTGTTGCTTTCATCGGATTTCGAATTGCAGGCTGCTGGCGTGCATGGCCTTGTCCGCCCTGGTGTCGTTCAAGGGCAATTCGAGGCTGGCCTGGATGAGCTGGAAGCCGGGGTTCTGCAGGCGGATGTTGATCTTGCCGTCGCTGTCGGTGACGCCGCGCGGCTTGCCGAAATACGCCACGGTCACACCCGCGGCCAGCTTGTCCTGGAACCAGACGGTCAGGTGCAATTTGTCGCCGGCTTGCAGTTTCAGGGGGTTGTCCCGGGGCACCAGTTCGAGTTGCCGGGTCAGGGCGCGCTCCAGGCCGGCGCCCCACTGGTCGATGCGCTTGACGCCTTCCATCGATAACCAGCTTTCGATCACCAGGCCGGCTTCGTTCTTCGCCAGATTTTTTGTGCCGTAGGGCGTTTTGCTCCAGTAGCCGGTGGAGGTGAAAAACCAGCTTGCCGCGCAATCGCCCTTCAAGGTGGCGGGGTAACCCCGGCCGAGATCGGCGGCGATTTCCTGCCCGGCCGTGTTGAAACAGAGAGCCTGCTTGACGATTTCCGGCTTGTATTCCAGCGTCTTCGCGCCCTCGTGCCCGGAGCGCTCGTGGCCGTAGGCCAGGGTATGGAGCGCGCCGCCGCGTTCGATCCAGAGGTCATGCGCATGGACTGCGCCTTGTAACAAAAGGATGCCGGCGAATAGCAGCGTGCGGATCAGCATGGCGGGCGCTAACAAAGATGCGAACGCCCGAACAATAGCGCATCGGTATTACGAATACTTAATACTTCTTACACTTATTGCCTTTCCAGGTGATGGACCCAAGCGGTGGAAAAGCGCGGCTCAGTCGCGCGCCGGTTCCATCACCGCGTCGAGGTTGAGGTTGTCGCAATACTCGAAGAAATCGCCGCGCAGGGTCGGCAGGTGCATGTCGCCGGGCACGCCGACGGTCATGTTGACCGAAAACATGGGCGTGCCGGTGTGCGGCGCCGGGTAGGTGTCGGTGGTGAGTTCTTCGATGTTGATGCCTTGCCGCGCGAAGAAATCGGCCAGGCTGTGGACGATGCCGGGATGGTCCATCGCCACCACATTGACCCGGTAAGGCACCAGTGGCGTCGTGCGTTCGGCCGGGCGGGTGCGTTTGTGGATGATGGTCAGGCCGAGCTCGACGCCAACCTGTTCGAGTCGGTCTTCCAGTTTGGTCAGCGCGTTCCAGGGGCCGGAAATCAGCATCAGGATGGCGAACTGGCCGCCCAGCACCGCCATGCGGGATTCCTCGATGTTGCCGCCGGCTTCGGCGATGCGGTTGGTGAAACGCTGCACCAGGCCAACCTTGTCTTCGCCGGAAGCGGTGATGGCCAGATAGTCGATGTTGCTCATGGGGATTTCCGTTCAGGTTGCTCGAAGTGGTGGGATTGTAGCCAGTGCGCCACGCTCGGCCTATCTCGCCGCGCGGGCATAATGCGACGCATGAGCACCCTGATCGACAGCCACTGCCATCTCGACGCGAGCGAATTCGACGCGGATCGCGACGCCGTGGCCGAACGGGCGCGGGCGGCGGGTGTTTCGATTCAGGTTGTCCCCGCCGTCACCCGAGCGAACTTCTCCGCGGTTGAAGCCACTTGCCGCCGCTATCCCGGCTGCCTTCCCGCCTGGGGCATGCACCCCATGTATATCCACACGCATCAGGCCGATCACCTGGCTGATCTGCGCCGCCAGATCGAGGCCTGGCGGCCCGTGGCCATAGGCGAAATCGGCCTCGATCTGTTCGTGCCGGGCCTGGACCGGGCGACCCAGGAATTCTTTTACGTCGAGCAACTCAAGATCGCGCGCGAATACGATCTGCCGGTGTTGCTGCATTGCCGCCGCGCCAATGACGAGATCCTCAAGCAGTTACGAAAAATCGGGGTGAAGGGCGGCATCGCCCACGCCTTCAGCGGCAGCCGGCAGCAGGCTGAGGCTTTCCTCAAGCTGGGTTTCAGACTGGGTTTCGGCGGCGCCTTCACCTGGGATCGGGCGACGCGGTTGCGCGCGCTCGCCTTCGAACTGCCGCTGGATGCCATCGTCCTGGAAACCGACAGCCCGGACATTCCTCCCGCCTGGGTCGGCAAGGGGCGCAACGAACCCGCCGAGGTGGCCGGCATCGCGGCGGCGCTGGCGGAACTGCGCGGGACGACGCTGGAAGAAGTGGCGCGGCGCACCACGGCAAATGCGCGGGAAGTGCTGGGGTTGACCTTGTAGCGCCGGCGTCTCGCCGGCTTCGTAGGCCTGATCAGATAGACGAAGCCGGCGAGACGCCGGCGCTACATAACACCCCCAACCCCGCCGCCCGCCCGCTGGCGAAGCAGGCGGTGAGCAGGTAACCGCCGGTGGGCGCTTCCCAGTCGAGCATTTCGCCGGCGCAGAACATGCCGGGCAGATCGCGCAGCATCAGGTTTTCGTCCAGTGCTTCGAAACGCACGCCGCCGGCCGTGCTGATGGCTTCGTCGAGCGGGCGCGGGGCGATCAATCGAAGCGGCAGCGCCTTGATGGCGGCGGCGAGTCGCGCGGGGTCGGCATAGGCCTCGGCCCCCAGCACTTCGCGCAACAGGCCGGCCTTCACGCCGGTAATGCCGACGCGGCTTTGCAGATGGCTGGACAGCGAACGCGATCCACGCGGATGCGCTATTTCTTCCGTCACCCGCCGCAAGGATTTTCCGGGCGCCAGATCGAGCTGGAGGAGGGCGCCGCCTTCGGCTTCGATGCGGTCGCGCAGGGGCGCGGCGAGGGCGTAGATCAGGCTGCCTTCGATACCGGTCTCGGTGATGACGCATTCGCCTTGCCGGTGGATTTCCTTGCCTTCGCCATTGCGGCAGGAAGCGACCACGGTTTTCAGGGGGTGTCCGGCGAAGCGGGCGCGGAAGTGCTCGCTCCAGGCGATGTCGAAACCGCAGTTGGCGGGTTTCAGCGGGGCGATGTCGATGCCGCGTTGTCGCAGCAGCGGCACCCAGGCGCCGTTGGAGCCGAGCTTCGCCCAACTGCCTCCGCCCAGGGCGAGGATGACGGCATCGGCTTCCACGGTCTTTTCGCCTTGGGGGGTGGCGAAGGAAAGATGCAGGCTGGAAGCCTGCGCTACATCCCACCCCAGCCAGCGATGCCGTACATGAAAGTTCACGCCCGCCCCGCGCAGGCGATGCAGCCAGGCGCGCAGCAAGGGCGCGGCCTTCATTTCACGCGGAAATACGCGCCCGGAACTGCCGACGAAGGTTTCGATACCCAACCCTTCGGCCCAGGCGCGCAGGTCGTCGGCGCCGAATCTGTCGAGCAGCGGTTCGATGTTCGCGCGGCGGCTGCCGTAGCGGGAGACGAAGGCTTCTCTTGCTTCGGAGTGGGTGAGATTGAGGCCGCCCTTGCCGGCCAGCAGGAATTTGCGGCCGACGGAAGGCATGGCGTCGTAGAGGTCGACCTGGATGCTCTCCCCTTTGTCAAAGGAGGAGTGGGGATTTGTAAATGTGGCGGCGGGGGGCGGTTGTAGAAATCCCCCCACTCCCCCCTTTGGGAAAGGGGGGAGTGACGAGGTGGCCCCCTTTGGGAAAGATTGAAGCGCCAACGCCTCAGCCGCCATCAACCCGGCCGGCCCGCCACCGATGATCGCGACCCTCACAGCTCGCTCCAGTGCGCCAGGTTGAATTGCAGTGAACGGCTGCCGTTCCATTCATTTACTTCCGGCCGGTAGACCGCCTGGATGCGTTCCGGCAGCGGCGTGTCGTGGAAGAACAGGATGGCGTCGCCGCTCACACCCTTGCCGGAGAGGCGCAGCTTGAGGTGTTTCTCGCCGACCAGGCGCTGGCTCTGCACAGTGAATTCGCCGTGGAAGGCGGGGGCCGGGAAACCCTGTCCCCAGACCGCGTTGCGCAGGGCTTCGGCGTTTTCCAGGGTGCATTCCTGGGGCGTCAGCTCGCCGTCGGTTTCGATCAGCTTTTCCAGGTCGGCGGCGGAGAGGCTATCCCGTGCCACGGTCTCGAAGGCGGCCTTGAAGGTGTCCAGGCTTTCCCGGCGCAGGGTGAGGCCGGCCGCCGCCGCGTGGCCGCCGAATTTCAGGATCAGGCCGGGGTGATGGCGGTCCACCGCGTCCAGCGCGTCGCGCAAATGCAGGCCGGGAATCGAGCGGCCGGAACCTTTCAATAGGCCGTCGCCGCCGTCGGCGAAGATGATGGTCGGGCGGTGATGCCGCTCCTTCAGGCGCGAGGCGAGCAGGCCGACCACGCCCTGGTGCCAGGCCGAGTCGAACAGGGTGAGGCTGGCGCCCTCGGTCACCTCGATGCCGTCGAGCAGGGCCAGGGCCTGATCCTGCATGTCGGCCTCGATTTCGCGGCGCTCACGATTGAGGCGGTCGAGTTCTCCGGCCAGTTTTTTCGCGACACCCTCGTCAGTGGACAGCAGGCATTCGATGCCCACGCTCATGTCGGCCAGGCGCCCGGCCGCGTTCAGGCGCGGGCCGATGACGAAGCCCAGGTCTGATACGCCGGCGCGCTCTATCTTGCGTCCCGCCGCCGCGAACAGAGCCTGGATGCCCGGCCGCGCCAGGCCCTTTTGCATGCGCGCCAGGCCTTGCGCCACCAGCAGGCGGTTGTTGGCGTCCAGTTTGACCACGTCGGCCACAGTGCCCAACGCCACCAGGTCGAGCAGTTCGGCCAGATTGGGTTGTGGACGGTGAGCGAAGGCGCCGCGTTTGCGCAACTCCACACGCAGGGCCATCAGCACATAGAACATCACCCCCACCCCGGCCAGGTTCTTGCTGGGGAAGTTGCAACCGGGCTGGTTCGGGTTGACGATCAGCGCTTCCGGCAGCGTGTCGCCGGGCAGGTGGTGATCGGTGACCAGCACTTCCATGCCCAGGCGCTTCGCTTCCTCGATGCCGGCGTGGGCGGCGATGCCGTTGTCCACCGTGATCAACAGATCCGGCTTGTGTTCCGAAGCCAGCCGGGCAATCTCCGGCGACAGGCCATAGCCGTACTCGAAGCGGTTGGGGACGATGTATTCGATCGTGGCACCCAGCGCTGTCAGTCCGGTGACCGCGACCGCGCAGGCGGTGGCGCCGTCGGCGTCGTAATCGGCCACCACCAGCAGCTTCTCGCCGCGCGAGATGGCATCCGCCAGGCGTGTCGCCGCCGCTTCGCAATGCTTCATCGCGGCATAGGGCAGCAATTCCGCCAGCTTGTGTTTCATCTGCTCCGGCGCTTGCACGCCGCGCGCCGCATAGAGTCTTGCCAGCAGCGGCGGCAGGCCGGATTGGCGCAGGGCCTGGGCGGCGGCTTCGGGATAGGGGCGGGGAGAGAGTTTCAGCATGTTCAAATATTCGATCGCGCTGTTTTGCGGGGAGTGAGGCGGCTGGCTATTATGCGGGCCATGGCCCATTTCCTCCCCCTCTCCCGTGTCGCCCGTCTGGTGGGCGAGTCCCGTTCCGCCATCCAGCGCATGATTCACGACGGCGAACTGGCCACCTTCGACGGCATGGTCGACATGAACGAACTCCTGCGCGTGTTCCCCGACGTGCAATGGGAGGACGACGGCGAATTCAAGCGGGTCGAGGAAATCAAGGCCAAGGCGTTTTCCCGCCGGGTCATGGAACGCACCCTGCCGGACAAGGAAGTGTTGGCCGAGCGCCTGTACGAAATGAGCAAGGAATTCGCCGCCGCCAAGACGCTGTTGCTGCATTACGACGAGGTGTTGCGTTTCCTCGACGACAAACTGGACGACGTCGCGGAGGCGGGCGCGGGCAAACAGTCCGTTCAGCAGTCGATCGTCGTTCTCAAACAATGGCTCAGACAGGAACTCGAAGCGACGCCCAAGGAAACCGAGCGCGCCCAGGCCCTGCTGGCCCAGGAAAATGTGATGCGCATCATGTCCGCTCAAGTAACCATTCTTCCCGCGGGCCACGAGTTTTTCGTGGATGGCAACGACACCCTGCTGGAAGCCGCCCTGCGCGCCGGCATCCCGCTCAATTACGGGTGCAGCAACGGCAACTGCGGCGAGTGCAAGGCGCGCCTGGTTTCCGGCCAGATCAAGAAGGTGCATCCGCACGATTTCGTGCTCAAGGAGACGGAAAAGGCCGATGGCGCCTTTCTGCTCTGCTCCTATTCAGCGGTCAGCGATGTCGTGGTGGAAGCCGGCGTTTCCGGCGCCGACGACATTCCGCCGCAGGACATCCCCACCCGGGTGAAGGCGGTGGAAGTCATCAACGAACGCATCGCCGCCCTGCACCTCACCGCGCCGCGCAGCCAGCGCCTGCATTTCCTCGCCGGACAGCGGGTGACGCTGACCTCCGGCAATGTCGGCGGCGAGTATTACGTGGCGAGCTGCCCCTGCGAGGACCGCCACGTCGAGCTGCATATCCGCCGCGACAACCGCCCCTTCGCGCGCCATGTGTTCGAGGATATGGCCAAGGAAGACGTGGTGCGTATCGAGGGCCCGCATGGCCGCTTCGTGATGAAACTGGATTCGCGCCGGCCGGTGATCTTCGTCGCCTGGGAAGATGGTTTCGCGCCGATCAAGAGCCTGGTGCAACATGCCATGAGCCTGGAGATCGCCGAATCGATGACCCTTTACTGGGCGGCTGGCGCGGCCGGAGTCGGCCACTACCAGGAAAATCTCTGCCGCGCCTGGGCCGACGCCCTCGATGAATTTACCTATCAACGCCTGGATGCGGCCACCGGCGCGGCCGCCAATGTGCAAGCCATCCTCGCCCATCACGCCGATCTGACCCGCGCCGACATTTACGCCGCCGGCCCCCATGCCTTCCTGCAAGCCCTGCAAACCGGCGCCCTCGAACGTGGCCTGTCGCCGTTGGGCTGGCATGGGGAAGTGATCGAGTAGCCAGCCTGCTTCGGTATGCCCCTTTTCCCCGTTGCGCACCGGGTGGATGAAGCAGAGGGCATTACCGGTCTTTCAGGCAGAAAGGGGCATCCGGAAGCCAGTGTTGATCTGATTTTGCTGGCTGGCCGGGTTTGAACAGTTCAGATGGCTAGGCAGCAACGGCTGAATGTGTCTCCCCGACCTGTTGCGAAATACAGCCAGGGCGACGACCGTCTCGTGCTCGGCCTCAAGAGCCGTTCGAGGTGGTGCCATCAAATCGTGTGAAGGGCGGCTTTGGGGAAGGGGGTCGTCGGACCGGACCCGGCCAGGAAGCGACGGCCGATGGTGTATGTTTGACTGTCTCTGGTAGAACGCTGAACGGCCATTCACACACCGGCGCACTATTCGAAACTGGCTTTTGATTTCCATCGGATCGAAATATCTGTTCCGCCTCGGCCGTTAGATGCAAGAGAATCAATCAACTGGAGGCCACCATGAACCGGAAATCACTTGAACGCATTACCCTGGAGCCCGACAAATGCGGGGGGCGCCCGTGTATTCGTGGCTACCGCATCCGCGTTAGCGACATCCTGAGCCTGCTCGGTGCGGGCGCTTCCCACGCTGAAGTCCTTGAGGACTATCCGTTCCTCGAAGAAGAAGACATCCTCGCCGCCCTCGACTACGCGGCCATTCAGACCGACCACTCCATCCTTATCGCGGCATGAAGCTGCTGGTGGACAACCAGTTGCCACTGGCACTGGCGCGTTTCATGGCCGCCAACGGTTTCGATTGCCAGCATGTCCAGGACATCGGCATGGGCGCGACGGCCGACCGGATGATCTGGGAGCATGCGAAAGCGCATGGCATGGTCATTGTCACCAAGGACGAGGATTTCCCACTGCTGGCGGACAAACAGGGAAGCATCCCGCCACAAGTTGTCTGGGTGCGTCTGGGCAACTGCCGCAAGGCAGTCTTGCTGCAAGTCTTCGCCGCGCTGCTGCCTGATCTACGGGCATTGCTGGAACAGGGCGGTAGCGTCATCGAGATTCGCTGATTCAGGCCAGACAGCAACGGGTTTCACCCAGGTTATGTCACGAAACAATCAATGCGAGTAACTGCCTCCCATATCGTCGAATGGGCCAACACCCATGCCAAGGAAGCTCAGAACGAGTTGCCACGCCTGGTCCGGAGGCTGTGCTTCCTGGCTGGCTCGACCCGCCAACTCGCTTTCCCAGCGGGAAATTCGACCTACATTCCTGGCTGGGACGGCAGGCTGTTCAGCGACCAAGGAAATGCCTGGGTGCCGGTCGCTGCCTCCTGCTGGGAAGTGGGCTGCGATCAACAGATCGGCAGTAAAGCCAATGGAGACTATCGCAAGCGCACCAGTGAAACCGAAGTGGCCGAACGCGTGAAAACGACGTTCGTGTTCGTCACGCCCAGGCGTTGGAGCAGAAAGTCATCCTGGATCAAGACACAACGCAAACAGGCGGAATGGGCGGATGTGCGGGCCTACGACGCCGACGACCTGGAACAGTGGCTGGAACAAAGCCCGGCGGTTGCTCTGCGATTCGCCGAAGAACTGGGGTTGCTCGGCCAGGGCGTGAAAGTCTCGATCGCTACTGGCGACTCTGGACGCAGCAATGCAACCCAACCATCACGCTGGATGCTTTTTTCACGGATCGCGTTGAGGCACGCAACCGATTGCTGGAACGAGCCCGGGCGGAGGGACAGGAACGCAGCCAGCCTTTGACCTTACGCGCCGACAGCGTGGAAGAAGCCGCCGCCTTCGCCGCCGCCACTTTGCTGGAACATCCCGAGCTCGCCGATCAGGCGCTGGTAGTCACCGATCCCGCCGGCTGGCGCTTTGTGGAGGCAAACCCGCAACTTCGAATCGCCATCGCCGCGCGTACCGAGGTGGCCGCCCATCCCACGCTGCGCGACGGATTGCTGGTCATTGTTCCACACGTTTCCGGCGACCTTTCGGACAAGGCACAAGCGCAGGAACAGGTGCTGGACCGGCCCAACATCTATGAGTTCGAAAAAGCGCTCGTGGCGATGGGTATGGAAGCGTCCGACGCTAAGCGCTATGCCCTGAGCACGGGTCGATCTTGATCCATATTGCGCCGTCGCCGCGCCATCAACCGGGCCATCCAGCACCCGGCATGGCTCGATGCAGCGCAAGCCGCCAGCCTCGCCACGGTCTGCCTGCTGGGCGCATGGAATACGGACAAGGAAGCCGACCGGCTCGTCGTCTCGCGCGTGGCTGCCCGCCCTTATGAGGAAATCGAATCCGACCTTCACCATCTGGCGCAACGCGATGACTCCCCCATTCTGCATATCGGTGCCGTGTGGAAGGCCAAGTCGCCCCTGGAACTGCTGGACCTGTTCGGCAACCACATTACACGGGCCCAACTCGACCGTTTCTTCCAGGTTGCGCGGGAACTGCTCGGTGCGTCCGACCCGCAACTGGAGTTGCCTGAAGATCAACGCTACGCGGCCGCCGCGAGGTAGCGCTTGACGGTGTTGCGCGCCACCCCCAGCTCGCCGGCGATCCGCTTCGTGCCCCAGCCCAGTGCGTGTAAAGCCAACATCTGTTGGATCGTCTCCGGTTCTTGCATCCGCTCTCCTTTGCCTGCGCAAAGGGCGGGATGGTGCTCTCTTGCTTGCTTCATGCGACCTCCTGGTCAAAGCCCAGGGGGGCAATTCTTCGTGTCGTCAGGGGGGCAGTTTTACTTGTCGTCTGACAAGGTCAGGGCCAGCGGCCGTTTTGCCGAGCATGAGACGGTTACCGCATCCTTCCTTAAGGAGAGTTCCAGGTCGAGCAAACCCGGATCACCTGATGACTTTCGCGGCAAAGTAGAGCGCACAGCAACCTCGATACGACGGTTCCTCCGTGTCGTCAGCAGCAGTTCAAAGGATGCAACACGGTACCCACAGCACTGTGGCGTCAGCGCGGCCGTTATTCCCTACAGCAGATTCCGGACATCCATAAAAAAAGCCCGCCGGCAGAGCCGGCGGGCCAAATCGCTTGGGAATCGAGAGGAGACCCGTTACTCAGTCAATGACATCGGTCACTCGGCCTGCACTTGCAGTGCGGGGCGGGTTTCCCGCTTGCCAATGGTCAAGAGGTCCCAAGCGAGCAGCACAAAGCCGGCGGCGAAGATCCAGCCACCAATTTGACGCCAGAACATGCCTTGCAGGAACCAGCGGTGTTCCTGAGCGGCGAAGTAGCCCATCCAGGTCGAACCTTCGATGGCGCGCTCGATCTGCGACTGCTCGTAGCCGGAAATCAGCAGGGCCATGACCATGGTGATCATGCCGGCGTGGAGGAGGAACAGTGCCCACTTCCACTTCCAGGCGCCGACCAGGTTGCTGCTCATGTACACGTCACCACGCCATTTCTGGAGGGCGATATACAGGAAGGCGATGACCATGGTTGCGTAGGCGCCGAAGAAGGCCAGGTGGCCGTGCGAGGCGGTCCACTGGGTGCCGTGGGTGTACAGGTTGATCTGCGGCAGGGTGTGCATGAAGCCCCACACGCCGGCGCCGAAGAAGTTGCCGAACGCTTGCGCGATGATCCAGGCCAGGGCCGGGTTGTTGGTGCTCTTCAGCTTGTGATGGCCGGCGTCGAACACCGCGTGCACCACCATGGCAACCAGCGGGATGGGTTCCAGGGCGGAGAAGAAGCCGCCGATGGTGAACCAGTACTCGGGGGTGCCGATCCAGAAGTAGTGGTGGCCGAGGCCGAGGATGCCGGAACCGAACATCAGCGCGACTTCGATGTACAGCCAGGTTTCCACGATCTTGCGACGCACGCCCATGGTCTTGATCAGGCCATAAGCCATCAGACAGCCGACCAGCACTTCCCAGGTTGCTTCCACCCACAGGTGAATCACCCACCACCACCAGTGTTGGTCCATGGAGATGTTGGGGGTGTAGTACATGCCGGCCAGGTAGATGCCAGCCAGGGCAACCAGGTCCATTACCAGCACACCGCCGATATTGGTGAACTTGCCTTTGGCGAAGGTGGCGGAGACGTTGTAGAAGAACGCCAGTACGCAGACCACGATGCCGATGTCGGCCCAGCGCGGCGCCTCGATGTACTCGCGGCCCTCGGTAATCAGCCAGATCGATTTCTGCTCACCGGGTCCGACCTGGACCAGCAGAAACACCAGCACGACGACGACCACGGCGAGGGTGAATATCCAGAAAATCAAATTCGCCAACCCTATGCCGACCACCGGCACGCCGGCCTCGTCCTCCAGCATCCAGTAAACCGAGCCGATGAAGCCGAACAACAGCCATACCACCATCGCGTTGAGGTGCAACATGCGGTTGATGGAGAAATCCAGGATGCCGTAGAGGAAATCCGGATAGAGGTATTGCAGTCCGGCCAGGAGGCCGAACAAGACTTGCGCGCCGAACAGGGCGATGGCGACGGTGAAATACTTCATCGCCAGTTTCTGCCCACCGTTCATGGTGGCGGTTGAAATGCCTATAGCTGCCATGTTGACTCTCCTTATTGTTGGGCCGGGGCGGCGTCGGCGGCCGGGGCGGCCTCGGGCGCGGCGGGTTCAGCCACAGGCGCGGGTGCCGCATCGGCCTGATCGATCGGCTTGAAGTTGGTGGGGAAGCCGTTGGTGTCGATCGACGACATCCACTTCAGGAAAGCCACGGTGGCGCGTGCTTCTTCCTCGGTGATCTTGAGGTTGGGCATCCTGCGGCCGGAGGCGTTATGCAGTTTGTCGGTCGGGTTCATCAGGAACTCCACCATCGTCTGCTCGCGTACTTCCTTGGAACCCCAGGCCGGGTCCAGCCAGGACTTGGTGAGGTCCGGCGCGAAGTAGGCGCCGTTACCCAACAGGGTGTGGCAGTCCATGCAGTTTTTCGCCTGCGTGGTCAGCTTGCCGTGGCTGACCAGGGCTTCCGCTTCGGCTTCGTTCAACATCTTGCCGAACAAAGGCTCCTCGGGGCCGATGACCGGCACCTGGAAGTTGCGCTTTGCATCGAAGACGTAATCGATGCGGTGATTCAGTGCGTTGGCATAGGCCGGCACGCGTTTGCTGCCGGCGGTTATTTGTTTCACCGTATCGAAAGTGAGAAAGATGAGTACTACGAACGAGCCCGCCGTAACCCAGATGGCTGTCTTCCGCCAAAAGGATTCGGATGCCCACCACAACGCCTGCGTCTGTGACATGGTCATGCCTCCTGCTATTACCGCTGTTGATAAACCTAGATGGGAGCCTTCAGTTGCGTATCGCCGTGCTCATCCGCGTGCGTTCCCACACATAGATGCCAGATGGCATGCGGAGCGGCCAGGTAGCCGATCAGCATGAGCGAGACGATGAAGGTCCAGAAACCGTTATGGAAGAGGTTGGCGGCGAACGCGAGCGTGATCACGGAAATGAATAGGCCCACGTAGGCGGCATAAGCCAGCATCATCAAGCGGGGCCGCGATTTGACGCGTGACCAGGCGAACAGCAGGGCATAGGAAGCGCCGAACAGAATGACCGAGGCGGCGCTGAAGAAAACGATGAAAAAGTTGGCGAGTTTTACGGGTTCCAACATGGCAGGTCTCCTGACTTTCTTGATTGCGGCGGATGGTAGGTGGCATGGACAGGTATTGCGTTTGATATAGATCAACCGCGACAACCATATCCGTAAAGCTAGTTGATATTGGTCAAGGTCAGCCCCCCTCCTACCCGCCGTATCGTTACCCCCCACGCAAGTCGGGTTTTTTCCAGCCACGTTTGGAGGGCATCGTAATGAAGCAATTAGTGAAAGGTTTGGCGCTAGCGGTTCTGCCGCTGGCGGTTTCCATGGCTTGGGCGGCTGACGATGTCAGCAAAACCAACACGCCTTCGACGACCTACCTGCAAGGTGGCGGCTCCACCCTGGCCGGTGTCGAGATGTATCAGTCCACCGACCCCAACGCACCCCCCATGACCAAGGCCGAATTCGATTCCGGCCGCCAAATCTATTTCGATCGCTGCGCCGGCTGCCACGGTGTGCTGCGCAAGGGCGCCACCGGCAAGCCCCTGCTGCCCAAGGACATGCAGAAACTGGGCACCGATACCCTGAAGGTTTTCGTGAATTACGGCACCCCCGGCGGCATGCCCGGCTTCGGCACCGCCAATGAGTTGAACGATAAAGAAATCGAGTTGATGGCGCGCTACATCCAGCAGACGCCGCCGACGCCGCCGGAATGGGGCATGAAGGAAATGATGGCGAGCTGGAAGCTGCTGGTGAAGCCGGAAGACCGGCCGAAGAAGAAGATGAACAAGATCGACATCGACAACCTCTTCTCCGTGACTCTGCGCGATTCCGGCCAGGTGGCCCTGATCGACGGCGATAGCAAGAAGATCGTCACCATTCTCAAGACCGGCTTCGCGGTGCACATCTCGCGGATTTCGAATTCAGGTCGCTACCTCTACACCACCGGTCGCGACGGCCTGATCAACCTGATCGACCTTTGGATGGAAACCCCCACCACCGTGGCCTCCATTCGCACCGGCTCCGACGCCCGTTCCGTTGAAACCTCGAAGTTCAAGGGCTATGAGGACAAGTACGCCATCGCCGGTACTTACTGGCCGCCCGCCTATGTTTTGATGGACGGCCTGACCTTGAAACCGCTTAAGATCATGTCCACGCGCGGCTATACCTATGACGAGCAGGAATACCACGCCGAACCGCGTGTCGCCTCCATCGTCGCCTCGCACATCAAGCCCGAGTTCGTGGTCAACGTGAAGGAAACCGGCAAGGTGCTGCTGGTCGACTACTCCGACATCAAGAACCTGAAGACCACCGAGATCGAGGCTGAGCGCTTCCTGCACGATGGCGGCTGGGACGCATCCAAACGCTACTTCATGGTGGCCGCCAACATGCGCAACACCGTGTCGGTGGTGGACACCAAGGATGGCAAGTTGGCCGCCAACGTCAAGGTTGGCGTCAAGCCCCACCCGGGCCGCGGCACCAACTGGGTCGATGTGAAATATGGCCCGGTCTGGGCCACCGGCCACCTGGGCGACGATCGCATCGCGGAGATCGGCACCGATCCCAAGAAGCATCCCAAGCAAGCCTGGACCGTGGTGCGCTGGTTGAAGAACCACGGCTCCGGCTCACTGTTCCTGAAAACCCATCCCAAGTCCCACCACCTTTGGTCCGACGCGCCGCTGAATCCGGATCTCGCGACGCGCCAGTCCGTGTCCGTATTTGATCTGAAGCATCCGGAGAAGCCGGCCACGGTCATCAACATCGCCAAGATCGCGGGTATCGAGGAGGCGCGTGTCGCGCATCCGGAATATAACGCCAAGGGCGACGAGGTGTGGCTGTCGGTCTGGGGTCCGAAGGACAAGGAGTCGGCCATCGTGGTCATGGATGACAAGACCATGAAGGTGAAGGCCGTGATCAAGGATCCGCGCCTGGTCACCCCCACCGGCAAGTTCAACGTCCACAATACCCAGTACGACGTTTATTGATCTGACCTGACCCAAAGCGCGGCGGCTCGCCGCCGCGCTTTGAATCCCCTACATGAAACCGCATCCCTGGCTCACGACCCTGTTTTTCTGCTGCGCGCTCCCGGTTCAGGCCGATGGCCTATCGGTGGCTCGACAACAGGAACTCACCCGCTTCGTGCGCCAGGAATGCGGCTTTTGCCACGGTCTCAGACTCACTGGCGGCCTCGGCTCTTCCCTCACGGCGGAAGCGCTTAAAGGCAAACCCACCGAAGCGCTGATCTCTACCATCTTGTACGGCCGTACCGGCAGCGCCATGCCCGGTTGGGCGCCGTATCTGTCTGAAGCCGATACGCAATGGATCGTGGACGCCCTGTTGAAAGGATTTCCGGAATGACCTCGCGAAAAGTGTTGCTCACCCTGCTGGCCTGCGTGGTTCTGGCCCTGCCCGCCTTCGCGGTCTTCGCCGACGAGTGCCACGCCAACGATGTGCGCGGCACCGGCGATCTCGGCCTGATCATCGAGCGCGCCAAGGGTTCGATTCAACTGATTGACACTACCAAGCGCACCCTGCTGCAGCGAGTGGAAGGCCTCGGCGACACCTCACATGCCTCCGCCGTGTTCTCGCGGGATGAACGCTACGCCTATGTGTTCGGTCGCGATGGCGGTCTGACCAAGGTGGATATGCTCACCGGCAAGATCGTCAAGCGCGTGATTCAGTCCGGCAACTCCATCGGTGGCGCCATTTCCCAGGACGGCCGCTGGATTGCCGCCGCCAACTACACACCCGGCGGAGTGAAACTCTTCGATAGCGAAACCCTGGAATTGGTGGCCGAGATTCCGGCCTGGTCCGAGGCCAACCATGGCCTGTCCCGGGTCGTCGGCATTGCCGATGCCCCCGGGCAACGTTTTGTCTTCAGCCTGTTCGATGCCGGCGAGACCTGGATCGCCGACCTGTCGGTGGACCCGAGACATCCCAAACTGACGAAATTTCCCGGTATCGGCCGGGAACCCTACGACGGCACGATCACGCCGGATGGCCGCTGGTACATGGCCGGCTTGTTCGGTGAGGACGGCGTCGCCGTGCTGGATCTGTGGCACCCGGAACGGGGTATGGCAAAGGTATTGCCAGAGTATGGCAAAGGCGAACAGAAGCTGCCGGTTTACAAGATGCCGCATCTGCGGACCTGGGCGGTATCAGGCAACCTTGCCTTCATTCCGGGTGTGGGCCGGCATGAGGTGATCCTGGTGGAAATTCCGGCCTGGAAACAGGTGGGCAGGATTCCCGTCGCGGGGCAACCCGTATTCATCATGGCCGCTCCGGATGGCCGCCGCCTCTGGGTCAACTTTGCCTTCCCCGACTACGACACCGTCCAGATCATCGACGTGGAAAGCCGGCAGATCATCCAAACCCTGAAGCCCGGCAAGGCCGTACTGCACATGGAATTCAGCCCACGCGGTGAACAGGTCTGGATCTCGGTGCGCGATGCCAACCGGGTGGACATCTATGACACCGAGACCTTCAAGAAACTCGGCGAACTTCCCGTCGATTCCCCCAGCGGCATCTTCTTCTCGTCACGCGCGCACCGCTTCGGGCTGTGACTATTTCGGATTGGAGAACACCGTGCCCCTAGATGCGCTCGATTTCCACCTGGTCAATGACTGGCAACGCGGTTTTCCCCTCGTCTCGCGGCCCTACGCGGAACTGGCACACCGCCTGGGCATCTCGGAAGCGGAAGTGATTTCACGGCTGCGGCAACTGGCTGAAGGCGGCACGGTTTCCCGCATCGGCGCCGTGTTCCGCCCCCACACCCTGGGTTGGAGCACACTGGCCGCCGTGGCGGTGGCGCCTGACCGGATCGAGTCGGTGGCAAAGTCCATCAGCGCCTTTCCCGAGGTGAACCACAACTATGAGCGTGAACACGATTTCAACCTCTGGTTTGTAGCCACCGCGCCGACTCGCGATCGGGTGGAGGAAGTGCTTGGTGAAATCGGCGATCTGGCTGGGAGCCCAGTACTCGACCTGCCCATGCAGGAAGACTTTCATATCGACCTGGGTTTCGACCTCACTGGCGCTCCCCGCCCTCATCAGGAACCCACCCGTCGTCCCCATGAAGCCGAGATAGCCGCCCTCGAAGCGGCCGACTACACCCTGGCCACCGCGCTTGAAGGTGGCCTGACCCTGGCCTCACGCCCCTATGCCGCCCTGGCTACCCGCCTGGGCTGGCGCGAGGAAGCGGTATTGGCGCGGCTGGGCCATCTGATTGGCCTCGGCGTCATCCGCCGCTTCGGTGTGGTGGTACGACACCGCGAACTGGGCTACCACGCCAACGCGATGGTGGTCTGGGATGTGCCGGATGCGGAAATCGCCACCGTCGGTCGCGCCCTCGCCGCGCAGCGCGCCGTCACCCTGTGCTACCAGCGCCCTCGTCGTCCGCCGCACTGGCGCTACAACCTGTTTTCCATGCTGCACGGCCAGGATCGCGGCGCCGTGCTGGAGGAGTTGGCGCGCCTGCGCGGTGAGCTCGGTCTGGAATATATTGCCTGCCAACCCCTGTTCTCGCACCGCCGCTTCAAACAATGCGGCGCCCGCTACTCCGAGCTGGCGAAGGTGGCCTGAAATGGCCGGGGTCAGGCGCCGGCCGAAACTCCGCAAGGAATCGCCCTTGCAGCCGAAAACTGTGGCGACAAAGAAGGTCTCCATGGAACCGGCGCCTCTGGATGAGGTGGAGCGCCGCATCCTCAATACCTTGCAAGGTGGCTTTCCCATCTGTGAACGGCCGTTTCTGGCCGCGGCAACCACCCTGGGTCTGGACGAAGCCGAATTGATCGGGCGTATCAAGCGCTTGTTCGAAGCGGGCGTGCTGACCCGTTTCGGCCCCCTGTTCAATGCCGACCGCCTGGGCGGCGCCAATGTGCTGGCCGCCATGTCGCTGCCACAAAACGATTTCGACCGCGTTGCCGCCTTCATCAATGCACAACCGGAAATCGCCCACAACTACCGGCGCGAACACCATTTCAACCTGTGGTTCGTGGGCGCGGCGGAAACGCCGGAAAAGGTGGAAAGCACCTTCCGCTATATCGAGTCGGTGAGTGGTTACCCGGTCTATCGTTTTCCCAAGGAACGGGAATTCTTTGTGGAACTGAAGCTGCAACTTTGATGGCGCCCTGCTGTCGAGTCCACTTAACGAGGAGAACTAAATGTCCGATGCAAGCCTGTACACCCGCCTGGGTGGCTATGACGCCATCGCCGCCGTCGCTGATAACCTGCTGCCACGCCTGTTCGGCGACACCCTGCTGGGCCGCTTCTGGGAACACCGGAGCGACGACGGCCTGCAACGTGAACAACAGCTACTGGTGGATTTTCTATCCAACGCCGCGGGTGGGCCGATGTACTACACCGGCCGTGACATGAAGCTGTCGCATAAGGGTATGCGGATCAGCGAGGCGGATTGGACAGCCTTCATGGGCCACCTCAACGCCACGCTGGATGCTTTCAACCTGCCCGCGCGGGAACGTGGTGAGGTACTGGCCTTCATCGACAGCACCAAGGCGGACATCGTCGAGTGTTGAGCGCCTGATTCATGACCGGCCTGACTTCCAACAGCAAACCGGTGCCGGTAGACGATGTGGATCTGCGTCTCATCGCCGCCACTCAATCCGGCCTTCCCCTGGTTCCGCGCCCCTATCACGTCATCGCCGAGCAGATCGGCATTCCCGCCGAGGAAGTGATGGCACGGATGGTCCGCATGCGGGAAACCGGTGCCATCCGCCGCATCGGCCTGGTTCCCAACCATTACGCTCTCGGCTATCGCGCCAACGGCATGTCGGTCTGGGATGTGGCGGATGATCAGGTGGATGAACTGGGTGAGCGGATCGGTCGCCTGGTTTTCGTCTCTCACTGCTACTGTCGCCCGCGCCATCCGCCGCAATGGCCCTACAACCTGTTCGCCATGCTGCACGGCAAGTCACGTGAGGAAGTGACCGCTTACGCCGACGAAATCCGCGCCCTGCTGGGAGAGGCCTGTCGCTCCTCGGATATCCTCTACAGCCAGGGGATTCTGAAAAAGACCGGATTACGCATCGCGACGTAGGAGGCCCGCTAGCGGGCCGAACGAGCCGGCATGAACGCCGGCATCACAGGAGAATCCGATGTTCCGCGTCACCCAGTTCATGCAGGAACTCGTCAACCCGACGCCGCTCGGTCCGAAGCGCGCACCCCCCGGCCCGGTGGTGATCTGGAATCTGGTACGGCGCTGCAATCTCACTTGCAAGCATTGCTACTCGATCTCGGCGGACAAGGATTTCCCCGGCGAACTCGGAACCAAAGAAGTGTTCCAGGTAATGGACGACCTCAAGGCCTTCCATGTGCCGGTACTCATTCTTTCCGGTGGTGAACCGCTGTTGCGGCCGGACATCTTCGATATCGGCCGCCGCGCCAAGGCGATGGGTTTCTATGTCGGCCTCTCCAGCAACGGCACCCTGGTGGATGAAAAAAATGTGAAGGACATCGCCGCGACCGGCTTCGATTACGTCGGTATCAGCCTGGACGGTCTCGCCGCGACCCATGACCGCTTTCGCCGCAAGGAAGGCGCGTTCGACGCCGCCCTCAATGGCGTGCGTCTGTGCCGCGACGCCGGCGCCAAGGTCGGCATCCGCTTCACCCTCACCCAGGACAACGCCGACGATTTTCCCGCCTTGCTGGCGCTCACGGAAAACGAAGGCATCCACAAGTTCTACCTTTCGCATCTCAACTACGCGGGACGCGGAAATAAAAACAGGAAGGATGACGCGCACCACCGCACCACCCGCGCGGCGTTGGATCGTTTGTTCGAGCGCTGTCTGCAACAGGTTCAGGCCGGACAGCCACGCGAATACGTCACCGGCAACAACGACGCCGATGGCGCCTATCTGCTGCGCTGGGTGAGCGAGCGTTTCCCGGAGAAGGCCGAACACATTCGCCAGAAACTCGTGCAATGGGGCGGCAACGCTTCCGGCGTCAACATCGCCAACATCGACAACCTCGGCGTGGTCCACCCGGACACCATGTGGTGGAACTACCCGCTGGGCAACGTGCGCGAGCGGCCGTTCTCGGAAATCTGGAACGACCTCTCCGACCCGCTCATGGCGGGCCTGAAACACTCGCCACGCCCGGTAACGGGACGCTGCGCCGCCTGCGTGCATTTGCCCATCTGTAACGGCAACACCCGGGTGCGCGCCTGGCAGACCACGGGCGATTTCTGGGCGGAAGACCCGGGCTGTTATCTCGGCGACGAGGAAATCGGCGCCACAACTTCAACGGCAGGAGCCGAAGCATGAAAACCCTGATCACCCTCATGGCCGCGACACTGGTGGGCATTGGCCTGGCGCATGCCGACCCCGACCCGGAGAAACTCTACGAAACCCACTGTCTCTCCTGCCACGCCCCCAATCGATTGGGGGGCATGGGGCCGACGCTACTGCCGGAATCGTTGGCGCACCTGAAGAAACCGGAAGCCGCCAAGATCATCGGTGAAGGCCTGCCGGCGACCCAGATGCCGGCGTTCGGCGCCATATTGAAACCGGATGAGATCAAGGCTCTGGCGGCGTGGATCTACACCCCGCCGACGCTGCCGCCGAAGTGGGATGCCGACGATATCCGTGCCTCGCGCATCGTCAATCCCGATGCCGTCGATCTGCCCGCCAAGCCGGTATTCAAGGCCGACCCGATGAACATCACCCTGGTGGTGGAGCATGGCGACCACCACATCACCGTGCTCGATGGCGACGTGATGGAACCCATCGCCCGCTTCCCCACACGCTACGCCCTGCACGGCGGCCCCAAGTTCACCCCGGATGGGCGCTTCGTCTACTGGGCGTCGCGTGACGGCTGGATCACCAAATTCGACCTGTGGAACCTGAAAGTCGTGGCTGAAATACGGGTCGGCATCAATACCCGCAATGTCGCGGTGTCTTCCGACGGCAAATATGTGATGGCCGCCAACTATCTGCCGCACACACTGGTGGCGCTGGATGGCAAGGATCTGTCCCTGGTGAAGGTCATTCCGGTGGTGGGCAACAACGGCAAGACTTCGCGCGTTTCGGCGGTCTACGACGCGCGGCCGCGCAACAGCTTCATCGCCGCGCTAAAAGATATTCCGGAAGTCTGGGAAATTCCCTATGACGGGCGCCCGGTCTACCAGGGGCTGGTGCATGATTTCCAGAGCAAGGAAGCCATTCCCGAGCCCGGCCCGCTGCCGGTGCGCCGCATCGTGCTGGACGACTACCTCGACGACTTTTTCTTCGACCAGAACTACGAGTACATCCTGGGCGCCTCGCGCACGAGCCCGAAAGGCCAGGTCATTCACCTGGGCGCCGGGCGCAAGGTGGCGGAACTGGATCTGGCCGGCATGCCGCACCTGGGGTCCGGCATCACCTGGGAGCGTAAGGGCGCGGATGGCAACATCCAGCGTGTGATGGCGTCGCCCAACCTGAAGGATGGCCTGATCTCGGTCATAGACATGAAAACGTGGAAGACCATCAAGACCATCCCGACCGAGGGCCCCGGCTTCTTCCTGCGCAGCCACGAGAACAGCCCCTATGTCTGGGCGGATGTGTTCTTCGGCAAGAACCGCGATGTCATGCATGTCATCGACAAGCAAAGCCTGGAAATCGTCGCCACCCTAAAACCGATCCCCGGCAAAACCGCCACCCACGTCGAATTCGACCGCTATGGGAAATATGCCCTGGTTTCCATCTGGGAGATGGACGGCGCCCTCATCGTCTACGACGCCAATACCCTCAAGGAAATCAAGCGTCTGCCCATGAAACGCCCGGTGGGCAAATACAACGTGTGGAACAAGACCCGGCTCTCGGAAGGGACGAGCCACTGACATTTGACATCGGTCAAGTCGGTCTCTCGACTTGGCGCCGGCTGAAAAGTATCGTTCACCCACACGAAATCATTTCCTGGAGAAACCCATGAACATGCAGAAAATCTTTGAAAGCAGCGAAAACTCCGCCGTCGTCGCCGCGGTCGCCATCTTCATCATCTTCCACTTCGGCATGCTGTATCTGTTCGACATCGTCAAGATCTGAACCCGCGCATTCCGCGACACGGGGGCTTCGGCCCCCGTTTTTTTTGACGTGACATCCGTTTGCTGTTGTGTGGATCAACCTGGCGTTGGTGAGGAATAAATCGCGTATCGTTGCGTAAGGGTTAATCTGTCCCGACGGTATCAATAACAAAACGCGGTTAGCTGTGAATTCCGCGTAGTGTTTACCCCGCCAATCGAGGATCCATGCCACTGATCAAAGTTAATTCTGTTGAGGCACAGGTCAACTACGGTCAGCTACGGGCCATCGTGATTGACGATTATTCCGGCATGCGCAATGCCCTGAAGTTGACGCTGTCCAACTTCGGGATGACCAAGATCGACCTCGCTTCGTCTGCCGCCGAAGCGATTTTCAAGCTCCGAAACAAGCAGTACGACGTCATTCTGTGCGACTTCAATCTTGGTGAGGGCCGTGACGGCCAGCAATTACTGGAGGAGTTGCGGCATTGCGGGCTGATTCAATTGAAGACCGCATTCATCATGGTCACCGCGGAATCGGTCTACGAAAAAGTGGCGGCCACCGCTGAGCTGGCGCCGGACGACTATATGATCAAGCCGTTCAGCGCTGATGTGATGCAGAACCGGCTGGAAAACATCCTGCGGCGAAAACTGGCTTTTGAGCGTGTTTACCGCTGCTACGAGAGCGCTGATCTGGAAGGCGCGATCAAGGGGTGTGACGACGTTATCCGCGAAACACCGAAATACCTGATCGATGCGCTGCGTTTCAAAGGCGAGTCACTCAACGCAATGGGACGTTTCGAGGAGGCGGAAGCGCTCTACAAGCAGATCATTGAAATGCGCGCGATACCCTGGGCCCGACTCGGGCTGTCCAAGTCACTGCATTTGCAGAAAAAAAACGAGGAAGCGGAAGAAATTCTGCGCGATGTGCTGGAACGGAGTCCAGAACTGGTGAGTGCTTACGATCTGCTCGCGGATGTCTGCCTAGCGAACAAGGATGCCGCCGGTGCTCAGGCCGCGTTGCAGGCCGGTGTCGGCATCTCCGCTCGCACGGTGCGCCGGCAGCAGAAACTGGGCGATCTGGCAATGGAAAACAACGACCTCGACACCGCTCACGCCGCTTTTTCCGCGGCAATCCAGAAGGGACAGCACTCTGTCTTCATTTCCCCCACCGACTACGGAAACCTGTGTCGGGTGCAGGTGGAACAAGGTAATTCGAGCGGCGCCCTGGATACGCTCAGGAAAGGCAAGCTCGCGCTCCAGGGAAGCGCGGAAGGGCAGCTCGTGAATGCCGTCGTGCAGAGCTTGGTACACACCCGCGCCGGCCGCGCCGACGAGGCGCGCAGAGCCCTGGACGAGGCGGCTCAGCTACGCGGCAAGGGCGCACGGGTAGAAGGCCCTTTGCTGCTGGACCTCGCGGATAGCTACCTTTCCCAAGGCCGCCACGAGGAAGCCGACGCGGTCATCAGCGAAGTTGCGCGCAACGCGCATGACAGTGAGTCCTTGCTCGCCAAGGCGAAAAAACTCTACGAGGCAGCCGGGCGCGCGGAAGAGGGCGCCAAAGTGCTCGCCGCTGCAACCAGCGATGTGCGAAAACTGAACAATGACGGTGTGTTGTTGGCCCACAAGGGCGACTTCCAGGCAGCCATTGCGAATCTGCTCAATGCTTGCCAGATGGCGCCTTACAACCCGCGCATCCTGATGAATGGCATTTGGGTCATCCTGAAAAGCCTGGAGCAGGGCGGCATGGACGAAGAACTGCTGAACAAGGCGCGTGACCTGCTCGCGGAAGCGGAGCGACAAAGCCCGGGACATACGCGCATCGTGGGCCTGCGCACACAGCTGAAAGAAATCGAAACCAGATTCGGCATACACAAGAGGACCGCCTGATGGCCTTCGACACCAGCGACATGCATGCCGCATTGATGCATGAACTCAAGAACAATCTTGGCCTGTTGACCATGACGCTGGATGGCATACCCTTGCTGGGTAACGCGGAGCACGACGCGAAACTGGATGAGGCCCGCCTGATCTGCCAGCGCAGCGCGGACCGCTTGCAACAGGCGCTGCTCATCTACAAGGCTGACAGACAGGCTCTGCGCCCGGTCGTCGACGCTTATTCCCCACTCGACCTGCTGCGTGAACTGGGTGACAGCGCGAACTCTCTGGCGAGAAACCGGCTCACGGTGGAAATTCTGGTGGGCGATCAGGTACCGGATATCTGGTTCTTCGACCGAAACCTGGTGGAACTGGCCGTGCTCAACGCCATCCACAACGCCCTGGCCTATGCCCGCTCGACCATCCGAATCGAAGCAGACATGCAGGATGGCTGTCTGGCTTTCACCGTTCGCGATGACTCCAACGGCTACCCGGAACAGATACTGGCTTGCGGCGGCGAGAACGCCGTCTGCGGCGGTACGGGCACCGGCCTGGGCCTGAGGTTTGCCCGGCTGATCGCTGAACTGCACGAAAATCAAGGCCGAACCGGCACACTGCGGCTATACAACGACGCTGGCGCGGTATTCAGTTTGCTGCTGCCATGACGTGCCTGATCGGCGCAAGTCGTTTGAAGCCATGGAGATGCCTGCCTGAACGACTGGACCCGAACTTACGCGGCTTGTTTATTGCTCAAGATGCGAAGCCTTGCCGGTTACAGGCCGCTTTCCATGAGGTTCAGGATTGCTCCAGCAGGATGTCGAACATGCGTTCGCGTTCCGCGTCGGAGAGGCCGCGCAGGATCTGGATGGCATCCTGGGTGACGCGGGGGTCGCGCGTGAGCGAATAGTCGATCGCGAGCCGGCGCCAGGCTTCGGCAAGCCCGGGGTTGGTCACGTTCAGTTTTTGCAGGGCCTGTGCCACGCCCGCCGGGCCTTTCAGGTCGTAGTACGTCAGGCCGAGGTTGTGCCAGGCCAGGATGTAGTCGGGGCGGCTGCGCACCGCCGCGTGATAGGCGTCCATGGCTTCCCGATAGTGCCGGGTGGCCCGGTAGGCGTTGCCCAGGTTGTTGTGGGCGTAGTGGTCAGTCGGGTCGAGACGCAGATTTTGCCGATAGGCGCCGATTGCCTCGGGATAATGCTTCAGTTCACTCAGGGCCCGGCCGAGCACGAACCAGGCCAGGGCGTTGTCCGCTTCCGTCTGGGTCCATTGCCGCCCCCAGGCCAACAGGCCGGACCAGTCGCCGCGTTTTTCCAGTGCTTGTGCGTGGCCGATCCATGATGGTTGCGCCAGGGTGTCGGGTGGAAAAACCAGCAGAGCCAGGAGCAGCGTGATGAGGGGTAGGGGTTTCAAGATGATCCAGTAACCGAAAGACAGTTCGTAGGGTACGCCGCGCGCACCCTACAAGCATTTGTTCGGTGTGTGCAAACCCTGTCCCCGCCGCGTTATGCGGCAACTCTGCGCGCGATCCAGTGGTCCAGGCTCAGATTGCCCGGGCCGCTGAGCAACAGGGGGAGGAACATGATCAGGTAGATCAGCGGCAGCTTGTAGCCGTTGTCGGCATGCACGCTGGCCCATGCGACGACGGTGAGGGTGGTCAACGACACGCTGGCGAAGCGCGTGCCCAGGCTCCGCACCAGGGCGACGGGACCGATCAGCTCGCTCCAGGTGGCGATTTGCCAACCGATGTCCGGCGGCACCAGGTTGAAGGCGAAGTTGACGCTGTTTACGTAAACGTTGTTCACGTCCAGGCGCAAGTCGCAGTCCGCCTCTTCCAGCACGGCGCGGATGAACGCGATCTCGCCCATTTCGGCGATGGCTGGCGCCACGTAATACGAGGCGTTTTCGATGGCGATGCGGCGTTCCAGAATGTCCTGCGCGCGGTGGATGCGGCTGGCCACAAGGCGCACGGCGTCGCCGGTGAAGGGAGCCGGCAACAGGTCGTAAAGGTGGCCGTCGTCGCCACATTAGGACAGGTGCTCGGTGAACCGCGTGATGCCGTACTCATCGAGAAAACGCTGCACGCGCTTGAGGAAGATTTCGTCCAGCGGGGTGGTGCCGCCCAGGTTGAGGGAAAGGCCGTGGGCGAGGATGGGCCGGCGTTCGGCGAAGTGGCGCAGCTCCTTGCGTCGGCTGCCGCCCATGTCCAGCCAGTTTTCCGAAGCGAGCTCGAAGAAGTCGATGGCGTCGGGGAGGTTGGCGAGGTCGGCGGCCTTGAGGTCGGGGATGAGTTCCCGCCTCAAGCCGAGGGCCGCGCCATGCAGTGAAGTCTCACGCATGGTCGGAACGCCGGCGGCTTACTTGCTACCGCCGCATTTGCCGTTTTTCATCTTGCTGTCGGCGGCGGCCACCACGTAGCCGCTGTCCAGGCTTTGCATGGCGAAGGGGGTTGCCCGCCGCGTAGGCGATATTGGCAACACCGGCGGCGGCGCCGATGGCGACGGTCAGGGCGAGGGTCAGAGTGGTTTTGCTCGTCTTCATGTCGATTCTCCAAAGTAGGGTCATGGCCCCAAACGGGCGGTTCATGACGATGGTCTCGGAAAACCGGGCGGTTACTCGCGCTCGCTCCGTTCGGCCAAAGCCTTGCGGATACGTTCACGCGCCTCGGGGGGGAAGTCCGCGCTGTTGCCATCGCCATGAGCATCCGCCTCGGCACGTTTGCCCAACATCCGCAGAACTTGCCGCATCAAGGCCATCTGCCGCTCGAAGCGCCGGCAACTGACACACATCCAAAGATGCAGCCGCAGGCCCCAGTGTTCCCAGATGCCCAACGGGCGTTCCTGGTTTTCCGAGATCAAGTGGCTTGCGTGTTTGCATGTCAGCATTTCATTTACTCCCGGGCGGCGATTTGCACGCCATCACCGACCCAGTTTCTGTCGAGACACTGCCTCAAGCCCAAGCGGCCTCGATGCAGCATTGTCCACAGGTTGGTCGGCGTAATCGCCAATTCCTTACAAATTACTTCAGTACTTTCTTCCATCACCTCGCGCAGCATGAACAGACGCGCCAGGCGCGGCGGCAGGGCATCCAGGCAGCGTTGCAGAATAGTGAGGAACTGCGAGCCCTCCAGCGCCCGCACCGGATCGCCCCAATCCGCCAGGCGCATGCGCCAGTGCCCATCGGGCGCGAAGTTGTCTTCCACCGCGGCTTCCTCCGCGATCTCGTCCGGCTCATCCAGTGCCACCTCGCGGGCATCGTGGCGGAATATGTCCATGATCTTGTGCTTGAGGATGCCGATGAGCCAGGTGCGCACCGACGCCCCGCCGGCATAACGTTCGCGTGCCTGCAGCGCGGCCAGCAGGGTTTCCTGCACCGCCTCTTCCGCCTTGTGCTCGTCCCGAGTGTGCGTCAGGGCATATTTGTATAGCGCGCCGCCGTGCTCATCCAGCCAGGTGTCGGGTGAACTCAGTGCGTTCTCGTTCATGGGTAAGCGGGCGGTTTGTCGTGGCCGCGATTATGAAGCACCCGCTTCTGAACCGGAGAACGCAACGTGTCAGTGCAGGTGGCCCTCGTGGGTCACGCGGTTACGACCGGAATTCTTGGATTGATAGAGCGCCTTGTCGGCACGCTGGACCAGACTCTCCCGGGTATCCTCTAGCCTGCGTGCGGCCACGCCCAACGAAACGGTAAAAGGCCCCAGGGAGAAATTGTCATGGCGCCGCACCAGGCGCAGTGACTCGATACGCGTCCGAATGGTCTCCGCCACCTTGAAGGCGCCTTCAAGTGGTGTGTCGGGTAACAGGACGATGAATTCCTCGCCGCCGTATCGCACAGCGAAGTCCTCACCCCGGATGCAGTTACGCATTGTTTCCGCCACGTTCCGGATGACCACGTCGCCCACGGCATGGCCATAGGTGTCATTGATGCGTTTGAAGTAATCGATATCCACCATCACAACGGACAGCGGTGTGCCCGCCTCAATAGCCATAAGCTCATCCAGATGGGTGTCCATCGCGCGACGGTTGAACAGACCGGTGAGAGGGTCTACCAGAGCCTCGCGGCGGTATTGTTCCAGTTCCGTCTTCAGGCTCTCGGTCTCCTCGCGGGTACTCTCCAAGCGCTGCCGCAGTTGATTGTTTTGTTCCTGCGCGGCCTGGGTGGCGGAGAGCATGTCGGTAGCGATTGCCCGCAGATCTTTCGGCCCGATTTCAGTGCTGAGATGGCCGATGTTCTTTTCCATTGTCTCGCCCAGGATCATGGCTCCGTTGCCAGCCTCGGCAATATCCTGCATCAGGCTGTGCAGAATAGTCTGCAGACCATTGCCCATCCCGCGCAGATGCCCGATCTGCTCAGAAGCGATGTGCCGCTCATAGAGGTCCTGCAGCAGGAATGCATCCAGTTGATTCCCCGACCGCAGATGCTCATCCAGTGCCCGTTTCAGGGCTGCGCTGGAACCGCTGCAATATTCGTACGCGACGGTGTAACTCATGGGGGAGGGGGGGATGCAGTGGCTTGTCAGCATGTCGAGGGCCAGGGCTGAAATAGCTTTGGCCTTATCGAAGTCATGCACGGAGACGGGGATGACGGTGTTGGGCATATTTCCTCTGGATGGCTTGTCTACCACCCATCAATTTTTTATTAAGTGGCGAATATAACCAAAGACATATGCCATGTCTCCTATATGAGTAGGGTCAAGCTTAGTGGGTGGGGTTGAGCCAACTCATCGCGAAATGACATAAGCGCCGTCGATGAACGAGTGATCAGCGCCAAGATTAGGGCAGACCGTCTACTCATGAGAAAATCCGCGCTGTTGGCTGAGGGTGACAAGCAAGTTGCCCGAAAGCATCATGCTATCGATATAGCCCCCCATCTGATTCGGCTCGATTCCCCGCCGCTCATCCTTCGTTTCCCCCCAGCGTTCCAGAGTTCTCCGGGGCGTTCCGGAAACGGTTTGTAATTTGTAGTTCCTCTGTCAGCGTTGCCTGGGCCTGCAATACAGAAAGGCATTCATGAAATTTTTCGATTCCTGCCCGAATTACACCCCCTCCCGCGTCAAGCTCTGTGTTCTAAGCGGGCTGACCGTGGCGCTCGCCCTGGTGCCCGAAGCCATCGCTTTCGCCTTCGTCGCTCATGTGCATCCTCTCACCGGCCTATATGCCGCTTTCATGGTCGGCTTGATTACCGCCATCTTCGGTGGCCGGCCGGGCATGATCTCCGGCGCCACAGGCGCGCTGGCGGTGGTGATGGTGGCGCTGGTAGTCCAACACGGCGTCGAATATCTGTTCGCTACCGTGGTCTTGATGGGCTTGCTGCAAATCCTGTTCGGGTTGCTGAAGTTGGGCAAATTCATTCGCATGGTGCCGTTCCCGGTCATGGTCGGCTTCGTCAATGGCTTGGCCATCGTGATTTTTCTGGCTCAGTTGGGGCACTTCAAGATGCCGGGGCCGGATGGCGCGCTGGCCTGGATGACTGGCGCCGCCCTCTACACCATGCTGGGCCTGATCGCGCTGACCATGGCCATCATCTATATGCTGCCGCGCCTGACCAAGTCCGTACCCTCCACCCTGGTTGGCATCGTCGTGGTTTCCGCCCTTGTGATCTTTGCCGGCATCGATACCAAGACCGTGGGTGATATGGCCTCCATCGAGGGCGGCCTGCCGCGGTTCCACATCGCCGACGTGCCATTTACCTGGGAAACCTTGCGGATCGTCTTTCCCTACAGTCTGATCCTGGCCGCCGTCGGCCTGATCGAATCGTTGCTGACCCTGAACCTGATCGACGAGATGACCGATACGCGCGGTATGCCCAATCGGGAATGCGTGGCGCAGGGTTCCGCCAACGTGGTGACCGGTTTTTTCGGTGGCATGGGCGGCTGCGCCATGATCGGCCAGAGCATGATCAACGTCAGCAACGGCGCCACCCAGCGCCTGTCCGGTATCGCCGCCGCGTTGTTTCTGCTGTCATTCATCCTGTTCGCTTCCGAGTGGATCGAGATGATCCCCCTGGCCGCGCTGATTGGGCTGATGTTCGTGGTATCGGAAAAGACCTTCGAATGGGGTAGCCTCAACGCGCTGCGCCGGGTGCCGAAAAGTGATGCCTTCGTGGTGATCGCTGTGACGGTGATTACCGTGTTCACCGATCTGGCCATTGCCGTGATTACCGGGGTGATCATTTCCGCATTGGTTTTTGCCTGGCAGCACGCCAAGCACATCCAGATGCGCAGTTACATCGACGCCAAAGGCTGGAAGATTTATGAGTTGGAGGGTTCATTGTTCTTCGCCTCGACCGCGAATTTCCAGGATCTGTTTACTCCCAGGGACGACCCCGACGAGGTGGTCGTGGAATTTCGCGGCGCGCGGGTCATGGACAATTCAGCGGTCGAAGCCATTGACACCCTGGCCAACCGCTACATTCAGGTCGGCAAACGGCTGCACCTGCGTCACCTGAGCCCGGATTGCCTGGAAGTGCTGACCAACGCCAAGGACATGGTGGAACTGAATCTAACGGAAGACCCGCACTACCATATCGCCGACAACAAGCTGGGCTAGCCAGGCGCCGGGACTGAAGGGTGGCGGCAAGTAGGGTAGGGGGCTAGAAACCTCGGCATGGCCGGCATCACTATGCTTAAAATAACGCCGTTAGTAGGTTGTTTGAGCCGTACATGGGTATTCGCATGAACGGTTCTTGGGTGGGGAGGCCGTAAAGCCATCGCCTGCCTGCCTGCATACGTGGGTTCGACTCTCCTCACCCACTCCAGCCCATTCCATTTCTCAGGTTCCCATGCCTTCCATCGAAGACGCTCTTGAAGTCATCAAGCGCGGCTGCGACGAGCTACTGGTCGAAGCCGAACTGATAGAGAAGCTGAAGACTGGCCGCCCCCTGCGGGTGAAAGCCGGCTTTGATCCCACCGCGCCCGATCTCCATCTGGGCCATGCCGTACTCCTCAACAAGCTGCGCCAGTTGCAGGATCTTGGCCACCAGGCCGTATTCCTGATCGGTGACTTCACCGGCATGATCGGCGACCCCACCGGCAAGAACGCCACCCGTCCACCGCTCTCGACCGAGCAGATCGAACTGAACGCGCAAACTTACCAGGCGCAGGTCTTCAAGATACTGGACCCGGAAAAGACCGAGGTGGAGTTCAACTCCCGCTGGATGGGTGCGATGAGCGCGGCGGATATGATCAAGCTCGCGGCCAAGCACACCGTGGCGCGCATGTTGGAGCGTGACGACTTCGACAAGCGATATGCGTCCGGCCAGCCGATTGCCATCCATGAATTCCTCTATCCGCTGATACAGGGCTACGACTCCGTCGCCCTCAAGGCCGACCTGGAGTTGGGTGGCACGGACCAGAAGTTCAACCTGCTGATGGGTAGAGAACTACAGCGCCATTACAAACAACCTTCGCAGTGCATCCTGACCATGCCTTTGCTGGAGGGCCTGGATGGCGTCAACAAAATGTCGAAGTCGCTGGGTAACTACATCGGCATCAACGAGCCACCGAACGAGCAGTTCGGCAAGCTCATGTCGGTGTCGGATACCCTGATGTGGCGTTACATCGAGTTGCTCTCGTTCGAACCACTCGGCACGATCCGGCAATGGAAGCGGGAAGTGGATGAGGGGCGCAATCCACGAGACATCAAGGTGACGTTCGCTCAGGAAATCATCGCTCGTTTCCACAACCGGCGGGCGGCGGAAGCCGCGCTGGCCGACTTCGAGGCTCGCTTCCGACAGGGGGTCTTGCCCGAGGAGATGGATGAGGTGACGCTGGATGCTCCGGAAGCCGGTCTGGCCCTGATACAGGCGCTGAAACTGGCGGGTCTGGTGCCAAGCACCTCCGAGGCTATGCGCAGCATCGCCGGCGGAGGCGTGAAACTGGATGGTGAAAAGGTGTCGGACAAGGGCTTGATGCTGGAAAAAGGCACCTCTGTCGTTGCTCAGATCGGCAAACGCCGCTATGCGCGCATTAATTTGCGCTGATAACTGACTGATGGGAAAGGCCTTTGGGGTGGGCTGTAAAAATCCTGAAATAAAGGCTTGACCGACAATTCTTGCTCCCTATAATGCCGCCCTCTCGCTGCTGAAACGAAGCGGCGGGGGAAGAAAAAAGTTGGAAAATTTTGTCGGTTCGTTTGAGTGGTTTGTAAAACACCTTAAAAAAACGAGTTGACGGACTTTTAGAAGTCTGTAGAATGCCGGCCTCTCGCTGCTGAAACGAAGTGGTGGCGGGGTGGTA
>CAZIUC010000028.1:0-45288 GCA_964542455.1 uncultured Thiobacillus sp. | reverse complement strand
GGTGGCGGTGGCGGTGGCGGTGGCGGTGGCGGTGGCGGTGGCGGTGGCGGTGGCGACGCAGGGACAGGGAGTGGCCAGGGAGGTTCCGGAGCCCCTCCGCCTCTCCCACGCCGCAGGCCAGGCGAGCCGGAGGCAGACACACCTCTACCACCGGAAGAGTCGATCGAAGAAATCGCCCGGCGTTTTCAGGCTGAAAACGATGCCGAACTTGAACGGGACTTGACCAAGATGATCACCGATGAACTCGGGCCACAGTGGGCAGATGACTACCGCAACGGCACGCCCGCAGTAAAACGCCGGATCCGAGAGGAACTCACCTTCAAAACCCAGGTTGGGCCCGGGCTTGGCGATGTCATGAAAGGCCGTGGTGACGACATCAAGCGAGAGACCTTAAAGGCCATCTCTGGTTTTCAGACGGACGGCCTCGACCGCGACGATGCTGAAGCCCTGCAGAGCGTGATCGAACAGCCTGGCACTGGTCGGGAGCAACTCCTGCGCGAGCGCAATGAACTCCTGGCCCGTATCGAATCCGGCAGGCTCAACCAAAGCGAGGTGGATGCCGCGCGAACACGTCTGAACGAAATCGACCAGGAACTTGCGGCTTTACAAGAGTCAGCGCGGGCCAATGGCGGCCGCGAGCCGTCCGCAATGGACAGCATCGTCCGCGCATTTGAACGGCGACTGGTCCTGGCCGGTGACGACCCGGCCAAGCAGGAAGCGGCCCGCAACACTTACCGCTATGACATGCTTGCGGCGGCGCGCAGAGCCCAGGGCCAGGAAGTCGGCGACTCGATCACCGTGGATACACCTGGCGGCTCCGTCACCTATTACGCGGAACGTTCGGAATAACTCAAGCTGTCCGTGCCCGCCCGGCCAATTCCCGCAGCACCGAGCCGGGCCGGATGCCGAGTTCCCTAGCCAGCGCGGCCTCGATTTCGCGGAACGAGGTCAGTGCCTTACCGGGGTAGCCCAGTTTCAGATAGCACGTCATCAAACTCTCCGCCGTGCGCTCATCCAGCGGGTCGAGGGCATGGCCGCGTTCCAGGTAAACCACCGCCTGTTCCAGTTCCTCGCGTGTAGCGGCCTGGGCGCCGAGGGCGCGGGCGAGGCTGAGGAAGCTTTCGCGCAGGCGTTGGCGGTGGTCGCTGACCCAGAGTTGGCTTTCATCACCGGCCAGGAAATCGTCTTCGTAAAGGTCGAGGGCGCGGAGCAACGCTTGCGCGTCGGGCGCGTGCCCGCGTAGGGCGGTTTTCACGGCTTCCTGGAAAATGAGGGTATCGACGCCGACCACGCCGCTGGCCAGGGAAAGTTGGCCGTTGTGCATGAGGAGCCAGGGCAGCGCGGTTTCACCGTGTTCCGTTCCCAACTGGCGCAAACGCCATGCCGCCACTTTCAGGTTGTTGCGCGCCTGGTCACCGTCGGCATCCGGCCACAACAGATTCGCCAGCTTTTCCGCCGAGACCTTGCGCCCACCCAATACCACCAGCGCCTTGAGCAGGCTCTTCGCGCGCTCGCCGCGCCAGTCACGGTCGTAAAGCAGACGCGCGCCGACCCGCACGCGTAGTTCACCGAGCGTGTGGATGGCGACCGGATAGCGCTCGCAAGGCAGATCGGCGGCCTTGCCGGCGGGCAGTAACAAAGCGAGCAGTTGCGCCAGATAATCGGCGGGACGGTGGAACAGCATCAGGTTCTCGCCCTGCGGCAACAGGCGACGGGCGTGGTCCAGGGCGGCGCGGGCGCGGTCGGGCTGGCCCATGCGGGCGTGCGCGACGGCCATTTCCACCGCCGCGTTGCTGGCGATGCTCATGTGGCCAACCGTTTGCCATTTCGGCAGCCTGGCGTCGGCCAGAGCGAGGGCGCCGTCGTAATCACCCATGTCCACCCGCGCCTGTACTTCCAGCAACACCGGCATGTACTGGGCCACCGGGCTGAATGTCGGCCGCCCCAGCATCCGCGATTCACGCGCGTGCGCCAGCGCGGTGGCCGGCCGCCCGAGCAACAGATCGGCCAGCCCCAGGCTCATGTGCAGATAGGCGTGATAGAAGGCGTTGCCCGCCGGCACCAGGCGTTTGCGCATGCGCGCGCCCAGCGCTTCCACCGCGATCTCGTCACCCTCCAGAGCGGCGGCATAAACCAGATTGGAGAGCGCGGTTAGCCAGGGAATCGGCGGCAGGCTGTCGAAACCGGGCTGGCGCGCGTCGTCCAGCAACAGATGCCGCGCGGCGATGGGATCGCCGCGCAGGGTCAGGAACAGGCACAGACTGGAACGCAGGAACAGCCCGGCCAGGTAAGGCGTGCCGGGTCGGCAGGCGAGGTCGGAGGCATCGTTCAACAACACCTCGGCGCTGGCGAATTCGCCCGACCACAACAAGGCGTAGGTCTCGAACGTGGCCTGGAACAGGCGTAGCGGCAATGAGCGCGCCGCGTCCGCCGCCTCCCGACAAACCGCGAAACTGGCGCGAGCCTGGGCGATGCCGGCGCCGCTCACCATTTCCGTGGCCGCCGCGTAGCCCAGCATGGCCGCGCGCGGCAAAGCACTGGGAATGGGCCTGGCCGTCAGCAATTGTCGGCAGCGACTCAGCCAGGGCGACAAACGTCGGAAATCGTCACCGCTTTGCCAGATATCCGCCAGCGCGGCGGCCACCACGACCGCGACGGCATCCACATCCCGTTCGCATTGGAAGCGCTCGAACCAAGCGACATAGCCGGCCTGATCCAGGCTCTGGCCGAGGACTTCATCGAGGAAACCCAGGCGCAACGGCAGAACCTCCCCCGCCTCGCGCAACGCCGCCAGATGCGACGCCAGACGAACGAAATCGAACTCGCACCACCAGCCCAACGCCTCGTCCGCGCGGTCTTGCCGCGACACAGGGGCAGCGCGCGCCGCATGGCGAGGATCGGTATTCGGAAAGGTCGCGGCATGGCTCATGGTTTCCCCCACGCCTAAAGCTTAACCCAGCGCCCCCAAGTAAAGCTCGCTCGTTTCCCTGGCTACAACCTAGCCGCGACGATTCATCCTGTCCCTCTATTGTTTCCGTTCCAACTCAGACCGTGCCTGACATTGGCCATGCGGGGCTGCACGGACTTACGTATCCACTTTCCCCCGACTCGCCTTCACCGTCGCGCGCCGCGTCTTGTTGTCCAGCCGCTTGGCGACCGATGACCGGGTCGGTTTGGTCGGACGGCGTTGCTTCGGTGTCACGGCGACGTGGGCAATCAGCTCCTCCAGTCGCCGTAGCGCCTCGCCCCGGTTTTTCTCGAGGCTGCGGAATTCCTGCGCCTTGATGATGACCACGCCCTCCTTGCTGATGCGCTGGTCACCCAGTTTCAACAGCCGCTCGCGTATCGTTTCCGGCAGCGACGACGCGGCGATATCGAAACGCAGATGCACGGCACAGGAAACCTTGTTGACGTTCTGCCCACCCGCGCCCTGCGCGCGGATCGCGGTGATTTCAACCTCTTCTGGCGGGATGGTGAAACGGGGACGCATAGGGATGGGCGGCGGTGAGTCGAGAGGTAATTGTAAAGTTCAGCCGGGCAAGTCCGGGCCATGAAGATAGCCACTTGGCCGCCCGAAAAATGAACCGCCCAGCCGAACAACGCGCGCGAGCGTGGTAGTTTTCGGCCCGCGAGCGGGCCTCCCACGACTTGCCCCATTCAACCCAACACGCTGCAGCGCCCCGTCGCTCCAGCCCGAGGACGCACCATCGTGACTAGCAACGCAACCAGACCACCGGTCATCAACTGGAGCGAGGACGGCGAAACCCGCACCGCGCGTTGGCGCTCGGAAAGCGGAAATCCGCCCCCCAGGCGCGTGCTCATCGTCGACGACCAGATCACCGCCGATGCCGCCTACCGCCTCGCCTGTGAAGGCACCGCGCTGCTCTGGCGTGGCGATTTCCAGAACGCGCGGCAGTTGCTGCAAGCGCTGGCGCGGCGTGTCGAACGCAAGCCGCGCAAGGCTTTTGCTGCTTCGTCCCCGACATCAAATAATTCTCCGGCCGAGGCCTTCCATCTGCATCGACTGGCGCAATCGCGGCGCGCGCGAACCCTGGCGATGCTGCTGCTACCGCTTGACGGCGACTACAGCATCCCGCTGCGGCGCGCGCCCGACCTGCGGCTGGCTTGCGAGGAGGCCTATGGGCCGGCTGATT
This sequence comes from uncultured Thiobacillus sp., assembly GCA_964542455.1. Taxonomy (GTDB): domain Bacteria; phylum Pseudomonadota; class Gammaproteobacteria; order Burkholderiales; family Thiobacillaceae; genus PFJX01. The sequence continues at coordinate 41,134 of CAZIUC010000028.1, read as the reverse complement.
GCCCGGACCCATCCCTGGTCTCGTTGCGCGAACTGCTCGGCCTGATCGGCGCGCACGAATGGCGCAAAAAGGGGGTTGAGGTTCCCGCGCTTGCCGCCCGCATCCACCCGCACTATGGCGTGTTCGCGCCGATTCGCGGCGAGTACGTCGACCTGGTAGCGACAGCACCACTTCCCGCGACGACACTGGCCTTCGATATCGGCACAGGCACCGGCGTACTCGCCGCAGTGCTGGCGCGGCGCGGCATCGCTCATGTCGTGGCCACCGATCAGGACCCCCGCGCGCTCGCCTGCGCCCGCGAAAACATCGCGCGTCTCGGACTGGCCGGGCAGGTGGAAGTCATCCAGGCCGACCTCTTTCCCGAAGGGCGCGCACCACTGGTGGTGTGCAACCCTCCGTGGTTACCAGCGCGCCCGAGTTCCCCGCTCGAATACGCGATCTATGACCCGGATAGCCGCATGCTGCGCGGCTTTATCGAAGGGCTGGCCGCGCACCTGACAGCGGACGGCGAAGGCTGGTTGCTGCTCTCCGACCTCGCCGAACACCTGGGCCTGCGCACGCGCGCCGAACTGCTCGCCGCATTTGAAGCGGCCGGCCTGAAAGTCGTCGGACGAAACGACGCTCGCCCGCATCACCCCCGCGCCTCCGACGCAAACGACCCGCTGCACGCGGCGCGCGCGGCGGAAGTGACCTCGCTGTGGCGCCTCGCGGTCCGCTAGTGTTCAGCGCGGCACGCCTGTAGCGCCGTCTTTCAGCGTCTTGTTTAAAGACGCCGGCAAGGTTGCCGGCGCGAGTGCGCCGCCCCCTCCCGCCGAGCCCTCCTCAGATTGTTTGCCGGCCACGAACACCCAATCCGCATAGTGGCCGGCATCTTCGAACGCGGCATATTCACGAGAGAAGCCGGCGGTTTTTCTCGGTTTGGCGGTGGAAGGGCTATGCACGCCTTTGATGCCACCCTCCTCATCGCGCACCAGCACCCAGTCATCGCCGCTGATCGGGTCTGGCCAGGGACGGCGCAGGTGGCGCACGGTATTCGGGAAACGTGGGTCGTACAGCAGATCCTCGAGTTTCTTCGGGTAGTGCTTTTCGGGGCCCTGCTCCAGTTGGTAATAGCTGGTGAGGGCGCGGCGATACTGGTCGCCTATGAACAGGAGTTCGGCTTCCTTTTCCCGCTGCGTGGCAGCTCGCCAGGTTGTTCCCGCGGCCGCCAGCAACAGGCCGAGAAGCGCCACCAGAAAGAGCAGGCCGAGCAGGGTGAAACCGGCCTGGCGAGGTTTCCTCCTTTGAAAAGGGGGGAAACCTCGCCCTCGACTCGCGTTTTCGCCGCGGCCGCTCTGCTTACCAGTCCGCATAAAATTTGCCATCCGCGCCTTCACCTTGCGCTCCGCTTTTCACGTCACGCACCCCGCCGCCCTGCTCACCCGGTTCTAGCCTCCAGGTGTCGTTCCGCTCGGTGATGGGGTCGGTCGGCACGGCGCGCAGATAGTGCTCTTGCGCCAGGGCTTCCAGGCTGTCGGGCCAGCGGCCCTTGTCGGCGTTGTACTGGTCGAGTGCGTCGCGCAGGGTAGCGAGGTTTTCCCGCAGCACGGCTTCCTTCGCGCGATCCACATGCTGGAAATAACGTGGCACGGCGAGGCTCAGCAGGAGCGCGATGATGGAGAGCACCACCAGAAGTTCGACCAGGGTGAAGCCTTTCGCGGAACAGGAAAGCCCACGCCGCCGCGGCTTGGCCCCTGGCCCTTGCCCCTTCCTTGCTTCTACCATTCCCGATACCTCACACCATTGAGTCCGATTTTCTCCGACTTGGAATAGACATCGAACACGTCATCGCCGTCCTTGGGATCATCCGGCGGGCTGGCGTAACTGCGCTTGCCCCAGGTTTCAGCGGCGCTGGCGTCGCCGTCCACGGCAAAGGGGTCGCGCGGCAGGCGACGCAGGAAATAGATGGGGCGATGGTCCGGCTTGGTGATATCGGCCACCCCTTCGGCCAGCACTTCCAGGTCGGGAGGGTAGCCTGAGGCATCCGCCGGAGCTTCGATGCGTTTGTCGAGGACGGCCTGCCGGTAGCTATCGAGCGCCCCGCGAATCTGTCGCAGGGCCAGGCGCAATTCGGTCTCCTTCTGACGTTGCATCGTCACCTCCAGCAGAGGCACGGCCATCCAGGCGAGCACGCCGACGATGGCCACGGTCACCACCAGTTCGACCAGGGTGAAGCCGTGGGAAGGTCTGGCTCCTGTCTTTCTCAAGGCGCGGTTCGCGTCTGCCGTCGATGAAGTCGGGGCACGAGTCCCCCCTTTTTTCAAAGGGGGGTTAGGGGGGATTTCCGCGGCGCTTGTGCGAGGGCATACGTCACCCAATCCCCCCCGCCCCTCTTTGGGAAAGGGGGGAGAAGGGCGGGCCGCCGGCAGTTGGGTCATTTGGCGATGGGCGGAACCATGACGACAGGCAAATCGGGTACGGCTTCGGTGGCGGGCGGCTCGGGAGCGCTATAGGCGGGGCGCACACGCAGGGGCTGGTCGCTGGCCTGATTTTCGGTACCGGCGAAGAATTCGCCGTCGGCCAGTTCCGGGCGCTCGATGTTGCGCAGGATGTGCGGGGTGATGGTCAGCACGATCTCGGTCTTGTTGAGTTCGTCGCGATTGCTGGAGAACAAGCGGCCGATGATGGGCAAATCGCCGAGGCCGGGTACCTTGCTGGCGCCAGCGCGGTCTTCATCGGAAATCAGGCCGGCCAGAACCTGGGTTTCGCCGTCCTTCAGACGCAGGACGGTATTGGCGTTGCGGCTGCCCAATTGATAGGTCAGCGTGCCGGTGGTGCTCTTCACCTCGCGCACGATGTTGGAGACCTCCAAACCCACCTTGATTGATACATCGCCATCCAGCCCCACCTGCGGCTCCACATCGAGCTTGAGGCCCACATCGAGATAGGCGACCGATTCAGATGTCACACCGGTGGAAGTGACGTTGGCGGTGATGACCGGCACCTTGTCGCCGATATGGATCTTGGCCTTTTCCCGACTCTTCACGCGGATGCGCGGGTTGGCGAGAAGGTTGACGTCACTGGCGTCCTTGCGCAGGTTTACTGATGGCGCGGGGCCCACTCCAATTTGGCTCGCCCCCAGGTTACGCAACAGGTCAACGGTCAAAGCTTGTGATACCTGGTTGGTGGTCGTAGCCACGGTGATACCGTTATTAACTGTCGCCGTGTTCACGTCCTTGATGCTCAATGCCGAGAACTGATTCGGCCACTGCAACCCCAGATCCTGCAAGCGGTTCCGCTTCACCTCCATGACCTCCACTTCCAGCATCACCTCGGCATCCGGCCGGTCCGCCATCTGCACCAGTTTTTCGGCCAGACGCACCACTTCCGGGGTATCGCGCACCGCCACCATGTTCAGCTTTTCGTCCACATACACGTCCTTGATGCGCGCCATGCTGCGGAGCAAAGTCATCACATTCTTGGCATCGGCGTGCGCCAGGAAAAAGCTTTTCACCACCTGTTCCTGGTATTCCTTCACCTTGTTGGGCTGATTGGGGTAGATCAACAAGGTATTGGGATTGAGGATTTTCTTCGCCAATTGGCTGGTGGCGAGCAGGGCATCGAGGGCGTCGGCGATGGCGGTATCGCGCGCGAAAACGGTGGTGCGCTGATCCATGCGCAGGTCCTTGTCGAACACGAAATTCAGGCCGGACTGGCGGCTCATCGCGTCGAACACCTGCCGCAGCGGCGCCTCGCGGAACTCCAGACTCACCGGCCGGCGGTAGACGGCGCCCAGTTGCGGAATGTCGACGACACGCGCCCGCCCAGCCTTCTCCTCAATTTGTTTGAACAGACGCACCGCATCCGGATTGCCCGGATCTCGCGCCAGCACGGCGCGTAATTTGGCGCGCGCGGCTTCCGGCTCGTTCTTCGCCAGCGCTTCCAGCGCCGCCTTCAGCAGGGCCTGATTGTCCAGTTGCACCTGGAGGGCGCCGGAGGCGCTGACGATGCGGGCATCGTCGCCATGCCGTCGAGCCAACTCCCGGTAAGTGCTGGCGGCTTCCTGCAATTTTCCGGCCTGGGCCAGCGATCCAGCTTCAATCAACCCCTTCTGCAACAACGCCTCGCGCGCCCGGACCAGCGCGGCGCGGTACTGGGCGTTGCCGGGATGTTTGGCGACTGCTTGTTCCAGCGTCGCCAGGCCGGCGGCATCCTTGCCCTCGGCCAGGAGTCGCTCGCCTTCGCGGAAAGCCGGATCGCTGGCGCAGGCGCCAAGGAAAAAAAACGGAAGAAAGACCCAGACAGGGGTGATGCTCGACAACGGCCGTTTCATGGCGCGATCCTCAAAATCTGCTGCATGTTCAAAGCGGTCCAGGTGAAGGTGAGGGCATTATCGTTCGCCTGATCCAGATGCCAGCCGGCCTGCGCATCGCCGACCTGGAGATGGAGCACGCGACTGCCCTGGGTCAGAAAAAACACATCCTTACCCTTTTCCTTCCAGCGTCCCATGTATTGGAAAGGTAGTGGTGGCGGCGCCGGTGGCGGTGGTGGCGGCGGCACGATTTTCGGCGGTGGCGGTGGCGGTGGTTGCCATGTCTGCGCCGGGAACAGGTTGCCGCGCATGGCGCCCAGGCGCGGGTCCACCGGCTTGTCAGGCGTCCGGCTGTCGGCAACGGCGGGCGGCTTGTGGCCGCGTTCCCGTTTGGCCATCGCCCCCACCACTTCGGTTTCATCCTCCGACCACGGCCAGAAAGCGGCGGCTAGCGTCGCCGCCAGGAGCAGGGCGAGCATGATCTGGCGTGACTTCATGGCGCGCGCTCCAGGTTCAGCACAAAACGCATTCGCGCTTCCAGCTCCGTTTCTTCGATGCTGTCGCGCACCAGTTCCAGGCTTTCCAGTATCAGCGCCGGGTTTTCATCGAGCACATCGGCCAGAAAGGCGCGCAGCGCCGTATAGGAGCCGCTCACCGGCAGGTCGATGCGCAAACGCCAGCCCACGTCTCCGGCCTTGCCCATCTCCGCGTAGCGCCCCTCATCAAGCGACAAGCCATGCTGGAGGGCAATGGCGAACAGGCGCGGCAAGGCCGTCTCCACGCGCTCGCGCGGGACGGCAAGCGGCCTGTGGACGCGTTCGGTGACAACAGGCAGCAGGGCGCGCCGGGCCGCGTCGGCCTGCCGGACCGCCACGGTTTCTTCCAACGGCGCGCTGACCAGCAAGTCGACGGCCAGGGCGCTCAACAGGAGCGCGGCACCCAACGCGCCGGGCCAACCCAGGCGGGTAACCTGGAACAGGAGTTGGTACAGGATGCGCTTGAGCTTCATCGCCCCCCCCAACCGAGTCGGATATCGAAGCGCAGCGGTTGCTGCCCATCCTCAAACTGAACCGCGTGCTGCACCAGACCGACGTCGGCGAAACCGGCATCCGCGCGCAGGGACTTGAGCCAGGCCAGCATGTCGGCGGCGGATCGCGCCTCGGCGGTAATCCGCGCCTCGCCCTTGATGGCGTCGCCGCGCAGGGACAGCAGAGCGATCTGTTTTGGTCGCTGGGTTTCCAGACGATTCAACAGGTCGCCCCAGGCAAGCGCGGGTTTTTCCCCCGATTGGATCGCGTGGGCGGCGCCATGCGCCCCGCGCGCGCCGGCGGAAACAGCGGTTTCCTGTTTGACCAGACTGGCGAATTGATCCGCCAACGCCAGGTAATGTTGACCCGCCAGGGCGGCCAGGCCCAGGCCCGCGGCCAGCAACAGCCATGCCACCAAAGGCGGGCGTTGGCGGGTTTGCAGGAAATCCAGTTCACCGCGTCCGGCCAGGAGCCCGGCCTCCGGCGTGTTGGCGAGGACACGCGCTCCACCCCAGTCGCCCGGCACGCCGGTGCCGACCAGGCGCAACGGCGCATCCCGTAGACCATCGACCAGGGCCGCGCGCGCCGTCAGGTCCGCCAGGTCATTTTCCGGCGACTCGCCACGCACACTGTCGAGCGCGACCGCTTCGCCGCGCTTCAGACTCACCAGCGTCAAGCGCCCCGGTTCCACCAGCGCCAGACGCGCCGTGGCGCGGCCGGCGTGGTGGGCGAGGGCCACGGCGGGCCAGGAGGTCACGGAAGAGACAGAAAGTCCGGCTTGCGTCGTCGTATGCAGGAGTTCCGCCCAGTGCCCCGTATCGATGGCGGACGCCAGGATGGGTTCGCCGGCCGGGCCGGGGCGGAAGGCGAGACGCCAGTTCGCCGCCAGTTCACCGAAACGCTCGGCCACCTGGCTTTCCACCCAACCCCGGGTTTCCTCGTAATTCAGCGACGTGGGCGCGCTGGGCAGGAGCCAGACCGGCGCGAAATGCGCGGACAACACGACCGCCATGCGGCCGGAGGGCTTATGCGCGTCCAGCAAACTCTTCAGCGCGGTGATCGCGCCGGACCAGCCGGCTTCGGCGCTCTCGGCAATCCGTGTTTCGCCACGCACGCGCAGGATGACGCGATCGGGGGCGAGATAGAGGATGGCTGGTGTGAACAAATCAGCCCACGAAAGTGACACGGTTCGCCTCCTCCAGGGTGGTGACGCCCTGCCGCACCAGGTCGAGGGCGGCTTCGCGCAGGGGGCGCACGCCGGCGCGGGCGGCGGCTTCCTTGACCTGGCGGATGGGCGCGCGGGCGACGATCAACTCACGCAGTTCGTCGTTCAGGCGCATCAGTTCGGCGATGGCGCGGCGTCCCTTGTAGCCGCTGCCGCGGCAGTGGGCGCAGCCTTTACCCTCGCGGAAATCCCAGCCGTCGCCATGATTGATTCCGGAGACAGCCAGCAGCGCGGCATCCGGCGTCGCCGGGACGCTGCAATCCTGGCAGTTGACCCGCACCAGGCGCTGCGCCAGCACGCCGTTGAGGGCGGAAACCAGGCTATAGGGGTCCACGCCCATGTGCATGAAGCGGCCAATCACGTCGAACACGTTGTTGGCGTGCACGGTGGTGAACACCAGGTGGCCGGTAAGCGCGGACTGAATGGCGATCTGCGCGGTCTCCGGGTCGCGAATCTCACCCACCATGATCTTGTCCGGGTCGTGGCGCAGGATGGAGCGCAGCCCGCGCGCGAAGGTCAGGCCCTTCTTCTCGTTGACCGGAATCTGCAGGACGCCGGACAGTTGGTATTCCACCGGGTCCTCGATGGTGATGATCTTGTCGCGCCCGGTGTTGATCTCGGAGAGCGCGGCATAAAGCGTCGTCGTCTTGCCGGAACCCGTTGGGCCGGTGACCAGGAACATGCCATAGGGCTCGCGCGCCAGGCGGCGGATGGATTCCAGCGCCGCGCCCTCGAAACCGAGGCGTTCCAGGGTGATGCCGGAAAGCGTGTCATCGAGTTGCTGGCGATCGAGCACGCGCAACACGGCATCCTCGCCGAAAACACCGGGCATGATGGAAACACGGATATCCACCTCGCGGCCGCGCAATTTCACCTTGAAGCGGCCATCCTGGGGAATGCGCCGCTCGGCGATGTCCAGCTCCGCCATCACCTTCACCCGCGAGATCACCTGTTCCGCCATCTCCCGCCCGGCGGCCTGGGCGATGCGGTTCAATACGCCGTCGATGCGGTACTTGATGGTCAGGCCCTGGGTATCGTTTTCCAGATGGATGTCCGAGGCGCCGGTGGAGAGCGCGTCATACAGGGTGGAATGCACCAGCTTGATGACGGGCGAGGCATCGGCGCCGATGGCTTGCAGGGAAAGTTCTTCCGCGCGGCCGTCGTCAGCACCCACGGCGGATTCGCCCAGCATGCCGTCCATCGCCTTGAGGTTCACTTCCAGGCGATGCAGCCAGGCCAGGATGTCCTCGCGCCGCGCCAGGGCGGGCAGAAAAGCAAAATTAAGGCGGCGTTCCGCCCACTCCAGCAGCTCGGGCTTGAGTGGGTCGGCGAACACGAACCAAAGGTTGCCGTCGCCGTCACGGCAGGCGGCGCACTCGCGCGCCAGCGATTGCGCGAACGGCAACAGATCGAAGGCGGGCGCCATATCACGCAGGTTCGCCATGTCCAGCGCCGGAAAGGAAAAGGCTTCGGCCAGCGCTTGCTGGAAGTGCTTGCCGTCCAGCCCGGACAGGCGTTCCAGAGCGGCCAGCGGTGTTTCGCCGTGGCTGGCGGCCTGTTCGCGGGCCTGGCGAATGAGATCAGAGTTGATGGTCATGGGGAAGGTTTGCTGTAGCGCCGGCATTCTTGCCGGCGTCTTTGAAAACAGCCGGCTGGAAGCCGGCGCTACAAGGGTTCGTCTTCATTCGATACTCCCCGCCAGCTCAAAGATGGGCAAATACAACAGGACGACGATCAACCCCACCAGCAAGCCGATCACGGCCATCAGCAGGGGCTCGAACACACGGGTGAAGCTTTCCACGAAGCGGCTGGTTTCCTCGTCGTGGAAGCTGGCGAGGTTTTCCATCATCTCGCCCATCTGTCCGCTTTTTTCCCCTACCCGCAACAGGCGCGCCGCCACCGGTGTGGTGAGGCCGGCCTGCTGCATGGCTTCGGAAATGGGCTGGCCGGCGCGGATGTGGCCGGCGGCAACCGCCACCCGCGCGCGCAATTCCACCGCCAGCAGCCCCGAAGCCATGTCCAGGGCCGGCAGAATGGGGGTGCCGCCGGACAGCAGCATGCCCACGGTACGGTAGAAGCGGGTGAGCTGGAACACCCGCAGGCGTTCGCCCAGTCCGGGCAGGCGCCAAGCCAGGCGAGCCACGGTTGCACGCGTGCCAGGCCGGCTGGCCGACCAGGCCAGGATGAGCAGGACACCCACGCAGGTCATGGCGGCGGCCAGCCCATGCGCGTCGATCCAGACACCCAGACCCATCAATATGCGCGAAGCCCAGGGCAGACGCTCCAGGTTGTCGGCGTAGATCGAGGCGAAGCGTGGCGTGACGAAGCCGATCAGGAACAGCGCCACCAGCCCACCCAGAACCATCAGCATGAGCGGGTAGATGGACGCGGAAACCACGCTGCGCCGCACGATATCCACGCGTTCCTGCCAGGCCACAAAGCGCGCCAGGGCGGGCGCCAGATCGCCGCTGCGTTCGGCGGCGCGCACGCTGGCGGCGTAGAGCGCGGGAAACACTTCCGGGAAATGGCCAAGCGCGCCGGAGAAGGCCTCACCCTGGTTGAGCCGTTCCAGCACCCCGGCCAGCACCTGGCGGGTATCGCTTCGGGTCTCTTTTTCCAGCAGGGTTTGCAGAGCTTCGATCAAAGGCAGGCCACTGGAGAGCAGCGCCAGGAGTTCGCGTGTGAACAGCAGCAAAGGGAAGCGCGCGCGCCCGGAGAACAGACTTTCCAGCCCCCGTGCCGGCCGTACCGCCAGCACGGTCAGCCCCTCACCACGCGCCTGCGTTGCCGCCTCGGCGGCCGTGGTGGCCTCCAGGCGCAGGCTGACGCGGCCCGAGGCGTTGAGGGCACGGACCTGGAAGATCACGGCTGCCAGCTCGTGATATCGGCGTCTTCGCCGCTGCCACCCGCCTGTCCATCGCGACCGAAGGACCAGAGATCGTATTCGCCATGTTCTCCCGGCGCCCGGTACTGGTAGGGATGGCCCCAGGGATCGTCGGGCACGGCCTTTCTAAGATACGGCCCCTGCCAGCGGCTCTCGCCGGCGGGGGCATTGTTGAGCGCGACGAGTCCCGCCTGGGTGGCCGGGTAGCGCCCCAGATCGAGGCGATATTGGTCGAGCGCGTCTTCCAGCGCCCTGATCTGCGCGCGCGCCACTTTCACCTCGGACTTGCCGATCTGGGCGAAATAGCGCGGCGCCACATAGCCCACCAGCAAGCCCAGGATGACCAGGACCACCAGCAGTTCCAGCAGGGTGAAGCCCGTAATACGGCGTGGATTCGCCGCAAGCCTGGCGGCGCCCCTACATTTCGAGCCTTTCGCTGAAGCTGGGCTTATCCCGGGGTGTTTGAACGGATGGGTCATAGGTGTGGACTCGACGCAAAATGTAAGCGGATCACCCGCCGCGCGGGCGCTGACGGGTGAAAGTAAACCGTAAGGCGTGCATTCTACAAAGCATCCACGACGCGCGCTTTTTCATGATCCTAGAAACCTCAGTTGAACGCGCCCGAGTGTGCGGTTTTCGGGGCGGCTGGCAAGGCGCGACGACGCAGCGGGCCGGGGCCCGCAAGGAGGAGCAACGCAGCCAGACGGCCCGAAAACCGTGCAATCGGGCGCGTAGCGGACTCACCCGATCGGTGAGCCCCATCGGAGACGCCAACGCCAGCATCCATACGGCCTCACAAGGGCTAAGGAGCGGTCAACTGAGGTTTCTAGGATAATACCGAGGAGGTGCGCATAGTAGTACAGACTGAACCGCCCATCCCTGGGCACGCGCCAACCGAGGATGGACCACCCGGCGATTCTCCTACACCCGCGATTGCCTGCGACTACCAGACCCGGAGATACTTCAACAACAACATTGAATCTCCCGACTTTCGGAACAGCCATACCGGCCTTCCGACCCATCAGAGCGTGGACATGACTAGCGACATCGCAAGCATCACCGAGGAAGTAGGAAAGGAAAGCGTCTTTATCCGTCAACTCACGAACGCGATCGAAACCAGCATCGTCGGCCAGAAGCATCTCGTGGAACGAATCCTCGTGGCCCTGCTGACCAATGGCCACATTCTTATCGAGGGGGTGCCCGGCCTGGCCAAGACCAAGGTGGTGAAGTGCCTGGCCAGCCTGATCGACGCCCGCTTCCAGCGTATCCAGTTCACCCCCGACCTGCTCCCCGCCGATCTGGTGGGCACCCTGATCTACAACCCACACGAGGGCGGCTTCACCACCCGAAAGGGGCCGATCTTCGCCAACATCGTGCTGGCCGACGAGATCAACCGGGCACCCGCCAAGGTGCACAGCGCCCTGCTGGAGGCGATGGAGGAACGCCAGGTAACCATAGGAGACAACTCGTTTCCGCTGGAAGCGTTGTTCATGGTGCTGGCGACCCAGAACCCGATCGAGCAGGAGGGCACCTACCCCTTGCCCGAGGCGCAGATGGACCGCTTCATGATGAAGATCGCGATCACCTATCCGTCGCGCGAGGAGGAGCGGGAAATCACGCGGCGCGCCGGGCGCATCGCCGGCGAGGCGGCATTGACCCCGCTGATCCATCCGGATGACATCCTGCGCATGCGCGCCCTGATCGACACCCTTTATGTGGACGAGAAAATCGAGAAGTACATCCTCGACTTGGTGTTCGCCACCCGCGAGCCCGCGCGCCATGGTTTCGCGGACCTGGCGCGCTTCATCAGCTATGGGGCCTCGCCACGGGCCAGCATCAATCTGACGCTGGCCGCCCGCGCCATCGCCTTCCTGCGCGGGCGTGGCTATGTGGTGCCGCAGGACGTGAAAGATATCGCGCCCGAGGTCCTGCGCCACCGGATCATTCCCAGCTATGAGGCGGATGTGGAAGGGATCACGGTCGACGCGATGATCGACCGGCTTCTCGCGGAAACCCAGGTCCCCTGACCCATGCGTCCGGACGCCCAGCCACAAGCGGTTCCCGCCTGGTCGGCGGCGGATGTTCGGCGCTTGCGGATACGTTCGTCACGACTGGTGACCAGCGTCTTCGCCGGGGAATACCGCAGCGTGTTTCGCGGGCGCGGCATCGAGTTCGAGTCGGTGCGCGACTACCAGCCGGGCGACGATATCCGCGCCATCGACTGGAATGTCACCGCGCGCGCCGGGCGCCCCTTCGTCAAGCAGTTCATCGAAGAGCGGGAAATGACGGTGATGCTCCTGCTCGACCAATCCGCCTCCCTGGACGGTTCCAGTCCGAGCGGCGCCAAGAGCCGGGTTGCCGCCGAGGTCTGCGCCCTGCTGACCCTGGCCGCGATACGCGGCAACGACCGGGTGGGGCTGTTGACCTTCAGCGATCAGGTCGAGCGTTTCATTCCCGCCGCCAAGGGGGCGCGCCATGCGCAACGCTTGATCGCGGAACTGTTGCGCCGCTCACGGACGGGTCGCGGCAGCGATCTGGCCGGCGCGCTCCGCTATCTGGAACGGGTGCAGCGGCGCGGCGCCATCGTGTTTTTGATTTCCGATTTCATCGCGCCGGAGTTCCGCCTGCCGCTGGCGGCGGCGGCGCGGCTTCACGATGTGGTGGCGATTTCCATCGTCGATCCGCTCGATTCCGAGTTGCCGTGCGCGGGCCTGCTCCAGGTGGTCGATCCCGAGACGGGTGCCCGACGCCTGATCGACAGCGGCGACGTCCGGGTACGCGAAGCCTGGCGCCGCCATGCCGGCCAGCGCACGGCCGAATTGAGTCAAACACTGGGCGCCGCCGGCGTCGAGCAACTGATAGTGGCCAGCGATGCCTCGCCCGTGCATGTCCTCACGCGCTTTTTCCAGAGCCGACAGCGCCGCCTGAGCCGTTGAACATGCCGCGCGGATTGTTCCTTCTCCTTTGCCTCGCGCTCGCCACCGCCGCGCCGGCGGAGGAACTGCGCGACATCCGCGGTCCGGTTGCCATCACGACGTTGCCGCCCTTCCTGCTTACTGGCGGCACGCTGTTGCTGCTCGGCGGCTTGTTGCTGTGGCGCCGCAAACCCCGCGCCAAACCACCGGCACACTCTCTCATTACGGCAACCATCTCGGCCCATGAGCAGCTACGACGATTGGCGGCGGATTACCGCCGGGGCGCGTGTTCGGAAAGCGAGTTGATCCCGCGCCTGGATAGGCTGCTGCGCGACAGCATCGCGGTGGCGACCGGGCTACCCGCGCCCCGCCTGACCACGCCGGAACTGCTCGCGGCGGCGACAAGCGTGGCGTCTCTCGAAATGGCGTCCCTTTCCCTCCTCCTGGCGCAGTTCGACCGGTTCAAATTCGCGGGACAACGCCCTACCCCGGCAGAAGTGGAGCAGGCGCTGGGCAGGGTGGCGGACTTCCTCGGCTTGTTGCGCGTGGATCAGACGCCATGAGCTTTCACGATCCGTACATACTTTGGCTGCTGCTCCTGCCGCCGCTCTGGGCGTGGTGGCTGTGGCGCCAGGAGCGGCGCGCGCCGGCTTTGCGCCTGGGCCACGCCGCGCAGTTTGCCGCTCTGCCCGACACCTGGCGCGTTCGGCTCGCCCGCCAGTTCCCCTTGCTGCGCCTCCTGACCCTCGTTCTGATCGTGCTGGCGCTGGCCCGCCCCCAGGACATCGAACGGGAAACCACGCGGCGCGGCGAGGGCGTGGATTTGATGCTGGCCCTGGACCTGTCCACCAGCATGCTGGCCGAGGATGTCCAGGCCGGCGCGCGACGCGGGAATCGATTGACCATGGCCCAGGCCGTGTTATCGGACTTCCTGAAAGGACGCACGGGAGACCGGATCGGACTCGTCGCCTTCGCCGCGCGTCCCTATTCGGCCGCGCCCCTCACCCTGGACCACGCCTGGCTCCAGGCGGCCGCCGCGCGGCTTCGGGCCGGCGACATCGAGGATGGCACCGCATTGGGCGACGCCATGCTGATGGCTTTGAACCGCCTGCGCGGAAAACCCGGCAAGCAACGAGGGAAAGCCATCATTCTCGTCACCGATGGCCGCAACAACGCGGGCGCCACCTCGCCCGAACTGGCCGCGGCGGCCGCCAGGACGCTGGGGATACGCATCCACAGCGTCGGCATCGGTTCGCGCGGCGCGGCGGTGATCCCCATGGCGGATCCCCTCGGCGGAACCCGCTACCGCCAGGTCCAGGTGGACCTGGACGAAAGCACCCTGCGCGAGATCGCCGCCGTCACCGGCGGCGTCTACTTCCGAGCCGACGACCGCAACGCGCTGACGCGGGTCTTTCAGGAAATCGATCGACTGGAAAAGGGGTCCATCGAGGAGAAGGTGACTTATTCCTACCGCGAGTGGTATCCCCTGTTCCTCCTCGGCGCGCTGGCCCTCGGCCTGATGGAACTGGCATTGCGCGCCGTTCTCTTGCGGCGGCTGCCCTGAGATGAACTGGGCCGCTCCCGACTTCGCCTGGCTGCTCCTGCTGCTTGTCCCGGCGGCCGCCCTGCTCCACTGGTCCGCCGCGCGGCGACAGCGTGATCTTCGTCTGCTGCTGGAAAAAGACGCGCCGTCCCACAGCCGGCCCCAAGCTATCCGGCGCCGGCTCGCACTGGCGACGGCCGCCTTTCTCCTCATCGTCGCGGCGCTTTGCCAGCCGCAATGGGGAGAGGTCTACATGCAACGGCAAGACAAGTCGCGGGACATCCTTATTGCTCTGGATGTTTCCCGCAGCATGTTGGCGGACGACCTCCAGCCCAACCGCCTGACCCTGGCGAAGACGGCGATCGCGAAATGGCTGCCCAGATTGCGCGGCGACCGCGTCGGACTGATCGCTTTCGCCGGTAGCGCCTTCATGGTGTGCCCGCCGACCAGCGACTACAGCACTTTTGCCGACGTGCTGGCGGAAAGCGGGCCCGACCTCCTCCCCCTGGGCGGCACCTCACTGGCTAACGCGCTACGCGAAGCCAAGCGGGCATTGGCCGTTACGCATGGAAAATCCCTGATCGTGATCAGCGACGGCGAGGATCATGGCGGCGAAGCCTTGGCCACCGCCACGGCCTTGCACAAGGCGGGCGTCAGCGTCCATGTCGTCGCCGTCGGCACTGATTCAGGGGGGCTGATTCCATTGCCAGGCGGTGAATTCCACAAGGATCGCCAGGGAAACCTGGTGCACAGCCGGCTGAACGGTGAAATGCTGCGCGCGCTCGCCCAGGCCGGCGGCGGGCGGTTGTTCAACCTGGCGACACAGCCCGATGCCCTTGAAACACTTCATGCGCTAGATCTCATCAGCCAGGAAAAACACGACCGGCGCGAAATGCGCCGGCAGTTGGCGGAACGCTTCCAGCTTCCCCTGGCCATGGCGCTACTTCTGCTAGCCAGCGAATCCCTCCTCGCCATGCGGAGGCCGACATGAAACCGCGCCTCGCCCGCGCCCTCCTGGTTTTACTCGGTCTTGCATGCCTGATTTTCGCCCTGCGTCATGACCTGGGCGAGCTGGCCCTGCGACGGGGAGAGACTCGCTTACGAGCGGGAGACATCGTGGGTGCCAAAGCGGCCCTGGATCAGGCCATCGCGCTAGGTGGCGACGGCGCGCCGCTTGCTTACAATCTCGGCGTTGACCAGTACCGCAAGGGCGATTTCGCGCAAGCGATGAAGTTGTTTGACGCCGCGAAGACCAGTGACATCCCCGGCTTGCGGGCAGCCGCGCTTTACAATCAGGGAAACAGCGAATTTCGCTTGGCGGAAAGGCTTTCGGCCACCCGCCCTGAGGCCGCCATGGATGCGTACAGAAAGGCCGTCACCCAATATGACGAAGCTTGGCTTCAGGCCGCCGCCGCCGATGTGAGTAGCAACCGGGCCCTGTCCATGGACAAGCTAGCGGCATTGGCACAGGCACAAAAGGAGGCGCTCGGGCGATTGGCGGGCAAGCAGCCGCCGCCTTCTCGGGAAAGTGGGGGAAACGGTCTCGGGAAGGGAACCGAAGCCTCGCGCCCACACAAGGATTCACGTCAGGCCGGCACAGGCGAATTACGACGGGCGGATGCGCCCGCCCCATCCGCCACGGCGGGGAAATCACGCCGTGAACTGACACGTGCCGAGGCGGAGCGTCTGCTCAACGACGCGCGCGGCCGCGAACAACCGATGGGTATGCCACATGTCCATAAACAGGCCGGTCCGTTGGCCCAACCAGATCTGGACTGGTAAGCGTATGCCACGACGATCCAGCCATAAGCGGCTTCGGCCGCTGTTCTTGACCATTCTTCTCGGCTTTTACAGCGCCGATCAGGCCGCAATGGCGGTGCCACGAGACGCGGCGACTGGCGACGACATCCTGCTCGAGGTTCGTCCGAAAAAAACGCGTGCCTATCTCCACGAAGCAGTACCTGTCACGGTGACCCTGCTGGTGGGCGCGGCATCGGTCCGTAATATCGGTTACCCCCGGGTTGATAGCGGGATTTTCCGCGCCACGGAGTTTTCTCCACCGCGTCAGAGCAGCGTGATTCACAACGGCCGTGAATACGCCACGTATGAATTCAGCGCCACGCTGAACCCGCGTAAGAGCGGCGAAGTCGAATGGGGTCCGGTCGAACTCCACTACGATCGGCTACTTCCTGGCGACGGCGCCGCCGCTTTTTTCGGAGGCAACGAGCCGCATGCCATGACCGCTCGTTCGAGTCCGGTTGCCTTTTCCATCCTGCCGCTGCCGACGCGAGGCCGCCCCGTCGGATTTGCCGGCGCGGTTGGCCACTTCGCGGTGGACCGACACGCAAAACCAATGGTCCTGCACACAGGAGATCCGTTTGTCGTGATGACACATATCACAGGTGTCGGAAATATTGACAAGTATTCCTGCGAATCGGTCTCATTACCCGGGGTGCGCGCCTATCCCCCCAAGGTAGTGCGGACTCCCAATCGCCTGAGCTGCGAACAGGTTTTGCTTATCGAAACCGCTGTCGGAAAAATTATCATACCCGCCGCCAGCATCAGTTTTTTTGATCCGCGCTCCGAGCGTTACAGAACAGCATCAAGCCAAGCAATTACCTTGATATCCACTGGCGTCGCCGTCCATTCAGCACAAGTCGTGGCGCCCGCCTCAGTGGTACGCGCCTCAGTGGTACCCGCGTATCCGGCGTCGGTGGAACCAACGCGTTGGCCACTCTGGATCGCACTCGCAGTCGTGCCGCTTGCATTGGCGATTGCCATTCGCAAAAGCCGGCGCTTGCGTCTAACGCCTCGTCACAGCACGAATGCTCCCATTGACGCCCGGCGATTATTGACTGAAGCAGAGGCCGGGCTGGCAGCCGATGACTCGCCACGCTTTTATGAGGCCACCTTCAGACTCGTTCAGTTGGCGGCCGCCGAGCAGTGCCGACTACCTTCATCCGGCCTGACCCTGAGCACAATGGCGCGGGATGGGGAACCAATGCCGCGTCACATCGTGGCATTGTTTCAAGAGTGCGACGCAGTTCGCTATGGCGGCGCAATTCGCGACCGGCAGGAGATGTTGCGTACCTTGAAGTACTTGCAAGCACATATTGCCAAGCCTTTGTGATCGCGCTCAATCATCAGAGAAGGACATCCGCGCATAAACCCAAAAGAGGGTCAGGATGATAAGCATTACTGATGCTCACCTCTTAACTTCGGGACAGCAACACCCCCATCTAAGTGAAAGATATACGCCCGTCCCATAGGGGTATCTATCGAGATGCCACCCTAGGCCGTTTGTCAGTATTTCTTACACCTTCATTAAAAACAATAAAATAATACCGAATAGATACAGCATGTTACAAAACAGGCATGGTTCGTGCTTGATTAAACCGTAAGCACGCCAGTGTTTCCATGTGCGTTGTGTACTTTCGTCTTTCACCTCTCTCAAAGGGGATTCAAATGAAACAATTGAAAAAAACAGCGCTGATCGCGACCGGCGCTTTATTTTTGGCCGCCAGCGCCAACGCGACAGTTATCAACTTCAGTGAAGTGCCGCTTCTGAGCTCCGACCCGACCATTGGCAGCGTGAGCTTCTGGGCGGGGGATCCGATATCGTTCAACGACACCTACACCGATGACGCCTGGACCCCGACCAATCCTTACCTGGGTAGTGGCCGCGCCGACGGCACCGGGGGGAGTCCGGCCGCCGGTGGGACCTATGACACCTTTATCGGGGTGAGCAAAGGTGGTACCGCGTTCGGCGCGGTCAGTTTCGACATCGCCTCGGAGTTCATCCTGCCGCCCAACACCACCCTCTGGGTTGAGGCCTATCTCTCGGGATCGCTGGTTGGAACCTCCTCCGTAGTCGCCGCCACCACCAGCTACAACACGCTCGCGCTGACGATCGCCGGCGGCTTCGACAAGCTCTATATCTTCGATACCGTGGTAAACGGTTTTGGCCAAACATTCCATATCGATAACTTCGATTACACGGAATACCAGCAGCCAGGCGGTGGCGGCAATCCTGGCGGTGGCACCGTACCCGAACCAGCTTCACTGTTGCTGCTTGGCGCGGGTCTGGCGGGTCTGGCCTATTCGAGACGGCGCCAGACGGTTTGACCGAAATGTGGGGGTTGCCTATCGTGGAATAGGCGCCTCCACTGGTTGGACCTAATGGGGTTTTAGTCACTCTCTTTCCTGGGAGAAAGAAAATGGACGCTAACAGAATCAAAGTAACTAAATGGTCGCGCTGGTGGTTATACGCGACCCTCATGCTGGCCACGCTGACGGGCAGTGCGTGGGCAGATCCAGCGAAAGTTTGGGTGCAGCCCAGTGGCAACAGTTTCGCCAACGCCTATGCGCTGCAAGGCGAGTCACGCGACTACTTCGGGCGAACCGAATGTAATGGTTGTGGTGGGCTGGAGTACAAGTGGGAGTTCAGTGACGGCACCAGCACCGGCTTCTCCGGCGTTGGCGACACCCGCTACATCGGCTATTCGGGCAAGACCTTTGCCACCTTCGGTACGCATTGGGCCAGGCTCACGGTACGTGAATCGGCCAATACCGCCAATACCGCCTCCGCTCAGATCGATCTGCAGGTTATCGCGGCAGCCAGCGACAACCTGAACAGACGGAAAAACTCGGCTATTGACCGTGGTCTGCGGAATCTCTACCAGGGTGAAGTGGACGCGGGCGCTGGTTCCAGCTACTGGGGCGACACCGGTCATACCGGCATGGCTTTGATTGCCTTCGAGAACCACGGCCACAACCTGCAGTCTCCGGACAGCGACATCTACAAGAAATCGGTTGTTCGAGGGATACAGTGGCTTCTGAACAACTCCACGATGCCAGACATCGACAATCAGCGCTGCATCGGCAACCCGGACACCAATGGTAACGGCAAGGGCGTGATACTTGGCAATGGCGCTATCTATCATCCTTCCATTGCCCTACTGGCCCTGGTCAACAGCGCCGACAAGGCCTTTGCCCAGAGTTATGTCGCCTCCACCTCTTCCGCGCTGAATGGCATGACGCTGTTCGATATCGCGGTCGATGCCACGGACTGGTTGGCCTGGGCGCAGAGCGATGGCGGTGCCGCTGGCAGTAATTATGTATTTTGTTCCGCGCCGGGCAACGGTTTTTACATTTACTACTCAGGCTCGGATATCACGGACGCTTCCGGCTACTTTTACTCCAGCGATATTGCATCTTTAGGTGGTTGTAACGGCAACTTCGAGTTCGATTGGGGTGATGGTTCCACTTCATCCTACGCGGATAGTGGGACCTATTGTGGCTGGAACGGTGCAAACACAGCCTACCCGGAGCTCAATTACGCGACTTCGACAGCGGTTAACCATGCTTATGCCGCGAGTGGAAACTACACCGTAGCAATGAGTTACGTGGGCAATGCCGGTCCTGTCACCACGGCACTTTGCAGCGTCAGCGTGCCTATCGAGGTAGCCGGCGGTGGCGGCCCTGCTTGCGGCGCGGCCGATGCCCAGCAGGGCGCGGGTGGCTGGAGCTATTCCCCCAATGAAGCGCGGGGCGACAACTCACTGACGCAATGGGCGGTACTGGGCATCAGTGAAGCCAAGACTCGCTGGGGTATCGACGTCAATCCCTTGGTGATCACCCAGTTGGGTCACTGGCTGGACTGGAGTCAGTGCTCGGATGGCACCTTTGGCTATGACGGCCCCGGTTCCTGGTGCAATTATCAGAAAGTTGGCGCCGGTTTGATCATGCTCAAGTACGTCGGCAAGCCCCTCAGCGACACCGCCGTACAGAATGCGCTGAACTACGCCGCTACAAACTGGAACTCCTTTGGCAGCGACCACAACATGGACAATCTTTACTCCATGTACGGCATGTACAAAGCGATGAAGGTATGGGGCTTTACTGACGTGGGCACGACCGCCGCGACCGGCCAGAACTGGGAACAGCAGTATGATGAAGACCTGATCAACACGCAGAATGGGGATGGCTCCTGGCCTAATCTTGGTGGCTGGATGTATCCGTCCACCGCCGCCGCCGTGGCCATCCTGGCCCCGGAAGTCGCCTCCCTGCCTCCGGTGGCCAATGCTGGTGGTCCCTATCCGGCTGTCAGCCCCAGTCAAATGCTGGTACTGGATGGATCGCATTCCTATCACCAGGATTCCGCCAGGCGCATCGTCCTGTGGCAATGGGACTTCAATGCCGCCGATGGCCTCTGGTGGGATACCAAGGCTGCTCCCGATGCGGGTGAAGGCGCTGTGGGTGTGAACCCCACTGCTACTTATCCCGATGTCGGCCACAACCAAGCCTACACCGTGACGCTGCGGGTAACTGACGACACCACGCCGACCCCTCTGCGTGGCACCGCGACGACAACCGTTACCGTCAACACTGGCAACGTAGCCCCGGTTCCGGTTACCAACGGACCGTGGACCTCGCTGCCCGGTACGGATATCACCTTCGACGGCTCGGCTTCCTATGATCCGAATGCCTGCACCACCGCCGGAAACCCATCCTGCCTCGGCGATTCCATCGTTTCGTATGAATGGGACCTGAACGGCGATGGCATCTTCAACGGCGCGGAAGACGGCACCCCGGTAACGGCGGATCGCAAGATCGTCAAGAAGGCGTTCGCGAATCCGATCTCCCTGCCGGCAAGACTGCGGGTCACGGATAGCAACGGTGCATCGGCCACTTCGAGCGATAACCTTAACGTCATCTCTGTCACTCTGCTGTACGGTCAGGAATATAAGACCTGCTACCGGGTTGCCACCAGCCGCTTCGAGGAGCGTCAGGGTCTCAGTGTCAGGTTCAAGAACCAGGGCACCGGTGAGGCCGAGCAAGTGATGATGACGCTGACCAACGTGCCCAGCAACGCGACCATCCTGCACAGTGTCAGCAATCTTGGGACTATGGCCGCAGGCGCCGAGAAGTGGACAGTATGCGATCCCACAGCCAAGACGGCTGAAATCGAAGTCAAGGTTGATCGCAGGATTGCCCCGACCGGGAATTGGCAGTGGAAGGGCGACTATGAGTTCAACGGTAGCCACTACTCCGTTACCGGCATCCCACCGATTGGCCCCTAACCTGATCGGTATGGCGCTCTAACTTCAGTCAGGCGGCAGATGCACCGCCGCCTGACTGAATCAACCTCTACAGCAAGGAGTCTCTACCATGGGCAAATCAACCATCAAAGCTGTTCTCGGTATGGCTGTCCTGTCTCTGCTCTCGTCCCTGCCGACCCTGGCAGCCGACCTCATTCTGAAAGTGGACAACAGCAAACGGGTCGTGGCCGTTACCAATACCCTACCCACAAAAGTGACCCTGCTTTATCTCGAGGGCCTGGATCACAATAACCTGCCGCTTTTCGGGCGTATCGAGAAAGGCGCCACAGTCGATCTACCACTCCGCTTCGTCATGCCGGCCAGTGTCGGTCAGGCTGTTGCCGAGGTGGATAACCAGCGTCGCTTTCTGACTGTGAAACTGAACCGCTAACTGAAGGCGTGAATCGAAATCGATAGCCTGCATGCGGCAGGCAGGCTTTTGAAGTGGGGGGGGGTGTTCCTAAACGTTCACCCCCCCATTTTTTTCTTGGCCAGACAATGAAGCGTGACTTCGAGGCATACCGAAAGCACCCGTGGAATCAAGCGGAACTTGCCATGATGAACAGGCAGTGATGCAATCGGGCGCCCTTTGGCATGGAGCCTATTCAAGGCTTGCTCAGCATCACCCTGATGGAGGTTACTGACAAATGAATATCCACTCGCTTCCCCACGCAAACCACCTTCCCCGTATAGCGCTCACCTTAGCCATTTCGACCTTGATGGGTTGGTCAACCACCGCAACGGCTGAAGATGCCGCGCAATCTGTCCCATCTGCCTCTACCCCGGCACCTGTTGTGGCAACGAAAACGACTGTTCCACCGCCGCCACCCGTTCCATTCGCGCCGAGACACGGGATGCACAATCCCGACCTCCCGGTGTTCCAGAAAATTTCGCCAGGCGTATTTGGGCTCGGCGATATCCTGATCAGCAAACCCGCGCGAAGCGTCTCCCTGCCAGCAGTAATCAACATGAACAAAGGCCTTCTGGAATACCTTCTGGTTCGTACCGGCGGCAAGACTCACGAAAGCCTGTTCCGCACCAGCATTGACCCCACGCAACTACAGTTGGCCTTCCTACTGATCGGGTTGGAGGGAACCGAACGGGCACTGTCCCATCAGGGCGATCCGGAGGTGCCCAAGGGCAACCCGGTGGAAATCACAGTCAGTTACCTCAAGAACGGAAGGATGGTTCCGTTCCAGCCCGAGAACTGGATTTCTAAAAAAGATGGGGACTTGCAGGGCGACACAGGTCCAAACCAGTGGGTCTTCACGGGCTCGACATTTTCTAACGGTAAATTCATGGCCCAGACCGAAGGCTCGATCATCGCCATTTACCATGATCCCGTAGCGCTGATCGACAATGCTTCACCAGGTGGCGAAAGCGACAAAATCTGGTTCGTAAAAGAAAATGCCGTCCCCCCTGTCGGCACACCGGTCACCCTGACAATCAGGGCCAGGAATTAACCAAAACCAGTTGGAGATAACATGAAATCTAAATTTTCAGCACTGTTGGCTTTTTGCCTGTCCGTTTCGCTGCTTCCTATCGAATCGGGGGCGGCGGACAAGACGGTCACAAGTTCCAAGCCCAATATCTCAATGAAGCTAGAACTGGAAACCGCCATCGGCAAGGGCCTGGGCTGGCTCGCCGCGAACCAGAAGGAGGATGGCACCTGGGGCCAGCCCGAGTACCCGGCGCTCTCCGCCCTGGCGCTGACCGCGTTCCAGGGCGATCCGTCCGGCACCTACAAGCACAAGTACGAAGCGAACGTCCGCAAGGGCTATGACCAGTTGATCAAGAACGTAAAACCCGACGGCGGCATATACGTGGAGAAGCTGGCCAACTACAACACCTCCATTTCAATGATGGCCCTGCTCATGGCCAACAATCCGGCGTATGAGCCGATCCTCAAGAAAGCTCGTCGGTTCGAGATCGGCCTGCAGGACAACCTGGGCGACGACAACGCGGTCAACGGCGGCATCGGCTACGGCGGCTCCTATCACCACTCCGACCTGTCCAACACCACCTATGCGTTGGAGGCACTGCACTACACCCAGTACCTCAAGAGCGATGTGGCCAACGACCCGGATGCCCGCGATCTCAACTGGAAGGCGGCGGCCCAGTTCATCAGCCGTACCCAGAACCTGCCTGGCTACAACGACCAGAAATGGGCCAGCGACGACCCGGCCAACAAGGGGGGGTTCGTCTACTTCCCCGGAGACAGTAAGGCCGGCGAGCAGACGCTGGACAACGGCAAGACCGCGTTGCGCTCCTACGGCAGCATGAGCTACGCGGGTCTACTCAGCTTCATCTACGCGCAAGTGGACAAGAACGACCCACGGGTAAAGGCAGTGATCGACTGGCTCAACAAGAATTACACCCTCGTGGAAAACCCCGGCATGGGGCAGGAAGGCCTGTACTACTACTACCAAATGATGGCGAAGGGGCTCTCAGCCGCCGGCGTCGACACCCTGACGCTGAAGGACGGCACGAAGATCAACTGGCGCCAGGATCTGGCCAAGCGGTTGCTCAATTTGCAGAATGCTGATGGCTCATGGGCCAATCTGAACGGGCGCTGGATGGAGAAGGACCCGGTTCTGGTGACGTCCTACAGCACGATCACACTGGAAATTCTGCATCGGGGACTGTGAAACGAGATGTAGGTTGGGCAAGCGCAGCGTGCCCAACCTGCGGCTCTGGAGAATGGGGTAAGCCATGCAAATCATCCAGCAACGGTTCACGGTCAACTACGCCTTCCCGGTCATCTTCACCCGGGATATCTTCGATATCAACAACCCGGTTCTGGCTGACCTCATGCGACAGGGCGGCAACCCGCACGCGCTGGTTGCCATCGACAGCGAGGTGGTTCGCCTCAACCCCGGCCTGCTGGAAAAAATCAGCCAGTATGGCGAGGCGCACGCATCGGCGATCTCCTTCGTCGCGCCGCCATTCCAGGTGCGCGGCGGGGAAATCTGCAAGCATGAACCCATAGAGGTGGCGCGGATTCACGCGCTGGTGGAGCGGCACAAGATCTGCCGCCACTCCTTCATCATCGGCATCGGCGGCGGCGCGGTGCTGGACGCGGTCGGCTATGCCGCCGCCACGGCGCATCGCGGTGTCCGCCTGATCCGGCTACCGACGACCGTGCTGGCCCAGAACGACGCGGGCATCGGGGTGAAGAACGGCGTCAACGCCTTTGGCCGAAAAAACTTCCTCGGTACCTTCGCGCCGCCCTTCGCGGTCATCAACGATTCCGCTTTCCTCCAGAGCCTGTCGCTACGTGACCAACGCGCCGGCATTGCCGAGGCGGTCAAGGTCGCGCTGATTCGGGACCGGCAGTTCTTCGACTTTCTCTACGAGGAACGCACCGGCCTATCCCGCTTCGCGCCGGCGGCGATGGAAAAGATGATCTTCCGCTGCGCCGAACTGCACCTCCAGCATATCGGTGGTGGTGGCGATGCCTTCGAGAGCGGCTCCTCGCGGCCCCTGGATTTTGGCCACTGGGTCGCGCACAAACTGGAAGAGTTATCCGCCAGCGAGGTCAAACATGGCGAGGCCGTGGCCATAGGTATCGCCCTCGACTCGCTTTATTCGCATCATCTGGGGCTGCTCGGCGAAATGGATCTGTTCCGAATCCTGACATTGCTGGAAACGTTGGGTTTCGCGCTCAGCCACCCGGCGCTGTCCTGGCTCGACGTGGAGAAGGCGCTATCCGAATTCCGCGAGCATCTCGGCGGCGAACTCTCGATCCCATTGCTGGAAGGGATCGGCCGAAAAGTCGAAGCCCACGAAATCGACATTCCCCTGATGAAACGTTGCATCACCCTGCTTGGTGAGCGTGCCGGCAACAGCCGAAACGGGGCCGCTGGCACCTTCCCCGCCGTCCAGCCACGGCAAGTCGGCGGGAAGTCCCCTCCACCCCTTGTGCCTGAGGATGTCGGGGCGGCCACGCGCGGCTAACCTCTCCGGCACTCCCTGGCAGCAGGCCCGATGTGATTTGCGTTTTCTAACCCCTGAATGGAGCCATTGCCATGCGCATGACCATTTTCGCCCTCGCCGTCGCAGCCTTCTGCGTGGGCACCCAGACTCTGGCGGCGAACCCGCTGACCGTCGCGGTGGACACGAAACCGGCGCTCAGCCTGCAACTGCCCGACAACTGGTCGGCGAAGAGCAAGGACGGCGTCACTACCATCAAAGCCGGCAAGTACGAGGTCCACGTCCAGCTCTGGCCCGTCGCCAAGGCGAAGTCCGTGCAGGAGGCCATGCCCATGGTGGCTGAGCTGATCAAGGGCGAGGTGAGCGATTTCAAGGCAGGCAAGGCCGGGAATCTGACCGTGGCTGGCGGCGCGGCCAAGCATATCGTGGGCACCGGCACCGAAGCCGACGACGGCGACCCCTCGAACGTCGAGGTCTACCTGTTCAGCGTCGGCGGCAAGGTGTTCCTGCTCTGCGCCCACGGCGAGGGACACGGCGCGGCCAATGCACGCGGCGACATCACCAAGGTGCTGTCCACCACGGCCAAGCCGTAAGACGCGACCCTAGGGCAGCGGCTGTTGTGGCTGCATCGAGATGAAGTTCAATTACCAAGTGTGGAATTCAACATGAAGAGCTTATTGATACCTGGTTTGCTGCTCGGCCTGTCGGCTGCCGCGCTGAACGTCCACGCCGACAACGGCTGGAGCGCCACCCTGGAACCCGAGCACGAGCGCATCCTGGTCAATGGCGGGAACAACTTCTGGTCCGACTCTCTGGCCATGATCGTGGCCTATCGCCAGGGGGCCAACAAGTATGATTTCAAGGTCGAGGCCGACAAGGACCATGACGCGGCGGCCGCGACGAGCAGCAAGATCGAGATGCGCTACCGCCGCTATTTCGACAAGCTGGCGGGCATCGAGCCGTCCGTGCGTGTTTCTGTCGGCGAAGTCCTCGGTACGGGATCAGATTTCTCCTACTACACCATCCAGCCGAAGCTCGCCTACGACCTCGGCAACGGCTGGGAGCCCTATTTCAGCGTGCGCTACCGCAACGCCTTCGACAACGAAGCGCATCCCTACCTGACCCGGACCTACTACCTGGGCGCGGCTTACGACATGGGCTCTGGCTGGGAAATCGAGCCCTCGGTCTTCCGCAAGAATGGCGTGGAAACCAGCAACGGAGTCAAGCTGGAACTCGCCAAGAATTTCTGACGAGGGGTGGAAGAAAGCCTCGTTTACCTCAGCAACCGTCCGGAGAAACGATGAGCAAGAAGGCCCGTGAACTTCTCGATGCCTGGCTGCGCGAACGGCTGGACGCAGGAAACCGCGTATGGCTGGCTGGCCAGCTGGCGACCATCGTCGCCGAGCGTGGCAGCCTGGACATCGCTTTCGGGCTGGTGCCCCGGCGACTTGGAAAGGGCGCGCTGGATTTGTCGGCGGCAGAGATGGTGGCCGCCGATGCGTGCATTCCGGGGTGGTCTCCCGGCAACTGGAGCCTGGCCGACGCCGGGCGCGTCCTGCTGCTCTCGGCGCTGCCCGGAAAAAACCCCGACTTCGCGCCGCGTTTTCGCGCCTTGTGCCAGACCGCCGAGGTTGCCGAAGCAGTTTCCCTGTATCGCGGACTGCCCCTGTATCCGGAACCAGAGTCACTCGAACCCCAGGTGGGCGAAGGGTTGCGCACCAATATGCGTTCCGTGTTCGAGGCCATCGCCCATCACAACCCCTATCCCAGGACCTACTTCGACACGCATCGCTGGAATCACATGGTGTTGAAAGCGCTTTTCATCGGTAGCCGCCTCGCCCCTATCCAGGGATTGGACGAACGCGCCAATGACGAACTGGCGCGGATCATGCGCGACTTCGCGCATGAGCGCTGGGCCGCGGGTCGGGAAGTGCCCCACGAAATCTGGCGCTGCGTCGGCCCCTTCGCGCTCGACGGCGCGCTGACCGATCTGGCGCGCGTGCTGTCATCCAGTTCCCCGATCGAACAGCGCGCGGCGGCGCTGGCTCTCGCGGCCAGCCCCGACCCGGCGGCAACCGCACTATTGAGAAAAGTCCCGGTGCTGGCGGCGGACATCACCGCCGGCCGCCTGACCTGGGCCGTGCTCGAATAACCCACAAACGTCATCATACGAACCTATATCGAGAACCCAGCCATGATGCTCATCGACCCGCATGCCCACATGATCTCCCGCACCACCGACGACTACGAGGCCATGGCCGCCTCCGGCGTGGTAGCGGTGATCGAACCCGCCTTCTGGCTGGGTCAGCCGCGCACCAACGTCGGCTCCTACCTCGATTACCTGTCCTCCATCGTCGGCTTCGAGCGCTTCCGCGCGAGCCAGTTCGGCATCCGTCATTACTGCACCATCGGCCTCAATTCCAAGGAAGCGAATAACGAGGAACTGGCCGAGGCGGTGATGGAACTGATTCCCCGCTTTGCACTGAAAGAGGGCGTAGTTGCCATCGGCGAAATCGGCTACGACGAACAAACACCGCTGGAGGACAAGTATTTCCGGCTGCAACTGGAACTGGCCAAGGAGCTCGATCTTCCGGTGATGATCCACACGCCGCACCGCGACAAGAAGAGCGGGACCTCGCGCTCGATGGATGTCTGCATCGAACATGGCCTGGACCCGCGCAAGGTGGTGGTCGACCACAATAACGAGGAAACCGTCCGGGAAGTGCTGGATCGCGGCTTCTGGGCGGCCTTTTCGATCTACCCGAGCACCAAGATGGGCAATGTGCGGATGGTGGAAATCCTGCGTCAGTACGGTGCCAACCAGGTGATCGTCGATTCGGCCTGCGATTGGGGAATCTCCGAGCCGCTGGCGGTGGCCAAGACCGCGAAACTGGCGTTGCAAGGCGGCATCGCGGAGGCGCAGGTTCGCCTCGCCTGTTATCAAAACGCGCTGGATGCTTATGGCCAGAGCGGCCAGATGAAGGAGGAAGACTGGCTCGACCCTCAGCCGATCGATCAGCGCGCGCTGTTCGAAGGCAACTCGATCCTGCGTGGCGGACGCGAGCCGGTGGTCGAGGCGCCGAAGAACCGGCGCTCGATGGATGATCTGATAATCAAATAAGCGCCCAGGCTGTGCTCCCACTCTGAGCCTCGACTGCGAGGTTGCGCTGGATTCAGGGTAAAATTTTTCCGCGACCAAGAACCAAAGTCGCCCATTCCGAGTGATGTATTTCGGGCTGAAACGTCCCGCTGGGACCCAGACAAGGAGCTTCCCTATGAGTGCCCCCTACACGCCAATGAAGGCGATAGATATCCTTGATCTCTATTTCATCGAAAACCGCTCACGCCTGCTCGATATCGCCGCGTTTCTGGATCGCATCGACCGCCACGAAGGCGTCGACGAAGCCAAGGCGGATTTCCGTTACCAGGCATTCAAAAAGGTCGCCGAGTTGCTGACGCAAACGGAGGGTGGCCGCACCAAAGCCATTCAGGTGGCGCTCAGCGATCCCACCACGGAGCCGCTCGACAGCGCGCTGGGTTTGAAAGCTTGGGGCGCATGGCCGGGAGCATCCAAATGAATTTCATCGATCCCCACATCCACATGGTTTCGCGGACCACGGACGACTATCTCAAGATGTCCATCAGCGGCATCCATACCGTTGCCGAACCGGCCTTCTGGGCCGGCTTCGACCGCGGGTCCGCCGCCAGCTTTCGCGACTATTTCCACCATCTCACGGTGGTCGAACCGGCCCGCGCGGCGCGTTTCGGCATCAAGCACTATTGCTGGATCGGCCTGAACTCCAAGGAATCGGAGGATCTCAAGCTGGCCGAGGAAGTGCTGGCCTTCATTCCGGAATTCCTCGATCGACCGACAGCCCTCGGCCTTGGCGAAATCGGCCTGAACAAGAACAGCCGCAACGAGATCGCGGTCCTGGAAAAGCACCTGGAACTCGCGGTCGCGCGCAACGAACTCATCCTGATCCATACCCCTCATCTGGAAGACAAGCTGAAGGGGACACGCATCATCATGGACATGATCCGTTCGGAACCCAGGATAAATCCCAACCGCGTGCTGATCGACCATGCCGAGGAGCACACCATCGGCGAAATCAAGGACAACGGATTCTGGTTCGGGATGACCCTGTACCCGAATTCAAAAGGCAGCCCAGAGCGCGCGATCGATGCCGTGGAAACCTATGGCACGGACAAGCTCTGCATCAACTCCTCGGCGGACTGGAGCGTCAGCGATCCGCTTTCCACCTTGAAATGCGCGAACGAAATGCGGCGACGCGGGCACCCGGAGCAGGCAATAGAGCAAGTCTTCTTCGGCAATCCCAACACCTTTCTCAGCCAATGTCCCAAGTTCCAGGCCGGCTGATCACCTACTGCACGAACATCCATCCCGGGGAGGGCTGGCGGGAAACCTTCGCCGCTCTCCAGCAGCATATCCCGGCCGTCAAGGCGGCCGTTTCGCCGGATCACGCTTTCCCCATCGGTTTGCGTCTCTCTCACCGCGCGGCACAGGAACTGACCGAGGAGGAAAACACTCGCTTCGTTCGCTGGCTGCGCGAAAAAGATTGCTTTGTCCCGACCCTGAACGGCTTTCCCTACGGCTCCTTCCACGGCGAGCGGGTCAAGGAGCGGGTTTATCTCCCGGACTGGCGCAGCCCGGATCGCGCCACCTATACGATGCGCCTGGCCGACCTGCTGGCGGGCTGGCTGCCGGAAGGCATGACCGGCTCGATTTCCACTGTTCCGATCGGATTCAAAAGCAGCGTCGGCGACCTGGACAGGGATGAGGTCAAACGGCAACTCGTCACCGTCCTCACGCATTTGCGGACGCTGGAGCGGGCGCAAGGGAAAAAAATTATCCTGGCCCTGGAACCGGAACCGGGATGTCTGTTGGAGACCACTGAAGAAGTGTGCCGCTTTTTTTCCGGCCTCGATTTCGCGCCGGAACTGCGCGACCTGCTCGGCATCTGCTATGACTGCTGCCACCAGGCCGTCGAATTCGAAGATCCCGCCGACTCCCTCGCCCGACTGGCCGAGGCCGGGGTACGGATAGCCAAGGTTCAGGTTTCCTCGGCGCTCGATCTCCCGGCACCGAGCACGGAACTGCTTAACCATTTCAACGAACCCTGCTACCTGCATCAGGTGGTTGTCCGGGATCGAAATGGCGATTTGTTCCGTTACAACGATCTGCCGGAAGCTCGCGTCCGGCGCGTCGCCGAAGCGGGCGAGGCATGGCGCTGTCATTTCCATGTCCCCATCTTTGTTTCAGGGGCTGGCGGCTACGGCACCACTCGCCACTTCCTGGAGGCGTTCCTGCCCCTTTTGCCACGAGAACTGCTACTGGAAATAGAAACCTACACATGGGATGTGCTTCCGCCCGAACTGCGCCTCGCATCGGTGACGGATTCGATCATTCGGGAAATCCAGTGGCTGGAGGCACAACTCAGTGCAACGCACCGTCGTCCTTAACATTGTCGGTCTGACCCAGGCACTTCTGGGTGGGCCGCATACGCCACGCCTGAACGCGCTGCTGCCAAACAGCATTCCGATTCAGACCCTGACCCCGGCCGTGACCTGCGCCGTGCAGGCAACCTATCTGACCGGGCGCATGCCGGCCAGCCATGGCATCGTCGGCAACGGCTGGTATTTCCGCGACCTCAATGAAGTCCTGTTCTGGCGCCAGTCGAATTCACTGATTCAGGGCGAGAAGATATGGGACGCGGCGCGGCGGCGCGACCCGGCCTTCACCGTGGCCAACACCTTCTGGTGGTACGCCATGAACACCGGCGCCGACTACACGCTGACACCACGCCCCCTGTACTGCGCCGATGGCCGAAAACTGCCCGACTGCTACAGCGCGCCGCTGGAACTGCGGGAGCGTTTCAACCGGGAATTCGGCCAGTTCCCCCTGTTCCACTTCTGGGGACCGGCCACCTCGATCGCCGCCAGCGAGTGGATCGGCAAGGCGGCCATGGCCATCGAGGAGACGTTCCAGCCGACCCTGCAACTGGTCTACCTGCCGCACCTGGATTACTGCCTGCAGAAACTGGGCCCAGAGGGGAACCTCGCCCAGGACCTGGCCGAGATCGACGGTCTCTGCGGCCGTCTGCTCGACCACTTCCAGGCGCGGGACTGTCGCGTCGTCGTGCTTTCCGAATACGGCATCACGCCTGTGCGGCGCCCAATTCATCCCAATCGCATCCTGCGCGAAGCCGGCCTGCTCTCCCTGAAGCTCGACCTGGGCCGGGAGTACCTCGATCCGGGCACCAGCCGAGCCTTTGCCGTTGCCGATCATCAGGTTTGCCACATCTATGTTCGTGATGCGCGCGACCTGGCGGCGGTCAAATCCCTTTTCGCCGGGTTAGCGGGCGTTGAACAGGTGCTCGATCACGCAGGCAAGCAGGCCAACGGCCTCGACCATGAGCGGTCCGGCGAACTGGTTCTGGTCGCGGCAGCGGATAGCTGGTTCAGTTATTACTGGTGGCTGGATGACGCGCGCGCGCCAGACTATGCCCGGACCGTGAATATCCATGCCAAGCCGGGCTACGACCCGTGCGAATTGTTTCTCGACCCCGCGATCGCCTTGCCAAAACTCAAGATCGCCACGACCCTGGCAAAAAAAATACTTGGGTTCCGCTATCTGATGGGCGTCATCCCGCTCGACGCCACGCTGGTCAAAGGCTCACACGGCCGTATCACCGATGCCCCCGAAGCGGGCCCACTCCTGATGAGCAGCGCGCCCCAGCTTCTCGACCGGGACGCCATCCAGGCCGTCGATGTCCATGACCTCCTCCTTCGCCATGTCTTCTCCGACTGAGCCATGAGCATTCTCAAAAACTATTTGGCGCTCTGCCGGGTCAGCAATCTGCCCACGGTATGGACCAACGTTCTGGCCGCTGGCTTGCTGGCGAGCGGCCCATTCATGCCCACGTCTATTCTCCTGCTGGCGTTGGCGCTCTCGTGCTTCTATCTGGCGGGAATGAGCCTCAACGACCTCTGCGACGTCGAGGATGACCGACTGCGGCGACCATCGCGACCGCTACCGGCGGGACGGGTTTCGCTGGAAAACGCCCGCCTGCTCACCATCGTGCTGTTCGCGATCGGGATGGGCCTGCTCGCCATCGCGCCCGACCCGCGCGGCCTCGGCGCTGGTGTCCTGCTGCTGCTCGCGATCATCGCCTACGACATCCGCCACAAACACAGCCCCCTCAGCGTATTGCTCATGGCCGCGTGCCGCTTCCTGGTATTCGTTGTCGTCGCGCTTGCCATGACTGGCCAGCTTTCGCCTTGGGTACTCCTGGCCGGAAGCGCGCAATTCATCTACGTCATCGCGATCAGCCTGGTCGCCCGGCACGAAAACAGTCGCGCGAACCCGTTTCCGTTTCCTGTCATCCCGGCCATGCTGGCCGGAATCTCCCTGCTGGATGGCGTCGTCCTGGCCATCCTGGTCTCGTTTCCCTGGCTGCTGGCGGGAGCGGCGGGCGCCCTGCTGACCTGGGCCGGGCAACGCTACGTGCGGGGAGATTGAAACCCACAGGCTGCAAGGATTATTTAAATATCTTGCTGACCATCAAGCCCAGGCCCCAATCGGCGCTACCGTCTGAAAAACCCTTGACGGCATAGGCCTGCAGTTTCATGTCACCTCCGAACTTGCGCACCCAGTAAGCAGTGACCTCGTTGCTGGCGATACCGCTGGCGCTGCTGGCCTGGCGGCGATCCCACATGAGGCCGAGGCTGTTCTCGGAGGATTGCTTGTAGCCCAGGCCGAGGGTGCCGCCCCAGACGTTCTTCAGATTCCTGCCGGGCGGATCGCCGGTGAAGCGATAGGACACGGTGGCGAAAGGTGTCCAGGCGCCGGCCAGGTAGTAGAGATCGGCCAGCACGGTGTAATCGTTTTCGCCGGTGCCCAGACCCTTGCCGACATCCGCGGTGCCCAGCTTGGCCTTGGCGGTCAGATCCAGCAGGAACCCTTTTACCGGCTGTTCGAACAGGCTATGGCTGTAGCTGGCCACCACATCGCCCAGGCCTTCCTGAGTCTCCAATGGGCCGGCACCTACCGTGGTCAGTTTCCCGCCGTCCGTCGTGCTGCCGGCGGGGGTGGTGATGCGCACATAGGGAACGGTCAGTTTGAATGTGGATGCCCCGGTTTCGTACTTGCCCGTAAGCGGGACGTACCAGATCTCCGTGGACTGGCTGGCGCCATATTTTCCGTTGCTGTAGTCCAACCCGCTGCTGAGGGTCAAATCCCCCGCGCCGGCGGGAAACGCGAGCAAGGCCGACAGCACGGCCACGGCATAGAGCTTGTTCATTTCAGCGTCCCCGGTTCGTTGCTAATCATGTCTTTCCACTCTCTCCGGCCTTTCCACCCTCTCGGGGGCTTCCACCCGCTCAGGCTTCTCGATCTTTTCCGGTTTCTCCACCTTCTCAGGCTTCTCGACCTTCTCAGGCTTCTCGACCTTCTCGGGTTTCTCCACTTTCTCCACCCTCTCGATCTTCTCGATCTTCTCGATCTTCTCGACCCTTTCGATCGTGTCGATCTTTTCGAACCCGGCCTTGTCCGGCGTTTCCGGGGCTTCTGGTGTCTCCACCTTCTCCGATTTTTCGCTGCCGGCCTCACGCTCCCGCGACGCTTGCGCTTGCGGCCCGGCGGCCGCATCTTCCCGCTCGCGATGTCCCTCATAGCGGCTGGCATCCGGGCGAAGGGCATCGAGGCGCACGGCCTCCAGAACACCATGATCGTGGGCCACCACTTCTACCCGGACCCACTGGCCGGGCTTCGCGCTACTCGTCATCCCCGGTTTGGCGATCAGGCGCGCGTAGCCGAGATCCAGCAGCGCCGGCCCCGCGCCGCGTTGCACCACCCCTTGCAGGACCAACCGTTCCGGCTTTGCCAGGAATTCAAGCGCCGGGGCGACGCGAACCTCGCGCACCATGAGGACACCCTTTTCCATAACGCCGGACAGACGGACCACCTGGCCGGGCGGCAGCGGCTGCGCGGCAATGGCATTGAGCTGGCCGACGCGCGCCACGTTGCCGGTTTGATAGTCCAGCGGCGCGGTCACCGACACCCGCTTTCCGCGGCTGATGCGTTGTACCAGGGTGGCTTGCACAGTGCCCGCCGCATCGCGCATGCCGCTGACGCGAATGAAATCGCCCAGCTTGGGCAGACTGCCGCGCGCGCCACCCAGAGGCGCGCCCTCTGGCGCCATGCGTACCCGCTGCCCCATCGCCATGAAGCCGTCACCATCGGGCGAAACCCAGTCGACCGGCCCGACCAGCGCGGAAATCAGGGCGATGCGGCGCGCCCGCAGCGTGGTGCCGCCGCCCTCGGCCTCCACCGAAACCAGTTGGCCGATGGCGAGTTGCCCGCTGTGTCCGCTTTCGCCATCGACGCTGACGGGGGTGTTCGCGTCGTAAGTCACGCGCAGGCCATTGACGCAGATGCTGCCGAAGCCGGTGATGACGCCCACGATTCCGGTGCCGCCCTGGCCCTGGCCGTCCGCGCGCAACCCGGTACCGCCGCTGCCACTGCCGTCGTGGCCGGTTCCGCCCACGCCGGAGCCATCGCCGTCGTGGCCGGTTCCCCCCGTGCCCGTGCCATCACCAGCGTGGCCGGTGCCTCCCAAACCCGTGCCGTCACCCTGGTGGCCGCTTCCCCCCATGCCGCCGCCGTCCAGGTTCAGGCCGGGCAGCGCGCAGGGATTGGCGTGGGCGGCACCCGACAGCAACAAAAGACCGGCGAGCAGCAGGCGCGTGAGTCGCATCATCGCCCCTCTCCGCTCTTCCGCATGGCGTCTTCCGCGTAGTAATAGACGCCGAAGGTCATGCGCTGGCTGGCGCCTTCCCGGCCCAGGTCCGCTTCCTGCAATTGCAGGGCACGGCGGTTGATTTCCTGCATGGCGTCGATCGCCAGTTCGCGCGAGAGGGCGCGCAGGGTCGCCACCGATTCCGTCGACAAGCCATCGCAATACACGCTGCGCTCCAGGAAAGGCGGCTGGCCGTCGAGCAGATTGTGCGTCGCCGCCGCGAGGTGGTCGCCTATGTTCTTGCCCAGATAGAAGCTTTTCTCGTCCAGCCCGCGCGCCGGCACGAAGGCATGTTCGACCAGATGTACGCGGTCCTCGGCGTCCAGGGTCACCACGCCCAGGCGCAGCCATTCGTCGAGCACGGCGCGTGGGCGGATGTCCTTGCTGACGCTTTCCACCAGACGCTCGAACGACACCGCGCCGCCCTGGCTGGCGGAACGCGGCAACGCCACGGGATGGCGCTGGGCGTCGAGATAGGCGGCATCGGCGCACCAGCGCGAAACCACTTGGGCGCCCAGGGAAACCACGAGCGAAGGCGGCGTCTGCAACAACATCTCCTCGCGCAGGCGCTTGACCTCGCGGCGATGCACGCCGGAGAGCAGGCTCACCCGGCTATCCGTGACCGTGGCGCCGTCATCTGGGAAATCGCGCGCGGCCACATCCACGAACACGCCCTTGGCCAGATCGCAGAACGCCACATAATTGACGCCATGAGCCATCAGCAGGCGCGCCAGCGGGCGCAACAGGCGTTGCACCGCCCGCAACAGCACCGGCGAGGTCACCAGGGAGGCGTGAGTGGGCATGTCCCGATTTGAATTCATCTCAAGTGCGTCTATCCGCGCGCTCTAAGCAATTGACCATTTAAGCACTCCAGAACATCCCTGAGCGCATGCAACTCGTTTGCAAACCCCGCGAATCTATCAGCCGGTTGGACTTTCCACGCTTCTCGCAGGGAAAGTCCAACCGGTTCATGGAAAAAAAGCGGATGGGAAACCTCCCACCCGCTTTTGTTGGACACGGCGTCAGGCTCAGTCGCCTTTCGGCCCATTGTGGCAGTCATAGCAACCCACCTTCTGGCCGGCGGCGAAGTTCACCGTCTTGCCATCGGCATTGAAGCTGCGCGCGGCTTTCACCGTGGAAAGGACGCTGCCGCGGTAGTCGGCGCCATGGCAATAAGAACAGGCCGCCGTGTTGTTCTCGGCGTAGTTCTTATGGCCGCTTACCCAGGCGCTGCCCACCGTATGCATGCCGTGCGGCCCCTTGTCGGCGGTCATGGGCACCTTCTTGTGGCAGGCACTGCATTCGCCGATGGTGCCGGGGCGACCCTGCACATCATTCGACAACACGTTGTCGTTGGCATGGGAACTGGGATACACGGCATGCGTGGACCCGTGGCAGGCCTCGCATTGCAGGCCGCCATGGCCCTTGCTGAAGCGATACAGGCTGAAACCGCTGCCGGGAACGTTGGCGTTGGTGGCATAGCGGGTATCCAGCCACTTCTTCAGGATGCCGGTGCTGCTGACCGCAGCCAGATCGCGTTTGCCGTCGTGGTGGCAGGACTGGCAGTTGGGCTGATCCAGCCAACCGGTGCGGGTGGCGCTACCGACGTTGGACATGGTGCCGTGGCAACTCTGGCAATCCATCGCCGCCTGGCCGTTGGCCAGCGTCGCGTTGCCCATCGCGCCGCGCAGGCACTTGGTTTGCGAACCGGGGTGACACTGGTAGCAGGCGCTACGGTTATTGATGCTGTCGAGTACCTGGCCGGTGGACGCGTCTTTCACCATGGCGTGATGGCTATGGATAGAGGTGGTCAGGGGTTTGATGCCGGCCACGCCGGTGCCAGGCAAGGCATTGGAGGCATGGCAAGTGGCGCACAGGATAGGCTTGCCACTGGCGGCGGTGGCTGCCAGGCCGGCGGCGGCGTAGCCCTTGGCCTTCAGCGCGTCCTGATAGGCCTTGACGCTCAGCGACTTCTCATCGTGCAGCGCCAGAATATTTCGTTTGTAGTCCCGCTCCGTCTGTGGATCGTTGGCCCAACCGACAGCGGGCTTGGCGGCACCACCGGCGTTCGAGGCATGGCAGGCGGCACAGCTCATTTCATCGGAAACCGGCAACACCACACGCGCCTGGGCCAGTTGTTTTCCGGCGACATCGCGCGCCACCACCTTGACCATGGGATAGAAATTCTTGCGTCCGGCGTCGTCATAAGGGGTGATCGGGACGCCATCAGCGATGTACTGGCCGCTCGCCGCTTCAAAGCTAAGCGCATTGGGCGTGAACGACGGCGCGGCGTTACCGGTCAGGCCGACGTCGTCCGGCAGATTGGCGCCATAGAGCGGCTGGGCATAGAGCCAGAAATTGCTCTTGGTCGAGGAAATGCTGTTGGTCGAGCCATCCAGATCGGCCATGGCTTCATAGGTCAGGGTGACACCGGAGGTAACCAGCTTGTTGTTGCCGCTGTCCACCAATTGCGCATGCAGATTGTTGAACGGCGGCAGGATGGAGAACACCGAGTAGTCACCGTCCATGCAGTGCATGCCCAGGTCGTTCCAGGCCACCAGGGTGTAGGAAGTGCCGCTGACGCCGCCGGTGGTGCCTCCTGTTCCGCCACCCGTGCCGCCACCGCCGCTGGACAGGGTAACAGTGACCGGAATCGTCAGCGTGGTCTTGCCATCCTTGATCGTGACTTGTGCGGAGCCCGCGCTCTTGGCGGTGACTTTGACGCGCGCGTCGGATGCTTCGACTATGGCGACGCGGGTGTTGGAGGAACTCGCGCTCAGCCTGCCGGAAACATTGGACAACGCGATATTCGCCTCAACCCCGGACGCCAGGCTCAATGCACTTGGGCTGGCACTCATGGAAAGTGGCGCGGCCACCGTCACCGAAACGGCCACGCTGCCGCGTGAGTCACGGACCGTCAATGTCGCGCTGCCGGCGGCCTTGGCGGTGACCTTGACCTTGCCGCTGGCGTAGCTCGCGCTGGTGACTGTCGAATTGGAGGTACTCACTTTCACGCTGCCGGAGGCATTGGACAGATTGACCGTCGCCGAAGCGCCCACCGTCAGCGACAAGGTCGTGGGGCTGGCCTGTAGCGTAGCCCTGGAGCCGGATCCGGAAGAAGAGGATTTGCCGGATTCGGAATGGTCGGAATCGGCCAGGACGGGTTGCGCTAGCAACAATAACGGCGCCAACAGCAGCGCCAACCAATGGATAGTTCGCTTAGAAGTCATGAAAGCCTCCTGACCTGAAAACATCGAGGGATGGAAATCGCCCATGCCGACGACATGGTGATGTGCATCATATGTGTAAATATTTTACACGTCAAAGATTGATCACACCTTAAGGGTTGCCTTCAATGCTCCAGACTTCATACACAGAAACACAAAAATACGGGGAGAAATAGAATTCCGTGTGTGTAATTCACACTAATCATGACAGATCTGTGGCGCTGGAAAGCCAGTCGCTGACCAGGCGGGCAAGCCGTGCGCTGGTCGATGCAGCCCCTACCCTTCGACAACTCCTTCCGGCGCCTTTTAGGCAGCCGGATACCGCACATGCTCCACCATCGCCTGGGTGGCGGCATCCGGAGCGGGGGTGAGAAAGCTGACCAAGACGATGGCGAGGAAGCCGGCGGGAATGCCGAAGATGCCGGCGGAGATGTCCGAGATGTCGAACCATTTATGCATGCCGAAAAACTTCACGCCGATCAGGTAGAACAGGGTGAGGCCCATCCCGATCAGCATGCCGGCGATGGCGCCCTGGCGGGTGGCGCGTTTCCAGAAGATGCCCATCACCAGAGCCGGAAAGAAGCAGGAACCGGCGATGGAAAAGGCCCAGGCGACCATCGACAGGATGGTGTCGGGCCGTCGCGAAGCGGCCCAGGCGGCAAGCAGCGCCACCACCAGAAGCAGGGATTTTGCCAGGGTGATGCGGCGGCCGGTGGTGGCATCGGGGTTGATCATCTTGTAGTAGACATCGTGCGAGAGGGCGTTGGCGATGGTGAGCAGCAGGCCATCGGCGGTGGACAACGCCGCCGCCAGCCCGCCGGCCGCCACCAGGCCGGCCACCACATAGGGCAGGCCGGCGATCTCCGGGGTGGCCAGCACGATCACGTCCGGGTTCAGGGTCAGTTCCGCCAGTTGCAGGATGCCGTCGCGGTTGATGTCCTCCACCGCCACCAGGCCCACCTTGGCCCAGGACGCCACCCAGGCCGGCAGGTCGGCGATCGAGGTGCCGATGAGGTTGCTGTAGACCTCGTACTTGGCGAACACCGCGTAGGCCGGCGCGGTGAAATAGAGCAAGGAAATGAAGAACAGCGACCAGACCACCGATTCGCGCGCCTCCCGCACCGAAGGGGTGGTGTAGTAGCGCATCAGAACGTGCGGCAGCGCCGCCGTGCCGACCATCAGGCAGAAAGTCAGAGCGAGAAAGTTGAGTCGCGCGCTGTCGCGTTCCGCTGAGGTCTCGCCGGGGAACGCTTCGCCGTGCGGCTGGAGCGGATGCGATTTTTCCTGGGCCTCCCGCATTTCCTGTTGCCAGCGCTCCCGACTCGCCGCGTTGACATTGGCCTGTGGGCCGGCGGCATCGATCCACTGCAATTTCACTTCGATGGCACGGGCGCGCGCCGCATAGGCGTCGCGCGCCTCGATTTGCGCCGGATCGGCCATGATTTCCCGCTCCCGCGCGGCAATCTTCTGCATCACCTCGCCGTAGACCAGTTGCGGCACCGGCACATTGGTGACCTTGTAGGACATGAACACCACCGGCATCAGGTAGGCGATGATCAAAATGATGTACTGCGCCACCTGGGTCCAGGTTACGGCGCGCATACCCCCCAGGAAGGAGCACACCAGGATGCCGCCGAGGCCGACGAAAACGCCGGTCTCGAAAGTGATGCCGAGAAAGCGGCTGGTGATGATGCCGACGCCGAATATCTGCGCGGTGACATAGGTGAAAGAGGCCAGAATCGTGCCCACCACGGCGATGCCGCGCACGGTATTGCCGCCGCTGCCGCCACCATAGCGAGCGCCTATGAAATCGGGAATGGTGAACTGGCCGAACTTGCGCAGATAAGGCGCCAACAAGAGAGCCACCAGCACATAGCCACCGGTCCAACCCATCACGAAAGCCAGCCCGTCGTAACCCTTCTGGTACAGCGTGCCGGCCAGGCCGATGAAGGAGGCGGCGCTCATCCAGTCGGCGCCGGTCGCCATGCCGTTGTATACCGCCGGTACGCGCCGCCCGGCGACATAGAATTCATCGACATCCGAAGTGCGGCTGATGATGCCGATGCCGGCATAGAGCGCCACTGTCGCCGTCATGAAGGTCCAGCCTATCCACTGTTCCGGCATACCCATGTACTCGGCCACCGCCAGCGCGAGCAGGAACATGACGAAGCCGCCGGTATAGAAGCTGTAGTAGCGGAACAGGGTGCGGAGGAAGACCTTGCGCATGCGCGGGGAGCGGCGGCCGGGGAGAAGGTGGGGATTGTAGACCTGGCGGCGCGCCCCAATATGGTGGGGGTTGCCACTTCACCGCACTCGTCATGAATCCCTTGCTCGACTTCTCCGGCCTGCCCCGTTACGCCGAAATCCGCCCCGAACACGTCAGCCCGGCCATCGATCAGTTGCTGGCGGAAAACCGCGCGCTGGTGGAACGCCAGTTGAGTGTCGCGCCCACCTGGGACGCCTTCGTGGCGCCGATGGACGACGCCAACGAACGCCTGTCACGCGCCTGGGGCCAGGTATCCCACCTGCATTCGGTGCTGGACAGCCCGGAGCTGCGCGAGGTGTACAACGAGAACCTGCCCAAGATCACCCAGTACTACGCCGAACTCGGCCAGCACGAAGGCCTGTTCAAACAATACAAGGCGCTCGCCGCCGCGCCCGAATTCGCCCACCTCGGCACGGCGCGCCAGAAGATCATCGACAACGAAGTGCGCGACTTCCGTCTCGGCGGCGCCGATCTTCCTGAGGCGCAAAAACCCCGCTTCATGGAAATCCAGGAAGAACTGGCCAAGCTTTCCGCCAAGTTCGAGGAAAACCTGCTCGACGCCACCCGCGCCTGGTCGAAATTCATCGACGACGAAGCTGAACTCGCCGGCCTGCCCGACGACGCCCGCGCGATGTTCAGGGAAATGGCGGAAGCCGACGGCAAGACAGGCTGGAAATTGAACCTGCAAGCCCCCTCCTTCATGCCCATCGTTCAGTACTGCGAAAACCGCGCTTTGCGCGAAGAGATGTACCGCGCATACACCACGCGCGCCTCCGAATTCGGCCCCGCCGAACTGGACAACACCACGCTGATTTCACGCATTCTCGAACTCCGCCAGGAGGCCGCGCGGATGCTGGGCTTCGACTCCTACGCCCAGGTCTCGCTGGAACCCAAGATGGCCGAG